>JAJRQF010000132.1 GCA_024280375.1 Alphaproteobacteria bacterium | reverse complement strand
AGCCTCATTCGGGTTCAAATTGGTCTGGAAGACGTGAAAGACATTATTGAGGATCTGGAACGTGGCTTTGCGGCCGTTGGTTGATTTTTCTGGTAAATAATATTCAGCCGAGCTAATAGTCTGGCTGCGAAGAGCAGCCCGGCACTTGTGTGCCGCGCTCGCGCAGGCTTGGGCATAGCCCAAAATTGCCGTGAGCGAAAAACAGATTGATTTATCTGGTAAATAATATTCAATCAGGAAAAGCCAAGCAGCCGTTTTACCAGAGAAAATATATCTCGAATTCCGAGCGGTGCAATCCCTCGAACAATACGACGGCGAGGGATATTTACCTCTCTCGCCGCTTTTATTGGCACAGTAAAGCCAATATTCTTCGCCGCAAAAAACCGCGCCAGAAACAGCGTGAACAGGGCTCCAAGCGTTAAGCCGACAATCACATCAGATGGGTAATGCGCGCCAACCATAACCCGGCTTAATCCAATAAGAATGGCCATCAAAATCCAGAGCATTTTCAAACCCGGAAACCTCAATACCAATACGGTGGCCAATGCGGCAATCGTTACCGAGTGGCCCGAGGGAAAACTGGTAAAAGATGCTTCAAACCTAAACGGGTCGAAAAAATCAATCCCAAGCGTTTCCAGATGCCTAGGGCGGGCGCGGCCAAATAATTGCTTTAATGTCAGCACAATTATGCCGCTGCCAGCCACCGACAGAAACAAAAACCAGGCATCAAACAAAAAGCTGGAAAGCCAAACCTGCTGGCGTTTTGCCAATCCCTGCCAATTGACGAAAACAAGCAACAGGCAAACCAGACCAGAGGGGATCAGCAGCCATTGAGATTTGCCAATATCGGTGATTGCGCCAAACGAACCAATGATTGCCGGGTCGGCCTGCTTGCGCAATTCCGCAATGGTCTGGTCGAAAAAAACAAAGGTAATGGCCGCCAGAACAATGCTGGCCATTGCGATGTCGGAATAGGCCACCGGCCATAGTGAAGGCTTTATCCCTTGTTTGCGCCTGCGATTACGCCTTGAGACAGTGCTTGAAAATTTAACGCGTCTGTCTCGCATGGGTATAGTTGATTTATCTTTAGTGGAGACGCTCATAATTTTGGCTTGGAAAATTGGGTTCGATGAATTGGTGAGGGCAAACTGTGTCGTCGAATAATGGCAATTATCAGTGCACTATCAGCATTTCCATCCATATAGCCATTCAAAACGTTTATAAAGTTGATCATTGCTGCTGTTGCCAAGGACAATATTTCGAACGACCGCTGCAACGCCCCCCATATGATATATTTTTCGGTTGGTTCGTGCCAACTGCCATATCTGCGTTGCGCGCGGTTTTCGTATTTTCTCATAATCAATAAAGGCCAATGGCAAATCATCCGCATGCGCCCCGATGCTTTTTGCCAGCATTGCCGCATCTTCAATGGCCGCCGCTCCTCCCTGGGCGGCGTAAGGCAACATCGCGTGGGCCGCATCACCAATCAGCACAGTTGCGCCCTTTACCCAATTGCCATTTGGTTCAACCTGATTAAGTGGCCATCCGTGCCATTCGTTGGTGGTCTTCAGCAATTGCACAATATCGGCATCCCATTTGGCAAAGAAATTGAACAGTGCCTCGCCATCGGTTTTACAGCGGCCGCGCGCGATTTCGGTAGCAGATGAGCTGGGCGTGATCGCCACAATGTTCAAAAACCTTGATTTTCGAATTGGGTAGCAAACAATATGGCCCGATTTACCCATCCAAAGCGTTGTGTCCATTTTGCTGATGCTTTTGGGAACTTTATTAATGTCCACAAGCGCCCGCCAGGCAATGTCACCTGAAGGTTTGGCCGGTTCACCACCAACAATTGCAGTACGTATTTTGGAATGGCCCCCATCGGCACCAATGAGGGCAGCGCCCAAATATTCGCTGGTCTGACCAGGATTGCCGCCAGTATTTTGCCCGTTACAATTCAGCGCCATAACGGTTACCCCATTGGCATGCATTGCAACATCTTCGATCTTTCGGTTAAATTGAACGTCGATATCCGGGTGATCGTTACAGGCATCAAACAGCAGATTGGCAAGATCAGCCCGGTGCAACACCAGATAGGGCGCGCCATATCGTTCCAGCATGAAATTCACCAGAGGAAAGGTGGAAAGAACAATTCCTGACGAGCCTTTTTTAATGACGATGTTTTTTGGCGCAATAGAAGCCGCTTCAAGTTTTTCCAGCAGACCAAGTTCAGCCAGAACATGGGTCGCATTGGGCGATAGTTGAATGCCAACGCCAGAACTGTCGATGGATTTCATCTTTTCCAGCAGGGTAATTTTAAAGCCGCGATTGGCAATCAGCAACGCGGCAGTCAAACCGGCAACACCGGCGCCCGCAATAATTATTGTGCTGTTTTTTCCCACTGGATATTCATCCGAATGTTTATTTTAGGGATACCACTAAATTCATGCCGGTAAAATTATGCGGATTCCTCAACCAGCGAACAGCCTTCCGGTGAGGTTTCGCCCGATTTGAGATCGCCACTAAAAACATAATGGGTTGAGCAATAGGGACATACTTTTTCGTCATCATCACCCATGTCGAGAAATATATGCGGATGATCGTAAGGCGGGTTGGCTCCCACGCACATGAACTCCTTGACGCCAATTTCAATGCGGGCATGGCCGGCGTTGTTTTGAAAATGGGGAACAACATGATCTGACATTTGCAAAGTCCTATTAGTAATATTAGCAGCAAATCTGCGATTATGCGCATTGCTGCACGGAATATATTTCCATATGGGTGCAGTTTCAAGCAGACCTTATATTCATGTTCCAAAAAAGGGTAGGGGCCAGATCAATTTCACATTATTTATCTGCACCAAAATACCGGCAATTGATTTTATTCGGGTTTCACCCGCAGATGTGACTTATATCACATCTGTTTTCCTGTTGACGAAATATCCCTTTCCAGTACCCTGTCATTTACGTAAACGGAATGAAGTTTGCGCGTTTAATTATATACCAACATTCACCAATAACCGGAAAAATAGGTAATCTAATGCAGCGTGCCAAATTTGGTGATGTGGAAATATCTTATCTCGATGAGGGAGAAGGGTTTCCGGTTCTGTTAATCCACGGGTTTGCTTCAAAGGCTGCGGTCAACTGGGTCTATCCCGGTTGGGTGAAACTGCTGATTGATGCCGGTTACCGCGTCATTGCGCTTGATAATCGCGGCCACGGTGAAAGCACAAAATTTCATGACCCCGCCCGTTATGAACCAGATTTAATGGCGGCTGATGCGCTCAATCTGCTCGATCATCTGAATATCGAAAAAGCCAATATCATCGGTTATTCTATGGGCAGCCGTTTGATGACATTTCTAACCCTTGCAGCGCCTGAAAGGGTTGCGCGTATGGTCTTTGGCGGCATGGGAGAAAATCTGGTCAAGGGCGTTGGCCGCTGGGAGCCGATTGCAGCAGCGCTTGAGGCTGATAGTCTTGACGATGTTGTGGATGAAACCGGGCGGAAATTCAGGGCATTTGCCGACCAGACCGGCAGCGACCGGATGGCGCTGGCTGCGTGCATTCGCCCGTCGCGGCAAAAGATCACTGAAGAACAGCTTGCCCGAATTGACCATCAGGCCTTGGTGGTTGTGGGCACAGTTGATGATGTTGCCGGTTCGGGTGATGCATTGGCTGAAATGCTGGTCAACGGCCGCTCCTATCCGTTGCCGGGCAGGGATCATATGAAGGCGGTGGGTGATAAGAATTTTAAAACCGCAGTGCTCGAATTTTTTGCCGAAAGTAGTGACCATTGACCAAAGAATACATTTCGTTTTCCGGCGCGGATGATAACCATCTGGCTGCCGATATATTCTCCGCCGACAGCAATAAATTTGTCGCCATTCTCATGCATGGCGGCGGGCAAACCCGGCATTCCTGGCGCAACACCGCCTCAAGCCTCGCCGAGCGCGGCATCACGGCAATATGCATTGATGCACGCGGCCACGGTGAAAGCGATTGGCTGGCGAATAAATCCTATACATTCGAAAGCTATGCGCGCGATATAATTGCCATATCCGAGCAGGTAAACGAGAATTTCGGCGTCAAACCGATTTGTATTGGCGCATCTCTTGGTGGAATTTCCGCCATGCTGGCACAAACTCTGGCCGGGCGAAATCTGCTTGAAGCGCTGGTTCTGGTGGATATTACCCCACGCATGGATATCAACGGGGTTGCAAAAATATTGGGCTTTATGGCCAATAAAATGCATGATGGGTTTGCCACAATAGAAGAGGCGGCTGACGCGATTGCCGCCTATCTGCCATCGCGTAAAAAGCCGCGCTCGCTTGATGGATTGAAGAAAAATCTGCGAAAATCTGAAGATGGCCGGTGGCGCTGGCATTGGGACCCGAGCTTTATCGAGGGCGATAAGAGCATCAGTTCTGCACCGGTAGATTTTCAACAACGCCTGCTCGATGCAGCCTCCGATCTGGATATTCCAACCCTGCTGGTGCGAGGTGGGCGTTCAGAGCTGGTGAGCGAAGAACATGCCCAGGAATTTTTGCGACTGGCTCCCCATGCTCACTATGCCGATGTCAGTGAAGCAGGCCACATGGTTGCCGGCGACAAGAATGATATTTTTTCAGATGCGGTTATAAAGTTTCTCGACGAAGTTGTGCTTGGTAAAAAAGAACCCGCTTCATAGTTTAAGTGCCGCTGAACTGTGGCTTGCGGCGCGCTTTAAATTCAGCGCCGCCCTCGCGATAATCATCTGTTGCTGGCGCTTAACCTTTACCCTCTTCAAACATTTGTCATTTCCATATTTGTAATCATCGCCTAAATGACTATATCGTAAGGTAACGATATAACAATACGACAAATATTCAGAGTTCTGGAGGATAATATGAGCACCACAATAAGCGAACACAAGCGGGCAAATATCGCGCCGCTTGACCCCGTTTGGGCTGCTCTTCGTCGTGAGGCAGAAATTGTGGTCAATGAGGATGTTATAATGACATCCTTTGTTTTTACCACAATTCTCAATCAACCAAGCCTGGAAATGGCAGTTATTCACCGGATTGCCGAGCGACTGCATCACCCGGATATGCCGCGCGATTTTATTCGCCAGGTTTTTGTGGAAATGATGGAGCATTCGCCTGAATGGGCCGAAATATTGCGGGTGGATATAGCAGCCGTGGTCGACCGTGATCCGGCATGCGATCGGTTGATTGAGCCGATTTTGTACTTCAAGGGATTTCACGCCATCCAGACCCACCGTCTGGCCCATTGGTGCTGGAACAATGGCCGCCGTGATCTGGCGCTATATCTGCAAAGCCGCTCATCGTCGGTATTTCAAACGGATATCAATCCGCAGGCAAAAATCGGCAAAGGCTTGTTCCTTGATCACGCAACGGGGCTGGTTGTCGGAGCAACGGCCGAGATTGGCGATGATGTGTCGATCATGCAGGGCGTTACACTCGGCGGCACCGGTAAGGATGGTGGTGACCGTCATCCGAAAGTTCGCCATGGCGTATTGATTGGGGCAGGGGCAAAAATTCTTGGCAATATCGAGATTGGTCATTGCTCCAGGGTTGCCTCCGGTTCGATGGTACTAAAACCGGTTGAACCCATGACAACGGTTGCAGGCGTACCTGCTAAAGTCGTTGGCGTTGCCGGATGCAAGGAACCCGCTCGCACCATGAACCAGATATTAGCTGACATCGATAATCAAAAATAGTTTCACCAATTCATTGGAATTCCCAAATATCGCCTTTGCTTTGAGGTTCGACCTGTGCAAAAAGCAAAGCCACATTTTTGATAACCTGGAGAGCCCTCGTGAACCCTGAAGAAATCGCCAAACTCAGCAATTATTTCAAAAAAACCTTTATGAATGAAGGCTTGGAGGTAAAGCCGCGTCCTCGCAAAACTGATTCGGCCGAATTGTATAAGGGCGACGAATTTTTAGGGATTCTATATCGCGACGACGAAGACGGTGATTTGTCCTATAATTTTTCGATGGCCATATTGGACGTTGATCTGGAATAGATCGACCCGGCGCTTATGCGCCGCACCTCCAGAGCCTGTCGATGGGTAAGCCGTGGCGCAGCTCAAGTTGCACGTTGAGCCCGGACCAGATTTAGGCGAAGCGCAAAACTTGAGCCATCAGAAAAGCACGAATAGCCGTGAGTGAACCAGTCTCAATCGGATAGATATCCTGTTGATAAATTGACAATTGTCGCCTCAATGGCGCGCCAGTTCGCCAACAGATCACGCGAGAAACGATAGGTTAAACTCAAGCCTTTGCCGATATTTTTATCCCGCATACAAGATGCCGATGTTTGTGCCGAAGGCTCGCGCTGGCACCGCACCACATAGGGTGATGGAGAATTTTGGTCATAAAAAAGCTCTTCACCTGAATAACCAGCTTCCGGTTTAAGTCGTTGAAATACCAGGCCAAAACCGGCATCCTGCGGCGTCCCTTCCAATAGTTGAGAATACACCGCTTTCAGCCGCGCGCTCATGTCGAGACTGATTTTCCGGTTTTCAATTGTCACAAAAATCAGATTATCCGAATTTGCCTCCTTGCCATAAAATAGATTGTGTCTGGCAAGGCTGTATCCTTCAAAACCCGGCCAGAGGTAAAAAAGATCGAGCCGTTTTGAAGTCGTGGCTTCACGTTGATTTTTAAAACGAAAAACGTTGGCAGGAATATTGACAACATCATTTCCAACAATGATCTGCCTTATGGAACGATCATCACTATTGCCGGATTTAATGGCTTTTCGTCCAAAATATTGCGCACCCAATGTGAATGATACGACTGTAATGCCGGTCAACATGACCACTATCAGCATAATTTTTGGCAGACGAGAGGCCCGGGCCTGCGGTTCTTGCGGGTCAGTGTTTGGACTGGGGCTTTGGCTTGAACTCATATCAACGAGGCTTCATGTTGTGGACGTGACGTAAATTATTGCTGTTTGTATAAATTTGCAGCATTTTTCGTTCAGTTTGGCACGTTGGTTGCAATGCTTTTGCCGACCCTGCAAATAATTCCCAATTCGGGACAATTGCAGGCGAGCAGGAATATTGCAATCGGGCCAGATATTATGATGTTAGTTTTTCAACTTGCTTATGCAACGGCGGTGGGTTTTACCGCAGCGGGCTTTGCCAGCACACTATACTCGCTCTATTCAGGCCGAACCGCCAGTCTCAACCATCCAGTTGAGAGCATTGAGGATGGGCTGCGAATAATCATTCTTTCGCTTATTGCCGGACCGTGGATTTTGGCGTCATCTGCCTATTCGAGCAGGCGTCAGGGAAATTTGACATCTGGCTTTTTTAGCGCCGGGATCTTTATTTCATGGCTGTGGAGCCTGTGTTTTGGCATAATTCTGATCTCATTGATTGAATACCTGCAAGCTTAAACCTGCTTATCTGCTCCCAACCGTCATGTGGCGTTTTTTACCATGGCCTTGAACGCGGCAAACCGTAAACCCGGCATTTTCCAGGTTTCTGCGCACCCAGCCAGCCGATGTATAGGTGGCAAACGTACCGCCCACACGGGTGTGATCATAAACGCTTTGCATGAGTTCTTCAGACCACATTTGTGGATTTTTTGACGGCGAGAATCCATCCAGAAACCACGCATCGGCTTGTTTACTCCATGAGTTCACACCGGATGTGGCTTCGCCAATTAGCACACGCAAACTGGTCTGTTCGTCGATTTGCCATGTTTGCGAACCTTCATCGCGTTTTGACCAGTATTCCAGCATCGCATCACTGTGCTGTTTCAATTCCGGCCATTGACCAAGGCCGCGCCGGATTGAAGCGCTATCCAATGGGTGTCGCTCAAACGAGACAAAATTTAGCATTTGGCCGGGTTTTCGAATGTTTTGCCAATACTTCCATGTTTCGAGAAAATTTAATCCTGTGCCAAACCCAAGCTCAGCAATGGTGAAATTTTTGGCCTCGCGCAACCGTTCTTCGAGATTGTTACCACCGATAAATACATGCCGGCATTCATCGCTGCCATCATTGCCGGAGAAATAATAATCTCCATAGGTTGCAGAGTAGGGGATATTCTCATTTTCCCAGATGAGGCCCAAATGTTCCTCATTGGCACTTGTTTTTGTCGGTGAATCCATATTGTTTATTATATCAAGTTTTTGCCAGCAACGCACATATTTCGGAGTTTAATATGCCAATTTACCAACTCGATAATATTGCCCCCGAAATACCTCAGGATGAATTTACCTGGATTGCACCAACGGCGGTACTGCTTGGCAAGGTAATCCTGGAAAGGAATGCAAATATCTGGTTTGGCGCGGTGTTGCGCGGTGATAATGAGGCAATTACCATTGGTGAAGGCTCGAATGTTCAGGAAAACTGCGTACTTCACACGGATATGGGCTATCCATTGGTGGTTGGTGCCGGGTGCACCATCGGCCATAAGGCCATGCTGCACGGGTGTATAATCGGTGAAAACTCACTGGTTGGAATGGGCGCAACCATTTTAAATGGCGCTGAAATTGGAAAGAATTGCATTATTGGTGCTGGTGCGCTGGTTGCCGAGGGAAAGAAAATTCCGGATAATTCTCTGGTTGTTGGCATGCCGGGCAAGGTCATCCGTCAGTTGGATGATGCGGCCGTATCAATGCTTAAGGCATCATCTGCTCACTATGTTGAAAATAGCAAACGATTTGCTGCTGGCCTGAACGAAATTTGACCAGACCAAAACCGCCCGGGTGGCTTAAAATAAATGAAGCCGGCCCAGGGGACGCAGGGCCGGCTTCTTGACTCGATCACGATGGGGACGGGGAAGTTGGGGGCGCGACCAAGTCAATTCGAGTGTTTGGTTGATTTACATATATTGTGACAATCGTCTGCGACGATCGCGGATTTTTGACCATTTGCCAGTGTGCTTTACAGATTGGCGTTTGAGGTAGCGATATTCGGTTTTGTACCAGGGCCTGATTTTCATGCGCAGATTGTCGAGTATGTAATCTGCTTTGTCTGTGCGAACCGTAAGTACCGCATGGCCATCGCCATTGGTTTGCTTAACAACGGTGATCAGCAGGCTTGAGGCTGGCCATCCCATTTGCATCAGCATATATCGCTTCAACAATACATAGTCTTCGCAGTCGCCATACTTCTTTGGATAGGTCCACAACTCTTCTTGGTTGTAATATTCCTGATCCGTTACCGGTTCGACAGCTATGTTGATCTGATTGTTGATTTCCACCATTTGGTCCCAGCGCTTACGACTAAGCGTAGGTGCACTGGTGTTTGATGATTTTACAGAGCATTCAGAACGATATTGCTGGCAGAATACTTTGTGCCCAATTGGCTGTAATGTTCTGCCAACTGTTGCCATATGTGTGTTTGATGAAGCGTTAGCCACAGTCCCGATCCCCAGGAATACGCTAAGGCCAATAGTTGTTATCTTAAGTATATTATTTGTCATTGTTTAACTCCCCGTTATGAGAATTAAGATGACATACAGTTCTTTACTTCAGAACAAGAATAATAGTAAGAGTTAATGCGATATATATTAAAACTATACATGCTTTTTAGTTAAATTTTACGCGATTTCTATTCAAAATTTAGTCGGTTTTGCCGAAAAATGAAGTTAACTTGGAATCAAAATTGAATAAAATTTTATAAAAGCTTGTCTCCTAAAAGCATGCCCTCGGATTTGATCCGTTGGTGGGCACCGGTTTTAGGAATAAAGACATGCGACAGCAAACAAAGCTTGTCTCCTAAAAGCATGCCCTCGGACTTGATCCGTTGGTGGGCACCGGTTTTAGGAATAAAGACCAAGCGATAATAGACAGGTAAAGCATATTGAGTGAATGCCAATGAACGCCATATGCTTTGGAATTGGGACCGCACCTATTGGTGTTATCGGGAGCATATTGTGATGCGCAATTGGTGGAGTATCATAATTAGCATGAGGAACTGCTTAGACCAGATTTAACGGCCCGGCACATTTGTGCTGCCCACGCAGAACACACAGACCTGCGCAATTAGCCTTGGCAGTCTTGGGTAAATATCACAAAATGGATAGGTATGGCGGTGGGTACTTGGCACACCGTGAGCCGGTCAATACCAGGATTGAACTATGGCAGTTACAGGTATGGGAGCCAGCCCATGGGGCATGGCGAAATCAGGAGAGTCGAAATTTATTAGGATTCAAGGAAACTCGAAAGAGACTCGCGCTTTTGAACAGCAAAGAACTCCATAGCGACACCTTCGTCAAAATGCCGGACAACCCGCCCGCGCATCGAACCCAAATTGGCGATTGAACCCAGAGCAGGTTTAACTTCACACTTAACCGCAGCGCCTGACATGGAAAGATCGATAATAATGCAATTATAGGTCCGGCCATCTTCCAGCACCAATTTAGATACCGGATCACGCGGCGAAAGCCTGTCATGTCTGCGATCTTCGGGTAATCCAAGCTCACCCTGGTTTGAAAGCCAGGTTAATTTGGCCGCCAGTTTGTCCCGCTTGCGCTCGCTTGCATTGATCGTCATTGCAAAGCCGTCGGTGTAAACGCGGGATATATACCCCTCAAAACGTCCAATATGATCGGCATAAACGACAATGTGCTCGCCGGATTTACCAGGGCATTTAGTTCCAAATCCGGCACTTCCAGGTGACATATCAGTTATTTGGCAGGCATGTTCACTCTTGTCCTCGAGCATGTATCGGCCAAAAAGAGTAACCGGAACTCTTTGGAAATCTCGACGTTCCATCGAAATTGTATTTTCAGCGGTATCGGTGCTTATGTCCAACATTAAGGTTTGCCTGGTTTTCTGCTTCAATCTTATAAAATAAGGATGTCCAATAATATGTGTTTGAAGGTTAATAACCGGTAACAGTAACCCAATTTGATGAATTAAATTTGCTGGTTATTGCCGTCAATTGACAATCCACCATCTAAGACTGTGAGATGTTTGACTTTTTTTACAACCGGACGATTTTGAATTGCAACCGGATTTTGATTATTAAATACCGAGAACCGGGAATTCATCAGTCTGGATTGCTTATCTGGCTGAATTATACGCAAAGTTTTAAGCCGTTGACCAACGATTGGGTCCATTCCAAGCCAGTAGGGACGGCTGATGGGCGTTGTAATGCCCATCATGCGCACAGACTTTCGGCCATTCTGCAGAAGCGGCAATATCAGGGTTTCCAGGGAAATTTCTCGCCCGGTTTGCGAGGTTGCGACACTGCCAAATAGCGCAATGGTCGCGTCTTTTGTCGCGGCGTTGATGATCTCTGCAATCGAATCGCGGCCTTCAGCGTGCCAGGGCAAGGCAAAATGTTCGCCTTTTAGCTCTTTTCCAAATATTGCACACAATCTCGTACCCGCAAGGCGGTATTGAATATTGTCGTCGGCATCCCGTTCCAGAATGAACGTATCGCCAAGAATGCCGCGAATAGCCATCGGTTCAATCTGGCTGCGTTCCGGCACACCCGCTGCCGAATAAAGCTCATTCCAATAATCCAGAAGCTTTGCTGTCTGAGTCTGTTTCATCATACTGACTTTCCCGATTATCCAGTTTCCAAACAAAATTTGGAGTGGAGGTTCCTCGTGTTGAAAGCGCAATTGTTTCAATTTGATACAATTTGCACTGAACAATATTGTTGGAATTTACTTTGCAGTAATCATGCCAACACCCGTTGGAATAAAATCGGCGGCTGTATTTTTCTCTTTTTGATCTCCAATTGGCTCTTGGTTGGATGAAATAAATTTCAGCTGAAGCGGAATTAACCTTAACAATACCTTTAGATGGATATTAAAAATCAAATATGCCATGGTGTTTTGGTCCATTGAGCATCGAATTTTTGATGCTCCAGCAATTTTTGAAGCATTTCACAGCACATATGTTTCAACTCGACTTTTGTTTTTTACTTGATGATTCCGTGTGGGACGGTATTTGAGGGAAACGACCAGCGCCCGATGTGAATGCATCGGGCGTCTTTTTTTGCCCGCTTGGCTTTCAATCCATGACGATGGAGCCTAATTAGGGGCTGAACCCCGATAATCATTCAAGCAGCCAAGGGAAGAGCAATTGGAGCAACCATCCGGCAATCGAAGTGAGCGCGATGATGATCAGTTTCACGACGAGTTTCACCTGCCGCCGGGAAAAAAACAACCGGCAATCAATCTTCCACCGGTAATTACCGCACTTGTTGCAATTTTCATCATTGTTCATGCGGCCAGGGTCTATTTGCTTTCGCCCGAACAAGATTTTCAGGTGATATTGCAATTCGCCTTTATCCCGGCTTTTTTCACATTCCCGTTGGATCAGGTGCCATATCCGGCTTCGCGATACTGGTCCTATATAAGCTACGCCTTCTTGCACGGGGATTGGACCCACGTTTTTGTAAACCTGCTTTGGATGGTTGCCTTCGGCAGTGCTGTTGCCAAGCGGTTTGGCTCAATGCGGTTTTTGGCGTTTACATTATTTGCAGCAATCGCCGGCGCATTGGCGCATTTTGCCTTGCACCCAAAAGATGTTGCCCCGGTTATAGGTGCATCGGCCTGTGTTTCTGCCTATATGGGCGCCGCCATTCGCTTTATCATGGGGCCGGGCGCACTTGGTGCCGGGCGTGCGGGCGCTGGGTCATACCAACCGCCGGCTCTTAGCCTTGTTCAGGCGCTGACCAATCGAAATGTGATTCTGTTTGTCGGAGTTTGGTTTGGGTTAAACTTTCTGTTTGGTACGGGAATTGTTCCCCTGGCCGGTGAAGATGTAAAAATAGCATGGGAAGCGCATGTTGGTGGTTTTCTGTTTGGCCTGATTGGATTTTCATTGTTTGACCCGGTGGGCCGCCGCTAAACTGTCACATCTTTATACCTTCTAAGATGTGCAACGCCTCAAATTGCCCTAAAATGGCATTTATTCCCAATATGTGGCATACTGAACCTGGGCACAGATCCGCCAATTGGGGAATTGGTTTCACAAAAATGAGGAGAATTAGCATGACAGTTAGGTCTATTCTGGATGAGAAGGGTAGAAATGTTATCACGCTTGGCGTTAGCACGAGTGTCACAGATGCTCTTAAGTTGCTGGAAGAAAAAGCAATTGGCGTAATCCTGATTACAAATTCGGAAGGGCGGCTGGAAGGAATATTGTCTGAACGAGATATCGTTCGTTCACTCGCACGCGGCGGTACTGGAATATTAAGCGATTCTGTCGCCAGTCATATGACCCGCAATGTGGTGACATGTTCGCAAAGTGATGCGGTAATTGGTGTTATGGAAGTTATGTCGAAAGGCCGATTCCGCCATTTACCCGTAACAGATAATAGTAAGCTTGTTGGTTTGATTTCAATCGGCGATGTCGTCAAACGGCGTTTGCAGGTGGTTGAAAAAGAAGCAGAAGATATCCGTAGTTACATTTCTGCAATTTGACCCAAATAAGCTGATTTTGGTCTTTGTTACTATGCTGACAGTGCTTCTGACAGGCACTTGATGTCGTCCAATCTTGACTTCGCAGCCTGATATCCAATTTCAATAGCCTCATCAGCACGGTGAAATTCGGCCAGTCCAATATGCGCAACACCTGGGCCAATTGTAATGTCTGGCGGATCGCCCGCCAGCCGAGAGCGGGCAATACGGTCTTGAATAATATTGAACGATTCAACCATCACAGTGCTGATACTGGGAATTGAGCCATTCCCACCGAGCAATTTGCGCATATAGGAGCGCTTACCGCTGCTTTCAGTTTCTGTGCGTTGGTTACTTTGCGCGCCAGAATGCAAATTTTGATGCAGCGCGGTTTTCTTATTACGAATGATCTGGGCGCGCCCGTTTACATCCGAGTTCAGATTGATCGCCACAACCATTTGCGAACCATACGCCCGGCATACTGAGACTGGAACCGGGTTGACCAATGCGCCATCAACCAGAATGCGATTGTCATGCAGAACTGGTTCAAAAATACCCGGCAATGCGTAGGATGCGCGGATGGAATCGATCACCGGACCCTGGCTCAGCCAAACCTCGTGCCCGGTTGAGATTTCTGTGGCAACACAAATAAACGGATGGGAAAGCTGGTCAAAAGTTACACCGTCTAAGTGTTCCTTCATCCGTTCGGCAAGCTTCATTCCTGAGATCAAACCGCTGCCACGCAGGCTTATGTCAAGAAATCCTATAAGTTTGCGTTTGGTCAGCCCACGGGCAAAACCTTCAAGTTCATCAAGTTTTCCGGCCAGATAACACGCTCCAACCAGAGCGCCAACGGATGTGCCGGATATCAGGTTGATTGGAATATTTGCCTCTTCAAATGCGCGCAATACGCCAATATGAGCCCATCCACGGGCCGCACCGCCGCCAAGGGCCAACGCCACAGCCGGAACTGTCTCTGCATTAATTGGCGTGATATTGTCAGCCCGTTCCGGGGTGCAATCCTGATTATCAATCTCATCAGATACTGAAGGCGTGCGAGCGCGGCGCAGTAACATGATTGTCTACTTCCCAAAAATTCCGTTTATATTTTGGGATGTTACTGATAAAACCTATCCAAACCGTGAATATTGGTTGAATTGGCCGCCCAATGAAACCGAGCTTGGCAATAGCGCCAAAAATACTACCTATTTTCCGTAGACCTCATTCGGGTCAAAGAGCGGCTTTCCCGCATCGGCTTCAAGTGCCGCCTTGCCATCGGTGAAGGTGATTTTGCGATAAAAACACGAAAGCCTGCCGGTGTGGCAGGTGGCGCCGTGGCCTTCAACTTCGACCTTGAGCAACAGCGCGTCCTGATCGCAATCGGTACTGATTTCAACGATTTTATGAACATTGCCCGAGGTTTTACCCTTGTGCCAAAGCTCGTCTCGAGAGCGGCTCCAATAGTGGGCTTCTCCGGATTCCAGCGAGCGTTGGATGGCCAGCGCATTCATATGGGCAACCATGAGCAACTGGCCGGTTGAGGCATCACAAACAATCGCGGTCACCAGCCCGTCGGCACCGAATTTAGGGGCAAATACAGCGCCTGATTCCTGTTCTGATTTGGAGCCGGGGGCAGGGAAGAGCGTGTCGGACATATTCAACTCACTAAATTTACAGCATTCTAAACGCATCAAACTGAAAACTGTTTTAGATCAAATGCATAAAGCTGAAACCGGATTCAACACTTTAGTATCGGCCTAAGCACTCATCCGTATCATGGTCATGAAGCGCACCTGCTCATCGGGATCATTCTTGAAAGCCCCGGTAAAAGTGGTGGTCATGGTGGTGGAACCCTGCTTTTCAATGCCGCGCATCGACATGCACATATGTTCCGCCTCAATCATAACAGCCACACCTTTGGGGTCGAGATTATCTTGAATGGCGGCGGCTATTTGTGCGGTGAGCGATTCCTGCGTTTGCAGCCGCCGGGCAAACAAATCCACCACACGGGCAATTTTGGAAAGGCCAAGCACCGTACCGTTGGGCAGATAGGCCACATGAGCGTGCCCGGTAACCGGCACCATGTGATGTTCGCAATGGGTATGAAACGGAATGCTTTTTACCAGCACAATATCATCGTAGCCGGCAACCTCATCGAAGGTGCGCCCAAGCATTTCTTCCGCCGATTTGCTGTAGCCGGAATAAAGTTCCTCATAGGCTTTTACCACGCGGGCAGGCGTGTCCAGCAGGCCTTCACGTTCCGGGTCATCGCCAATCCAGCGCAACAATGTGTGCACGGCTTTTTCGGCCTCTTCTCGGCTGGGGCGGTTTTGCCCCGCATTCGAGGTGAGGGTTTCCCGGTTTTTCTCCGGTTCAATTTTAGGGGAAATGGCGTCCATTTCTCATAAGCCTCAATCAGTTTTAATCGGGTGGGTTAAATACAGCTCCAAGCCTTTTAACCCGTGCTGATCCTACATATATATGATTTATCGAATAATATCCAAATAATTTGAGACTTTTCTCAAATCAGGTTTAAGATAGCTACATGATTGATGATCTATACAATTCAAAAATCCTTGGATTTGCCGGTAATATAGGGCGAATTGGCCGCCTTGATGCGCCCGATGCGAGCGCCAAGGCCCATTCAAATCTTTGCGGGTCAACCGTTGTTGTGGATTTAAAAGTGGATGGCGATAAAATTACTGATTATGCCCATGATGTGAAGGCCTGTGCGCTGGGGCAGGCATCATCCGCCATTGTTGCAGCAAATATTATTGGCGCAACGGTGGCCGAAATGAAACAAACGCGGCTTGAAATGCAAAAAATGCTGAAAGAGGGCGGTTCGCCACCGGAAGGCCGGTTTGCTGATCTGAAATATTTACAACCGGTAAAAGACCATAAGGCGCGTCATGCTTCCACGCTTCTGGTGCTTGATGCGGTTGTTGATGCGCTTAACCAGATTTCCCATGGTAAGGCAGCTTAAAAATGAGTGGGCGATCAAAAAAATATTCGAGAAACTATTCCGGCCCGTGGCGGAAAACCCCGGGCAGAATATTCGGCGTGGCTTTTGTGAGGTTTTATCAACTGACATTATCAGGGTTTATTGGTAATTCCTGCCGCCATATGCCAACTTGCTCTGAATATGCCTATGAGGCGATTGCCCGCCACGGCCTGCTTAAAGGTGGTTGGCTTGCTGCCAAACGGGTCGGGCGCTGCGGCCCCTATGGCACGCATGGCATCGACCGGGTGCCAGATTAATATTTTGCAATTTAAATTGCACCCGTCGGGTCAGGCACGAGGGCAGGCGTAGAGCATAAAAGAGAGCGCACGTGTATACGCGCAAGCGAACGACAAAACAAAGCGATGCGCAAGATTTGAATCATTAAGAAAGTAAATTTATGAAAAACCAGGACGTTATTGCAAGAATTGCGGAAATCAGCAAAGCCAATCCCGGCAACTTGATGGCCCGGCATTTTAATGCAGATTATTTTACATCGCTCAATGATGCCGATCAGCAGCAATTGTTGAAAATCTGCGCATCTGGCACACAAAACCCGGATAGTAGCATGGGTGCCTATGCGATGAATCCGAATGATTATGATCGTTTTGCCCCGCAACTCGACCCGATGATCCGTGATTTTCATGGAATTAATGCCGATATACCGATCAAGCAGGAGCATGACTGGGATACGTCCCGCAATATTTGTGATTTGGGTGCAATTGATGCCCGGTTAAAAGATGTCTCCATGCGAGTGCGGGTGGCGCGCAATGCCTCAACCTTTCCCTTGCCCGGCGCGATGAGTAAGCAACAACGGGTAGAGTTTGAAATCCTCGCCTCAAGTGCTTTTGATGAACTGATCAAAAATCCTGAATATGGCGGTCAATATCTCTCTATAACACCGGGTTCACCGAATGAGATCAGTGCGGATGAATATGCAAGCCGGGTTGGTGCTCATCAGATGTTTAAGGATATGAGCGCCGATCCCTATCTCAATGTGGCCGGTATCAGTGGCGACTGGCCCTATGGCCGGGGCATGTATGTTTCAAAAGACGAGGATTTTCTGGTCTGGGTCGGAGAGGAAGATCATTTGCGCATTATGGCCATGCAAAGTGGTGGAAATCTCAATGCGATGTTTGCGCGGTTGGCAACAGGTCTTGAAATTCTTGGGCAATTGCTGCCGCCATTTGCAACCTCGCCAACCTATGGCAATGTTACATCCTGCCCAACCAATCTTGGGGCCGGAATGCGCGCATCGCTGCACATGAAACTGCCAAATCTGACGAGCGGGGGAACAGACCTTTCTCAGCTTAAACAGGAAGCCAAAAACCTTGGCCTTGCGGTGCGTGGGGCGGGTGGCGAACATTCGGATGCGGGCAGCGATGGGTTGGTCGATATTTCCCCATCAGCCAGGCTTGGGGTCACTGAAATGCAGATTATGCAGCGGCTCTACGATGGCGCGGCGGCCCTTTGGGCGTTGGAAATTGAAAGATAAAAACTGCCTCCGCCCTCATGGTGGGCCTGTCGAACCACGGGCGGCCTGAATGTTGCGGAAAATCAGCTTTCAGCTCTTTCATACCATTAGGCTTGACGAATCCTGCTATTCAATTAAATACCAAATGATTATCAACCCACCCGCGTTCGTTTGCGGGACTGGAACAAGGAGACTGCCCCCCAATGGCCAGCACGCCCGATACGCCAAACGCATCCATTTCCCTATCATTTCCCGATGGCTCTGTTCGAGATTTTCCTACTGGCATTACCGGTCGCGAAATTGCCGAGGGAATTTCCAAATCCCTGTCGAAAAAATCCGTTGCAATTGCGCTGAATGATGAGTTGCAGGACCTAACCGACCCGATTGAAAACAATGGCGCAATTGAAATCGTCACCCGTGATGACCCGCGCGCCCTGGAACTCATTCGCCACGATGCGGCCCATGTGATGGCCGAGGCCGTGCAGGAGCTTTTCCCTGGTACGCAAGTTACCATTGGCCCGGTGATTGAAAACGGGTTCTATTATGATTTTGCCCGTGACAAGCCTTTCACCCCGGATGATCTTCCTAAAATCGAGAAGAAAATGCGCGAGATTATCCAGCGCAACAAACCGTTTGAAAAATCGCTCTGGTCGCGTGAGAAAGCCCATCAGGTTTTTGCCGATAAGGGTGAAGATTATAAGCTGGAACTGATTGATGCCATTCCTGAGGGCGAAGATCTAAAAATCTATTCGCAAGGCGATTGGTTCGACCTTTGTCGCGGGCCGCATATGGCCTCCACCGGTCAGGTAGGCACCCATTTTAAGCTGATGAGCATTGCCGGAGCCTATTGGCGCGGTAATTCGGATAATGCCATGCTGACCCGTATTTACGGCACCGCATGGGCCGATAAAGCGCAGCTCGACCAATATTTGACCATGCTGGAAGAGGCCGAAAAGCGCGACCACCGCAAACTCGGTCGTGAGATGGATCTGTTTCATTTTCAGGAAGAAGGCCCGGGCGTTGTTTTCTGGCATCCAAAAGGCTGGACACTGTTTTCAATCCTGATCGACTATATGCGCCGCCGTCAGCAGGATGCAGGTTATCAGGAGGTTAATACGCCGCAAATCCTTGACCGCGCGATGTGGGAGGCCTCTGGCCACTGGGAAAAATATCACGAGAATATGTTCATCACCAAGACCGAAGATGATCGTGTATTCGCCATTAAACCGATGAACTGCCCCGGCCATGTGCAGATTTTCAAAAACGGCCTGCGCTCCTATCGCGAATTGCCGCTGAAACTTTCAGAGTTTGGCAATGTGATGCGCTATGAACCATCGGGCGCATTGCACGGGCTTATGCGGGTGCGCGCCTTTACCCAGGATGACGCGCATATTTTCTGCACAGAAGAGCAGATCACCGAGGAAAGTCTCAAGATCAATGATTTGATCTTGTCGATCTATGAGGATTTTGGCTTTACCGATGTGCACATCAAATATTCCGATCGTCCCGAAAAGCGAATCGGTTCTGATGATGCGTGGGACAAGGCCGAAAATGCGCTGCGTGAGGCGATTGAAGCATCCGGCAAGGAATGGACGCTGAACCCGGGCGAGGGGGCGTTTTATGGCCCCAAACTTGAATATGTTCTGCGCGATGCCATTGGCCGCGACTGGCAGTGCGGCACCAATGAGGTGGATTTGATGCTGCCTGAGCGGCTGGATGCATTTTACATCGACAGCAATTCCAACAAGGTGCGCCCGGTTATGTTGCACCGCGCCATGTTTGGCTCGCTGGAACGCTTTATCGGCATTTTGATTGAACATCATGCAGGCCATTTCCCGCTTTGGCTGGCACCTTTGCAGATAGTTGTTGCGACCATTACATCGGATGCCGATGATTATGGTCAAAAGGTTGCTGATCGCCTACGGGCGCAAGGTCTTCGGGTTGAAACCGATTTCCGCAATGAGAAAATCAATTACAAGGTACGTGAGCATTCATTGGCAAAAGTGCCGGTGATCGTGGTTTGCGGTATGCGGGAAGCGGAAGAAGAAACGGTCAATATTCGCCGTCTTGGTTCACGCAATCAGTCATCCATGACACTGGGTGAAGCGGTGGATATATTGACCGATGAGGCGGTGGCACCAGACATTAAACGCCGGCAGCAGACAAGCGAGCAAGTTTCGACTAGCATCAGCTTTTAACCTGTTGCTGCGGGAAGAATTATGTCAAAAATTGCGATGCTCACAAGCCTGATTTCCGTTTACATGCCGGAAGCGGTGGTGAAAATATTCAATCCAGACCGCGATACCTATCGTGGTGAAATGATTGACCCCAAAGCCTTTGCACTTGGTCGTTTGGCCAATCACCTGCGCGATGGGGCGCAAATGCCGACAATTGCCGAAAGCCGCGCCCAGCTAGCCAAAACCGCTAAATTGTTTGACACGAAAGCGCCCGCTCTTACCCGGATTGAAGATATTGAGATTGGTGGCGCAGATGGTCCGGTTAAGGCCAGACTTTACAGCGATGAACCTGATATTTCTAATCTTCGCCCAGCAATGATCTATTATCATGGTGGCGGCTTCATTCAGGGTGATCTGGAATCGCACCACGAGGTTTGCGCAAAACTAGCCAAATGGTCTGGCGCAATTGTTGTGGCCATTGATTATCGTTTGGCACCGGAATTTCCATATCCCGCCGGTGTCGATGATGCCATTGCCGCCTATCAATATGTAGTAGAAAACAGCGAAGCACTTGGCATCAACGGTAATATGGTGGGTGTTGGCGGCGATAGTGCAGGCGGGTGTTTTGCCGCCGTTGTTGCGCAGCAGGTTGGCCAAAGCGGCGGGCCAGTGCCGAAATTTCAGGTGTTGATTTATCCGGTAACCGATGGAAATCTGAACTCCCAATCCATCAATGAGCTAGAACACGCCTATGTGTTGCCAAAAGCTCGCATGAGCTGGTATCGCGATCAATATGCGGGCGCGTTCAATGATTATGATGATCCAAAATTTTCACCCTTAAAGGCGGAGGATTTGAGCGGCCAACCGGATGCTTACATTGTCACCGGTGGCTTTGATCCGCTTGTCGATGATGGCACTGACTACGCCAAAAAGCTTGATGAGGCTGGTGTTGCGACGGTTCACCGCCATTTTCCGGGGCAGGTCCATGCTTTCGTCAGCCTGACCAAGGTTGTGCCCGAAGGTACGATTGCATTAAAGGAAATTGCCGCATGGATTTCGGCGAAAATCAGCGCGAATAGCTGATTACTTGGCAACCACTTCAACGTCGCCGTCACCGCCTTCTTTCACCGTAAAGTCGCGGGTAAAGACTTCGCCGCCATTGCGGGCAAGTGCCGTATAATCACCCGATGCAAGTATCATGGTCGGGAAGGTTTTATTGCTTTCTTTCACCACAGCGCCCTGATCGGAAACGATAGACCAGGCCGTGTCCGCAATGGCCTCGCCACCTGTTTCACTGACCAGTTTCAGGGTAATGCGAGCCGCCCGATGCTGCAATGTAACCTCGGTCAATTTACCGGCGGTGACACGCAAATCGGCCCGAACCGAAGCGTTGATATCTCCATATTCGGAAACCACATGATAGGTTCCGGCATTCAACCGCACAATTTTATCGGCAGATACATTGCGCGCAATGGCGTTTGGTTTTCCATTGTCGCCTTCACTTTGCGCATAAATCGCAAATTTCAGCTTCGGATTTGAGATTTTTCTTTTTCCCGCATAGGCGTTAAGTTTCAGCCCGCCTGCGTTTAGAACAAATGTCTGGAGCCCACCACCGCGCGCAAGGGTGACGCGCTTGGTAGCACCCGCCCGGCCGAATGACGCGTGCACCATATAGCTGCCCGCCGGTAGCAAAAACGCCGTTGTACCACCTTGGCCGCTACCGATAATATTGAGCTTGCCGTCGCTGTTTTCGCGCGCAGAAAACACCCGCCACAACATGCCCTTTTCAATCGACTTGCCTTTTTCGGTCAGTTTGGCTTCCAGTATCAGCTCATGTTTTACCTGTTGCGGCTTGTTTTTTTCAATCGGCGCAACAAAATTACGCGCGGGCTTTGCCGCATCCTGTGCCAGCGCGGTGTCAAGGTTTATACCGGGCAGGGCCAAGGCCAACATTGGAATTAATAATAATCCAGAACGTATGAGTTTAATTACAAACATTGAGAACTTGTCCAGATAACCAATTGCCTCAGGATAAAATCCATGCTTGATGGCAATTTCATGACAAAATGGCTTTTGATATGCCAATGAATAGCTAAATAAAGTCCCCATGCCAAGCGGAGCCGTGAAACTCGTGAATTCTGACTTCAACAACGATCTTCTGAACTATCTGAAAACCAGACGGTCCGATCTTGCAATGACACTGGTTGAGCCCGCACCCACCGCAAACGAGGTTGCGCAATTGATCACCCTTGCGGCGCGCGTGCCTGATCATGGCAAGCTAAGCCCCTGGCGGTTTATTGAATATCCCCACGCGGAGCGGCAAAAGCTGTGCGATAATCTGATAGCCTTATCCGATAAAGATGCAGATGAGGCCCGTAAAGAATCGCGTGAAAAAGAGATTTCTCGGTTTAAGTCGGCACCTCTGGTTATCGCGGTAGTGTCGTGTGCAGCCGAGCACCCAAAAATTTCCCAATGGGAGCAGCTGCTTTCAGCAGGAGCCGCCACCATGCAAATGCTAATCGCTGCCAATGCAATGGGCTTTGGCGCCCAATGGCTAACCGGATGGTACACGCGTAATGAAAACGCGCTCGCATTGCTCGGCATCACGGGTGGCGAGCAGGTCGCCGGCATGGTTCATATTGGCACGCCGACGGCTGAAAAGACCGACCGAACCCGCCCGGAAATTAGCGACATTCACTCAATTTATTCATCCTCCAATTAAAGAGAATCAACGTGTTTTATGAAGCCTCCACCAACGACCATAATCTTGCCCACGATCCGTTTAAGGCGATTGTCTCGCCCCGGCCGATAGGCTGGATTTCTACCCTGTCGAAAACAGGCATTGCAAACCTTGCCCCCTACAGCTTTTTCAATGCGATGGGCGAGCGGCCAAAAATGGTGATTTTCGGTTCCGCTGGCATTAAAGATAATGCCCGTAACATTGCTGATACCGGCGAATTTACCTGCAATTTTGTTAGCGATAATTTAAAAGAGGTAATGAATTTAAGTTCAGCCGACTGCCCACCCGATGTGAGCGAATTTGACTATGCCAATATCGAAAAAGCCGATGGGAAAATGGTCGCCTGTCCGCGTGTTGCCAAGGCATTTTCGGCGCTGGAATGCAAATTAGTGCAAATCATCAATCCAAAAGACATTGATGGCAATCCCTCCCAGAACCACCTGTTCATTGGTCAGGTGGTCGGCATTCATATCGCCGAGGAGGCCATTGTAGACGGGCGCTTTGATGTGAACATCACCAAACCGGTTTCAAGACTTGGCTATATGGATTTCTCCACGGTCGAAAGCGTTTATGAAATGCTGCGGCCTGAATATAAGGAGTAGGGGGCGAGATGGGGATTTTAAGCGGGGTTAGAGGCCGATTGAGCCCATTTTGCCAATCCCGTAAATTGTTCGGACGTCCGCTTGTGAAATTTCTGCGTTTAGTTAGGTTGAAAAGATGAAGCCAGACATGAGCAACAACTTGACAGAATCCAATCGCAAAGCTTGGAACGCAAGTCGCTACGATGCTTGGGTAGCTGCATTTGGCGGCGTCGGTATTGAAGCACAGCGAATTGTGTCCAATCCTGAACATCCTCTACGTCGCATATTGCCCTATTTGGGAGCACTTGAGGGAAAACGGATTTGCAGTGTGCAAGGCTCGCATGGCCGAGTAGCCGTTGCGCTCGCGGTGTTGGGTGCCAAAGTACAGGTCATTGATTTTTCTGAGGAGAACCGTCGGTTTGCAGTTGAAATGGCAGAAGCCGCAAACGTTTCAATAGATTATGCTGTTTGCGATATCCTAGAAGCCGAAAGCCTTGATCTGCCTCACAAATTTGACTCGCTCGTTCTTGAGCTTGGTATTCTTCACTACCACGAAGACATAGAACTGTTTTTTACCGCAATGCGGGGTTTGGTTCAGGACGGAGGCGTGCTTTTTTTGAACGAGTTCCACCCAGTCCAACGGAAACTCTTTTGGACAGGTGGGCTGCAAGATTACTTTTCCGACAAGCTGATTGAGGCTGACGTGCCGAATCCAGATGTTGAGGGAGCGTCGCTTGGCAAATGTCAGTATCGCTTTTGGACAATGGGAGAGGTACTCACTGCGGTTATCAAAAGCGGATTCACCATAGTGCGCTTGGATGAACACCCTGATGGGAGCAATTCGGCAATACCGGGCACCTTTACATTACTCGCAGAGGCCTGAGTATTTATCAAAGAGCTGACGTTCGGCGTAGAAAATCCAACGTCGCTTCGTCCGAATTGCTGCCCTTGAGTTATTGCTAAGCATCCATTTCACCCGCACGCGACAACAACAATTGCGCGCGCTTGAGGTGAGGGCCATCTTGCATTCATATCGCTGAAGAGTCGATTGTAGACGGACGCTTTGATGTGAACATCACCAAACCGGTTTCAAGACTTGGCTATATGGATTTTTCCACGGTCGAAAGCGTTTATGAAATGCTGCGGCCTGAATATAAGGGGTAGGTGGGGAGAGAGGCCATGAATGGCAGCTATTGTTAGACAAGCTAAAACCTTCAACAACGGCTTGGAATTGGGCTGCTTTCGAGACCAATTGGGTGACGATCTGCAATTGCCGTTACAGTTGTTTTTACTAAGGGAATCAGCCTATAATGCTCAACCTTTACGGGTTTTGATCTTCCACTCCTTAGAAAGACATGAACATGGCAGGATGTACAGCACCAGCACGGGGCCATCGCACCGCGAGCGGAGCGGCTAACTGCCCCGCATGTGGTGGTGGCCGTCGCGGTTATCATGGCTACAATTCGTACTCGCCTCCATCTTACTCCTCACCAAACGTCTTTTCGGGGAGTGTTGGGGGTGGACGAAGCAGCATAAGAAATTCCAGTCGCAGCGTAAGGCCAAAATGGTCGCAAGCAGGCTCGATCGTGATGTATACATCTGCTGAGGTGGCAGCACTCACTCCGGTTCGTCGTAGCGTCGAACAGCGAGTATCCACGCCTGACCGTCGAGACGTCTTTCTGTGCCACGCATGGGAGGATCGAAAAGGGGCTGCTACAGAGCTTCATGATCTACTCGAGTCGCTCAGCGTTTCAGTCTGGTTCAGTGAAAAGGACGTTGTTCTCGGCACACCGTTGCTTCGAGAAATTGATAAGGGGTTGGCTAAGTCGCGAGTAGGAATAGTACTTGTAACCCCTGCATTACTGCGTGTCCTTCCAAGAGAAAGCATCGCTGATAAAGAGCTTTCGGCACTTCTTGCGACCGACCTGCTGGTTCCCATCGTGCATAACACGACATATGAAGCCCTTCGCGACGTCAGTCCTTTGCTTGGTTCGCGAACTGGTCTAAGTACTGCAGAAGAACCGATGGCAGACGTTGCGGCGAAGCTGGCCGAGCTAGTCGCTCCCTAGATTTATTGTCAAAAACGACTGTTTGTGGAATGAAAAATTTGGTTGCAATTATTAATGCAGATGCATTGATCTGTGACATTATTAAAATTGAAGCGCTTGGAAAGTCCGCACATCCATCATCCCGCCGTCCCCATCACCCGCGACAATAGTAATTGAGCGCGTTTGAGGTGAGGGCGGTCGAGCATTTCGCCGTTCAGGCCAATCACGCCCGGATTGCCCGCCGCCTGAAAGGCTTCAACGATTGTCTTTGCCCGTTCAATCGCCTCATCAGATGGGGTGAATGCCCTGTTGATAATCTCCACCTGCGCCGGGTGAATGGCCATCTTGCCGGTAAATCCATCAATGGCGGATTCTTCACATTCCTCGCGCAAGCCCTCCATATTGCGAAAATCGGTATAGACGGTGTCGATTGGGGCAACGCCCGCCGCTACCGCACCAAGCAGGGTGACCGTGCGTGCGTGTTGAAAAACCGCCCGGTAATTGCCATTGGCATCGCGCTTTTCCAGAGAGCCAATATCGGCGGAAAGGTCTTCCGCACCCCATGTGAGTGCCGAAAGCCGCTGGCTGCGATCGCCATAGGTGCCTGCATTCAGCGTACCAAGCGCGGTTTCGGTTATGATTGCGGCAATGCGGGTTTTGCCATCGCTGATATTGTTTTCAGCCTCATAGACCCGCAATCGCGCATCCAAAAGAGCGACATCTTTGCCGTGCTCGGCCTTGGGCAGCAATATGCCGTGCGGCTTTGCCACCATGATGGCCTTAAGGTCGTCTTCCAGCATATTGCTGTCAAAACTGTTGATGCGCACAAATATGGTCGGCGCATCGGGGTTTTCCAGATTGTCGGCAAGGTAGGCGGCGGTGATGCGCCGGGCCTCGATCTTGTTGTCGAGCGAAACGGAATCTTCCAGATCAACCAGCAGCACATCTGCGCCGCTTTCCAGACCTTTGGCGAGTTTTTTCTCGCTGTCTCCGGGAACAAATAGCAGGGAGCGCATATATCTATACTCCGATTGTCTTGCAGCGCATCATCGCCTGACGGGTGCAAATGGCCACAAGTTCGTCATTCTGGTTAAAGCCGCGATGTTCAAAGGTCACAATGCCCCGGTCCGGTTTGGATTTAGAGGCGCGAACCGCCATTACTTCGGTGGTCACATGGATCGAATCGCCCTGAAAAACCGGGGCAGGGAAGCCGACATCGGTCATTCCAAGATTGCCAATCGTGGTGCCAAGTGTGGTGTCGCCCACCGAAATTCCGATAATCAGCCCCAACGTGAACAGTGAATTGACCAAGGGCTCGCCCCATTCGGTTTGGGCGGCAAAATGCCGGTCGATATGCAAGGGCTGAGGGTTCAGCGTCATGGTGGAGAACAACATATTGTCAGATTCTGTAACCGTTTTGGTCAATTCATGTTTGAATATTTGTCCAACATGAAATTCTTCAAAATACAGACCCGCCATTTGTAATTCCTGTTTCTTGCTTTGTGCGCGTAAACGCCGTGCTGAAGTTGACCTTATGCCGCGTTCATTTCCTTATCAAGACATTAGCATCTGTAGTGAACAAATCGTTAAACCTTTTCCGCTATTTACAAGCTAGCAGTGTTTCATTGCACTAAGTTTGTATGTGGAATTCATAAATGATTGTTCAGCGTTTCTTACATTGGTTGGATACGGCACCCAAATCCAGCCGGGCAGATGCAGCAGCAGCACTTGCCCGCGCGCGGTTGAGCTCTGAAATGTCGGCGGAAGAAGCAGATGCGGCAGATGCAGCCCTGACATTGTTGCTGGACGATCAATCCGCCAAGGTGCGCTATGCGATGGCCGATGTTTTGGCATCGAACGCAGCCGCCCCTAGGCATTTGATTATGGCACTGGCAAGGGATCAATCCGATATCGCCATGCTGGTGCTTTGTCGCTCGCCATTGTTTCTGGATTCGGAACTTATTGAAATTATTGCCGCCAATGATGCGGTTTCTCTTTTGGCAATCGCCTGCAGACAGCCTTTGTCAAACCGGGTCGCAAGCGAATTAATCGCGGCCAAAAATTATGATACCTGTCTGGCATTATTGCAGAACAGCCAAATCAATTTGTCGACGGAAAACCTTCGTGCCATTGCCGAAAACTTTGGTAAGCACGCAGAAATTCGTGAGGCTTTGTTGTCTGGTAACAACCTGCCGGCGGATATTCGTCAGGCTCTGATTTCACAAATGGCAACAGCACTGGAAAAACTGGTGGTGGGTAAAACCTGGCTGAGTGAAAAGCGTGCCAATCGGGTGGTTTGCGAGGCAAGAGATCGCTCCAGCCTGCAATTGGCCTTTCATGTGCCACCAAATGAGATAGCGCCGCTGGTTGAGCAATTGCGAAAATCCGAGCAGTTGACGGCAGCATTTCTGGTGCGTTCTGTTTGCATCGGTAATATTTCGCTGTTTACCGCAGCAATCGCCAATTTAAGTTCTATTCCGGAAAATCGGATTCTGGCCGTGTTGCAGCAGGGGCGTACCGCCGCATTCAGGGCGATCTATGATCGTTCCGGCCTGCCGAAAGCGGCCATTCCAGCCATTACCGCCGCCGTAGATATCTGGCGCGATGAGGCCGAGTTGAATGACACGGATGAAGATATTCAAGTGCAAAAGCACGTTATGGACCGGATAATTGATCAGTATATTTCGGCAACACCCGATCCCAATCAAAGCCTTTTGGCACTGCTGCGCCGCATCTCATCGGAGGTTACCCGCGAGGCCGCTTTGATGCGGGTGCGAGAAATCAGCAGCGCCGCGTAGGCGTTCTTTCTATTTGCGCGCGGGTTTATTATCGAACCGAACCAGCATTAATGGCAGCAAAATCATCAGTAAAAATATAGTGTTGAAGAATACATTTGATCCAACACCTGATGCATAAGAACCCACCCCATCAACGATATACCAGGCAACAAAGGCCCATATTGTAACCCGGACAATGCGTTGGTCACCAGAATTGATCGCGGGCACCACGATGCCAAGCAACATTACGCTAATTGCCATGGTCAGCCCGGCCCCGATAGATGATAGCCACATCTCGGAGCGGGTTAGCGGACCCTTATCGCCATAGGGCCAATCCAGAATATCCAGCATGGTTTGAGCAAATACATCTATTCCGGCATAGGGTGCAGTAGCCCAGAGGATAGCAAATCCGATAAATCCTATGGCCGTAATCTGAATGAATTTTGCGCTGGTTTCGGGTGTCATGAAAGTTCTCCGTTTGCTGATATTGACCAATTGATAGATCGCAAATATCGGTAAAACAATTACCTCGAAGGTAAGTGAAAATAACGGTTTTAGGTGTATACAGGCGATATGGCTCATCAAACCCATCAACTTTCACCCTTTGGGAATCTGCTGCGTGACTGGCGGCAGAAGCGGCGGTTTTCGCAATTATCATTGGCACTTGTGGCCGATGTATCGGCGCGCCATGTGTGTTTTCTGGAAACGGGAAGGGCACAGCCAAGCAGGGAAATGGTGTTGCAATTGGCAGACAGTCTTGCCATGCCAAAGGCCGAAACCAACCATGCGCTGCAATTGGCAGGGTTTACGCCGGCATACCTTCAGCGCCCGGTTGATGATGCAGATCTTGCACCGGTCCATCAGGCCATTTCACATTTACTGAACAGCCACATGCCATACCCGGCGATCGCTCTCGATGATTTGTGGAACATCAAGGCTGCTAATAAAATGGCAGTGATGTTGCTGGAGAGTAGTGGATTTGGCGGACACAAAAATTTGCTGGAGGCACTGGCATCGCAAACGCCAGAACAGTCAAAAATAGAAAACTGGGAGGAAACTATTGGGCTTTTAATCGCCCGGTTGCGGGCAGAGACACTGATTTCAGTCCCCGGTCCAAAATTACAAACATTGGTGGATAATCTAATCAGCCACTTTAATAATCACGCCAAAGGCAAAGGGATTGATCGCACCAAGGCGGTCATTTCAACGAGCTTCAATATTGATGGTCGTATAATTTCCGTGTTCTCAACCATCGCAAGCTTTGGTTCTGTACAAGATGTTGTGCTTGATAATTTAAAGGTCGAGTTAATGTTCCCGGCCGATGAAGTCGCAGAGGCATATTTTCGCGAAATGGCAAATATCACCAAATCCAACTGAAAATAGAGTGATTCCGTCAAAGACGGACACGCTCTAATAGCTGAATTGTTCAGCCAAAATGCGCTCGTCCCAGGTGTGCTCGGGGTCAAACATCAAAATGCCGTGCGACTGCCGGTCCTCTTGAATGTCGACGCTGATAACCGATTTGATCTCAATATTATCGGCAACCGCATTGACCGGGCGTTTGTGCGCCGCAATCACTTCTATATGAACATTTGCCGTATTGGGCAGCAATGCGCCTTTCCAGTTGCGAGGCCTGAAAGCGCTTACCGGGGTTAATGCCAGCAAAGGCGCGTTAAGCGGTAATATCGGTCCGTGGGCTGAAAGGTTATAGGCGGTCGAACCTTGCGGTGTGGCAACCATTACCCCGTCACAGGCCAGTTGTTCAAGTCGGGTTTTGCCATCAATCACGATCTTTAATTTGGCCGCCTGATGCGACTGGCGAAACAGCGATACTTCATTGATCGCCAGCGCTTGATGGGTCTTTCCATCACTATCAATGGCGCTCATTTTAAGCGGGTGAATTCTGCTTTTAATCGCGCTCGCAAGCCTGTCTGGCAGGTTTTCCACAATGAATACATTCATAAGAAACCCAACGGTTCCCTGGTTCATTCCGTAAATTGGGATGCCAGAATTCATGAACTGATGTTGGCTTTGCAGCATAAATCCATCGCCGCCAAGCGCGACAATTATATCCGCACCCATCGGGTCGCAATTACCGTGGATGGCCGTCAGCTCCGACAAGGCTGCGACGGCCTCACTGGCCGGGCTTGCAATAAAGGCAATTTTCAAGATGTCACCATTTTCCAAAAGTCATCTATTGCAAGCATTAATGGCCAGAATGTGCAACCGGCCACCAACTTATAAGGCTATCTGAATTAGCTTGATTTTTTCTTCTTCTTGGTTTTTTTCTTAGCTGGTTTCTTTTTGGATTTGGACTTCTTTGGCTCAGATTTTTTCTTGGAAGACTTCTTCTTTGGTTCTGATTTTTTAGCTTTCTTATCAGTCTTCTTCTTTGGCTTGTCTGCCTTGGAATCCTTATCCTTTTTGGCTTTTTTAGCCTTGGAATCAGTGTCTTTTTTAGCTTTCGCCTTTTTTGAAGTCTTTTCCTTCGGATCTTTTTTCGTATCTTCAGCTTTCTTTTTGGCGTCTTTGCTCTGCTTTTTCTTTGAACTTGTTTTGGCTTTGGTTGTTTTTTTCTTGTTGCTGGATTTTTTAGCAGCCGTTGTTTTCTTTTTCTTAGCCTTAGAGGTGCTTGAAGAAGCGCCGCCGGATTTGCGTCTGCAGAATGAATTCACTTTTGTCCCATCCGAGCGGGTAAATGACTTTACAAAGGAACAGCTGTCTTTTCTTGTGCAGGCTGTCTTGGAGAGGCCTTTGCATTCGCTTGTGCTGGTCTGGGCGCTGGCGGGGTTTTGCGCTATAAAAATTACCAGCACAAAAGCAATGGCAGCAAATGCGGCTTGAATAAATTTGAATGTAGTTTTAGGCATTGGTGTATTCTCTCCATCGTCAAAATTGTAGGCAAGTCACTATCTGTATTTTTGCAGAACTGAACCTTCTTCGCAGGTCTTTGGCGAATTCTGTAAAGCAATATTTCGCACAAATCCCAGATACTTATCTATATTATAGACATATGCGAATAATTCAGCAACCATGACAATTTTAAGTTGAATAAAATTTAGTATCAATTAAAGGTTTATTTACGGTTGGGGCCGTATTTTGTTCTTGTGGCCCGGTTCGCTGCATAATTTAGTTTTATCCTGCACAAAAACTAATGCGCAACCGGGTTATGGCCTACCAAGTTGTAGTACCGAAGAGTGAATTGTATCTCCTCCCACTGTTCACTCTTCGGGAATCAGCCTATTCTGCAACCAGCGGGGCCAAAAGGTTGCAAGATGATCAACACTTCACCGAAAAACAATCGTACAAAAAACACGCAGTCAAACCAATTTCGGGGGTCGTCTCCGTTAATTGAAAGCCTTGGAGACATTATGGGCAGTTGGAAAAATATAGTGATATTTGTTTTGGCGATTGCGCTGACCGTGCGCATTGTTGCGGCCCTGATCGGCCTTGAGAATTACCGATACGCAAACAGCAAAGGCTATTGCAGCGAATATAACATTAAAGACCCGGTGGCTCGGGTTTTGAAAGATCAGTGCCTGGAAGAGACTATGAAAGGGTCAAATTCATTATGGTTGCTTTATAAAGCAATATTTTAATGAACAAGGATCGATCGTTTATTTAGCCCGTTGAATAGCCTCATCAATCAACCGTTTTGCACAATCAACACCATCCCATTTGATGATTTTGACCCACTTACCAGGCTCGAGATCCTTGTAATGCTGGAAAAAATGTTCAACTTGCTCAAGCAATATACCCGGTAAATAGGTGTAGTCTGAGACTTGCTCATATCTAAGGGTCAGTTCATTGGATGGTACAGCAATAATTTTTTCATCCTGTCCGCCATCATCTTCCATGATCAAAACACCAACAGGCCTACAATTCATAACGGCACCGGGTACGATCGCCCGAACATTACAAACCAGCACATCAATCGGGTCGCCATCATCAGATAATGTGTGAGGTACAAACCCATAATTGCCCGGATAGACCATCGGGGTGTACAAAAATCTGTCAACAAACAACGCACCGGAAGCTTTGTCCATTTCATATTTGATTGGTTCGCCGCCAATGGGCACCTCAACTATTACATTGATATCGTCGGGAGGATTTTTTCCGATAGGAATTGAATTGATATGCATTAAAGTACCCTTGGCAAAAATTGGAATCGATTTCCCTGGCTAAAGTGCCTGATCAGGAACTGAATGATGAACTTAAAGTTGTAATAATTAGTAAATACACTTAAAAATAGTTGCTTGATTATGGTTCCGTAGCTGGGGTTGCAAAAGAATAAATTGATTAAAGCATTGATATTGTTGTTTAAAATTCACGAAGTGCCCACTTGGGTAGCTCGATTATTCGTTGTTAAGGGTTCATAAACTGTAATTGTCTTAATCTCTCGCCATGATCGCAATGCCCTGCGGTTGAATTTAGTATGTTGGATGAGTTTATGATTAAAATTTTTGCAGGTTTATTGCTTTGCTGTTCTTCAACAGTGCTGATGGCCGCGGATCGAAATAATGCTCCGGCGTTAAGAGGATCAATCGATGCCTGGTCCGGTTTCTATGCCGCTGCAAATGTTGGCTATGATAATATATCTGACAATAATGGACTTGTCAGCGACTACGGCGATGGATCAATATACGGTGGCGTTATTGGTTACAATCATCAGGTAGATGAGAATTTTGTTGTCGGTATCGAAGGCGATTATAATAAATATAATATTGCTTTTACCAAGCTACCAACTATTTCTGTCTTAGATGTGGGATCGCTTCGAGGTCGAATAGGGTTTGTCATGGGCAATGCGATGATTTATGCGACCGGCGGCATTGCTTACGGTACGACTAATATTAATCTTGAAGATTTTGGCCGGGTAATTGGCGTCGGTGTCGACTACAAGATAACCGATTACATTTTTGCAGGCGTAAATTACCAGCATTACAATTTTCGAAATTTCGACAATTCTGGTATTCGAGCAGATCTTGAATCCGTTCGCTTGAGGGTAGGCGTTCAATTCTAAACCGCTGCTGATTTTTATTCGCACCACCAAAACTCCATAAAATTGCCCTGTAATAACCAGCGGTTAATACAATTCATGTAACTTTGCCTTGAAATTAATGAATCGGGCGGTGTTATGGGTATTAAGTTTGTCTCACTCCAGATGTATCTGGATTCAATCGTAAATTGGTTTGTACCAGATTCCATTCTAAAGGATGCTGACAAGACCAAAAATGTACGAATGTTCTTGATTTCGCATTTAATGGGCCCGTTATTGGGGCACCCGATTACGATATTCTTACTGCTTCAAGATCCCAATCCATGGCCGCATGTTTATATACTGGGGGCTTCACTCACGTTGTTTTGGGTGTTCCCATTCGCGGTAAAATATCTCGGCCGCTACTATGAATTACTTGCCTTCATATCAATTCAGAACCTCACATTTGCAATCCTGTGGGGCGCTTACAACTATGGTGGAGTTAGTTCACCGTTCCTGATTTGGGTAATTACCGTACCTCTGCTGGCTTTTTTCTATGTGGGTTCATCCTGGATCGCCAGGTTTGCAGTTCCCGCCAGCTTGATCCTCAGTATGGCGTTGTTCTATTTTACCTATCTGAATGACAGCTCATTTCCAGTCAATATTCCTTTAACCTCTATGGTGGAAGCAGGGCTGATCTCAGCGCTGTGTGCCTGTGGCTATGTGTTTATGATGGCAATCTACTATACAAATATTGTGGATTCACAATCTGAATTGCTTAAAGAACAGGACAGGCATGATTTAACGCTGCAGGAATTGATCGCAGCAAAAGATGATGCTGTTGCTGCAAATGGTGCGAAGTCTGATTTTCTGGCAAAAATGAGCCATGAGCTGAGAACACCACTTAATGCCGTGATCGGGTATAGCGAAATATTGTTGGAAGATGCAGAGCTTGAAAGTCGTGGTGAAGACATTGCTGACCTTCAAAAGATTAGTGCTGCAGGCAAACATCTTTTGGCAATGGTCAATGATGTTTTGGATATCTCGAAAATTGAAGCTGGTAAAATGGAGCTTTACATCGAGGAGGTTGATTTGGCCGGTTTCTTGAACGATGTCGAATTCACCGCACGACCCATGATCATTCAAAACTCGAACAAACTGTATGTTGAAAAAGATGATAATGTTGGTGTTATAGAATCGGATGCAACCAAACTTCGTCAGGCTGTTCTAAATCTATTGAGTAACGCTGCGAAATTCACCCAAAACGGTCGCATCGAATTGAAAATATCGCGCGAAGTTACCGACGGCAAAGAGTGGGTGAGTTTTTCTGTTACTGATACAGGCGTCGGAATTAGTGACGAGCACTCAAAGCTGTTGTTTAGTAATTTTTCGCAGGCGCACCCTTCAATATCTGCCAAATTTGGCGGTACTGGCCTTGGATTGTCTGTCAGCCAAAAACTGTGTCAATTGATGGGTGGTGAAATAACCATTGAAAGTCAGGTAGATGTTGGCTCGTGCTTTACAATTCGGTTGCCAGCATATGCCGCGTCCGGAATTGGTAGTTTGGTAATTCAGGATGAAGTGCCCGTGGCCGAAATTGAAAGCCATGACGCACCTGAAGTTGAAGCAATCATTGCAGACATTGAAAAAGAAGCGAACCAGGACATTACTACAATCATTGTTATTGATGATGACAAGGCCGTTCTGGAATTGATTGACCGCCAGCTATCTAAGCAGGGCTACAAGATTATCACCACCGATTCTGCCCAAACCGGTATTCAATTGACCAGATCAGTTCAACCGGACTTGGTGTTGTTGGATATTCAAATGCCAGAAACCGGCGGCTGGGAAGTGTTGCGGGTCCTAAAGGCCGACAAAGCAACCCGTGAATGTCCCGTCGCAATATTGAGTGTGGTTGACGAGCGGCGCAAAGCTTTAGAGATGGGTGCTGTCGAATTGATCAGTAAACCGTTTAACGTAGACAAACTTGATCGTTTGATTGAGCAGTTAAACAAATCCAGAGATGAAAAAGACCACCTGAAAAAAATGAGTGCATAAAAATGCGCCGAATGCATCTGCATGTGGAATTTTCAGTCAAAGTGCCTGCCCATTCTAATCGGATGTCACTGGCTGGCGAAGAGTTACAGGCCAATTGAAAACTGGCAGACAATGGAGAACATAAACCATGACCATGGTGCTTGTAGTGGAAGACAACCCCATAAATCGGGATGTACTTGGCCGTCGTCTTGAGCGGCGCAAATTCATTGTTCGCTATGCGGAAGACGGGCCAACCGGGGTCCACATGGCGACAGAATTGAAGCCAGACCTGATCTTGATGGATATCGGCCTGGGTGAGCAGATGGATGGTTGGGAAGCAACCAGACAAATCAAGGCCAATGATGAAACTAAAGATATTCCGATCATTGCACTGACTGCCAGTGCATTTGCATCAGACAGGGAAAAAAGCCTGAAAGCCGGGTGCTGTGATTTTGATACCAAACCGGTTGATCTGCCTCGGCTGCTTTCAAAAATGAACCTGTGGCTTCAGCCGGCAAAAATTGACGGCGAGGCGTTGGCAAAGCAGGCCTGATCGTCTGCAAATACAATCTCATAACTATACAAAATATGACGCCTGAGCATGATAGTTCGGGATGGCATTACCGTGCCGCGATCCACGATTAAGAGCGGTTGGATATTTGCACCCAACACCTGATTTTTGAAAGTTACCCTATCGGTAGGGCTGTCTCCCGAGCGCTACGTTGAAAAACATTTGGACAATGACAAATCAAAGTCTGGTGCCCAGGACCTGTTGACAAACTGTTTCCGGGTGTGGCGCGAATGGGACTAATTCTGTTTGATCTTCAACCGATGTTGAGACCAATTAAATTACAGCGCGAAGTTCATAAATTGAAAACGCGGGACTGTTAGCGGCGATGCCAATCTAAGCCGCGAGCTTTGGCCGGTATTCTGATAAGAAACTGCGAAGTTCTGCTATTGGCAGTGGCTTCTGCAAAACATATGGAACATCAAGACCCAATGAGCGCCCATAGGCTGCGGTTGAGTTCAAAACCTGCTGGTCCTGGCCACTGACCAATATAATTGTGCCGGTGAATTCAGCTTCTTTCAGCAGTACAAACAGCGAGCTGGCATCAATATTTGGCATGCAGATATCAACCGCCAGCAGGTCTGGTTTCAATGTCTTTGCAAGAGCAATTACACCGCGCGGGTCTGAAGTTGCAAAAGCCTCATAATCACATCGTTCGGCAATGCGAACAATAAGTTCGGCTGAGGCGACATCATCGTCCACAGCCATCAATTTTGGAATACGTTCAACGCTATCAGTCATGATTTACTACCCGTCCTAATTGAGTGATAATATATCAGCAAATTTGTTAACATGAAGTAACATTGGCCGCTGAATTTGATAACTCAGCGGCCAGGATATGTTATTGTCAAAGCGCAGGTAATTAGGCGGCTTTGCTCTCCAGATTAGCAGTGCTCGACAGGCTTTCCTTAAAGTTCTGGAACTGGCATCCAGATGCTTCCATCGCCTGCAACATTCTGTCAATCAACAAATCAATATCAGAATGACAATGATCAGCCATCACCTGCACCCGGAACCGCGCACCGCCCTGAGGGACTGCTGGATACTCAACCAGATTTGCTATTGCGCCCGATTGGGAAAGCTTCAGGGAGGCCAGTCTGGCTTGACCCTCAGCGCCAACTTTTACCGGTACGATCGGCGAAGGATCGCCAAGAACCTCAAGCCCACGATTGCTCATTTGGCTGCGCATGTACAAAATATTGTCCATCAAGCTGTCGCGCCTTTGGCGACCTTCTTTTGATTTGATTATTTTGATTGCTTCTAAAACCACAGCAGACTGGATTGGCGAAAGTGCATTGGAGAATGTTTGGGTGGCGCTGTAATATTTCAAATATTCTTTCGCAGCCCGTGTACCAACAGCAACAAAACCACCATTTGATGCAAATGATTTAGAAAAGCTACCGACAATAAGATCGGCCTGATGCAGCATTCCCTGAAGTCCCAGATGACCAAGGCCATCTTCTCCGATGCACCCGATATCATGGGCCGCATCAACCAGCAAAGTTGCGTCATATTCATCGCATGCAGCGCGAAGTGCGCCAATATCCGGCGTATCAGAATGCATTGAAAACAGGCTTTCTGTTACAACCATAATCGCGTTTTCTGTATCGTTTGCACGAATTCTGGCAAGTCGGCGGGTAACAGATTTAACATTCAGGTGACCATGGAAATAAATATTTTGTGTCGCAGCACGAGCACCTTCCTGCAGGCAGGAATGGCTCAACACATCGAGCAACACATGATCATTGGGCCGAATGAAACCTTGAACAGCGGCAAAACCTGCTGACCATCCAGTTGGATAAAGGGTAATCTCTTTACCTTCCAGAAACTCAGAAATAGAATCTTCAAGTTCAAGCGACAATTTTGTGTTGCCCAACAATGCGGCAGAGCCGGCACTGTGAACACCAAAATCTTTAATTGCCTTGTTTGCCGCTTCTTTTACCGCTGGGTGAGAAGACAGTGACAAATAATCTTGCGACGCAAAATTAATTCCAACGACTTCTTCCCCATCATCTCCCTTAGCGGAACATGTAGTTGTGGGTGCCGTATCAGTAGATTTCGAGTATGGCCAAAGACCCACGCTTCTGCGAGCATCCTGCCATTCAAAGAATGGGTTTACCCGTCCAATTATATCCGTGCCCCGAGGTTCGCGGAAGTCACGTAAACTGCCCAAAAGTGCAATTTCATCATTATTCAATTTGTTGTTTTGCATTTTGAATGCCCGTCCCAGTTTATTTGCATTGGGAGCAAGGTACAACAATAGTTTGAATTCTGGATTAAGTTCACGCCTCAAATTTACGTAAAGTAATTAGAGGTTTGTTGACCATACTAATTGTTGATTTCATTCAGGAAACGGCAATTGAAGAAATAACGATATGTTTACGATATTGATTGAATAATTTGGGAAAGTTCCGAAATTCTACGATGCCTTAAGTATTTACTATTAAGGAGGTAAGTTCAACTTTTAATCAGGGGTACTGATATGACGCATTTCTGGGGCAGGAATGAATTCTTAAGTGAAGTCGAAAACTACATTTCAGTTAAGAAATCGAATTCGTTCTCTAGCGAGATCAGACTTAAGACAAATATCATGCAGGTCAAATCGATTTTTCGGCTGGTGCCAGCAATGATGGTTGTGTCTTTGGTTATTATGGCCGGGTTTATTTCAATCTCAAGTGGCCAAATGTCCGGATTGTATTTGTCCGCCTGGTCAATCAGCCTGATAGTTCTGGTTAGTATCAGCTTATATGCCTGGTGGAATCAGGCGCGCGCAATTCAAAATCGCACCAAGGTAAAAGCCACAATGCGTGGCATTGTTATTATGGCAATGCTGTTTTCCAGCCTTTGGGGACTTTTACCATCGCTACTGCTTTCGGAAGTCGATTCAGACCTTTGGTACTTCACCAGTGCTGCAATTGTTGGTGTTGTATGTGGGGCAGGGTTCGCCCTTGCTGCAATGCCCATGGCGGTTCTTGGCTTTATGATGCCGGTATTTATCAGCTCTACTTTATTTGTAGTGCAAGGGTTTGAAGCCACAGGTGCGATGCTGGCAGCACTTATGTTTATTTATATTTGCTTTAGTATTATCACCAGTCTTTCTTATATACGCTCGCTGGTTGAGAATACCCGAGCCCAACACGGCGTTGAAGAACAAAAACACGTTATTGGTTTGTTGCTGAAAGATTTCGAAGAAAATACCAGTGACTGGCTATGGGAAACCGATGAGCAGTACCTGATAAAAAATGCGTCTAAACGGTTTGCAACAGTCGTAAACATGACACCAGAAGAGATGAATGGGACCGACATGGCGCAATTTGCCCATGCGCATACGGAAGACTTAAATCTGGCGGTGTCGGCTTTTGTTGAGAGCATTCGCAATCGGTTGACATTTCGTGACAAAACCATCCCCGTAGTAATCGACGGTGAACAATTTTGGTGGTCAATCACTGGCAAGCCTTATTACGATGAGGACGGTAAATTTGTCGGTTTCAGAGGCGTCTGCTCGGATATTTCGGTGCAAAAGACATCAGAGGAACGCGTAAGGTTCCTGGCCCACAATGATGCTTTAACCGGGCTGGTCAATCGTACTCAATTTACCGATCAGTTGAATCAAAAAGTAAGTCGTTTAGAGCGATATGGAACGCCATTTTCTGTTCTGTATATTGATCTCGACAGTTTCAAAATTGTCAATGACAGCAAGGGACACCCCGTTGGTGACAAATTGCTGACAATGGTTGGCGAAAGGTTACGTAGTGAGGTTCGGGAAGTTGATGTTCTGGCTAGAATTGGCGGAGATGAGTTTGCCATACTAATGGATCTCAATGAAGACGAAGTCAGTGAAGCTGCACTGTCCGAGCGAATTATCAAATCACTGTCCACCCCATTTGAGATAGACGGGGATATAATTTCCATCGGTGCCAGCGTTGGTATTGCCAAAGCACCGTTAAATGGAACCCGCCCCGACCAGATTTTGCGGAATGCAGACCTTGCATTGTACCGCGCCAAAGAGGCTGGCAAAGGTGTTTATCAGTTCTTTAAGGCTGAAATGGATTCTAAAGCCCGTGAACGCAGGACCTTGGAGTTTGAACTGCGGGAAGCCCTGGATGACAATCAGTTTGAGCTGCATTATCAACCGCTGCTCGATGCCGATCATAAACGGCCAACCGGATTTGAAGCCCTAATTCGCTGGAACCATCCTATCCGTGGCATGATTTCTCCGGCAGAGTTTATTCCGTTGGCAGAAAAAACCGGGCTGATTGTACCGATTGGTGAATGGGTGATCAACGAGGCCTGCAAAACGGCCGCCAGCTGGCCAAACACCTGTACAATTGCGGTTAATTTGTCGGCCCATCAATTTGAAGGCACCCACAAGATTATTGATGTGGTCAAGGAGGCTCTGCATTCATCTGGACTTGATGCGTCTCGACTTGAGTTGGAAGTTACCGAAAGCTTGCTGATTGAACAGCCTGAAGAAGTTTTTGAAACTTTGACGGAGCTAAAAGGGCTTGGTGTTGCTATTGCAATGGATGATTTTGGTACTGGCTATTCCAGCCTTTCCTACCTGATGAAATTCCCGTTCGATAAAATGAAGATTGATCGCTCGTTTGTGGTCGCTTTGGAAACTGATGTTGCGGCGCGCGATATTTTGAAAACAATCGCCGCACTTGGCGAGTCTCTCAATATGAAAATAACCGTTGAAGGTGTTGAAACGCTGGAACAGGTAGATTTTCTGTCCAAAATGTCGTGTGATCATCTTCAAGGGTATTATTTCGCCAAACCATTGGAAAAAGATGCCGTTGCAAGCTATCTGCTGAACCATGTGGATACAGATCCCGATGATCGTAAAAAATCAGATCGACTGGTGAAGTTAGCTTCGTAAACTGAAGTAATCGGAATTTTCAAGATGCCGGGGTAACCCGGCATTTTTTATGGCAAAGGCAAATATCCAATTATATTGGCCGTTTAATCATGACAACGGCAATGCCAAGTTCGCGGGCCGCATCTAGTTTAAATCGCCCCCGGCCGCCGCCAGAATTGCGGCAAACAAGATGTGATATATTGTGCGTCTCAAGCAGCTTTTTTTCATCATCAACCGATCTGCCCGGCAAACCTTCGACAATCGTAATATGATTAAAACCCAATGGTTGCGCAGGTGCATCAACCATACGTACCGTAAATTGAATATCGTCGCGGCTTGAAAATGGATCAAGATGCTGGCTTCCCAACGCCAGAAATGCTCGAGCACCGTTTGGTAGCGCAGACTTTGCAGCTTCGATGTTGTCTAACATTTGCCAATTGTCGCCTGTGTTTGGTTTCCACGCGGCACGAGAAATTTGTTTTAGCGGCAGGCCGGACAATTTGCAGGCAAGTTTGGCGTTAGAGGAAATTTCGGTGGCGAAGGGGTGGGTCGCATCGACGACCTCATCAATATTGTGCTGGCTGAAATAGGCGACCATGCCGAATACACCGCCAAATCCACCGGTCCTTACTTCTCCCGCAATTTTTGCCGGTTTTTTGGTGCGCCCGGCAAGCGAGGTAATGATTCTGATATGCGCTTCCAGGGACAGCTCTTTTGCAAGGGCAGCAGCTTCCGTGGTCCCACCCAGGATCAGGATTGTTTTCTTAAAGTTCATGGGCAATGATTTTCCCCTGGCGGTCCACAATCATAATATCAACCGAGATTTCCGCGTCCCGCAAAGTATCGTGCACCGTTTTCAATGCACATTTCGCCACCGGTGATGCAAGATCAATATCGGCCCCTTGTGCAATCTCGAACACTTCTTTGGCGGTGTTGGCGCTTAGAACTGCGGCGCGAAGGTCGTCATTACCGCTTTGTTTTGATGCAAGTTCTGCAAGCCATTTCATATCAACCTGACTGCGGGCCGAATGAAGATCAAGCGCCCCTTGTGCCAGTTTTACCATTTTTGCAAAGCCGCCGGCAATTGTAAGTTTTTCAACCGGATGTTTGCGCAGATATTTCAAAACCCCACCGGCAAAATCTCCCATATCCAGCAGGGCAATTTCCGGTGCATCAAAGTGCTTTTGCGCGGCAGTTTCTGAAGTTGAGCCGGTAGATCCTATCACATGGTTCAGCCCGGCCGCACGCGCGACATCTATGCCGCGATGAATAGAATGTATCCATGCGGAACAGGAAAACGGATGCACCACGCCTGTGGTGCCAAGAATTGAAATGCCGCCAACAATACCAAGGCGCGGGTTCCAGGTTTCCTTGGCTATTTCTTCTCCATTTGGCACGGTAATGGTGATCAATATATCGGCTGGCAGTTGATGGGCGTCGCAGATTTCATTGACAATATCGCGCATCATTTGCCGGGGCACCGGATTTATGGCCGGTTCGCCAACCTCGATTGGAAGTCCGGCACGCGTAACGGTTCCAACACCTTCACCGGCGGCAAAGACAATACCAGAACCAAGCGGCAGCGGGCGCACGGTCGAAATTATCGTCGCCCCGTGGGTAACATCGGGGTCATCACCCGCATCTTTGATTATGCCCGCAACTGCGCCCGTGTCATTAATTGCCTCATAGCAAAGGGCAAAATGCGGCGCGTCCCCCTTTGGCAGCAATATTGCCACCGGGTCAGGAAACTCGCCGGTAATCAATGCGGTTAGGGCGGCCTTTGTCGCCGCCGTGGCGCAGGCGCCCGTTGTCCAGCCACGCCTAAGCGCGCCTTCAGGCTTTTCTTTCCTCGCAACCTTTGAATGACTGTTCGTATTCATTTCTCACCTATAGGCGATTGTGAGCCGATGCAAAAGCTGGTAACCCGCATCAATCTTGAATTTCGGAACAATCTCATGCCTTTGAGCCAAAACGCAATTGATCAACACACTTTGAAACTGGAAAAAGGCGCGGTTTGGCTGGTCGGCGCCGGGCCGGGTGATCCGGGCTTGTTGACACTGCACGCGCTGGCCGCCCTTCAACAGGCTGATATTGTCGTTCATGATGCGCTGGTGAGTGCTGAAATTCTGGCAATGGCCAATGATGGTGCAGAGATTGAAAGTGTTGGCAAGCGCGGCGGCAAGCCCTCTGCCAAACAGGCTGAAATTTCCCAAAGGCTGGTTGATCTGGCACGGCTTGGCAAGCGGGTTGTGCGGCTTAAGGGTGGCGATCCATTTGTTTTTGGCCGTGGCACCGAAGAAGCACTTCTATTGGCTGAAAACAATATTCCCTACCGGGTTGTGCCGGGCATCACCGCCGGAATTGGCGGCCTTGCCTATGCGGGCATTCCGGTAACCCATGGCGCGATGAACCAGAATGTGACCTTTCTTACCGGGCACGACCCGGCAGGCGATGTGCCAGACAGTATTAACTGGCCAGCTTTGGCAATTTCCAGCGATGTGCTGGTGCTTTATATGGCGATACGGCATATGCCTGCAATTGCTGAAAAGCTGATTTCCTGCGGGCGCAATCCCTCGCAACCGGTTGCCTTTGTGCGCAATGCGACACTCGCCAGCCAACATGTGGTAGAAACAACACTTGGTGAAGTGGGTGAGGTGGTGGCCGCCAAACGTGTGGCATCGCCTTCAATCGTGGTTATTGGCGATGTCGTCTCCTTACGCGGGTTAATCGGCTGGGTGGAGAATTCGTGATTGAAAATATTGAATTATCTAATGACATGGTATCCCACCTGAAGGGCAGGGGCATGATTATTGCAGCACCCGCATCGGGCAGCGGTAAGACCACGATTACGCTCGGTCTTTTGCGGGCAATGGCGCGGCAAAACATCAATATTTCGTCGGCCAAGGCCGGGCCGGATTATATCGACCCGCAATTTCACACAAATGCCAGCGGACAGGAATGTGTTAATCTCGATCCCTGGGCCATGCGGGCGGACTATTTGCAACATTTGGCGCAAAGGCTTGCATCAAACGGGCCATTGCTGGTTGAGGGGATGATGGGCCTTTATGATGGGGCGATGGACGGTTCTGGTTCGGTTGCTGATCTGGCTGAACTGACGGGCCTGCCAATTGTTCTGGTGGTCGATGCGGCCAAACAGTCCCATTCAATTGCAGCACTGGTTGAAGGTTTTATTAATCACCGAAAAGATATTGAAATTGCCGGGGTTATCTTAAATAAAGTTGGAAGCTCGAGACACGAGGCCATGCTTCGAGCTGCCCTTGAAAAATCCGGAGTTACAGTTTTTGGGGCCGTGTTGCGGAATAAGTCGCTTGCCATGCCAGAGCGGCATTTGGGCCTTGTGCAAGCCAGTGAACGCCAAGATCTGGATGATTTTATCAACCACGCCGCCGATATTGTTGAAAATTCGCTTGATATGGATTTGCTGCTCAATGCTTTTTCACCGCTTAAGCAGACGGACATTCAAAGCATCACAAAGCTATTGCCATTGGGGCAGAAAATCGCCGTTGCCCGTGATCGGGCCTTTGCTTTTTCCTATCCCCATATCATCAACGGCTGGCGCGAGCAGGGGGCTGAAATATCGTTTTTCTCGCCGCTCAACGATGAGGCACCGTCGCAAGACGCCGATGCGATCTATTTGCCCGGCGGCTACCCTGAACTTCATGCGGGCCAACTGGCAGCCAGCGAAAAATTCATGGCAGGGCTTTCAAATCATGCACAAAAAAACACACTGATTTACGGTGAGTGCGGTGGCTATATGGTGCTGGGTGATGGGTTGATTGATAAAAGCGGCCAGCGTCACAAAATGGCAGGTCTGTTGCCGCTGACCACCAGTTATGAACAGCCCAAGCTGCATTTGGGGTATCGGTTGGCAATACCGGTCGATGATTTTCCGATGGTCGAAGCAAATGCTGGTATGCGGGCCCACGAATTCCATTATTCTTCGGTTGAAGGTATAGAAAAAGGCAAGCATTTATTCAAAATATGTGATGCAATGGGCAATAATACGACAATGATGGGGAACAGACGGTCTAATGTAATGGGGTCTTTCATTCATTTGATCGATATTTGGAAGTAACAGGGGCAGTCAAATGGCAATTTTGCACGGTGGCAGGCTGGATGAAGCCATCGCAAGATTTGGTGGGGATAAGAATGATTGGCTCGACCTTTCAACCGGCATCAACCCAAATCCCTATCCCGTTTCGGATATTGCGCCTGAATTTTGGCAGCAATTGCCACAGAATCAAAATATAGACGCATTGAAAGATTGCGCCCGTTCTGCCTATGGCGCACCTATCACTGCCGCATGCGCTGCCGGCGCAGGTGTTCAGGCGATTATTCAAAACCTGCCAATATTATTTAAACCGCAATCTGTTGCCATAACCGGATTTACCTATCAGGAGCACGGATTGTGCTGGCAGCAGGCCGGACACGATGTTTTGGTTGCTGATGGCCTGGAAAGTGCGGAAGCCACTGCCCGGATTGTGATAGTGGTCAATCCCAATAACCCGGATGGGCGTGTGATTGAACCGGCACAATTGGTTGAAATTGCCAAACGGTTGGCAGCAAGGGGTGGTCTGTTGGTCGTCGATGAAGCGTATTGTGATACAATGAAGGACACCAGTGTAATCGCTGAAACGGGGCAGGCTGGCCTGTTGGTTCTGCGTTCCTTTGGGAAGTTTTTTGGCCTTGCCGGTGCGCGCCTTGGGTTCGCATTTGGCCCTTCACCTCTGATTGAACGATTGGAAGAAAAACTTGGCCCCTGGGCTGTATCCGGCCCGGCAATTGCTGTCGGGTGTGATGCGCTGCAGAATATAAAATGGATAAAGCGGGCCCGTAAACGGCTGAAAGCTGATCGCACAGCATTTGAAGCGAAATTATCCGATGCTGATATTGAGATTGTTGGCGCAACCGACCTGTTCGTTTTGATCCGCCATGATTACGCAACCAAATTGTTTGAGCATTTTGCAATGAAGCAGATATTGACCAGGCCGTTTCCCGGTCGCGAAGATTGGTTGCGGATTGGTGTTCCCGGTAAAAAGCCTGCATTAAACCGTTTGACCAGGGCGCTGGCGGAATTTGCGCAATGAGAATTACGAGTAACTTTAGCCAGAGATCGCGCGTGTAATATGTATTTGTTTTTGGCGCTATTGCTCGACTGGTATGTCGGTGATCCTGAACGGATTTGGAAACGGATAACCCACCCGATCGTCATTATTGGCAACTTTATCGGTTTTCTTGATCGACAATTGAACAATCCTGATTTGGCTGTTGCCGCAAATCGGCAGCGCGGCGTTGTGGCGCTGGGTATATTGCTCGCAGTCGCTTTGGGTACAGGCTATCTGATTGCAAATATGCTTGATCAATTGGGTTTCGTTGGCGGTGCTTTGGAAATAGTCCTGGTTGCGGTCTTTCTGGCGCAGAAGAGCCTGGCAGATCACGTGGCGTTTGTAGCAAGCTCTATACGATCAGACGGAATTGAAGCGGGCAGGGCGGCCGTATCGCAAATTGTTGGGCGAAACACTGATGAGCTGGACGAACCGGGTGTTTGTCGTGCTGCAATTGAAAGCCTTGCGGAGAACTTTTCCGACGGCGTGGTTGCGCCAGCCTTCTGGTATGCGCTATTTGGCTTGCCGGGGTTGATTGCCTATAAGGCGGTCAATACGGCAGATTCAATGATTGGCCATAAAAACAGCAAATATGAAAGTTTTGGCAGGGCAACCGCGCTATTTGATGATTGGGTAAACTGGCCCGCAGCACGAATATCCGCCGGCCTGATTTCAATTGCTAGCGCCGTGCGTCACGGTTGGACCTTTGGCAAAAAGGCCCTTAGTCAAACCATGCAAACTGCCGGTACGCACCGTTCGCCCAACGCCGGTTGGCCCGAAGCTGCAATGGCCGCAAGCCTTGGTATATCGCTTGGAGGACCCCGCTCCTACGGTGAAACAAGTGCGGCAGAACCTTACTTAAATGCCGGTGCACGCCAGCAATTGACTATCTCGGATATAGATCGCGCTCTGGAGATTTTTGGCATTTCCTGCGTTTCCCTATGGACGGTCGTTGCAGTATTTGCGTTCGTTTAAACGCGAAAATTCATCTTCCAAAAAGTAGTGCGCGATTCATTAATCAATTTATAAGGGTATTAATATAAAACACAACCTTAGCCGTGCAATGTAATGCTGCATCCTCGAGACCGCTAAGGAATTATAATGAAACACAATTCAGTCTTCAAAAAAAGTAACCCTCGTCGACGCGCCAAAGGCATGTTGGCCGCCCTTGCTACCCTTGCAGCGATTTCCACCACAATATTTCCAGCGCAAGCCGAAATCAAGCTGGTTTTTGGCACCTATACCGCCGATAAGCCAACGGATACGGTGCGCAAACTCAAGCCCGTTTTGAAAAGCTTGGAAAGAATCCTAAGCGTTGAATTTGGTGAACCCGTAAGTATTTCTACCCAGATTGCCAAAGACTATCAAAAGGGAATTTCCCAATTGGTCAACGGAAAGGTCGATTTTGCGCGCTTTGGACCTGCGTCCTATGTGTTGGCAAAAGAAAAGTCTGCCGATATTGAGATATTGGCGATGGAAGCTGTCAAAGGCAAAAAAACTTTCCACGGGGTTATTTGCGTTCAAAATGATAGCGATATACGCACATTGCCCGACCTGATTGGAAAAAGCTTTGCATTTGGTAATGAGCTTTCCACAATTGGACGATATTTGGCCCAAAGTCAGCTGCTCGAAGCGGGCATTAAGGGTGACCAGTTAAAGCGCTACGATTTTCTTGGGCGCCACGACCGGGTTGGAACCGCGGTCGGCAATAAAGAGTTTGATGCCGGTGCGCTGAAACTCTCGACATTTAAAAAACTGAAGAAAAAGAATGTGGCAATCCGGGAGCTATACCGGTTTGATAATGTGACAAAGCCGTGGATCGCGCGTGCAGGTTTGGACGCGCGGATTATGAAGGCCCTTAGAGTTGCATTGCTTGAATTAAAGGACCCCAAGGCCCTTAAAGCCATAAAAAAATCCGGGTTTTTGGGCGGCAGCGATGCTGACTATGATGTTATTCGCAAGGCCATGAAAAAGAGCGAGCAGTTTGCAGGGTAAGTAATTTTCACTGGCCCGGCTGCCTGCTCACTAAAACGTAAATCATGCTTATTTGCAGATAGTTACTCAACTTTGTTAATTTTATTTGCGCGCAATCAATATTAATCAGGAATAAATTTTCATGCGTTTATCCACTCAAATACTGGCCGCAATGATCCTAATCGTTGCATTTGTCGGCGGTCTTTCCGGCGAAGCCGTGCGGGTTCTGGAAGAACAGCGGCTAAAGGATAAATTGTCAGAACAAACCATTCAGATTATCTCCCTTTTATCAGGTCTGACCCTTGAGGCGATTATCTCTGAAGATATACCGATAATTGAAACATCAATCAGGGAAGCGGTTGAGCGTATTCCATCACTGAGTTCAATAGAGGTTCAGGATGAAAGCGGTAAAAATATTGGCAGGTGGCCAAATTCACTGATCTTGAATTCGAATTCACAGATCGAATATCAGCAGGATATCGAATTTGAGGGCGAAATTTTTGGTCGCATGAAAGTGACCTGGCTAACGGCCGGAAATGCCAAGGTAATCGAGGAAAGCGTCCATCAGGCCCGGGTCTATGCGGTTGGTGTATTGGCGCTGTTGTCAATGCTGTTTTACCTGCTCATTTCCAATATTGTGGTGAAACCGCTAACCAGCGTACATCATCGCATGCTTGGTACGGCGCGGCGTTCCGGCGGAAAAGTTATCAAATTGCCCAAACACGCAGCGCTTGAATTCCATGCGTTGGCGAGCTCGGTTGATATGCTCGAGAATGTACTCAGTCAGCAAGAAAAGAGGGAAAAAGAGTTAGAGGAAGCGCGCCGCGCATCTGATTCTGCAAGCCGGTCAAAGTCTGAATTCCTGGCCAATATGAGTCATGAAATTCGCACACCAATGAACGGTGTTATCGGCATGGCCGAGCTTTTGCTTGAAACAACCCTTGACCGCGATCAACAATGCTATGCGGAAACCATTTCCAAATCCGGATCAGCACTGCTGATTATCATCAATGATATTCTTGATTTTTCCAAGATTGAGGCCGGCAAACTGGAACTTGTTCCAACCGCCTTCGACCTTCGCCGGGCGATTGAAGACGTGGTTGTTTTAATGTCTTCGCGGGCGCACCAAAAAGATGTGGAAATTACCATGCGATACGGGCTTGATTTGCCGATCGGGTTTAATGGTGATGTCGGGCGTATTCGCCAAATCATGACCAATCTTGTCGGCAATGCGGTTAAATTTACGTTGGACGGGCATGTGGAAATTGATGTTGGAGGGGTTGTCTCCGATAATATTGCGACCATAACATTCTCGGTAATTGATACAGGGATCGGGATTCCAGAGGACAAGATTTCCAGTATTTTCAGCGAGTTCGAACAGGTCGACGGCGCATCAAACCGCAAATTTGAAGGCACCGGGCTGGGTCTTGCGATCTCCATGCGCCTGGTCAAATTGATGGGCGGCCTGATTTCAGTGACGTCTGAACCAGACAAGGGTTCGAAATTTTCTTTTGTTATCAATTTGCCGGTCGATGAAACCGTTTCTAAGGAAGAAATTATTATCGATGTTGAAATGCAGGGTAAGCGGGTATTGATCGTTGATGATTTGCCAGTAAACCGCATCATATTGACCGAGCGTCTTGCCAGTTGGGATATTAATACCGTGGCGGTGGAAAGCGGTGATGAGGCTTTGGCTCTGCTTGAGCGCGAATATTCAGAAGGCCGACCGTTTGATCTGGCAATTTTGGATTTTCAAATGCCAAAAATGGATGGCCGCGCACTGGGAGTAGAGATCAAGCGAAACTCGGGAATAAATGAACTCCCGCTTGTCATGCTGTCGTCGGTGGATCAATCAAACGAGGTTGGCCAATTGCGCAGTATCGGGTTCCATGATGTTTTGTTGAAGCCAGTCCGTGCATCAATGTTATTCAATGTTCTTGCGTCCGTTTTTCATGTTCATTCTCAACAGCCAATGCTGGAAGTGATTAAGCCGCAAGCCGCCAGCAACCCGATTGTTTCTGATACTGACGCTGCAATCAAAATTCTGGTTGCTGAAGACAACAAAACCAATCAGCTGGTTTTGAAAAGCATGTTGAATTCAGAAAATATTGAATTGTTGATCGCGGAAAATGGCGTTGAAGCAGTAGAAAATCTCGCAGAATTTGATCCGGATATGATTTTAATGGATATCTCCATGCCCGAAATGGACGGTATGGAAGCGACCCAGATAATCAGGATATTCGAGGAAGGGCAAAAAAGGCACCGTTGTCCGATTGTTGCTTTAACGGCGAATGCGATGCCGGGGGACCGGGAGCGCTGTATTTCTGCCGGTATGGATGACTATCTGGTAAAGCCAATTGTAAAGGCAAACCTGTTGGAAATGATTGCAAAATGGGGTCGGCAAATACCGCGTGCAATTGTTGAGACTGATCCGCCGGTCATCGAGCATATTTCTGCAAATGTGGTATCGTTGGATGATGATCTACAATTGCAAAGCGTCACTGGCAATGAAGACCTACCGGCCAGACGATTGAGTGACCTGCTGGATCACGACCGATTGAAAGAAATGATCGAAGATTTTGGCATCGATGTCTTCCAGGAAATTTTAGTCGAGTTCTATAAAGATGTTGAAAATGCTCTGATTCTATTAAATTCAGCGGTTAATACCGGCGAGCCTGACGAGATCAAGAAAATATTGCATTTAATCAAGGGCTGCGCCTCAAACCTGGGCGCAACCGGTTTAGTGGATTTATGTGAGCAAATGAAACTCGATATTGAGCAAAACTCGGATAGTTCAAACGCCGGTGTCAGCAAGTTTGATGAAGTTTTTGCTGACACCCGCTCATTGATCAATGAATTTGCTGAAGCCGCATAAATTCCGCAGGCGGCGGGTTTTACTCCGCCGCACCGGCAATTAAAACCAAAGAGCCTTCTTCCGCTCTGCTGATATTGCCATCTTGATCCAATGTCAGCAGGTCGCCATTTTTAATGCTTGCATAGGCCGTGACGCCAACAATCATTGGAATATTGTGCTCACGGGCAACAATCGCGATGTGGCTCAACCATCCACCCACATCGCAAACCACGCCACCGGCGCGCAATATGTAGGGCAGCCAATTTGGGTGCACCATTGAACAAACGAGAATGTCGCCATCTTCAAACGAAGTAAGGTCCGCCCCCAATTCGGCCTGCTCAATACTGGCTACAAATGCATTGCCCTCCGCGATATCGCTACCGGCAACACGTGTGCCGCTCAGAGGTCCGTTGGCAAGGTTTCCACCGCTATTGGCCATACTCTTTGCCGACGTGGCAATTTCAAGCGCGCATATATCCATGCTCGAAGGGGGAGGCGGCATTTTAAGCAGCTCATCTATGGTGTTTTTGCGCGATGATGCGGTTTCCAGCAGCGCGCTCAATTCAACGCTTTCAAGCGAGATAATTTCGTCAAATTCAAGATAGAAACAAAGACCCGCCATATTGTACCGACGGTCGATAGCCGTGAGCAGGTTCCGAATGATAGCCAGATGACGCAAGGATTGATGTTTCGCATCCTCTTTCAGGGTTTGATACAATTTGGCCTGTTCAACCGGTTTTTTCAATGCATCTGGCAACTCAGAATTTTTGCCAATCCCTTGAGGCGTATTTGATGTGCCCATTTTGAGCATATCACTTAAACGCCCCGGCTGTTCCTGAAACCGCGGCTCTGAAAGCTCATAATCAAATGGCGCACGGTGGCCAAGTTGAGTAATCAGGTGTTTCTTTTGATCTGATTTTTTCAGTTTCAGCGCTTCAGCCAATGCCTTTGCCGGGCCTGCTTCTGATGTGATCGCCAGGTGCCCCGCTGCATCTATGCCTGCGTTCTTCAATTCGCTGGTTGCTTTTTCGACAAAAAATGAAGCCGCGATATTGATGACTTCAACTTCAACATGGGTGATTTGAATAAAGTTTTGCCATTGACGGGCAAACAACCGCATTAAATCCGCCTCAGTGAGGAGATCAAAATTCGCACTTTCAAGCAGAGAAATTTCGTCATTAAATTCCGGCAAGATATTCTTACTGTAATTATCGGCGATTTTCCCCTTGTCCTTTGCCAGTCTATTGGCCGTTCCCCGAGTAATTTCTACCCGGTGGTGGGCCGCCAGCCGGGCATCCGTATAAAGGCGGCCAAAAATGGTGACCAGCCGTGAGGGAGCGTTTTCACCAATATCGTATGAAAGCCCCAACTGACGACAGGCATGATCAACGCTGCCACCGCTTGCCCATAATGTTTGCATGAGATCGAGTGAAATTGGCGTGGGTCTGGGTAATACTTCCGACATTTCATCCTGGCGAAATAACACCTCATCAACTTCCGCATCCTTTGCACGGGCGATAAGATTTTCCCATTCATTTTGCCGCAATTGTTCCTTGTCGCTCCCACCGCCAAGCGTGGTGATATCGCGGCTTTGCACAATTATGAACTGACCGTTTATATAGGTCCATTCGATGTCCTGCGGTGCCCCAAACAGGGCTTCTGCCCGGGCGCCAATTTTGAGAAGTGGCGAGAGGTCAATTGGTGCGGCCAACTCTCCAGCAATCTGGTGCGAAAAACGCCCAAACCGGAACAGTTCCGGCGCAACCGTTCCTGATACCAATTCATCAGCAGTGCCTTCGACCATTTCCAGCATCATCTGGCCGGCGGCTTCCGGGTCGCGGGTGAATAATACGCCCGCATATTCCGCATCAATCATTTTTTGAACCAAAATATTGCCGTCAGCCGAAAGGTTATCATTGCTGCCATAGGCGCTGGCCCGGCTGGAACCAAATGAGTTGGCAACCGACAAAATTGCGTCCTCCAGCGTATCGCGGGTAATGTTGAGATGGCTCTCGAAAACACCGGCAAAGCTTTGGTGGTCACCATCTTCTGCGCCGGCAGAACTGCGCACTGCGACTTCATTTGCAGCAACGCTTTTCCATATTCTGTTGAGCAGCCGTTTTCGCGTCGCTGCCGGTGAGCGAAGGAAGCTTTTTAAAAATATCTGGTTGAGAACAACACCGTCAGGAACTGAAATTCCATCATCCATGAGCCTTGAGAGCCGATAACTTTTATTACCACATTCGTTCAACAATTCATGACGGGAAAGCGGAATTATCCCGTCGCGCATCCGCCATTTATCGAGTGCAGACGTGATATTCCCGCCCATGTTCTTCAAGGCGGAGAAATTTCCGCCAAGTGCTGCCCGTTGCAGCAGTAAAAGCGCGATGCTGACCGACAAATATAGCGATCCGGCAGCACTAAGAATTGCCGCAAGCCCGACAAATAATGGAAGGCCAATGACCCAGCCAATCAAGGTCTGGCGCGGCGTTTTTGCAACCGCGATCTGAATATAGGCGCAACCAAGCATGGCAAAAATTGCCGGAAACAGGAATACAGGATCGGGTTTGGAAAGATCAGCGACCCACAAAAAAGCCTGCGGATTGTTACTCGCCAGCAATTGCACAGAGGCAAGGCCCAGCATCATGACAGGCAGAAAAGCCAGCGCCAGCATATTGCGCAATGGGGTCAGGCCGTGGGTTTTGTAAAATTCTTGGATGGCCCGGGCTTTTCTTTTGGGGTCAAATTCCAACCGTGATTTTAGTGCATCCAATTCCTCTTTTGTTTCCGTAATTACCATTTGGTCACGTTCTGCCTTGATTGATATCGGCAGCACCAAAATTCGCGAAAATGCCGCCAATGCCAAAATGGCAATGATAATATTGCTTTGATCGGCAATCCTGCCAAGCACAGCTGCAAGTGCATTTACACCTTTTTGCCAGATGCCCGCCTGTTGGCCGGCAAGCCATGCTGCAATATGGGGTTTTGGGGCAGGCGCCTCAAAATATTCCCAGGGCAGGGTATAGCGGCCACGAAAGTCATAGCCGGCACGGCTTAGTTCCAGCCCAAGTACTTGCGAGATAAAGCAACCGCGACGGTCGTAGCAGGCCGCAACAATCGGCTTTTTCGGTAGGCCTTTTATTAGCGTGTTTAACTCAAATGTTGGCGTCGCCCTCAACGGAATATTGACCGCACCTGGCAAATGCTTGTTTTGAAACTCTCCGGGGTAGCGCACATCAATAAACTGGACGTTTTCATCTTTAATGAGGTCATGAACCTTGTCGGTTGTCAGTAAAATATCCTTTCCCGGATAATCCGGTATGGCGCGCAGGTCTGAAAGCGAGCGCACATTCTTGTCGGTAAACGGACGTCCTTCAACAATCCATTTCTCGATGCCACCTTTGATGAACCGGCAGTCAATGCCGATCTTGGCAAGTTTCTCGCAGGTTTCAGAACTTCTATTGCCGTTATGGCACATCAAAATTGCCTTCTTACCGGTGAAATCTATGCCTGAAGTTGCAATGTCCGGGAAACGAATATGTTTGGTGCCGGGCAGGGTGCCCATTTCATTTTCACCGCTTTCACGCACATCAATAAACAATACATCTGAGCGGGTGCCATTCTGGCTTTGTTTCAGAAGTTTTGCCGCGTCGTTAGTTGAGATCCCGAGCGGATGGCTTGCCTGCTTGTCAAAGGATGTCACCTTAAGGTTCTTGTCGAGTATTTTTGCACCCTTTGCGCGGGCCGGACGGGTGAGCGTTGCCTGAAGGCGGGCCAGTTCAGCATTGTTGCTGGTGCTATATTGATAAATATTGATACCAATTGATGTGAGCGATACCAACAGCAAGGCCATTGCCAGACGGAAAATACGCTTGCCATAGCGCGCATTGTTCGCACCCGCCCGAATGCCAATCGCAGCAGCACCGCCACCCAGCATGGCAGATCCAATTGCCAGTAATTGTGATACGCTGGAAAGCGAACCTATCACCAGTTCGGGCGAGGGGATGGCGTAGGCGGGACTGGCAAAGAACAAACAAGCGGGCAAAAACAGACCCGCCTTCAAAACATAGGACTGAGGGACTAGGCGACGCGAAACAATTTGCCTGGAATTCATCATACAAAACTTCTTTTATTGCTGTGCGTTTGCCTAAAAAATGTCTATCGTATGTTTGAAAATACACGATTAAATCGGGACGCGCACAAGAGGTGTGATTTTACGAAACTCAACTTTTAATATATTTTTAACCATTATTCAATCTAAAATTGCAAGTACAATTTAGTGTTATCGCATTGACAGCATGAAAAAATACCTTAGTTAGTGGTCACTAACATAAATTTTGGGGTGGAATTCTGTGACATTGGCGGGAAAATCCAGTGCGCCTAAGATCATTAAAAGGCGGAAACCGGCGGCAGAACGCAAAGCTGAAATTGTCGAAATGGCAATTCGGTTGGCGGCAGATGTTGGGCCTGATCGCCTGACGACTGAAGTTTTGGCGCGTGAAATTGGCATTAGTCAGGCAGCTATTTTCAGACACTTTGAAAATAAGAGCGCCATTTGGGAGGCAGTTGCCCGCAGATTGGGCGAAAAAGTAAGGGAAGGCTGGGCTGCAGAAGAGCCAAGGTCTGATGAGGCGTTTGGCGAGATAAGACGACTGGTTTTAAGCCATTTGGGAACCATACAAAATACACCGGCGCTGCCCGCAATCTTGTTTTCCAGAGAGTTGCATGCTGAAAACGAAAAACTTCGGCTGTTTTTTGTCCAAATGATTAAGTCATTTTTGGCGCGATTAACCGCAATGATCTCGGCTGAATATGAAAGAACAAATATTAAGCAAAAATTGGATGCGGAAGATGGTGCATCACTGATTTTGGCGTTGGTGCAGGGATTGGCATTGCGCTGGTCGCTGAACGGCAATAGTTTTGACTTGGTTGCCGAGGGCGAGCGATTGCTGGACGTTCAAATCAAATGCCTATTTGCATTTAATGAAGGGGATACCTGATGAAGAACCTGTTGCGCTTCATTTTCTTTACACTGCCACCAATTTTGGCGGGCGTTGCTGTAATTGCATATTTCGTCACCACAAAAAAGCCGCCCGCACAGGCCCCGGTGGAAGAGCAGGTGACCCATGTGAGGGTCATTGATCTGCAGCCGTCAGAAATTATACCAACCGCAATTGGCTATGGTGTCGTTCGTCCGGCAAAAACCTGGAACGGAATTTCGCAAGTCGGCGGCAAGGTGATTTATGTTCACCCGGATTTTCAAAAAGGTGCAAGTCTTGCAGCAGATACAATTGTCGTAAAACTTTCCCCGTCTGATTATAATCTGGCAATTGCCCAGGCCGAGGCCAATATTCGTTCAACCGAAGCGCGGCTTAAAGAGCTTGGCGTAAATGAAGAAAATACCCGTCAATCGCTGAAAATTGAGGAAGAGGCGCTGGAATTAAAGCGTGCTGATCTGGAGCGAAAGCAAAAATTACTGAACCGGGGAAGTGTTGCGCAAAATACGGTGGATGTTGCCCGCAGTGGCCATCTGGCCCAACGTCAAAAAGTGTTGGGAATGAAGAATTCTCTTTCCCTTGTTCCAACCCAACGTTCTGTTCTTAAGGAGCAAATTCAGGTGTACCGGTCTTCACTGGAGACCGCCAATCTCAATTTGATGCGAACAAATATCAAATTGCCGTTTGATGCGCGCGTTGTCGAAACCAAGACCGAGATCAGCCAATATCTTGTGCCGGGACAAAGCATCGGGAGTTTTGACGGCATTGAGAATGCCGAAATCGAGGCTCAAATCCCAATCGAGCAATTTGGTCGTATGCTGAATTCTGTCCCACGAGCGGATATTGGCGTCAATCAATCTGCGGCATCAATTTCCAAGCTGCTGGGCGCAATGGGCCTAACAGCGACGGTTCGATTGAACCTTGGCGACAGGCCTGTGTTCTGGAAAGCAGTTGTGTCGAGAATAAGCGATACAATCGACCCAAAAACCAGAACCGTTGGCGTGATTGTAACCGTGCTCGACCCCTATAAGGGCGTGCGACCGGGAACCAAGCCGCCTTTAACCAAGGGCATGTTTGTCGAGGTGCTGGTCAGCAACAAGCCGATCCTGAAAGCATTGCTTGTTCCGCGCTCTGCATTGCATGCATCGTCTGTTTATCTGGCTAATGGTGAAAACAGGCTGGAAATTCGCCCGGTTTCGATTTTGTTGCAGCAGGGTGACTTGGCCGTGATTTCCAACGGCCTTGAAAAGGGTGACAAAATTATTGTCAGCCCGCTAAATCCGGCGGTTCCAGGAATGCTTTTAAAGCTATCGGCTGATGAAAAGCTGGCGCAGAGCATAAAGCAGCAAGCTCTATTGAATGGTGAAACCAAGTGATACGCTTTTTTGTAGATCACCCGACAATAGCAAACCTGCTGATGATCGGATTTTTGGTCATCGGTCTGTTTTCTGTTAGCAGCCTGCAACGTGAAACCTTTCCGCGATCAGATCCAAGCCGGGTTGAGGTGAGTGTGCCCTATCCCGGCGCGCGGGCGGAAGACGTGGAATCGGCCATTTGCGAGCGGCTTGAAAGTGCCGTTGATGCGGTCACCAATGTGCGTGAAATGAGCTGCGAATCTCGTGAGGGGCTAGGCCGCGCAGTCGTGCGCATGAATGAGGGCGAGAAAATTGACGAGTTCCTCAGCGATGTGAAGTCGGAAGTTGAAGCGATTAGTGATTTTCCCGATAAGGCAGAGCAGCCAATCATCAAAACGCTTGGAAGAACTGATTTTGTCGCCTCAGTTGCGGTTTCAGGCATTGAAGATCGCACGCAGCTTAAAATTTATGCCGAAGAAGTGCGCGAGCGGATGCTGCGCTGGGGGAACATTCCCAAGGTCGACATAAAAGGCTTTTCAACCCACCAAATCCGAATTGAATTATCAGATGTAGTGCTGCGGCAGTTTGGCCTGAGCGTTGCAGATATTGCCAGAACCATTCAAAGCCAAAGCGTGGATTTACCCGGTGGGAGTGTCGAGACTGGTGACGAACATGTGCTGGTGCGCCTGGCAGATGAGCGCAAACGCCCGAAGGATTTTCTAAACCTGATTGTGCTTTCTGCATCAACCGGTGGGCAAATCAGACTTGGCGACATCGCAACGATTGTTGATCGTTTTGAGTTGGATGAGGAAAAAATTCTGTTCAATGGCAAACCGGCCGCCATTCTCGATATTACCAAAACCCGCAACGAAGACACCCTTGATGTGATTGATGCGGTTAAGGAATTCATCACCCATGAAAGCCAGTACTCGCCCAAAGGGGTGACTATTTCGCTAACCACAGATGGCGCTTCGCTGGTGCGCGACCGGCTGCTTCTCGTTGCTGTAAATGGCGTTCAGGGCCTCGTGCTGGTTTTTCTGGTCATGGCAATATTCTTCGGGCTTCGCTATTCATTTTGGGTGGTCATGGGCCTGCCTGTGTCTTTCATGGGCGCTTTTGGCATCATGAATATGGCCGGCTATTCACTTAATATGCTCACCTCAATCGGACTTTTGATCGTCATCGGCATCCTAATGGATGATGCAATTGTTATTGCTGAAAATATTGCGGCAAAACGCGAGCAGGGAGCAACCCCGGAGGAGGCGGCATCGCAAGGCACCATGCAGGTGTTGCCCAATGTTATTTCGTCATTCGCAACCACAACACTGATTTTTGGCTCGCTGATGTTTCTTGAGGGCGACCTTGGTGCGGTTTTAAAAGTTGTTCCAGCGGTCATGTTGTTTGTGCTGGTGGTCTCGTTGGTCGAAGCATTCTTAATCCTGCCCCATCACCTTAGCCACACCATGCACAAAATGGGTGACAAGCCTTCGCGTATTAATGAGATTGTTGAAAGTATCGTCGATTGGGTGCGTGAAAATATCGTTGGAAAAACAGTCGATGCGGCGGTGCGTTTCCGCTACTTCACTGTTGGCCTCGCATTTGGGCTTTTGTTGTTGGCCGTATCCATGTTGACCGGTGGGCTTCTTAAATTCACAGCATTCCCGGACCTTGATGGCGATACAATTGTTGCACGTGTTTTGCTGCCACAGGGAACCCCGCTTTCGCGAACCGAAGCGGTGGTGAAAAAGTTGAAAATCGCGCTTGAAAAGGTAAACCGCGAACTCTCTCCAAAGCAGCCCGATGGTAAAGATCTGATCCGGCAGATCACCACTACTTACAATGAAAACAAGGATGCATTTGAGATAGGGCCGCATGTGGCAACCATAAGTGCTGATTTGTTGAGCGGCGATATTCGCCATGCCAGACCCGATGAAATTATGGCGCTTTGGCAAAAATATACCGGTGATTTGCCCGATGTTATTGACCTGAAATTTGATGAACCGGCAGTTGGCCCGGCTGGTGTGGCGATTGATTTGCGGGTTAAAGGCAATGATCTGGTTGAGTTGAAAACTGCGTCCACCGAATTGGTAAACTGGTTGCGCCGCTATAAGGGTGTCACCAGTGTGCTGGATGATCTGCGGCCCGGCAAACGCGAAATTCGTATTCATCTTAAAGAGGGTGCGATTACTCTTGGTGTCAATGCGGCCTTGATTGCCGACCAGCTGCGGTCGGCCTATTTCGGCACCAAGATCAGTGAATTGCAGGTCGATGGCGAGGCCTATGAGGTTAATGTGCGTTTGGCATCCAGTGATCGCAATTCGTTATCAGACTTCGACCGCTTTACAATTGCGCTTCCCAATGGGGCGCAAATCCCGCTTTCCGCTGTTGCGCGGTTGGAGTTTGGCCGAGGGTATGCGCGGATCAATCGGCAGGATGGCATTCGAATGGTCACCGTTCGCGGCACCATTGATGCTCGAATTGCCAATGCTAATGATATTGTTCTGGATACATTGAAGCGCTTTGTGCCTAATCTGGAAACAAAATATACGGGTATAAAAGTCACCGTCGAAGGGCAAAACAAGGAAGCGCAAATCACCCAGAAATCGATGGTACGCGGATTTATATTCGGACTGATTGGCGTGTTCCTGATTTTGAGCTTTCAGTTCCGATCTTATGTGGAACCAATTGTTGTAATGGTGGTTATTCCATTTGCGCTGATTGGAGCGATTTTTGGCCATATGGCAATGGGGTTGAATTTTTCCATGCCGAGCATGTTGGGCTTTGTCTCGCTAGCCGGCGTGGTGGTGAATGATTCCATTTTGCTGGTAAGCTTTATTAAACTACACCATGACGAGGAAGGCTCGGTTGCCAAGGCGGCCATGTTGGCCAGTCGAAAGCGGTTTCGGGCGATTTTCCTAACGTCGATCACCACCATTGTTGGCCTGCTTCCGATACTGTCGGAAACCAGCCTACAGGCCCAGATAATGGTGCCGCTGGTGGCGAGCCTGACGTTCGGGTTGACCACATCATCAATTGTTGTGCTGTTTGTTGTGCCGGCCTTCTATTCAATTTTGGATGATCTGGGACATAGTACATTAAGTGAGCGCACGTGAGGCGAAGCCTCGCGCAAGCGAACGGCTAAACAAAAGTGAGCGCACGTAGAGCATAGTTCATGTTGCACGTTGAGTGAAACGAAGCGCAAAACATGAACCTTAGGAAAAGCGATGCGCAAGCGAACGGTATTCTTTTCGCTCACGGCCATCTGTGCTTCGCACGGCCTGCGCGGGCGCGCTTTGCGCTTCACCTATCGGTTCAGTAATCAAAAGTGAGCGCACTTAACTTTCATTCCGACAGGCCATCCGGCCCGTCGTCCGTTCACGCGCCTGCACGTCGGCATTATCCGACGCTTGCGCTGCCACGGAGGGATAATTCAAGTCGCCCGTAGAGCATAGTTCATGTTGCACGTTGAGTGAAACGAAGCGCAAAACATGAACCTTAGGAAAAGCGATGCGCAAGCGAACGGCATTCTTTTCGCTCACGGCCATCTGTGCTTCGCACGGCCTGCGCGGGCGCGCTTTGCGCTTCACCTATCGGTTCAGTAAACCAAAAAGCGATGCGCACATACCTACCAGCCACCGCCGCCGCCACCACCGCCGCCACCGCCGGAAAAGCCGCCGCCGCCGCTGGAGCCGGAGCTTGAAGGCGGACTGGCGCGTGACATGCCAGATGAAACCGAGCTTACAATTTTGCTGGTAGAGGAGGCAAAGTTACTGGAGTTCCAGTTGGATCGGCCGGAATACCAGCTCGGTTGATAGCTGTTGGAAGGAGCTTTTGTTTTAGCAAGGTGTGATGCGAATGCCGATGACCAGGGCTTTTCAACGCCCAAACCAATCGCGTAAGGCAAAAGCTTTTCAAAGGTAAGTGAATCAACTTCAGGTGCATCATTCATATTCATCCGGTCGGCTTCCGCCACCGACAAATAAAGTTTGAAGCCTTCGACCTCGTCCATAATTTGTTTGCCGTGAACGGTTGGCGCGCGCATCAAATGCAAAAAGCTGACATTCAAGATGCCCAGCGCAATACCGCAATAGGCAACCCAGGCCGGTATTTGATTAATGCCCAATGGGGCAATCAGGGTGACCAGCATGATAGCTCCGGCGCCAATTGTAAAAACAATACCCCAGAATTTTGAACCGCCACCGGGTATCCAATTCCAAAGCCGCCTTAGCCCCATCGAGCCTAAATAGGCACCCAGAGTTGCTACAATTGTAAGGCCAATAAGAATGGGAAATGCAAATTCATCCATTTGCAAAAGTAGGGATATTGCAATGACAAATATCGATGCCACCATGCCAATGACAAACCATAGGTAGTTGTCTTTGAAAAACTTGTTTTCATGTTCATTGAGAAGGGCAGATTTGAACAATCGCCGGGACCCTTGAACGGCAGGGTAATTGGACTGGATAAACGAAATCTGGTCATCCCGCCCAAGCAGGTGATCAACCAAAGCCTGTTCTCCCGGTGGTAAAGCACCAAAATTTCGCAACTCACCTTTTTTGATAATCAGATCGTCTTCGCTATCATCTATGATAATGTATTTTTTCACCGCGAGTGACACAAGTGCAGCGATATAGGCCTTGGACGCGCCGGAGCTGGCCGCCTTGAAGCCCATATAATGCAGATAGGAAACGACACCCGGCGACAGGCCTGCAGGCGGTTTGAAGCGTGGGAAAATCACGCCGCCTTCCGGGTCGCGGCCAACCCAGCGCCAGACAACATAGAAATAAGTCGCAACACCAATGGTGCCCGCGGCCAAAAATATATAACCAAGATTATCCCAAATCCGCCATAGCCATTTTACCAATGCCGAAGGTTCTAAGATTACGCCCTTCGGCCAACCGACCGCAAAGGTTAAGCCCTCAAACAGGTCCAGCGGCTTGGTCGATTCAAATATCATGGAATTCTGACCGACCGATCGGGCGGTATAATCATTCCCCTTGGCACCATAGCGCCCGATAAACGCAGAATTATTGATGATCCGGCCATTTTCAGGCAAATTGACCCGCGCAATCACCTTGTCGATCGGGAAAGCCCAATTATTGCCGGTTACATTCCAGTATAATTCATCAAATTCCTTGAAATATCTTAGTTGTCGGCTGGTTTCATAAATGATTTCGTAGGTGTATTCACCGGTGGGCAGATATTTAGTTTTCTCACCTATATAGGTGCGTTTGTGATCGCCATAATTTTCCTGAAAATAAGGTTCATCCTTGCCATCGCGTTTTATCGACAGAATTTTCAGGCCCACATAGCGACTATAGCCGCTTTTATCCCGGTATCGCACCGGAAAATCGCGGTAAATTCCGCGCTTTATATCCCGACCTTCAGCATTAACTTTAATAGTTTCACGAACCAGCAATGATCTGTCTTCACGCACGGTGATTGTCGAATCAAACAGCAGAATGCGCTCTTCAGCATGGGCAATTGAAGATTGGGCCGATACCGAAAGCATCAGCCAGAGAAAAAGCCCGATTAGTCGGTAATGGGCAGACCAAGCCACCATCAAAATTCTACTTTTGGCAGGGCGCGCGCTGCAGCATCGTCAATCTCGAAAAACTCAGCCGACGTAAACTGAAACTGGTTGGCGATCAGGTTCGAGGGGAACGATTCAACAGAAACATTCATATTGCGCACCGCGCCATTGTAATAACGGCGGGACATTTGAATCTGATTTTCAATTTCTTCCAGCGAGTTTTGAAAATCCATGATGTTTTCATTGGCTTTCAAATCGGGGTAATTTTCCATCACCGCAAATAGTTTCAACAATCCGCCGGAAAGCGCGCCTTCAGCTTTAGCCCGGGTTTCAGGGCCTTCATTTTGTGCTCCATCTGCATTGGCGCGCATAGCGGTTATTTCTTCCAGCAGGTCTTTTTCGTGGCTCATATAGCCTTTAACCGCAGCCAAAAGGTTGGGGATCAGGTTCGATCGGCGCTTGAGTTGCACGTCAATGCCGCTCCATCCTTCATTTACCATTTGTCGGTTTTTCACCAGTTTATTGTAAAGTGAGATGGCGTACAGCACGACCAAAACGATAATGCCAATAGTAATCCATGTGCTCATGAACAGGGTCTCCAGTATAATGGGCTGCCAAAATGGTGGCCGAGAATCCAATTTAATTTGCAGAATACCTTAATCGCAATGAATTCAAAAGGATAATCCAGATTGCAAAATCGGCTATTTGAATTGAATCTTCTATGTATTAGGTCACATGCCTGCCAGATCATCATAATCGCCGGGAGCAAGCGCCGCACAACCACCTATCGCCAGTGATTGCCAGGCTGAATTTGCATCTGCATTCGATGTTACTTTTATCAATACATCACGCAGGGATTTGACCTTATCGGAGGGCGTTTTGAGTGAGGTGATGAATGGCAATCCGGGCCTAAGTTTGGTCCAGCCGATAATTTTCAACTTTGATGCAACATTCGGTTCGATAATCTTCAAATGATGCCAGCAAATTGCATCAAGTGCGGCAACATCGGCCAACCCGGTTGCAACCATCTCGGCCGATTGGCGATGTGTACCTGAGTGCACCATTGCGCCAAAATGTTTTGCCGGATCACCCACAATCGCGCGAATGCAGCGATAGCCGGAAAGCGAGTTTTCGGAATTATAGGCAAACCGGGAACCAGCCGTGGTTTCCAGCGTAATGCGGCTTGATTTATGCACCAGAAGCGCACTTGAATATAACGGCCCGTCGCAGCCTTCGACATTATATTCAGGGGTGGCGAGATATTGAACCTTGCCTTTCAACCGGGTTGAAAGCGGATAGCCGCAGGTTTGCCCCAAGAGCAAATCATCCGCCAACGCGAAACTGGTATCGTCATCTGATCGTGAAAGTTCATCAGGCGCATCAATGCCGCAAGCGCGCAATTCGTGAGCCAATTCTTGCCAAAGGGCATTGGTTGCGCCTGCAAGCTCCGGCCAGTCATACATTGGCAAGGCGGCGATCATTCAAACACCTTCGCCATTCATTTCAATCCGGAAAGGCTGTTATCCGGGCCAAAACTATCCGGGCCAACCCGAATTTCCAAAAGGGTCGGGCCTGTTGCGGCAAGGGCACGTTCAAAGGCCGGAACAAATTCGTCCGTTTGTTCAATCACCTCACCATTTGCACCAAAGGCGCGGGCGAAGGCAGCAAAATCAGGATTGGTCAGATCAGTACCGCTCACGCGGTCGGGGTGCCGCCGTTCTTGATGCATACGAATAGTGCCATAGCTGCCATTATTGATGACCAGAAATATCGGATTAACGCCAAATTGAATGGCCGTGGCAATCTCCTGTCCGTTCATTAGAAAATCGCCATCGCCGGCAAAACTTACAACTGTCCGCTCAGGATAAGCGATTTTCGCGCCCACGGCCGAAGGTATCGAATACCCCATAGCACCCGAAACCGGGGCAAGGGTTGTGCGTGCGCCCCGGTAGGTGAACATCTTATTGGGCCAGTCGGCGTAATTTCCAGCACCATTGGTTAGAATAGCATCCGCGGGGAGCGTGGCGCGCAGATATTCCATAACCGTGCCCATATCCACCGGTCCGACCTGCGGCCCGAGGAACAGGGCTTGTTGAAAGCCCTTCGCCAGTTCTTTGGTTTGCGCTTCCCATGCAGGATTGGCAATGGTGACGGACCTGTTTAGCGATGCGGCGCACAGGCTTGAATCGGCACAAATCGCCAGATCAGGCGTCAATACGCGCCCAAGGTCCTCGTGAGTTGGTAGAATATGCACCAGCTTTTGCTCGGGCTTCGGCGCTTTAACCAGCGTATATTTTCTAACTGTTGCATCGGCCAGCCGCGAACCAATGGCGATGATCAGATCAGCAGATATTGCATAATCGAGCAGCGACTGAAAACTGCCAAAGCCAAGATTGCCAATATAACTTGGATGGGTGTTATCGATCAAACAATGGCGGCGAAATCCGGTGGCGACCGGAATGTGATTGCGCTTGGCAAATTCGTCGATGGCAGTTCGACCTTCGGTGCTCCAATCAGAACCACCGAGCACCAATAAAGGCCTTTGTGCTTTATTGAGCATTTGCTCAATCTGCTCGATATCTGGCTCATTTGGCGCGGTACGGGTAATTGGGGCAGGGGGCAGGTCTTCCACATCGGCCAGTTCCCGCAACATATCTTCCGGCAATGCGAGAGCCACCGGGCCGGGCCTGCCGCTGGTGGATATGCGAATGGCGCGGTTGATAAACTCGGGAATTCTTGCCGCATCATCAATCTCGGCAACCCATTTGGTGATCGGCCCAAGCATCTGGCGATAGTCAATTTCCTGAAAGGCTTCCCGTTCGCGCTGGTGTCGTGGGATTTGCCCAATCAGCAATAAGAGCGGGGTCGAGCCTTGAAATGCCGTGTGCAACCCGATTGAAGCATTGGCAACGCCCGGTCCACGGGTAACAAAACACAAGCCCAGTTTTCCGGTGGCATTGGCCCAGCCATCGGCCATATAGGCGGCCCCGCCTTCCTGACGACAGGTTATGAAGCGGATTTGGTTTTGCCGCTCATATATAGCGTCCAGCGCTTCCAGATAGCTTTCGCCGGGGACCCCGAAAATAGTGTCTGCGCCATTGACAAGCAGAGCATCGATCAAAATCTGACCGCCAGTTCTTATCGCCATTTGAAATTCTCCAGATAGAGTCAGATTTTCAGCTATTTATGTCGATTTTACACGATCAACCGGATTGAATACGGGTAACCTTAGACAAAAAAATGGAATTGACAATCGACAAAATGTCGTTGTCAGAGTTTATTAACTGGCGATATGAAACCCGCCGGAAAGGGCTATTCATGCCTTCATTTAGCGCCTTTATTTTCGACACAGAGTTCAATAATATTCCGGCAGATATACGCGCAATTATGAAACGATCGGTGCTCGACACTTTAGGCATTGCAATTGTTGGCACCACATCTGATTTGGCAAAAATAGTGACCGGATACGCCAAAGGGCACTGGTGCGCCGGTGCAAATGGCCCCCATGCAAGGGTCTTGCTTGATGGAACATCTTTAAGCCCGGAAGGTGCTGCATTTGTTGCAGCCTTTACGATAGATGCGATCGATGGCCACGATGGATATTCACCCGCCAAGGGCCATGCGGGCTCGGCAATCATACCGGCACTATTGGCATTTTGTGAGGACAGAAAACAGGCTGGAAACCCGGTATCAGGCCGGGAGTTTTTAACCGCGATGACGATAGGCTACGAGGTGTCATATCGTGCCGGTCTTGCGTTGCATGCCACCACCGATGACTATCATACTTCAGGGGCATGGACCGCCGTCGGTGTGGCGGCAATGGGCGCGCGTTTGTTGGGGTTGAGCGAGGAGCAGATGCGCCACGCCATCGGGATCGCCGAATATCACGGGCCCCGCAGTCAAATGATGCGCTGCATAGACCACCCAACTATGCTGCGTGACGGCGTGGGATGGGGCGCACCAACCGGCGTGAGCGCCACATATATGGCACAAGCCGGATTTACCGGCGCACCGGCGATTACCGTTGAGCGAGAGGATGCGGCAGAATTTTGGCGGGGTCTTGGGAAAAATTGGGAAATATCGCGGACAAATTACAAGCGCTATCCTGTTTGTCGCTGGGCTCATCCGGCAATTGATGCGGCCGCTGATTTGATGAAAGACAATAATTTGTCCAGCGCTGATGTGGAGCGGGTTCGAATTCAAACATTTCACAATGCCATACGGCTTGCAGGACATGCCCCAAAAACTGTTGATGAGATAACCTACGCAATTGCTTTTCCAACCGCCACAATGATTGTTCGTGGTAAAATTGGCATGTCCGAACTATCGGCTGAAATACTCAATGATGCCGAAATCAGCCGCATTAGTTTGGCAACCGAATTGGTGGAAACCGAATATTTTAACAAAATCTCGGTTGGAGAGCGCTGGGCCGACGTGACGCTATACTTGAAAGACGGTCGTGAATTGCAATCACCGCCGCGAAAGCCAAAGGGCGACCAGCACACAGATCCGCTTAGCGATATGGAGATCTTTGACAAGTTTCACGCTTTTGCCGACCCGGTTATTGGGGCCAAGCGGGCTAAAGCGCTAAGGTCTGCAATTAATGATATGGATGGCGAAAATGCTGATTTGGATTGGCTGGATGAATTGCTATATGCGGCGAATTAGATTTCGCCGAACATTGAACTTCTCACATTAAAAACCAAACCAGCCAACAAAATCCAAACTTTTGAAGTTGGCACTCTATTTCACCACCAGAACCGGACATTTTGCCAAAGTCTCCACCCGGTGCGAAACGCCACCGCGTAACATGCCTTCAAGATCACCCATGCCGCGCGAGCCAATGACGATCATGTCGGCCTTAAAAGATTTGGCCCGGTCGATGATAGAGCGGGCAATCGGCCCCTCTTCGGTTTCGATTTTGACATCTTTCAGGCCGGCTTTTCTAGCCTCGTCGCGCGCGCCCGAAAGCAGGTATTCTGCACCTTTTCGAAGCAATTCAGGGTCAAAGGTTGCCATATGTTCCGATTTGGCGAACGCCTTTAAACTATCCGGCAGGCTGTATGGCTTTACCACATGATATAACAACACTTCAGCACCCAGGGCTTTGGCAATTTCCGCACCATAGCGAACGCTTGAATTCGAGTGTCTGGAACCGTCAACGGCAATCAGAATTTTTTTGATCATGGAATAGTCCTTCGCTGGATCTCCGAACCTTTATAAACAATCTGATTTCAAATCGCCGCGTCAGGTTGCGACAGTTTTTGCGCCATCCGGTGCAGGTTTTTCGAAACCATGCAAAATCTGCTGCGGGTTTTCTTCAATTTGTTTGATTTCCTCCATTGTTCGGTGGCAGGAAATAAAGTGATCCGGTGAGGGTTCGCGGGTAGGGGCTACTTCGCGGTCGCACGTGCCATCAATGGCGATCGGGCAACGGTTGTAAAACGGGCACCCGGTATCAGTGATTTCAACACCGCGCGCAATGCCAACCGCCATCTCGCGTTTTTTCATGGTGTCCTCAAGCCAACCAACCCTTAGCTCAGGTACTGAAGATATCAGCAATCGGGTATATGGGTGATAGGGCGGTGCGAGCACCTCATCGACCGGGCCTTGTTCGACAACGCGGCCAGCATAAAGCACGACAATTTCATCGGCAAAAGAGCCGACGGTGGAAAGATCGTGCGAAATAAATACAAATGAGACACCGGTTTTATCACGCAGTTTTTTCAACAGTTTGATGACGTTAGAGCTGACAATTGAATCAAGAGCTGAAGTAACCTCATCGCACAACATGATCTCAGGATTTGCCGCCAGCGCGCGCGCCATATTCACCCGCTGCTTTTGTCCGCCGGATAGTTCTGATGGATAACGTGATTCAAAATCTGAGGGCAGTTCCACCAGATCCAGCAGTTTGGCGACTTCTTCGCGCCGCTCGCGGCCTTTGATACCGCGATAAAATTCGAGTGGTCGTCCTAAAATATCACCAATTACCTGCCTCGGGTTTAGGGCTGTGTCGGCCATTTGATAAACGAATTGAATTTTTTGAAGTTCCTCCTGCGAACGGTTTTTGAGTGATCGCTCGAGTTTTTTGCCGTCAAGAAATACATCACCCTTAGCCGCAGGCAATAGCCCGGCAATCACCCGGGCAAGCGTCGACTTTCCACAGCCGGATTCGCCGATGACACCAACCACATGGGAGTTTTTGATTTTCACATTGATGTCGCGCAATACGGTAATGACTGGCTTGCCATTGACGATGCCACCATATCCGGCGGTCATATTTTTTACTTCGACATTAAGCTCATCCCGGTCGTGCTGATCGCTGAGCAATTCGCCCATACCTGCTTTTGGTGTAGGCTTTACAGCTGCCATCAACCGCTTGGTATAAGGGTGTTTTGGATTATTGATAATCTGCTCGACCGGGCCTTGTTCCTGCACTTCGCCGGAATAAAGCACGACAATATGGTCGGCAATCTGCGCCACTACGGCGAGGTCGTGGGTTACATAAATTGCCGCTGACCCCTCGTCCTGAATAACTTTTTTAAAAGCCTTCAATACTTCAATCTGCGTGGTCACATCGAGCGCTGTGGTTGGTTCATCTAGCACCAAAAGGTCCGGCCGAGATACCAGCGCCATCGCCGCCATTAACCGCTGCAATTGCCCGCCAGATACCTGGTGCGGATAGCGACGCCCAAGCCGTTCAGGATCGGGCAATTCCAATGCGTGATAAAGTTCGACCGCGCGTTTGTTTGCTTCCTCCTGGGTCAGCGTTCCGTGCAATACCGCAGCCTCGGTAACCTGTTCGCCAATTGTAATGGCCGGGTTGAACGTGGCGGCTGCACTTTGCGCCAGATAGGCAACTTTGTTACCGCGCAATTCGCGCTGGTCTTGCGGGTCCATCGACAATACGTCTTCACCATGCAAACGCACTTCACCACCGGGAAATTCCAGCCCCGGCCTGCAATAGGCCATAGTAGCCATTGAAATTGTAGATTTTCCAGAACCGGACTCGCCAATCAGCGCCACAACCTGACCGGCCTTAACTTTAAAGCTGACCCCTTTAACAATAGGGATGGGGGTGCCATCTTCCTTGCGCGCCTGTATCTGCAGATTATCAATTTCAAACAGTTCAGCCATTAGGTGTTCTCTTCTTCCTGATCGTTTTTAGGCGCATCACATTGGTCAAGGCGGGTAATTACGAGATCATTTTCTTAGCCAGATCACCACCAGATTCTGCCGAGACATCATCGACAATCAGATTGATTGCAATTGTAAACGAGGCAATTGCCAGGGCCGGCCATATTGGGGCCAGAATTCCCCAGCCTTCAGCAAATTGCATAGCCTCCAGATTGCCACGAACCATCGAACCCCAGTCTGCATTTGGTGGTTGAATTCCAAGCCCCAGAAAACTGAGTGAGGAAATAAACAGCACCACAAATACCAGCCGCAAACCAAAGTCGGTTGCCAGCGGCATTGCGGCATTGGGCAAAACTTCGCGGAAGATAATCCACCATATGGTTTCACCGCGTGCCTGTGCAGACTCGACATAATCCATAACCATGATTTCCTGGCCATAGGCGCGGGCAATCCGGTAGACACTCGATGCATAAATTATGGCAGCCGTACCAATCAATATCGGAATTGATGAGCCAAGCGCCACAACAATGAGCAGGCCTAACATAATGGTTGGCAAAGAAAGTATTGCATCATTGATACGGCTGAGGATCATATCAGTCCAACCGCGTTTAACTGCCGCCGCAATACCGGCGGTTACACCCATCAAATAGGCCATTAAGGTTGCAATAACCGAGATGCCAACAGTCATGCGCGCACCCCACAATACCCGGGAAAGTATATCACGTTCGTTCTTATCGGAACCAAGCCAATGAGTACCGCCACCGTCAATTTCTGCACCGGGCGGCAAATAGCTGTCCATGTCAAGAATTGCCGCCTGATCGTAGGGGGCTACCCATGGCCCGATCACGGCAATTACAATCCAGAATATAACGATTACCACGCCGATCTTGCCGGTCCATGATAGTTTTAATCGCTTTTTCGGCGGCGCATCATGCAACTCGTCATAGATTGACATATCCTGATCGGTTTCAGCATCTGCGCCTTGGGTAACGTCACTCATGGGTTCCAGTTCCTATTTTGGGTTGCGCAGTCTTGGATTTGCTAAAATTGCAGCCACATCGGCAAGAATAATCAAGACGACATAGGTGGCACAAAAAATCATCGCGCATGCCTGGACCAGTGGTAGGTCGCGGGTTTGCACCCCGTCAATCATCAGTTTGGCCAGGCCCGGATAAGCAAAGATTGTCTCAACAATCACCACGCCGGAAACCAGATAGGCGAGGTTCAGGGCGATCACATTGACGATTGGGCCGATGGTATTAAAAAATGCATGGCGCAAAATAATACGCTTGCGGCGAACGCCCTTGAGTATCGCCATTTCGATGTAAGGCGAATTCATCACGTTTAGAATACCTGCGCGGGTCATCCTAATCATTTGCGCGGCGACAACGATAACCAAAACCAGCAAAGGCATCGCCATGCTTCGCCACCAGTCGTAATAGCTTTGCTCCGCCGAAACACGGGCAACTGATGGTAACCAGCCTAATTGCACTGCAAAAATCAACACCATAAATGTTGCAATGAAAAACTCGGGAACAGAAATCAGGGCAAGCGTGCCAAATGTCAATGATTTATCAATCCAGGTACCTGGATACATCGCGGCCATCAACCCAAGGCCAACTGAAAGCGGAACCGAGATGAGGGCGACAATGCCGGCCATCACCATCGTATTTTTAAGGCGTTCGCCAATAAGGCTGGAAATCGTTGCGCCACCGGCTTTCGATATTCCAAGATCTCCGCTCAGCATATTGCCGAGCCAGCCAAAATATTGAAATAATAATGGTTGGTCCAACCCGCGCTCGGCCCGGTAAGCAGCCAGTGATTCCGGGGTTGCCGATTGGCCCAATACGATTTGCGCCACATCACCGGGAAGTGCATTGGTCATAAGGAAGACCAGTACAGAAACCACCCATAGGGTAACGAACCCAATCAATATTCGTTGAATAACCATGCGTTGCATGTGGCCGTGCCTCCCAACACTTCCCAAGGGCAGGACCCTTGATTTATTCTTTAGTGAGGCACCTATTTCTCGTTGCAAAACACCGCAACCAAAACTCGAATAACCTGATCGAGTATCTGCTATCGCAACATGTGCGAATTTAAAGATATTGCCGCCCGGTTCGCACAGTTGGGCAATTGCTCAATATAATATTTAAACTGGAGCTTGTCCGCCTGTACGGTAATGTCGCTGGCCCAAATATATGGACCAGCGATATTTTTGTTTCGACTTAGACGTCTGTGCGCCAAGCAAATTCAGGCCACTCGTAACCGCCGAGCGAACCCAGTGGCATACGACCGATGCCTTCAATTTTGTCAGACTTGCCATCCACATAGTTACGATGCGCAGGAATAACCATGCCGCTACCTGGTGCACCATCTGTTCCTTCAGCAATAAGCTTCTGCATTTCGCAATACATTTCATGCCGTTTCGCAGGATCAGAAACACCACGAACTTCAGTTAGAATTTTGCCAAGCTTGTCGCTTTTCCACAATGTATCGTTCCATGGTGCATCCGGTGCAAAGGCCAGATTGATCATGACATTTGCGGTTGGACGCATGTTCCAGGTTACAACATTGAGCGGAGTTTTCATCCAAACAGCACCCCAATACCCATCATTGGGAACTTTCTTGATCTGCAAATCAAGTCCAATTTTTCCGGCTTCACGCTGCATCAAAAGGGTAATGTCGGTAATGCCCGGTGCCACTTCAGCCACATTCAATTCCGCTGAAGTTATGCCAGATTTTTTCAGATGGAACTTGGCCTTGTCCAGATCGTGTTCTTTTTGAACCATTTCTGCACAATGGTCTGCTCCATAAGCAATATTGATCGGATGATCGTTACCAACTGTACCCTGGCCCTTGAGGATTGATTTCACAATCTTTTTGCGGCGCTGGATGTATTGCAGCGCCTTGACGAAATCAGGATTGTTACCGGGAGCCGTATGGGTCATAGCGCAGATGCCAAAATAGGCACCCGATGCGACTGACCAAACACCAACACCGTCGGTTGATTCAACCTTCCTGATGGCTTTTGGATCAAGCGCCTGCATCAAATCGATGTCGCCGGAAAGGAATGCACTTGTACGCGCTACCTTGTCAGTAATTGCGGTGATTTCAATTTCATCCACATGCGCACCTTCACGCCAGTAATGGGTGTTACGCTCTCCAATTGAACGCACACCAGGTTTGAATTCTTTCATGCGGAATGGACCAGTGCCGTTCGCAGTCTGGAATTCTGTGGTGCCATCCTTGATCATTTTAAACTGAGGCGTGCCCAATATAACTGGCAAATCGGAATTTGGACCAGACAAGATTGCTTTAACTGTATGGCTATCAATTTTCTTCCACTCTTTAACATCCGCAACCAAAGGCTTGGCGGTTGAAGTGGATTTTTCGCCATAGTGACGTGACATTGTATAGAGCACATCATCTGCGGTGAAATCGCTGCCATCATGGAACTTAACGCCTTTGCGGAGTTTAAATGTCCACTCTGTGTTATCGGCATTGGCTGAATATTCTTCAGCAAGTTCTGGCCGTGTTGAAAGGTCATCGTTGATCTGGCAAAGGCTGTTATAGAAAGAACGACCGCGGGAATAATCGATGGTTGATGTGTTCAAGCCAGGGTCAAGCGTATCATTCGGACCGTGAAGATCGGATGCAAAAGTGATCTTGCCACCTTTTTTCGGTGTCATCGCCATCACTTTAGTTGCTGAAGTTACAATTGATCCAGCGCCCGCGATGGTGGCGCCTGCGGCAACCAGCCAACCCATAACTTCGCGCCTTGTAGCACCCCGTTTTAGGCCTGTTTGGATAGTTTGTTGATCTGTAACTGAAAGATTTTCAATTGTGGGCAAGTCGCCCTTCGGATTTTTCATGGTGATTCCTCCCTTTTGATTATTCTTGAAAAGAGTTTCGCGTTGTTGCGCTGCAATTGGAACTGTAATAATACTTATATCAGTTATAATCTGAGGTAATACTATGCTTAGGCGCCAGCTGCCATCTACCAATTCGCTATTCTCGTTCGAAGTTGTTGCAAGGCTTGGCAGTTTTTCAGATGCCGCCCGTGAACTCAATGTCACCCAACCCGCCGTTTCGCGATCTATCAGCGAATTGGAGGCGCATCTTGGGTATTCTTTGTTCAAACGCCATGGGCGCTGGATTGACCTTACCCCCAATGGTGACAAGCTTTATCGGGCAACATCGCAAGCGTTTGGCACGATAATTGAATCCTTGCGAGACATCGAACGGCAACAGGAAAGCCGGGAAACAGTCACCATATCTATGTCTGCGGGTTCAGTTGACCATTGGTTTATCCCCAGAATGGCCGAATTTAAGGAAAAGTTTCCAGAGGTAAACTTGAGTTTTGAGGCTTTTGTTCGCGATGATGATGATCGACTGACAAATTTTGACCTGGCAATCAGGTTATCCAGTCCGCAACATGCAGACATGCATCGCTGGCCGTTTTCAGACGAAAAGATACTGGCGCTTTGCTCGCCCGCCTATCTGGAAAAATACGGATCGCTTGATCAGCCCGTAGCTGGAAAGTCTCATACGTTGATTGAGTTGCTGGACCAAAGGTATTCTCTGGATGAGTATTTTCATGCCACCGGACAGCAAACGCCGGAGGGTGCAAAGGTTGTCAGGTTTTCAGACTATTCCAGCATTATACAAGCGGCAATTCAGGGGCAGGGGGTGGCACTCGCCTGGATCACTGAAGCATCAAGCCAAATCATTGACGGCAACCTTCTTTTGGCCTGCACTCAGGTGGTGAAAACCGGGCGCAGATACCATATTCTTGCATCAAATCTCACCCCAATGCGGCCAATTGTGGAAGATATACGCGATTGGCTGATTAATGAAATGCGCAATGATCAAAGGAAAATTTCAACAATCTTGAAAGCCAACTGGGATCTGTATTGATCGAAGGTTTTACTTATATCTCACCCAGGTTCCGATCGTTGGAAGGCGGCGAATTAAACCGTTCCTTATAACAGCGCGAGAAATAGGATTGAGACGAAAAGCCTGTTGCGACTGCAACTTCGAGCAATGAAATACCGGAATGGAATATCAGGTGCCGCGCCCGTTCCAGCCTGAGGTTGAGATAATAGCGGTGCAGCGTTTTTTGCCGGTGTTTTTGAAACAGCCGTTCAAGTTGGCGCAAAGATATTCCCACATGGCTGGCAATTTCTGGCGATGTTTTTGTATCTTCTATATGTATCATCATGAATTCGATTGCGGATGCAAGTTTGGCAGACCTTCGGCGCGCCTGGGTAATTTCCACATTCCGCTGAAAATCTCCCGGCGTGCGCAAATGATCATAGACAAATTGTTCTGCGACAGCCGCCGCCAGATTTTCATTTTCCGTTCGTGATATCCAGTTCAGCATCAAATCGAGTGAGGCAATTCCACCCGCTGCCGTAATCCGATTGCGGTCGATTACGTAAATCCCGCCGGTTAACAGAGCCTTTGGGTGGTTTTCGCGAAAGCTCTCGTCATTTTCCCAATGGATAGTGCAGCGCGTTCCATCCAAAAGTCCCGCATTGGCAAGGATCTCACTTCCCGTACTTATGGCCCCAAGCGTGCATCCACCGCGCGCAAGTTTTCGAAGCCAGTCCAACAACAGTTTTGAATTGCTTTGTTCAGCGTCAAAAAAACCCGCACATATGATGACCAAATCAAACTTGACCAGTTTTTGCTGAATTGAGAAATGCGTCGAAATTTCAATTCCGTTGCTGGCAAAAACCGGATTTCCATTTTCAGAGAGCAAATGCCAATTGAAGATTTTTCTATTCGCCAAACGATTGGCCGAACGCAACGGTTCAACCGCTGCACTAAATCCCATCATGGCAAATTCGGGAATCAGCAAAAAGCCGACTTCCAGCGTTGGCTTTGCGGTAATTGAAGGTTTGCCGGTTGCGTTCAATTCATAGCCCGCCATTTGATTTAAAATCAATATAAACTCCAATGGCGAAAAAATAGCAATAATTGTCGAATATCTGCAACTGCCGCTTCGAATGTCACACCATGATCGGCGTATATTTGATCGGGAGAAACAAATGAAATCGCAGGCCAAAGTGGTTGTAATCGGCGGGGGAGTAGTCGGCTGTTCGGTGCTTTTTCATTTGGCAAAGCTGGGTTGGAGCGATGTGGTTTTGCTCGAGCGCGATGAATTGACTTCAGGTTCCACCTGGCATGCGGCCGGTGGAATGCACACAATTAACGGCGACCCGAATATTGCCAAGCTGCAGAAATATACGATTGATTTATATAAGGAAATTCAGGAAATTTCCGGGCAGGATGCGGGCGTACACATTACCGGCGGAGTAATGCTGGCAGCAAGTGAAGCAAGGCTTGACTGGTTAAAGGGGCTCGTTGCCAAAGGTGCCTATCTTGACATTGATGCGCAAATTATCTCGCCGGAAGAAGCCAAGAGCTTTATGCCATTGCTTGATCCATCTAAATTTGTCGGAGCAATGAAAACCAGCGTCGATGGTCACCTCGATCCATCTGGTGTTACCCATGCCTTTGCCCAATCGGCGCGCAAGCTTGGCGCAGATATTGAACGCTTTACCAAGGTCGAAAGCCTATCACAAATGCCAGACGGTGCCTGGCGGGTAACCACAAACAAGGGTGAAATTATTGCCGAACACGTGGTCAATGCGGGCGGATTATGGGCCCGCGAAGTTGGCCGTATGGCAGGGCTTGAACTGCCTGTTCTGGCAATGGAGCACATGTACCTGCTGACTGAAGATATGCCTGAAGTGGCGGAATGGAACGAGAAAACCGGCAAGGAAATTATTCATGCGGTTGATTTTGACGGAGAGTTATATCTTCGTCAGGAGCGTGGCGGCATGTTGATGGGGACCTATGAAAAAGCCGGCAAGCCCTGGTCTCCGCACACAACGCCGTGGGATTTTGGCCATGAATTGCTCGAGCCAGATATTGACCGGATTGCCGCTTCGCTGGAAGTGGGTTTTGAACATTTTCCGGCCTTCAAAAATGTTGGCATCAAGCAGATAATCAATGGCCCGTTTACTTTTGCCCCGGACGGAAATCCGCTTATTGGCCCGGTTCGTGGGTTGCAAAACTACTGGTGTGCCTGCGGTGTGATGGCCGGGTTCTCGCAAGGCGGTGGCGTTGGTCTGGCACTTGCCAACTGGATGATTGAAAATGATCCGGGAATGGATGTCTGGGCGATGGATGTGGCGCGCTTTGGTGATTGGGCAACGCCTGAATATACCTCGCTCAAGGTTCAGGAAAATTATTCAAGACGGTTTTCTATTCGCTATCCAAATGAGGAATTGCCCGCCGCGCGCCCACTTAAAACAACGCCGATATATGAGCGACTGAAAGCCCGCGGAGCGCAGTTTTCAGCGGCTTACGGTCTCGAGACGGCGCTTTGGTTTGCACCTGCTGGCATTGTTGATGAGTTCTCCTGGTATCGCTCTACAGATTTTGACCATGTGGGCGCGGAAGCAAAAGCGGTGCGTAATTCTGTCGGGCTGAGCGAAATATCAGGATTTGCGAACTATACAATTTCGGGCGAGGGTGCAGAAGACTGGCTGGACAAAGTGCTTGCCTGCCGCATACCGCAACCCGGTCGCATGACCCTTGCCCCGATGCTTAAACATGACGGAGGGGTCATTGGTGATTTCACCTTGGCAAATCTGGGTGGCGGCAGATGGTTCATTGCAGGGTCGGGCATTGCTGAAGATTTTCATATGCGATGGTTCGAAACTCATTTGCCAAGTAATAATTCAGTGCAAATAACGGCGCATGGTGCCGCAATGGTTGGCCTTTCCATTGCCGGGCCGAATGCCCGAAAGCTTTTGCAAAAAGTTACCCATCACGATGTTTCTGCCGAGGCATTTAAGTTTATGGATATTTCTGAAATTTACATCGGCATGGCCAAGGTGCTTGTTGGCAGGGTAAGCTATACCGGCGATCTTGGCTTTGAGCTTTGGTGCAAACCTGAATATCAGTGCTATCTATTTGATTTGCTGATGTCAGCGGGTGAAGATTTTGACATCAGGTTGTTTGGAACCAGAGCCCTGAACTCACTGCGGCTTGAGAAAAATTATGGCAGTTGGGCCAGGGAGTATCGCCCGATCTACAGTCCTGAAGAATGTGGTTTGTCGTGGTTTGTACGCCGCGATAAAGCGGCTGATTTTATCGGTAAAAAAGCCTATACGGAACTTTATGATAACAACATCGCAGAAATGCGACTGAGAACCTTTATTGTAGATGCAAACAATTCAGACCCCATTGGTGATGAGCCAATATATTTCGAAGGTAAAGCGGTTGGCTGGGTAACATCCGGTGGCTATGCACACGCCTCCGGTGTCTCAGTCGCAATGGGCTATGTGCCGCGTGAACTGGCACCCGAACCGGAAGGTTGGGAAATTGAAATCATTGGTGAACGCCGGACTGCAAAACTACAATTCAAACCACTCTTTGACCCTGATGGGGTAAGGATGAGAGGATAATCCAATGGCTCGCGAACAGGGTTCAGCAAGAAAACAACGTCGAAGACGGGCCAGGGGGGGCAATGTTGCGGCAGGCCATGCAATTGAACAAATGCCCTGGCATCAGCCTGAATTGAGCTTTCCACCACAGGAATTATTGAACGAAGAGCAACTTGATATCATTCATATTGCCTCGCTGAAAATCCTAAAAGAAATTGGCATGGAATTCATGTCCGCTGATGCGCGAGATCGCCTGAGAAAAGCCGGCGCAGATGTCAACGAAGAGACCCATATGGTGCGGTTTGATCCCTCACTGGTCGAGGAACTCATCAAAACAGCCCCTTCGACGTTCACTTTGCACGCGCGCAATCCGCAGAAAAACCTCAAAATCGGTGGGCGTTATATCGTCAATGGCTGCGTTTCCAGCCCGCCCAATGTTTCATGCATGGATAAGGGGAGGCGGCCCGGCAACATTGAAGATTTCCAAAATCTGCTGCGCCTTTCGCAATACTTCAATATCATTCATTTAATTGGCGGCTACCCGGTCGAACCCTTGGACAGACCCGTTTCGACCCGGCATTTATATAACACGAAAGACATGCTGACATTGACCGACAAGGCAATCTCGGTCTATTGCATTTGGGGGCAAAGAGTATCCGATACGATAGAGATGGCCCGTATCGGGCGCGGTATTAGCAACGAGCAACTTGAGCGGGAACCTTCCTGTTTTTCGGTCATCAATACTAATTCACCTTTAAAATTTGACGAGATGATGCTCAACGGGTTGATTGAAATGTCCTCGCGAAATCAGGTAATTTGCGTCACCCCCTTTACCCTTGCAGGCGCGATGGCCCCAATCACCCTTGCGGGTGCCCTTGCTCAACAAAATGCCGAAGCGCTTGCCGGGTTGGTCATGACCCAGATTGTCCGTCCGGGCGCACCATTTGTTTATGGCGGGTTTACGTCGAATGTGGATATGAAATCTGGCGCGCCGGCATTTGGTACACCTGAATATATGAAAACCTCAATTATTGGTGGTCAGTTGGCGCGCCGCTATAAGGTTCCCTACCGCACATCCGGGGTGAACGCGGCCAATACGGTTGACGCCCAGGCGGCCTACGAGTCTGTTTTCTCGCTTTGGGGTGCCACAATGGGTGGCGGTAATATTATCAAACATGCTGCTGGTTGGATGGAAGGCGGGTTGGTTGCTTCTTACGAAAAACTGGTTCTGGATGTTGATTTGTTGCAAATGGTGTCAGAGTTTTTAAAGCCGGTTATTGTCGACGATAGCACATTGGGTTTTGAATCCATCGTCGAGGCTGGTGTTGGCGGACATTTTTTCGGCACCACCCACACCCAGGAGCGATATCGCAATGCGTTTTATGCGCCACTGATTTCAGATTGGCGAAATTATGAAAGTTGGGAGGAGGCAGGCAGTCCGCGTGCCTGGCAGAAAGCCAACCAAATCTGGAAAAAAGCTTTGAAAGACTATCAGGAACCACCGATTGATTTGGCTATTACCGAAGAGCTTGATCGCCACATTGCGGCAATTGAAGAAACTGGTGGGATCGGCACTGATTTTTAATAATGTGCCAAATTTCATAATTTAAATTCAACCAGATTAATCACAAGAGTAAAAAGCCGTTGCCAAATTAATGCAGATTTGGCATTGAACACAGGCGTTTTAAGAGTTGTTGGCAGATTAACAGGTTAATTGGAGATATCTCGGTGGGAATTTCGGTAAATTGGGTAAAGAGTTTTGTTTTAGTATTCGCAATCATTTCGGCTTCAACTGGCGTTGCACAGGAAGCCAAAAAGCCCATTGCCAAAAAGCCGGTCGCATCCTGGATTGTAAATTGCAATCCAACCCGTGATGGCTCTTCCATGATTTGCCAGATGTCTCAAACCTTCAATGAGGCGAAGTCCAAAAAACGGATCATGGCGATTTCGATCAGGCCTCAACCGGCAGATAAATCAAAACGACCCTTGATGGTGCTGGCATTGCCACACGGGCTGCATTTTCCATCCGGTGCAAATTTTAAGGTTGATGATCAGCCAGCCGTGCCGATTGAATTGCAGACCAGCGATCCAAATGGGGTTTATTCCGCGACACCATTGGGCCCTAAAACCATTGCTGCCATGAAAAGAGGCAATGTGATCACAGTGACAATGTTTGCAGCTGCAAACAAGCCGCTGGCAATTCCAGTGTCACTGGTTGGGTTTACGGCAGCTTTCAATAAGATCAATTCATCAAAATAGATTGCCATAATCTATTACGATCGTTCGGTGAGAATAAAATTGCCTTCCGGCTTTATTTAGATTTGGCGGCTGACAGTTCAATCAGGTTAGCCCAGTTGCCAGATGAAATCAGGTGACAGTAAATCGCAGAAATTGCGCCGATCTTGCGCAGATTGATGAATTTCTTGTCCGATAAATCGTTAAACCGGGCTTCGTCAACGACCTTGAAATCCGTGACGCTCAAGTGCTCGCCCGATTCCAGATTGATATTAGCATGGTTGATGACCAGCAGATTTTCATCGGCAATTGCGTTGCTGACAACCTGCGATCCCTGTACTTCTCCCTGATAAACTCTGCAAAACTCAAGTGCATTTTTAGTAGCCTCGGTTGCTGCTTCTCCTTCGAACAATGCAACGCCGTCTTTTGTCGCCAGATGCGGCGCCAAACGATCAATGCAAAGCGAAAATTGTGATTGATCATTGTCGGTTACAAAAACAAATGGGTAGCGCCTCACATAGGAAGGGATATAGGTATCAGCTTTCCATTTTCCTTTCGCATCGACAAATAGGTTCTCATCTTTCCGAAGGCCGACAACCGCCACCGGTACAGGTGTTTCCTCGCCAATAAAGACAATGGGATAATAGCGCGCAGCAGCGGCCAATTCAGTAACATTCAGCGGAATTACATGGGTGTTATTTGCAAACTTAAACCCGACATCGGCGTTAAATCGCAATTCGCCATGCCGTTCGCTGCTCAGCGCTTCCGGCTGTTTGTAGAACATCGGAAAAACTTGCCCTGCATCGTTGTTAACGGAATTGTCAGTTTTCATTGTACCGTTCTTGCTGCTCATCGTATCCCTGTAATCCTCGTTGTTGGTACAACGCCTTTCATTTTTCTTCGAATGCTTCCGCTGCTCTAACATATTTGTTGAGGGAGTGAAGCGTTTGCATTCAAATTTGTTCAAATGGCGAAGTTGGGCGATTCATTTACGCACAATTATAAGCCATGCGGTGGTATTTGCCCGAAATTCACAATTCCTCTCAAATCAATCCCGTTCGCTGCAAAATTACATTTTCTGTGAAAATAATGTAGTCTTGCAGAAAAAAACCCTTGCCTTATATTACATTTTACTAATATACCGCCGAATGACTAATTAAGCAGGTGCTACAATGTATAAATTGAATCCCGGAACGATACCCCATTCACTGATGGGTGCATTTTTCGCAACCCAGTTATTATTCGGGAGCGCCCTTGCAGCAGAGCTGCCATTTGAGGTCGGGATTGCCAAATCAATCACTGTAAATACCCAGCGCCAGTTTGAAGGCACGGTTGAGGCGATAAACAAAACCACCGTATCCGCACAGACTGCAGGTCGCATAACCTACATTAATTTCGATGTGGATGATTATGTGGAGCAGGGCGCTGTTATTTTGCGCTTCAGCAATAAAGAGCATAAAGCCCGGTTGGATCAGACGGTTAGCGCCCTTGCAGCCGCCGAGGCCCGTGCCAAAGCAGCACAGCAGGAATATGATCGCGTCTCTAAACTTTATCAAAACGGCACCGTTGCCAAATCAAGATTTGATCAGGCAAAATCAGAGATAGATGCCAGTAAGGCACAAGCACAAAGTGCTGATGCGGCGGTTAAGCAGGCGCGTGAGCAGATGGGCTACACAACGGTTAAAGCGCCTTACAGCGGCCTGGTTGTTGCGCGGCATGTGGAGATTGGTGAAATTGCCAATCCCGGCTCTCCATTGATGACGGGCTTTTCACTGGAAAAACTTCGTGTTCGTTCCGAAGTACCAGAACAATATGCGCAGGCGATTCGCAAAAGCAATGTGGCAACAGTTGTTCCAGGTGCCGGTGATAATATTGCGGTTAAAAACCTGACGGTCTTTCCATTCGCCGACCCAAAATCAAATACAGTAACAATTCGCCTGGAATTGCCTGCAGGAATTAAAACCGTATTCCCCGGAATGCTGGTCAAGACCCGGTTCAAAATAGGTGAGACGACGGTGCTGGCGATACCGTCCTCGGCCATTGCTACCCGCGGAGAAGTAACCGGGGTCTATCTCATCGACCAGGACAACAATGTGGCTTTGCAGCAGGTGCGCACCGGCCGGGTTTTAGATGATGGACTGGTTCAAATTCTTACAGGCTTGAGAGAGCGGGACAAGATTGCGCTTGATCCCTTGAAGGCTGCAATTTATCTTAAAACGCGTGCGGGTGACACAAAATGAGTGCGGATAAATCGACCGAAAAGCTCGGCGTTTCCGGTGCAATAGCCAAGGCTTTTGTTCGCTCGGAAATTACGGCTCTATTGCTGATTGCAGCCTTGCTTGCTGGCGTATTCGCAGTGTTTGTAACACCGCGCGAAGAAGAGCCGCAAATCAATGTGACCTTTGCCAATATATTTATTCCGTTCCCGGGTGCCGGTGCCAAGGAAGTTGAAAACCTGATTTCAACACCGGCCGAACAGGTGCTTTCTGAGCTTTCCGGCATTAAACATGTGTATTCGGTTTCAAGTCCGGGTCTATCCACTTTAACCGTACAGTTTAAAGTTGGGCTCGACCCGACCGATGTAATTGTGCGTCTCTATAACAAGATTTTCTCAAATCTGGACTGGTTGCCAACTAACCTTGGTGCGGGACAACCCATCATCAAGCCGCGCAGCATTGATGATATTCCAATTGTCACAGCAACGCTTTGGAGCGAAGACCCAAACACCGGATCGCACGAATTGCTAAAAGTCGCCCATACCCTCGAGGCGGAATTAAAGCGCGTTAAAGGCACCCGCCAGATCAGAACAATTGGTGGGCCAGACCGTGTTGTTAATGTTCGCATAGATCCTGAAAAAATGGCCGGTCACGGTTTGGCGCTGGATGATTTGCGCATTGCATTGCAGGCGGCAAATTCATCTTCCGAGCGCGGCACCATTGTTAAAGATGATATGAATATTCCGGTTCGGGCGGGCACATTTTTGGTGCGCCCGGAAGAGGTTCGTGACCTGATTGTCGGGCTTCAAAATGGCAAGCCGGTTTATCTCGCAGATGTTGCCGAAGTTACAATAGGGGCAGATACGCCAAAAAACTACGTAACTTTCGTGCCGGGTTCAGCAGCCGATGTGAAAGGTATCAAAAGCAAGGGGCGTTTTCCTGCTGTAACCCTGGAAATTGCCAAGCAGCCGGGCAAGAATGCCGTTGATATTGCCAATACTTTGCTCGAAAGAATTGAAGAGTTAAAAGGCATATATATTCCCGCTAATGTGAATGTTACGACCACAAGGAACTATGGCGCGACAGCCGATGCCAAGGCCAAGAAGCTGATTACCAAATTGCTCTTTGCCACTGGTTCTGTTGTGATATTGGTATTTTTCACCATGGGCTGGCGCCCGGCTGTTGTGGTTGGCATCGCGGTTATTGCCACATTGGCCGTAACGCTTCTGGCATCATTGGCCTATGGATTTACCATCAACCGGGTATCGCTATTTGCGCTTATTTTCTCGATCGGCATTCTGGTCGATGACGCAATTGTGGTGGTGGAAAATATCCATAGACACATGGAGATGGGCGACAAGCGACCCGCATGGCTGTTAATTCCGCAAGCCGTGGATGAGGTTGGCGGGCCAACTATTCTGGCAACCATTACAGTGATTGCGGCCCTGTTGCCGATGGCTTTTGTCAGCGGCCTGATGGGCCCCTATATGAGCCCGATCCCGATCAATGCCAGCATGGGCATGTTGATCTCGTTGGCCATTGCTTTCATCATTACGCCCTGGTTGGCGCTAAAACTGATCAAACCCCATGCGGGACATGAGGGCCACGAAGAAGGCAAGGACACCAAAATCTACCGCTTCTTCAATGTGGTTGTTGGGCCATTTCTTTCCGGCCCAAGAGGCCGCTTTTCCCGCTATATGCTGATATTCGGCCTGATCATCCTGACCGGCTTGTCCGCATTGCTGACTGTCAATCAGGCCGTGGTTTTGAAGATGTTACCGTTTGACAACAAGTCTGAATTCCAGGTCGTTGTCGATATGCCGGAAGGTACGAGCGTTGAACATACCTCGCGTGTGCTGTCTGAAATTGCCGTATATCTCGACAAGATTCCAGAAATTACCGATTATCAAATGTATGCGGGCACCGCAGCACCGATCGGGTTTAACGGGCTGGTACGTCAATATTATCTGCGCCAGGCGCCACATTTTGGTGACATCCAGATCAATCTGGTCGACCAGCATGATCGTGCTCGCAAGAGCCACGAAATCGCGGTTGAATTGCGCAAGGTGCTGAGCGACAAAATCACTGATAAGTCAGCCAATATCAAGATCGTGGAAGTACCACCGGGGCCACCGGTATTTTCGCCACTGGTCGCGGAAATCTATGGTCTTGATTATGAGGGTCAGATTGCCAACGCCAAAATCGTTCGCAAAGTGTTTGAAGAAACGCCGGATATTATCGACATTGATGATACGGTTGAGGCCGCATCACCACGCCTGATTCTTTCGGTTGATCGCCAGCGCGCATCCAGCCTTGGCATTCCGCAAAGTGCGATTGCTTCTGCTATTGCGGCCGTTCTTGGTGGTGAAGATGTGAACTATCTGCACCAACCGGGCGCGCGCGTGCCGGTGCCGATCCGTCTGCAGCTGCCTGCCGCCGATAAGGGGGATATTGAACAGATATTGAACCTTAAATTGCGGGCACAGAACGGAACGCTTATTCCCTTGTCTCAACTGGTGAAAATAGAGCGCACCACGCGTGAATCTTCAATCTACCACAAGGATATGCAGCCCGTTGTTTATGTGCTTGGTGATATGGCCGGTAGTCTCGATAGTCCGCTCTATGGCATGGCCGATATTTCCAGCCGTTTGGATAAGGTGAACGATACGACAGGTAAGCCGTTCGATCAGTATTTTATTGCCCAGCCAGAACGGCCAATTGGCTATGCGCTGAAATGGGATGGCGAATGGCAGATCACCTATGAGACATTCCGTGACATGGGCATTGCCTACGCGGTGGGCATCATTTTGATCTACTTCCTCGTGGTGGCTCAATTTAAGTCCTATTATGTGCCGCTGGTTATTATGGCACCCATTCCCCTGACCATTATCGGGGTTATGCCGGGCCATGCTTTGCTGGATGCTAAATTTACTGCAACTTCAATGATTGGCATGATTGCACTTGCGGGCATCATTGTTCGAAACTCGATATTGCTGGTTGATTTCATCAATCAGCAACTGGCCGAGGGGACAGAGTTGCACCGTGCTGTGGTCAATGCTTCTGCGGTGCGGGCAAAACCGATTATCCTGACGGCACTCGCTGCGATGATGGGGGCATTCTTTATTGTTGATGATCCGATCTTCAAGGGGCTGGCGGTATCCTTGATATTTGGTATTCTGGTTTCGACCGTGCTTACAATGCTGGTTATTCCGGTGCTCTATTATGCCTATATGCGGCGTCAAATGGCCAAGAAACCACTAATGTGACCGAGTGCACGTGTAGAATTGGACAGCAGGCCTATTTCAAGTTTGTTACTTCAGTTCGACACAATGCCCCAAGTGTCGATTGAAATTTACCGCCTGGCAGCTACCCTTTGCCGGGCGGTTTTCATTTGAGCAAAAGCTGAAATTCAATTTTTTACCTGCGTTGGAATCTGGGGCAAAAAATCTTTCCCCTGATTAAGCATGAACTCGTAGAATTTGATCGCAGCCGGCATCATGCGTTTGTCATGTTGGCGAACCACAAACCATTGGCGAATGCGCGGCAGACCAATAACGTCCAACGCTATTAGCAAACCGTCCTGCAATTCGCGAGAAACCGCATGGGCCGACAAAAAAGAAATGCCAAGGCCCGCCATAACCGATTGTTTGATGGTTTCATTGCTCCAGACTTCCATACCAAATGTATTTTCACCTATTGGAATACCAAGTTCAGCAAACATGGACTCAAGCAATAATCGGGTGCCAGAACCGTATTCTCTTATCAGCATATTTTCGTTGAGTAGCCTGTTAAGCGTGATATTTCGTTCATCCCTCAAAGCGTGATCAGGCGGGGCAATAATGATATGAGGGTGGTCGCCAATTATGGTTCGATTTATGCCCTGTTCTTCAGGCGGACGACCCATGATTGCGCAGTCCACTTTATAATCATCTATCGCTTCGACAATTTCACGGCGGTTGCCAACGATCAGGTTTACATCGACTTCAGGGTTTTGTCGGGCAAATTCAGCAATCGCCTTCGGAGCAAAATATTTTGCAGTGCTTACAACGCCAACGGTGACATTGCCGCGCGCGCCCGAACTGATGCCGTCAATTGCAGCACCGCACTCGGCCAGCGCAGAATTTATTCGCGATGCTGCCGCCAGAACTTCGACCCCGGCCTGTGTCAGCCGAAAGGTTTTTCCGCTGCGATTTATAAGCGGCAAGCCGACATCTTCCTCCAATATTCGCAATTGGGTGGTGATTGCAGGTGGTGTTACATGCAACATTGCCGCAGCTTTGGTAACAGATTTGGTTCGGACCAGCATACTAAAGGCCCGTAATTGCTTAAGAGTTAGGTTTTTCATATCCGTACATTAAATTATATTTATTCACAATTCAAATAAATTAAATTTACTTTTTATTCATGTATTCGCATATATCGCCCAACGATTTAGAATCTGAGGGCATCTATGTCAGCCTGTCAGGTCGCATAATTCAGGCAGGATATGCATAATGACTGAAGGTCAATCTTTAAGCGAATTCCTTGACGCATTGGACAAGACCTCCTCGGCGGTTAGGGGCTTAAGCGGCGCTCTTATGGCGATTGCAGAAGGTTCAATGACACTTGAAGCTGTCATATCCAGCCCGGAAGGCGCAGGGCAGGCGGATATCGTTGGCGAAAATACCGATGGCGACCAACAAAAGGCTCTCGATATTCAGGCCCACGAAATATTCCTGGAAGCGCTAAAAGATACTTCAATTGGCATTATTGCTTCTGAAGAAGCCGAGCATACTATTTCAATGGGCAATGGCGGCAATCTCGCCCTGGCGATGGACCCGCTTGATGGGTCGTCCAATATTGAAACAAATGCGCCAATTGGTACAATTTTCTCAATTCTGCCGATAAATGCAGCCAGTCCTGAAACCTCATTCTTTAAGAGTGGCGATGAGGTAATTGCCGCAGGTTTTGTTGCCTATGGTCCACGCACTCAGCTTTATCTGACCGTTGGTTCCGGCACCCAGATATTTATTCTTGACCGTAAATCAAATGAATTTGTCCTGTTCAAAAAGAACGTACAAATTTCGTCAGACACCAGCGAATATGCAATCAACATGTCGAATTTTCAGCATTGGTATGCGCCGGTTCGTCAATATATCGACGATTGCATTGAAGGTGAGGGCGGTATTCGCGGCAAAAGTTTTAACATGCGCTGGATTGCATCGCTGGTTGCTGATGCATCCCGAATTTTTGCACGCGGCGGAATTTTCCTTTATCCCGGCGACGATCGTAAGGGATATGAAAACGGTCGTCTGCGTCTGGTCTATGAAGCTGTGCCGCTTGCCATGTTGATTGAACAGGCCGGTGGTGCCGCATCAACCGGTTCGCTGCGGGTATTGGATGTTGTGCCGAGTGACATCCATGAGCGCATTCCGCTGGTCTTCGGCTCAAACAATGAAGTCAACATTGTCGAGCATCTCCATAATTCTCCGAACATCCAGAAAAACCCGTCTCCGCTATTTGGCGATCGTGGTCTGTTTCGCTCCTAGTCGTGCTTTTATAAAGGTTGCCTTAAATGTCAGTCAAACACCCAATTATTTCAATTACCGGTTCTTCAGGAGCAGGCACATCTTCGGTCAAACAAACATTTGACCAGATTTTCCGCCGAGAAGGTTTTGTCGCCGCTTCGATCGAAGGGGATGCGTTTCACTATTACAATCGCGTCGATATGAAAAAGGAAATGGCGGCACAGGAAGCCAAGGGAAACAAGCATTTCAGCCATTTTGGCCCGGATGCAAACCTCTTGTCCGAGCTTGCAAACACCTTCAAAACCTATGGGGAAACCGGCAACGGACTTACCCGTCATTATATTCACGATGAAGAAGAGGCGGAGAAATATGGCAAAGCGCCGGGTGAGTTCACTGACTGGGAACAATTCCCGGATGATACGGACCTGCTTTTCTATGAGGGTCTTCACGGTTCGATTGTTCATGGCGGAATTAATGTCGCGGAACATGCAGATTTGAGAGTTGGCGTCGTGCCGGTCATCAATCTTGAGTGGATACAAAAAATTCACCGTGATCGGGCCGAGCGTGGTTATTCAACTGAGGCTGTTATGGATGTGATCTTGCGCCGCATGCCCGATTATACCCGCTATATCGTGCCGCAATTTGCCCATACCAACATCAACTTTCAGCGCGTACCGATTGTCGATACGTCTGATCCGTTTATTGCACGCTGGATACCGACGGCGGATGAATCCATGGTGGTTATTCGTTTTGCCAAACCGCAGGGAATTGATTTCCCCTATTTGCTTTCAGTGATCCACGACAGTTTCATGTCCAGGGCCAACTCGATTGTGGTGCCCGGCGGAAAAATGGAACTCGCCATGCAACTGATTTTCACACCCATGATTCAACAATTGATGGACAAGAAGCGCCGCATAGGTGGCTAATCCCATGGGGGATCATCTTGTTTAACGTCTTGTCAGGAGCCTTTCAATGACAACCAATACTGCAATTGAGCCAACCGCCGATATGGCAAATGCCATTCGTGCCCTTTCAATGGACGCTGTACAGGCAGCGAATTGCGGCCATCCGGGCATGCCAATGGGCATGGCTGATGTGGCAACCGTGCTGTTTTCGAAATTCATGAAATTTGATGCATCCGCTCCAAATTGGGCCGACCGCGACCGTTTCATTCTTTCTGCCGGTCACGGGTCTATGCTGGTCTATTCGTTGCTGCACCTTTGCAACTACCCTGGCATGACCATGGACGAGCTGCGCAATTTCCGCCAGTCCGGTGCGAAAACTGCCGGTCATCCTGAATATGGCCACGCGGAAGGTATCGAAATGACCACCGGCCCGCTGGGGCAGGGCATCTCGTCTGCTGTTGGCTTTGCTTTGGCTGAACGCATGATGGCGGCGCGCTTTGGCGATGATCTGGTCGATCACCATACCTATGTTATTGCGGGCGACGGTTGCCTGATGGAAGGCATTTCCCACGAGGCCATCGATATGGCCGGCAATCTGAAGCTCAACAAGCTGATTGTATTTTGGGATGACAACTCCATCTCAATTGATGGCGCAACGTCGCTTGCTACCTGTACCGATCAGGTTGCCCGTTTTGAAGCCAGTTGCTGGAACACTATTCAAGTCGATGGCCATGATATGGATGCGATTGCAACTGCAATTGAAGCGGCACAAAAAAGCGACAAGCCGACATTGATTGCT
>JAJRQF010000010.1 GCA_024280375.1 Alphaproteobacteria bacterium | reverse complement strand
TACCCATTTTGGTTCTCCCTCTTAAAAAATTGCTTCCGCATCCCTAAATATCAGGTATGCGGGCGATGAGAATAACCTTCCATCGTCAGTTAACGATTATATAGGTATAATTTTGGCTTTTTCACGTAAATAATATTACAAATTTGTCATATTCGCGAAAAACTCTCGATTACTACCTCTAAGTCTGAGGGGACGGGGCTTGAAAACTCCATATATTCGTCCAGAATCGGGTGTTGAAAGCCAAGTAATTCTGCGTGTAAGGCCTGTCGCTTGAGGCTTTCAATTGCGGTTTGAATTTCTGCCGGCAAAATCTGCATTTTGGTTTGAAAATGTCGCCCATATTCCTGATCTCCGATGAGTGGATGATCAATATGGGCCAAATGCACACGAATTTGGTGGGTACGGCCGGTTTCCAGTGTGCATTGAATAAGCGAGGCGATGGGGTCGCGACTGGCATCTTCGCCAAATATTTTACGAATGGTAAAATGGGTTATTGCCTGCTTCGCATCGGGTTTATCTTCGCTGACAACAGCCCGTTTGAGCCGATTATTAGGATGACGGCCAAGCGGTGCATCTACGCTTCCCTTGTGACGTGCGGGCATGCCCCATACCAGCGCCAGATATTGGCGCTTTAGTGGTCCATTGCGCCCGTGGTCAGCAAACTGTGCCGTTAAGCCCTGATGGGCGTTGTAGGATTTTGCCACAACCATCACACCAGAGGTGTTTTTATCAAGCCTGTGAACAATCCCCGGCCGCTTAACGCCGCCAATGCCAGACAAGCTATCACCGCAATGGTGCAACAGGGCGTTCACCAGGGTGCCCGTCCAATTGCCTGGAGCGGGGTGGACAACCATGCCTGCTGGCTTGTTGACGACAATCAGATGTTCATCCTCAAAGAGAATTTGCAGTGGAATATTTTCTGCAATTGGCTCTGCGGGTTCCGGGTCTGGCATATGAAATTCAATAATGTCGCCCATTTTAAGACGCTGGCTTGTGCCCTTGGGTATCTTTCCGTTTACCCAAACATGCCCGGATCGTACTAACGCCTGCACCCTTGCGCGAGAAAAATTATCTCCCGCATTGGCGGAGATATATTTGTCCAGTCTTTTACCTGCGGCATCATCTGTTGCAATAATTTCTTTCTTTACTGGCATATTCTCACTGTCCAAGGTAACACCGTTTTCAAATAAAATTAGAAGAGCTGGAAAGAGATTTTATGGCCGCTCCTGCCTTTAACAATGATGATGAAGAAAAACCACTTGATCCTATGGTGGAAAATGTCCGCCGGCGGATGATGCGACTGATGATCATATCAATTGGTATCATGATGGTTGGCCTTATGGCTGTCCTTGGCGCAATTGTCTACAAATACAATACGGCGGGTGAGAAATCGCCGAAAATGACTGTTCTGAAAAAACCAATGGTTGTTGTAGATGCCGGTTATTCTGAGGGAAATATATCGCTGCCAGCTGGTTTTGTCGTTGAAAGCTCAAGCCTTGCCGGAGACCGAATCTTGCTTAATGTGAAGGATGATAAAGGGATGCTTCATATTATGGTATTCGATATGTTGAGTGCAAGAATTATCGCGAGATTTCCTGTCGCAAACGAGAAGTAGCGGGTAATTCGGGCATATTCGATAGTTTATAGATTGTTATAATAATTTACCTGTTGCGACCATATGTTTGGCAATTCGGCTTGTAATTGATCAATTAATCAGCGAAAGCCTAAACAACACAAAATTTGAGAACTTCAAGGGAACATAAAATAATGAAAAAACTTCTTGTACTGATGGTATTGGCTGTGGGTTTGACCGCGTGTGATGATAGTGCCGAGAGAGAGGCAAAAGCGGCGGCCGAGAAAGCAGAAATTGCAGCTCAAGCTAAAGCAGAAGAAGCAAAAAAGGCTGCCAGTGAAGCCAAGATGAAGGCCGAAGAGGCGGTAAAAGCTGCGGCTGACAAAATGGCCATGGAAAAGGCAGCGGCTGAAAAAACCGCCGAAGAAGCCAAGATGAAAGCCGAAGAGGCTGCTAAAGCTGCGGCAGACAAAATGGCCATGGAAAAGGCAGCGGCTGAAAAAACTGCCGAAGAAGCCAAGATGAAAGCCGAGGAAGCTGCAAAAGCTGCGGCAGACAAAATGGCGATGGAAAAGGCAGCGGCTGAAAAAACCGCCGAAGAAGCCAAGATGAAAGCCGAAGAAGCTGCAAAAGCTGCGGCTGATAAAATGGCGATGGAAAAGGCTGCTACTGAAAAAGCTGCCGGGGAAGCCAAGATGAAAGCCGAGGAAGCTGCAAAAGCTGCGGCTGATAAAATGGCGATGGAAAAGGCTGCTACTGAAAAAGCTGCCGGGGAAGCCAAGATGAAAGCCGAAGAAGCTGCAAAAGCTGCGGCAGACAAAATGGCCATGGATGCCGAGGCAAAAGCTGCTGCAGAGGCCGCAAAAATTGCTGAGCAAATCAAGGCGATTTCTGACGCTGCAGCCAAGGCTTCTGAATAGGCTCTGACCCCAAACATTGCTGAAATTTATGGGCTGGAGCCTAATCGCTCTGGCCCTTATTTTGTCCAACACTATTTTACATTTATTCTTATTAGAGGTTGAAAATATGTGTCTAAAACCTTAAATTCATTATGAAACGCAAATATGTGAATATTTGCATAGACTGAGGCGGGAACTTATTAATGATGGAAAACATCAATCCGGTATCACCGGAAATTAACTCTGATGAAATGGCGGAAAATACCCGTCATGTGGTTGGTGTTATGAAGGCAATGTCTCATGAGGTGCGGCTGACATTGCTGTGGCACCTTACGCGTGGCGAGAAGACTGTATCTGAACTTGCGCAACTTCAAGGCCTTGAACAATCAACGGTTTCTCAACAATTGGCGAGACTGCGTCTTGAAGGTCTGGTTAAAGGCCGCAGGCAGGGCAGGGCGATTTATTATCACCTTGATGATCAGAGAGCGCAAAACTTGATTGAAATAATTTGTTCAATGTATTGCGCATCGAAGGTGGCTTAAGCACGTTCTGTTCATAATTATGCGACAACAATTAATTCGCATTTTGGCGGGACAATCGTCTGAATAATTGAATTAAATTATGTAGCATTCGATATGCTTTATCTCTTTTAGTCGCATGTCTCTAATTCCAAAAACCGGGCCCCACATTTCAGAGACAAGCTTAATTTTTTGCCGCATGTCTTTATTCCCAAAACCGGTTCCCACTTTTGTGAGACAAGCTTTTATAAGAACAGATAAGTCTGTTGTCATCATCGTGCTATTTCAGGCACGGTTTTTGCTCTACCGCGGCAGGGACATCAAGTTTTATTGAGATTATTTAAATACCTATCCACATCCGCCGAATTCTGAAACCTGTATTTGGATTTCTCATAGGGAGCAGACTGGTAAAATTCCTGCATTTTTTCTTTACCTGAATTGCGTGTATTCCAGATCCACTTCAAGAACTCTAACCGCAGCTTTTCCGGGCAATTGTCCGGTAAGTCTGGACGTGTTTGACCGCGATTCATCATTGTTCGACGGATTACGCGATATATCCTCAATGAAAATGGAAAATCGAGCCATATGAGCGTATCGGAGCGCTTTAGCCTTTCTGGCCAGGTGCTTGAGACACCACCTTCAAATATCCATTTATCTTTGGCGTGGACAGCGGCGCAAAGGAGTGCTTTTTCCGAGCGTGAGCGTTCAACCCAACCTGCTTGCCAATGAATTTGATCTATATGATAAACCGGTAAACTGGAAATTTTGCCCAGGGCACGTGCGAGTGTGGACTTCCCGGAACCGGGTTGGCCAATGATCATTACCCTTTGCATTGCCAATGGCTGCATATATTCAACGCGCGTTTATTTTTGCTAAAACTCTGTCTAATGCAAATTCCAAATTGCCAACTGTGCGCTCTATATAGTGAAGTTTGTCTAACCCGAATAATCCCAGTCTAAATGTCGACCAATTGTCGCCCTCGTTACATTGCAACGGAACACCAGCTGCAATTTGCATGCCTTCGGCAGCAAACATTTTGCCATTTTGAATTTCAGGAACGTCCGTATAGCTCACTACCACACCAGGGGCTTCAAAACCGGGCGCTGCAACGCTTTTGAAGCCTTTTTCTTCGAGTAATTTTCGAACCAACCTACCCAGTTCCAATTGTTCGTCGCGGGTTTTTTCAAAGCCGTAGGTTTTGGTTTCCAAAATTGTATTGCGGAATTTTTCCAATGCATCGGTTGGCAAAGTTGCGTGATAGGCGTGTGCGCCGCCCTCATAGGCCGCCATGATCTGCAACCATTTTTTCAAGTCGCATGCGAAGCTGGATGATGTGGTTTTGTCAATTTGATCAAGAGCATTCTGGCTGAGCATAACCAGTCCGGCCGCCGGTGAAGAGCTCCAGCCCTTTTGCGGCGCGCTGATCAAAACATCAACACCAATTTTCTCCATATCAACCCACACGGCACCTGAGGCAATGCAATCCAATACAAACAATGCGCCCACATCATGGGCGGCCTTTGCCAATTCGGTCATATAATCATCTGGCAATATGATGCCAGATGATGTTTCCACATGCGGTGCGAACACGATTTCCGGCTTTTCGTCTGCAATTTTTGCAGTAACCATCTCAATTGCGGCAGGTGCAAAGGGGGCCTGCGCATCGTCGCTTGTGCGCTCCGCCATCATGACGATTGTATTTGAGGCTATTTGACCAGCGTCCAAAATCTGGGTCCATCGGAATGAAAACCATCCATTGCGCACCACAAGGCACTTTTTGTCCGTGGCGAGTTGACGGGCAACGGCTTCCATGGCGAATGTGCCGCCGCCGGGAATAATTGCAACGGCGGATGCATTGTAGACTTCTTTCAGCGATGCAGAAATATCGTTCATTACCTGCTGAAAATTTTGCGACATGTGGTTCAAAGACCGGTCGGTGAAAACAACGGAATATTCGAGCAATCCGTCTGGATCGACATCAGGTAAAAGACCGGCCATAATATTCTCCATGCAATATAATTAGCAAAGCACTATTTGAGTGATTGAATTTGCCGCTTTGATGTTGTGGCAACTCAGGGTCTTTACCTTAAGTGCGAAGTTTTGCAAACCGTTTGAGAAAATCAATATCAAGTTTCATCATTTGCCCCATCCAGATTGTGTGTTCGCTATGATCTTTTATCACATCACCTGTATTTGCATGGGTGAATATCGTCAATCCGCCTCTGTTTTTGGCCAACCAGTCGATAATTGTACCAAGGTTTTCCAGTGCAACTGTAACTTGACAAGAGCCCATCGGATGGGGGCCGACCGGGTCATCGTGAAATGAACCAATATCAACTTCAAACCGTGAAGACAGGTCGTTGATTACCTTTTCGGCGGTAGTTTTCGTTTCAGGATCAAAATAGATATGGACGTGATAGTCTTCTGCAACTGGCATAATTCATCCCCATTTCATTTTGCGCATTGTGAGTGGCCGCGTGTCCGATCTTGAATAGCGCGTGCAAACATACTGGACCTCAGATGAAATAAGTCCAGTAAATCTGTCAATGGGGTATGAAAAACCGACAGATTTATTCAAGCATAAATAAGTGAACCACAATCAATTGCGATTGATGATGTGCCAGCGTATCGGACCGTGCCCAGACCCTAATTATATTGCCTGATAAGACCCACCAGTTTGCCTTGAACATCAACCCGGTCGGGACCAAAAATCCGGGTTTCATAGGCTGGATTTGCCGCTTCCAGTGCAATAGAATTACCCTTACGGCGAAAGCGTTTTAATGTGGCTTCTTCATCATCAACCAGAGCGACAACAATATCACCCGGATCGGCATGGCTGCCCTGCTTGATGATAACCGTGTCGCCATCAAGAATGCCTGCCTCGATCATCGAGTCGCCTTTAACTTCAAGCGCATAATGTTCGCCGCCACCCAGCATGTCGGGTGAGACAGAAATTGTGTGGCTTTGGTTTTGGATTGCAGAAATTGGCGTACCCGCCGCAATGCGCCCCATTACGGGAATGGACGCATAACCCGGGTCATCATCGTTGGCAGAATTGACTGGAGAGGCTGAGCGCTTTGGCGCACGACCAAGACTGCCTTCGATGACTGATGGGGAAAATCCACGAGCGCCTGATTGGCTCGCGGGGCTTGGTTGAAACGATTCGGGGAGTTTGATCACCTCTAGCGCGCGGGCGCGGTTTGGCAATCGGCGAATAAAGCCTCGCTCTTCCAACGCGGTAATCAACCGGTGAATGCCGGATTTTGATTTAAGGTCCAAAGCATCCTTCATTTCGTCAAAAGATGGGGGAATACCGGCTTCCGTTAGCCGCTGGTGAATGAACATCAATAATTCATATTGTTTGCGCGTAAGCATATTCTATTGGTCCTTAGAAATTTAGCTATGTACCCTATTTTGATCTCGCGGTTGAGCGAATCAACAAAAACAAAACACGAACAAATCCTATATGTTCTAGTTGTGTTCTGCAAGTGTTTATTATTTTGACAATATTTCGACCTCGAATTTTTGTACCATTTTCGCTTTGTCGTGTGAGGGTGAGTGCGCCATATACTATTTTAAACTTGCATATCTTGAGTAGATTACCCATTCTGATCGCGTTCCAAGGGGTGCGTCGGGAAACCGGAGCTGAGATGGCAAGTGCCGGACCCTTGATCGTTTTACGATCGGGAACCTGATCCGGGTTATGCCGGCGAAGGGACAGGACCCAAGCGAAATTTTCGCAATCTGAACCAACGCTCAATATTTATTCCGTATGCAGGTTTTCGCCTTGTCGGATATGGCTGTGTCAGATTTTGAATTAAACAATATTGTTGCAAACAAGATGCGGAAATTATCCGTAGGCAAACGCATTTGGCGCAAATTGCAAAAGCTGATCACCGGCCTTGTCGTCGTTTTTGGCCTGCTGTTTTTGTGGTGGGCACTGGTTAAGTATTTTGCACCGCCGCCGTTTATTTTGCCGGGCCCGGAACGGGTGATTATTACCCTGATTTACCAGTTTGATTATCTTGCCTCGCACGGGGCGATAACGCTGTTGGAAATTGTATTGGGATTGCTGGTTGGAACCGCGCTTGGTGTGGCGACGGCCATGATTGCCGTACAGTTTCCGCTGGCCGGCCGGGCTATTTTGCCGGTCATTTCTACCTCTCAGGCGCTGCCGGTTTTTGCCATTGCACCATTGCTGGTCATCTGGTTTGGGCTGGGGCTTGGTTCCAAAATTGCCATGGCAACATTGATCATTTATTTCCCCGTCACCTCTGCACTAATTGACGGGCTGGAGCGAACGGATCGCGGGCTTGTGGACCTGGCCAGGCTTTATGGGGCAAGCCGATTGCAGACCCTGTTTCTCATCCGGTTTCCGGCCGCTATGCCATCCTTTGCAACAGGGCTAAAAGTTGCCGCCACCATTGCCCCGATCGGGGCGATTGTCGGCGAATGGGTGGGCTCATCTTCCGGGCTTGGCTTTATCATTCTGCAATCCAATGCCCGTATGCAAACGGATACGGTTTTTGCAGCCCTTGTGGTGCTTGCCGTTATCGCCATATCTGTTCGCTCGCTGGTGAGTATTCTTGCTGATCATCTTATCCATTGGGCGCCAAAAACCACCAAAGGCGGTGGATTTTGATGTCTTTTCTTTCCAATAACGGTCGTGATTGACCACACTTAAAAACAGGAAAAATCATGCGTATCTTTCTCGCTATTTTGCTATTCATCGCCAGCCTTGGCCAAAGCCTTGCTGCTGATAAGCTCACGGTTTATCTCGATTGGTTTGTTAATCCGGATCACGCCCCATTGATCATTGCCAAAGAGAAGGGGTTCTTTGCTCAAAAGGGGCTGGATGTGACGCTGGTGCCACCGGCCGACCCCAGTGCGCCACCGCGATTGATTGCTGCCGGGCAGGGCGATATCGCCATATCCTATCAGCCGCAATTGCATGTGCAGGTGGGCGAAGGTCTGCCGCTGGTGCGCATTGGCACACTGGCTGAAACACCGCTTAATGCGCTTGTTTCGCTTAAAAGCGGCAAAGTGCAATCCATTGCTGATTTGAAGGGCAAAAAGGTTGGTTTTTCGGTCGGCGGATTTGAAGATGCGGTTTTGGCCGCAATGATGAAACCGCACGGACTGACGCTAAAAGATGTGGAGCTGATCAACATAAATTTTGCTCTTTCCGCCTCGTTGATTTCTGGCAATGTGGATGCGGTAATTGGCGCGTTTAGAAATTTTGAATTGAACCAGCTGGATATTGAAGGCCATCCAGGCCTCGCGTTTTATCCGGAAGAAAACGGCGTTCCAGCCTATGATGAGCTGATTTTTATCGTCAAAAAAGACCGGGTGGATGACCCTCGTTTTCGCCCGTTTCTGGATGCGATCGAACAGGCAACCCTGTGGCTGACCAATCATTCGGATGAGGCGTTGAAGCTGTTTTTAAAGGCCCATCCTGATCTGGATAACGAACTTAATCGCCGCGCATGGGTGGACACACTGCCGCGTTTTGCCAAGCGCCCGGCGGCGCTGGATACGGCGCGCTATCAGCGCTTTGCCAATTTTATGAAAGAGGCCGGATTGATCAAGAATGTCGTGCCGGTGGGCGAATATGCGGTGGAGCTGAAGTGAGGCAATTGCCAGTAAATGCCAGCCAGCATATGATTTGATATGAACAAGGATCAATCACCCAAAGCTGAATTTGATCATCGCGATATTATTCGCGGACTGGGTGATGAGGATCGTAAGTTTCTCCGCGAAAAATCTGACCGGGCAGGGTTGATCCATCTGGCCGGTCATATGGGGCTGATCGTAGCCAGTGCGGCCTATGTTGCGGCGGGTTTGCCTTTTTGGCAATTGGTGATGCTGCCGTATGGTATCTTCCTGATATTTCTGTTCACGCTTTTGCATGAATGCATGCACGATACGCCGTTCAAAGCGCTGTGGCTTAATCGCGTAATGGCGGTAGTTTGCGGATTTGTTGTGCTGTTGCCACCCACATGGTTTCGATATTTTCATTTGGCACATCACAGGCATACGCACGATCCGGAAAATGACCCCGAACTGGCAAGCCCCAAACCGGAAACCAGGGGCGAATATCTGATTTATTTATCTGGTATTCCAAACTGGATATCAAACATTAAAAACCTTTTTGGCTTGGCTTTTGGCGGGAAAAAAGATGGCTTTGTACCGGCGCGGGCAATGGCTGGTATCAGGCTTGAGGCAAGGGTTTTTATTGTCGCTTATGCGGGTTTGGTGCTGGCGAGCATATTGTATTCCAGCATGTTGATTTTGTGGCTGTGGGTGGTTCCAGTTCTTCTCGGCCAGCCATTCTTGCGGCTTTATCTATTGGCTGAACACGGGCTTTGCCCGAATGTGGCAAATATGCTGGACAATACGCGCACCACCTATACCACTCGGTTTGTGCGGTTCATTGCGTGGAATATGCCGTACCATACCGAGCATCATACCTATCCGGTGGTGCCATTTCACAAGCTGCCGGAACTGCATAAATTGATGCGTCAACATCTTCGCCAAACGGAGGATGGATATACAGCTTTTCACAGAAAATATGTGGGGCGCATTTAGAATGCGCAATCCGCACCCATCACGAATTATTATCACTGCCGCAGTTTAAACCGCTGCACCTTGCCGGTGGCGGTTTTTGGCAGGTCGTCGACTATTTCTATCCAGCGCGGGTATTTCCATTTGCCGATTTTTTCTTTCACATGCTCTTTGAGTTCTGTGGCGATGGTGGCCGCATTCGCATTGGCGTTCAGCACCACAAAGGCTTTGGGTTTGGTGAGCTTGTTTTCGTCTTCTGCGGCGACAACTGCGGCCTCAAGCACGCCCGCATGGTTCATCAATGCCTGCTCGACCTCGAAGGGCGAAACCCAGATGCCGGAAACCTTGAACATATCGTCGGTTCGCCCGCCATAGGTATAGCGCCCGGTTGTATCGCAGGTGTATTTATCGCCGGTGCGAACCCAGTTGCCCTCAAATGTGTCGCGGGTTTTTTGCCGCTGGTTCCAGTATTTTTCTGCAGCCGATGGCGCGTTGACTAAAAGTTCGCCAATTTCGCCCTCGCCAACATCGTTGCCTTCCTCATCGACCAGCCGTAGCTGGTAACCCGGAACAGCAATACCCGAGGTGCCATAGATTGCTTTGCCCGGCTGGTTGGAAAGGAAAATATGCAGCAATTCGGTGGAGCCAACCCCGTCGAGAATTTCCACCCCGAACAGTTTTTGCCAATGATCGCCGATATTTTGCGGCAATGCCTCGCCGGCAGAAACGCAAAGCCGCAAGTTTTCCGCCCCTTGCGGTTTTTCATCATCCAAACCATCCAGCAGGGCGGCATAGAGCGTCGGTACTCCAAAATAGATGCTGGGTTTGGTTTGTGCCATTGTTTCCAGCACCGATTGTGGTGTCGGGCGGCCCGGCAACAATATGGCGGTTGCACCGACTGACATCGGGAAGGTCATGCCATTGCCCAACCCATAGGCAAAAAACAGTTTGGCTGCAGAAAATGTGACATCATCCTCGCGGATGCCAAGCACATTTTTGCCATAGGTATCAGCCGTTGCCTGAAGGCTCGAATGCACATGACATACGCCCTTGGGGCTGCCGGTGGAGCCGGAAGAATAGAGCCAGAAGGCGATTTCGTCGGGGGAGGATTGGCAGGCCGTGCGCGCTTTCAATCCTTCAAGCGCGCTTCCATCACTGTCAAAGCTTTCAAAACCTTCTGCTTCACCATTGACGATTATCACGTGCTTGAGAAAAGGCAGCTCACCCAGAAAATCTTTCACCAGATCCAATAGCGGTGCGGAAATAAACAGGGCTTTGGCGCGGCTGTCCTCCAGAATGAACCGATAGCCGTCGGCGGAAAGCAGCGTATTGATGAGAATGGGAATAATACCGGCTTTCAGGCTGCCCCAAAATAGCACCGGGTAATCCACCGTATCAAGCGTGATGAGGGCAACGCGGTCTTCGCGATCAAGGCCAAGCTTGGCAAAATATTCAACCATCCGGCCGGATTTCTCAGCCAGCGCGCCATAGGTGAGATTGCGCCCCTCGGCACCGCTTTCAATAAAAGCAGGTTTGCCTGCGCGACCTTCCGCCAAATGACGATCAACGAAATAGTCGGCGGCATTGCCGTTTGCTGACATTGGCTTATCTCCCGGTATTTTAATGCGTTATTTTTCGTCAAGCAAACGCCATGATCATTTGAAGGTCAAGTATTGGCCGATTACCCGGATAAATCTGTGCATTATAGTGCTATGGTTTCACCGCTAAAGACTTGACTTAATTCACTGTAACCATTGAAAAAGAGGGCAACACAAAAGGGAGATTGCTACCCATGATGAGCCAGGAAAAAAACGACGAAATTACGCTGGTTGGCCCGGACCAACCGGCAGGCAAGGTTTTACGTCAATATTGGATGCCGGCGGCGCTGAGTGATGAACTTATCGGCAAGCGCCCGGTTGTGCCCGTTACCCTGCTTGGCGAAAAGCTGGTTTTGTTTCGTGATGAAAGTGGCACGCTTGGATTGATCGGGCGTCACTGCCCGCACCGTGGGGCTGACCTTTGCTATGGTCGGTTGGAAAATAACGGGTTGCGCTGCCCGTTTCATGGCTGGCATTTTGATGTGAGCGGCCAATGTGTGGAACAACCGGGTGAACCGCTGGGCTCTCGCATGCACGAGCAGATCAAAACCACGTCCTATCCGGTGGTGGAAAAAAACGGCATTATCTGGGCATTTATGGGCAAGGGGGATGCGCCCGCCATACCGGCTTTTGATTGTTTTGCCGCCCCCGAAAGCCATGTATTTGCCTTCAAGGGGCTTTGGCAATGCAACTGGCTGCAGGCGCTTGAGGTTGGCATTGACCCGGCGCATGCCTCATTTTTGCATCGTTTTTTGCAGGATGAAGACCCGAAGGACAGCTACGGCAAACAGTTTCGTGATACCGCCGCTGGCACCGATATTCCAATGACCCAGGTGCTGCGTGAATTTCCACGGCCCGATATCGAGGTGGAAGAAACCGATTACGGCCTGCGCCTGATTGCGCTTCGAAACCTTGAAAACGGCAATACTCATGTTCGGGTAACCAACCAGATTTTCCCATGTGCAATCACCATCCCGATGTCGAAAACCATGAATATTACCCAGTGGCATGTGCCGATTGATGATCATAATTGCTACTGGTTTTCGATGTTTACCAGTTTTACCGAGCCGGTCGACAAGGTGAAAATGCGTGAACAGCGCTTAAAAGAGCATCGCCTGCCAGATTACGCGCCGCTGAAAAATCGTGACAACAATTACGGCTACAATCCTGAAGAACAGGAAAACCTCACCTATACCGGCATGGGGCTTGATATCAATGTGCACGATCAATGGGCTTGCGAGTCGATGGGCCCGATACAGGATCGCCGTGATGAGCATTTGGCCAAGGGCGATGTGGCAATTATTAAATTCCGCAAAAAGCTGCGCGCCGCCATTGCCGATGTGGAAAATGACAATCTCCACCATCTGCCGATGAATTTTTCTGAAGACAAGGCGAGCGCCATGCGTGGCCCGGTGGCGATTGATACCATTGCTGCAAGTGACGACTGGCAGGGTTCATGGCTGGAAGCAGACAATGCGCGGCGGAAAATATGTTCGTGGATCGTGAGTTAGGCAACGAAATGGAAAAGCTAAAAAACCTCGCCAAAACTCATTGGTCAGAACATCAATTTTCAGTTGCAGAAGATGTGCTCAAGCAGGTGCAGGATCAGGGTATTGAAACCGTGCGGATTGTCTTTGTTGACCAGCACGGAATTACCCGTGGTAAAACCATTATGGCCGAGGCTCTGGGTTCTGCGTTTAACAACGGTATTTCAATTACTTCGACGCTTTTATTGAAGGATACATCCCACACCACGGTATTTCCTGTCTGGTCGGGCGATGCGGGCTTTGGTTCTGGTGTAATGACCGGGGCATCCGACATCATCATGTTGCCCGATCCTACAACATTTAAAATTCTACCCTGGACGAATAATTGTGGCTGGATGATCAGCGATATTTATCAAAGTGATCACACACCGGTGGAGTTTTCGACCCGCCGAATTTTGCACGCGGCGCTGGACCGCCTGCACGATATGGGGCTTGAATATGTTTCGGGTCTGGAGGTCGAGTTTTATGTGTTGAATGTGGAGGATGAACGCCTTGAACACAACAATGCCAACCGTCCGGAGGACCCACCGAAAACCAGCCTGATTGCCCACGGTTATCAATATTTGACGGAAAACCGCATCGACCAGCTTGATGATGTGATGGAATTGCTGCGCGAAAATTGTGAAGCGCTTGGCATGCCGCTGCGCAGTATGGAGGCGGAATTTGGCCCCAGCCAGTTTGAGTTTACATTCGAACCCTCATCCGGCATGGCGACCGCCGATTTAATGGTGCTGTTTCGCAATATGGTCAAGCAGGTTTGCCAGCGCGCCGGCCTGCATGCCACGTTTATGAGCCGTCCAAAATTCAAAAACTCAATGGGTAATGGCTGGCATTTGCACCAGTCGATTGTTGACAAAAAAACCCGCAAAAACCTGTTCATGCCCGATGCGGGTGAAGGCCTTTCACCATTGGCAGAACAATGGGTTGCGGGCATTCTCAAGCACGCGGAATCAAGCTGTATTTTAACCACACCAACCATTAACGGCTATAAACGCTATCAGCCTTTTGCCATGGCACCGGACCGTATTCAGTGGGGTCGTGATAACCGTGGTGCCATGTTGCGCGCACTTGCAGCCCCGGGTGATACGGCATCACGCATTGAAAACCGCATTGGGGAACCGGCCGCAAACCCCTATCTCTATCTCGCCTCGCAGGTTCTATGCGGGCTTGACGGTATTGAGAACAAACTTAAAGCGCCCGATCCGGTTGATATTGCCTATGATGGCAATGCGCCGATGCTGCCGAATAATCTCGGCACCGCGATGGGAGCGTTTGAACAGAGCGAGTTTTATCGTCGCGTCATGGGCGATGCTTTTGTCGATTATCTTTGCCATATTAAAAAGGCCGAATGGCAACGCTATCTGGGTGCCGTATCTGAATGGGAACAACGGGAATATTTTACGTTGTTTTAATCGTGTTGATTGATGGCGATGGGCATTGATTAAATCACGCCGCGCCTGATCTGATCTTCCTCGATGCTTTCAAAGAGTGCGCGGAAATTGCCTTCGCCGAAACCATCATCGCCCTTGCGCTGGATAAACTCGAAGAAAATCGGGCCAATTACAGTTTGCGAGAATATCTGCAACAGCACTTTGGTTTCGCCGCCATCGACCACCCCTTCGCCGTCGATCAAAATTCCAGAACTGCGCAAATCGTCGATGTTTTCACCGTGACCCGCAAGCCGCGCATCAATGCCCTCATAATAGGTATCGGGCGGCGCTGGCATGAATTCCAACCCGTTGGCGCGCATTATTTCGACTGATTGAAATATATCGCGGCAGCCGGTGGCAATGTGCTGAATGCCTTCGCCATTATAGTCAGCCAAAAACTCTTCAATCTGGCTTTTATCGTCGGTGCTCTCGTTAATTGGAATGCGGATTTTACAGCAGGGGCTGGTCATGGCGCGCGATAGCAGGCCGGTCAGTTTGCCCTCAATATCAAAGAACCGGATTTCCTTGAAGTTGAAAACACGCTCATAAAATTCAGACCATTTGTCCATATTGCCGCGCATCACATTGTGGGTAAGGTGGTCGATGTAATGCAGGCCAAAGGGTTCGTCGTTTGGATTGGTTTTATCTTTATTGCCGCGTGTCTTTGTTCCCAAAACCGGTGCCCACTTTTGGGAGACAGGCTCTAACCATTCAAAATCCACGTCGTAGATCGAACCTTTGTCGCCATAGCGGTCGACGAAATAAATCAAACTGCCGCCAATGCCCTCAATAGCCGGAATGTTCAATTCCATCGGATTGGCAATGGTTTCAACCACTTTTGCGCCTTTTTCAACCGCGTAGTTGAGCGCGTGCGCCGCATCGACCACCCGCCACCCCATGGCGCAGACGCAAGGCCCGTGTTTGGCGGCAAATTTCTGCGCAAATGAATTCGGCTCGGCATTGATGATGTAATTGATATCGCCCTGACGATAAAGCGATACATTTTTTGAACGGTGTTGGGCGACCTTACGAAAGCCCATTTGCTCAAACAGCGCGCCCAGCTTTTCCGGCTCCGGATGGGCATATTCGATAAATTCAAAGCCGTCAGTTCCAGCCGGATTGGCTTTGGAAATTTCTGCTGGAATATCGTCGTGTGGAAATGGGCCCATGTTTATTGCTTTCTTTTAACTCGCGGCTATTTTGGTGCTTTGCACCAAAGCCTGCGTTGCGCGCTGGGCGACCAGCGGCTCGTTGGTCAACTCGCTATACGGCGGGATTTTATTTAATAATTTTACTTGAATCTAATTTACCGCAAATGCGATGCACCTTCTGTGCGAATTTCGCATCAAACCACGTTAATTTTAGCCGCGCATTGCAATTTTTGCTGATTTGATGCATAATTCATGCATGGATCAATTTGATTGTGCAATTCTCAACCATTTGCAAGTGAATGCAGCGCTTACCAATGCTGAATTGGCGGAGCAGGTGCATCTTTCGGCGTCACAAATTTCACGCCGTCGTGCCCGGCTGGAGGCTGATGGGATTATAAGCGGATACCGGGCCGAGGTGGATGCGGCAAAACTCGGCTTTGATATTGATGTGTTTATCCGGGTGACGCTGACCGCCCATAGTGATGATACGGCGGATTCCTTTGGTCGGTTTTTAAACGAGTTTTCTGAAGTGCGTTCAGCCTATGCGCTTGCGGGCAACGCGGATTATCTGTTGCATGTTAAAACCCGTTCATTGCCGGATCTTTCGCGCTTCATAAACCGTCGATTATTGCCTCATCCGAATGTGGGAGAGGTGCGTTCAGAAATTGTTCTGGAGCGGGTGAAAGAAAATTCTCCGCTGGCATTGTAGCTGGCAAACCCGGTTAAATCTCAATTAGAGCAGATTGTTATTGGATTTTTTGGCTTGGGCTACCTATTTAGAAAAAAATGAATTATAGACTTCGAGCAATGACAAAGTGCTGTAGGTCGATTAGAATGGGCTTCGCATCTCTTGCACATTTTGTGTACCCGCCTGCGATGTTAAACCGTGCCCTTATAACAAGAATAGCGGATGGCTTTTAGCCGTTCAAATGGGAATTACGATCGAGAATGCATCTATTATTTGATTTCTTTCAAATCGTACTCGCTGATATTGTGTTGTCCGGCGATAATGCGCTGATAATCGGTATGGCGGCGGCGTCGCTTTCGCCAGAATTGCGCAAAAAAGCTATTGTTTACGGCATGGTGGTTGCAGCTGTTTTGCGGATTATATTCGCGATTTTTGCCACCTATCTTCTGGCGATAAAAGGGCTGCTGTTTTTGGGTGGGGTGTTGCTGCTTTGGGTTTCCTGGCGTTTATGGGAAGAAATTAAAATGCAGATCGCGGAACGCGCTGCAGAAACCACCGAAGAGGAAGGCTATGGGGGGGCACCCCGGCGTACCATGGTGTCGGCGCTCATATCAATTACCGTTGCAGATCTTTCAATGTCAATTGACAATGTGTTGGCAGTGGCGGCGATCGCGCGCGACAATACCGGCCTATTGATTTTTGGCTTATTGCTGGCGATTGGCCTGATGGGCTTTGGTGCGAGCATGATTGTAAAACTGCTGACCCGATATCATTGGATTTCCTATCTCGGGCTGGTTGTTTTAGTAATTACCGCACTTCGCATGTTGTGGGATGGTTGGCCGGAAATGGCTGTTATCGTAGGGCTTGCCTGATAATTTCATAATTGCCGTTTTGAAAGCATAGCGAACATGGCGCCACCAATTCTTTTTTTGAAAAATATTCACCTCAACTTTGGGGCAACGCCGTTGCTCGAAGGGGCTGACCTTGCCATCAGCGCTGGCGAGCGTCTTTGCCTTGTTGGGCGCAATGGATCGGGCAAATCAACCTTGCTAAAGGTTGCTGCCGGTCAGGTCGAGGCCGATAATGGTGAGCGGTTTGTGCAACCCGGCACGACAATTAGATATTTACAGCAAGAACCGGACCTAACCGCCTATAAGGACGTGCTTTCCTATGTGGAGGCGGGGCTCGCGCCGGGTGATGACCCGTATCGGGCCCACTACCTGCTGGAACAGTTAAAGCTTACTGGCAATGAAGACCCGAAAATTATTTCCGGTGGTGAGGCACGGCGTGCCGCATTGGCCCGCACCCTTGCGCCAGAACCCGATATTCTGCTGCTTGACGAGCCGACCAATCATCTGGACCTGCCGGTGATTGAATGGTTGGAAAAGGAATTGCGTTCGCTTCGTTCTGCGATGGTAATCATCAGCCATGACCGGCGTTTTCTTGAAAACCTGTCTCGCAAAACCCTGTGGATTGATCGTGGCGAAACCCGAGAAATTGACAAGGGCTTTGGCTTTTTTGAAGACTGGCGGGATGAGTTTCTCGAGCAGGAGGAACTGGACCGCCACAAACTCGATCGCAAAATAGTGCGTGAAGAGCATTGGGTGGTGCACGGGGTTTCCGGCCGCCGCAAACGCAATATGAAGCGGTTGAATGATCTGGGCGGCCTGCGTAAAGAACGCTCTGAACAAAAGAAAGTTGCCGGCGATGTCAAAATCAGCATTGCCGGGGCCGGGACTTCCGGCAAGCTGGTGGCCAAGGTAAAAAATATCTCGAAATCTTTCGGCGCGCGGGCGATTGTAAAGCCGTTTTCCACCATCATTGCCCGCGGCGACCGGCTGGGCATTGTCGGGCCTAATGGAGCGGGCAAAACAACCTTGCTGAATCTGCTGACCGGCAGGCTGGAACCTGATCAGGGCACGGTGCAGCTTGGGGCCAATCTTGATGTGCTGGTGTTGGACCAAAAGCGCGAGGCGCTCGACCCGAACTGGACCCTTGGTGAGGCGCTTACCGATGGCAGCGGCGATATGGTGGCGATTGGCGAT
>JAJRQF010000131.1 GCA_024280375.1 Alphaproteobacteria bacterium | reverse complement strand
AGCACGACACCCATTACACCAATCCAGGAAAGTCTTTTTTGTTTTCTGGTCATTATTTTACGGCCTCAATGTTCATGGCAACAGCCAGATCACTCAACTGCTTGCTGGCGACGGCGTTACCTTCAAATAGTTTAACTGCTTAAGTAAGCGCTGTAATTGCGTCATCTTTCCGGTCCAAAACCGCATAGGAACGGATAATCCGCAGCCATCCATTAATGTTGGAAGGGTCTTCTTCCAGTTTGCTTGCCAAATTTGCAACCATGCCTTCAATCATTGTAGAACGATCTTCCGCGCTCATGTCAGCGGCCTTTGCAATATCGCCCTTGGATGGGCCACCGAGTTTTTGTGCGGGCTTAACGGGTTGAATATTCATCGCCATGGCCAGATCGTTCAACTGCTTGCTTGCGCCTGGATTGCCTTCAAACTGGGTGACGGCTTTCGAATAGGCGGCAATTGCATCATCTTTTCGGCCCAATACTGAATAGGAGCGGATGATGCGCAGCCAACCATTAATATTGGAGGGATCCTCGTCCAGCTTCTCAGCCAGATTGGCGACCATGCCTTCAATCATCGCCGTGCGATCTTGCGCGCTCATATTGGCGGCGCGGGCAATATCGCCTTTGGATGGCCCACCCAGTTTGGGCGATTGGGAATTACCGGCAATTGCCGGAGCGGATGGTTGTGCGGATGGTTGCCCGGCCTGTTTTCGAATTCTGGCCAACTCGCCTTCAGCTGGTTTATACCAGGCGGCCGTGGTTGGTCCCTGCGCCAACATGGTTTCCCACGCCTTGATTGCCGCATCAAACTTGTTTTCCTGCCCAAGGGCAACGGCCAAAAAGAAACGCGGCTTTATGTTTTCAGGATTGGAAATCGTGGCGTTGATGAAATGGCGCTTGGCATCCGCCGTAATCACGCCTTGAGCGGCGATGGTCATCGCCTCGCCGAGGGATGCCTCATTTTCGGAATTGCTACCTTCCAAAGAGATAATCTTGCGAAAGGCTGTGATTGCATCATCTGCCCTGCCCAGCCTTAAATAAACTGGCGCCAGCACTTTCCAGCCACGCACATCATTTGGGTTGTTATTGGCCCGCGCCTCTGCTCGCGCCACCAGTTCTGCTACCGATTGGGTTTTGGGGTCGGCGGTCATTCGGGCTTGCAACGGCATATCGGCACGCTGGGGATCGCCCAGGGCCACATAGGCAGCAACGCTGGCAATCGGCAGCAAGATAAATGTGCAGATTGCAGTTACCTGTGCGGCGGTCGAAAATTTGTCAGAGTTTTGGGTTTCCTCAACCAACTCATCGAGCGCAATTAGCCGACGGGCAATTTCAGCCTTGGCGAGCTCGGCTTCCGAAGCGCCAATTTGTCCTCGTTCGAGGTCGCGATCGACCTCCTCCAGCTGTTCACGATACACCGATTTATCATAGCCAGCCGCATCAATGGAGGAGCGTTTCCTCAAAAACAGCGGGTAGCCAATCGACAGGAGCGCGATCAGAGTTAATACAGTTGCTAAAATCCAAAATGTCATGATGCATTAATAAGCGAGCTTTTCAGGATTACAACAAGCCATTTCTCACAAAGATATGAACGCATTGTCACAGGGGGCTCCCGAATAAGTAGAGAATTTGTCAAATATCCTCAATTGGATGAAACCATCGAGCCATTTCCAACCTCAAGCGGAACCCAATTGCCATCCTGTTCTTTGCATGCCGTACCGAGTGCAGTTTTGGTTTCGCCATTGACAATAAGGGAGTGAACATATTGCCGACAATTAGACAAGCCCACATCATAGGTTTTTGACGCGGTTACCACGCCGGAATTGCCGGAAACCGGGTTTTTCCATTCAACAGGCTGGCCTGCGGGAGAATATTCAAGCGCCTCAAATTCAGCTTTCAATGCTTGCCGCAGCTCTACCTGATTGAGATCGTGCCCGACATTTTTGCCCACGGCCCCATGCCGAAGAGCAGAAATGTTATCTTCAAACGCGGGGGGAACTTTCGCCGGGGCAACATTCAGTGGTTTTTCAATTTCCGTACCGGCCCCAGAACCAAAACTTTTGTCTACAGGTAAACTTGTCGCATTACACCCAGAAAGGGTACTGGCACCCAACACAATTACTAGAACGGCAAAGGCCGGTCTAATTTTGAAAAAACAGAACATATTATATCTCTGATGTCTTTTATGGAATTTGTTCACATATGCGAGCATGAATTTGGAGAGGATATGGCGAAACTATGACAATGCGTTCACTTTATTGAGGGCAGGTAAATACTTACCTTTAAACCACCAAGCTGGCTTTTGGACAATTCAACATGCCCTGCATATTCCTGAATAATATCATCAACAATCGAAAGTCCGAGGCCGGAGCCGGGTTTGCTTTCATCAAGCCGCCGCCCTCTTTTCAAAGCTTCCGATTGCTGGGATTTGCTTAAACCTGGACCATCATCTTCAATCGCCAGCTCTATCATTGAGGATTTCGACTTCGCGTCTGTATTAACGGGCGCAATAATCGAAACACGAACCTGCTCGCTGGCAAATCTTGATGCATTTTCAATTAAATTGCCAAGCACCTCTTCAAGGTCCTGTTGTTCGCCACGGAATATCAATGCCCCGCCCTCATCACCAATCTGTTCATATTGCAGTTGAGGGTTCAACCGCTGCATCACCCGCAGCATCCGTTCGACAACTGGCGATACAGGCGTCCGCGCATTTATCGAGCCTACCTGCGCGGCAATCCGCGCCCGGTCCAAATATCGCTGAACGTGTTCCTGCATATTGTCGGCCTGTTCGTTGACCAGATGTGCAAGATCGTCGCCCGGTGCGCGGGCTTCATTTTTGAGCACGGATATGGGAGTTTTTAGCGCATGTGCAAGGTTGCCCACCTGGGTTCGCGCTCGCTCAAGTACGGTTTTATTGGCATCAATCAAGGCATTCATTTCAGAAATCAGCGGGGCAATTTCATCTGGAAACTCACCTTCAAGGCGCTCGGCCTCTCCATTTCGAATGGCATTCAGCGCACTTTTGGCCCGGTTGAGCGGCCGCAGGCCAAACTTGATAATAACAAATGTGGAGATCACCATGCCCAAGCCAAAAAGCGCCAAAAATATTACCAGATTTTGAGTGAACTCGCTCGTTTCCAGTTCAAGTGCGGCGTTATTTCCGGTAACCAAAAAACGGTAAAGATGATCGCCCTCGCCGAGGAAGATTTGCGCTTCGACGGCGGTTAAACTCTCGCCCTGAATACCGCTCAGCTGGAATGTGCGGAGAAATCCGTCTTTGAACAACACTTCCCCGGCATCTGGTGTCTTCAGATTTTCTCCACCCATAGATGGCGACCTGACCAGATATTTGCCTTCTTTGGATTGGATAGCCTTATCGAGAGGCAATACGGACCAATACCAACCGGAAAATGGTTGCTGAAAATGTGGGTCACCCAGATTGGGAGAACCGACCAGAACACCGGCTTCATCGCGGTCTACAGCCCCCATAAGATTGTATAAATGGGCACTTAAAAGCCCTTCAAAATTCTTTTGGGCATTATTTTTATACAGCGTTGTCAACAACAGAGCCGTGACGACCAGCGCTATAATTGACCAAAGTGCCGATATCGCCAAAAACCGTGTGGCAAGCGAATTAATCCGCATTGTCGGCCGATTGGATACGGTAGCCCAACCCCCGAACGGTTTCGATCAGATCGGTAGCAAGCTTTTTGCGCAAGCGACCAACAAACACCTCGATCGTATTGGAATCACGATCAAAATCCTGATCATACAGGTGCTCAACCAGTTCTGTGCGGGAAACCACCTTGCCCTGATGATGCATAATGTAGGACAGCAAACGAAATTCCAGCGCGGTCAATTTGATGTTCTTGCCATCAACTGAAACGCGGGAAAGTTTGGTATCCAGCCTAATCGGGCCAATTTCAATTTCACTGGAAGCGATACCGACAGAACGGCGAATCAACGCCCGGATGCGGGCCAAAACCTCTTCCACATGGAAAGGCTTGGTCACATAATCATCGGCACCCGCATCAATACCGGAAACCTTGTCGCTCCAACGGTCACGGGCGGTAAGAATAAGCACCGGCATTTTCCGTTTTTCGCGCCGCCAGGCTTCCAACACGCTGATGCCATCCATTTCCGGCAGGCCAATATCTAAAATTACAGCATCATAGGGTTCAGTGTCGCCAAGAAAATGCCCCTCTTCGCCATCATAGGCCGTATCGACCACATAGCCGGCCTCGGTTAAAGCATCGACCAGCTGTCGGTTTAAATCTTTGTCGTCTTCAACAACCAATATGCGCATTGAGTATGGTTCCGTTTTTCAATCAATTTTGATTTATCAGTTAATCGACAATTGGTCAGCCCTATTTTGGCACGGTAACAGTCTTTTTTCGAGCCGGGCCACCATCGCTTGATTTAACCAAAATAGTGATTCTGCATTGGGCGGATGCACCGCTGCCGATGGTTGCGACCGAAAGCAATTGGCCACCGCTTTGAGCAGCGACATCATTGGCTTTTTCTGCGCAACTTGCGGCGCTAACCTTGGTCGGCTGCAACAGCAATATTGCAACAGCTGCCACAAGAGGAAGGAACAATCTCGATATTATTCTCGACATTTTCATAGTATCTGACACCCCAGACTGATTTGATTTTGCCAAATATAGCGATTTCCTTCTGAATGTAACATGAACGATTATTGATTGTTAGCGGCAGAGAGTTTTCCAGACCGCATTATGCTCTTTAATCTGCACAATTGTCGGCACCGTATCACGTTTTGACCATCGCACCGGGCGAAAAGCCGCACAATTTACGTCAGTCACGGCGGAAGCCGTCGTCTTGCAACCGCTGGTCAGGCCTGTCGCGAGCAGCATTGCGCACATCGCGGCGAGCCTTATTGGCCCGCCGTGTATTTTCCGTTTGAATGGCAATCTGTTCATTGTGATAATCCTTCCTTGCCTGCCGCTGGATACGCCAGTTTTGAAACAGCCCAAACAGCCGGTTCACCAAAGACAAAACAATGAAAATCAATCTGGCCATGTTCATGCGCAGCACTCCGCGTCAATCAATCGGCCTTGTGGCGGCGAACCGTCCATAAATGGCCAAAAGCGAACCGGCGGTCGCGATGATTTTGAGAATACCATCAACCAGATCGGCCTGAATTTGCCCACCAAGATCAAAGCCGAATGCACTGCCGATGCCGGCAAGCATTGCGACCAAAGACCCCCAAATAGTTTTCGATGTGTACCAGGGTTTACTACCTGTCATGCTTATTCCTTTCATGGAGAGTTCTGCCTATTCGGCAAAGTTGCCGACCGGGCGGTCGGATTAGTGAATGCAATTACACGGCCAGAACAAAGGAGTGCTTGGCGAAAATTCCCGGCCCGTAGAGGGCGCTAATCTGCGCAACTTCGAGGGTTAAGTTCGCCGGGAAAACCGCTATATCGGCAAGTTGGTCAGCTTGCGTATAGATCACCGGGCCTGCCCCAACGGTCCATTGGCGCAGCGTTGTTGCGCCCGATTTAACCGATATTGCATATTGCTCAACAGCTTCGCTCATCGGGATTTCGCCATCGCTCCAGCCATCGGCATTGATGCGATCACGTCTGATCCAGGAAAGTTCCAAGTCACTATTGGCAAGCATTTTGGTATGCAAATGAACCGGGCTTAGGGGCGTAAGACCGCGCAATCCCGGTGCAAAATTTTCAACCGCATTGCCCGGATCTGAAAGCGCCTTACCGGGGGGAGTGATTTTCCAGTCAAGCGCCAGGCCCACTTCGAACGGCTCATAGGATAAGGATTGAACTGCCTGATTTATCAGCACAAATGAAGCACCGATGCTGCTGCCTGCCAGCATTTCGTTCTCGGTGCCAACCTGCCCTCGCAGCAGGCCCGAAAGCCGCCAGGTATTGAGACCAACAAGTTCAGCACTGGCAAACTGCAGCACTTCCCATGCGCCATTGTTTGAGCGAATGGCCGCCACATTGCCACCGCCCAAAACCTGCGTCGGCAATTGTGACGATAGTGTTCCCTTGAACAATTCAACCTCCAGACTGGAAGCGTTGTTCCACCGTGCAGAAATGCCTGCGGGAAAGTCGGTCTTAAGCTGGCCCATTGTTGCGCGCAAGGGAACGGACTGACGAAAGGCGTAGCTGATATTATCCGATGCCGAGAACAGATTGTGTGGCCCCGGCCACGGATCGCTTGAAACCGCAATACGCGATGCGGTCAACGGATTATCGCCGGTCAACAGCGGCAAATCGAGCAATTGCATGGATGGCAGGCCTATAAGCGCAACATCATTGGTGGCAATTTCACGAATATAGGCCGATCCGGCGGGACTTGCCGGTGTTTCGATCGAACGAAGATCAAGCGAAAGCGTATCGGCCTCTTCTATTCGGGTAATCAGCCAGCGGCCAAATAGAGAGGGCGCGTCAAATTTCACATGATCGCCAACCTGCAAATGCTGATAGCGACGCGGCAGGCGCAATTGCACCGAATTTCGCCCAATCCAGGCGGAACGCAGCCAATCCTCGACCAATGGCATGGCCAGTTCCTGCGCCAGCATTAAAGGTGCCGAAAGCGAGACCTGCCGCTCGCTACCGCCCTCAATTCGCCGTGAATGGGTGGCGGTAGACTGGAAATCCAGTTTTGGATCGACATGTTCCAGCACCACGGAATTTGGTAATTCGGTTTCCTGAATGCGCTTGGCGACATATTGCGGCTCGTCTTGATATTCGGCGAAATCGGCCTCTGGCAATTGCACGGTTGCTCGATTGTCCGGGGTGCGGAATATCAACCTGCCCCCGTGTTCCAGAACCTGAACCTGATGCAGGTCGATCAATGACTGCATTGCGCCGCGCGCCGAGGTTAGACTTGCCACCACATAGCCATCGGCATATCCATGCACGCCGCTCACGTCGAAATCAGAAAACCCGTGATCTTGCAGAATTTCCGCGATCACATCTGCCAGTCTGGCACTGCCAAAGCGCCCGTTCAGCCAATGGCCAAGCCGCCAGTTTTCACCATCGCTCCAAAGGCTGCTATTGTCAGGAAATTGCGGATAGGGCCGCACGTCCCAGGCCCAAAGGTGGATATTATCCGCATCGACCATGCGGCCTGAATAATTGGCGGATTGCGGATTGTTTGCGGCAATAAACTCCGGATGGCTTGCATCCCAATGACGCTGATGAGCTTCAATGAAACCCGCTTGCACCGCCTCGTCGCGGCGACCAGAAGAGAAATATGGAAAGAAGCTTTCCGATGATTTCGGATCGACAAACACATTCGGCTGATTTGCGCCCTTATCAATGGCAGGACAACCAAGTTCGGTAAACCAAAGCGGTTTCATTTGCGGTGACCACGCGGTTGCAGACCCAACCTCAACGCCCCCTAAGCGCGGCACATGGACATTTGACCACCAGTTGACCAGATCCTTGTAGCGATAGACCCAGGGCTTGCCAGCACCATCGGTAATCGGAGAACGCGTACCATTGTTGCGGTCAGCGGTGGAGGCGTAATACCAGTCATACCCCTCGCCTGCTGCGATATTGGCGGCCATCACATCCAAATCGCGAGCCGAAGTGCCAACGCCATCGGGTGCACCCTCATCACGCCAGTCGCTTGCCGGCATGTAATTATCAATCGCCACCATATCGATATTGGCGTCCGCCCAAAGCGAATCGAGATTATAAAATACATCGCCGGAGCCATCTTCGGGCTGGAAACCAAAATATTCAGACCAGTCGGCCGCGTAGGTGATCTTCGTCAACGGGCCGAGAATTGCCCGCACATCAGCAGCAATGGATTTGAGATGCGCAACAAAGGGAAAAACACCCGTATCGTCCTGCACCCTTGTCAGCCCGCGCAGTTCTGAACCAATGAGAAATGCATCTACACCGCCTGCCAGTTTGCACAAATTCGCATAGTGCAGGATCAAGCGGCGATAGGACCATTCGGCCGGGCCGGAATAAATGACCGTATTAGTGCCATCAGCGAAATCTGCCGGTGCAGCTGAACCCACAAACGCATCAATTTGAGTTTTGGCCGTCGTTGTTTTATTTACACTACCCACCTCTCCCACTGCCGGGTGACAGGAAATACGCCCGCGCCAGGGATAAGTCGCCTGATTGGTGCCACCATAGGGGTCAGGCAGTGTATTACTTGCTGGCACATCCATCATGATGAACGGATAGAAGGTCACTTTCAGGCCGCGCTGTTTTACATCTTGTATCGCACGAATTATGCTGCCATCGGAGGGCGTCCCGCCAAAGGCCGGACGGCCATTGATCTGGCTCACCAGTGGGGCCTGCGCACGCGCCTGACCGGAAACCTGCCATTCCTCGCCCTCAAGATGGGTGCGATTTGAAATTTCAACTTGTGGCCGGCAAATGCAATTGCCCGCACGAAGATCGGTGCCAAACCACGATGAAATCAGCGCCACACTGTTTAAATTGGGGCAGAGCGCCTGCAATTCATCCATTGATGTGTGCCAGTCAGTCGTAGAAATGGTTGAATTGCTATTCAGCGCGCGGCTGGTCAACTGGTCAATTTTTTCCACCACTGATGCCGGGTCATAGCCATATTCGGATGCACCAGGCAAAAGCGAAATTGCCTTTACACGCTTTTCAAGCTGACCGACGGGCTTGATAATCTCGACGGAAATTTGCGGAATTCTATTGCCGAAGGGTTCCAGAGGCAGACGCTCGAAAACCACATAGGCAAGCCCGCGATAGGCCGGCGCATTGCCCGCCCCCTGCTTGGCTTCAATCAGGCTATCGGGCATTTGATTGTTACGTCCATCGCGAAAGCGGATTGTCAGATCGTTTTGATCGAGCAATTTGCCATCGGCCCATATGCGCCGTATGCAACCGGCCTCAGCTTCACACAGGCCAACGGCAAAATTGGCAAAATAACTGTAAGAAGTTACGTGGGTTTTGGGACCACCCTTGCCGCCCTGGGTTTCGGTTTCCTGAACCTCTTCAAACCGGGTGGCCCAGATGATCTGACCAGACAGACGCACCCGCCCATAGATACGCGGAATGGGGCTTCCCTCTTCAGATGAGAGATATTGCGCCTTGTTCAGCCTTGGGCCTTCGATTGCCCGATCATCGGGGCCGAACAATTCACGGTCAATTAAGTACCCGGCAGCAGCCCCAATGGCACGCCCAACGGCCGCGCCGACCGGCCCGCCCACGGCACCGCCAATTGCGGCACCGGCAACTTGTAAGACAACTGTTGCCATTAGGTTTTTACTCCTGGAAAACGAAAACTTGCATCAATGCGCCGCCACCAGAAATCGCTCATGGCGCTTTCAACAACCGATGCGCCGTCATAGGCGTGAATGAAGTGATTTTTGCCGGTATAGATGCCTAAATGTTTGGCGGGCGATTTTGCCCGCAGGCGAAATAAAAGCAGATCGCCTGCGATTGGATTTGCCTTGTCTATCTGGTCGAAATGCGCGTTAGCGGCAGCAAAAAGCTCTTCGCGGCCGCCGGTTTCAGCCCAGGCAGGGGAATAGGCAGGCGTGTTTTGTGGCTCATCGCCCACAAGTTCACGCCAAATGCCGCGCACAAGCCCCAGACAATCACAGCCCACATGTTTGATCGAAGCCTGATGAATATAGGGCGTGTTAATCCATGTGCGGGCTTCAGCCACAATCTGGCCGCCCGTCAAGTTTTTGATGGTCATTATTTGTTTCCTGAAATCCTGGGTTATTTAACCAGCGGTGTTCCATCATGGTCGTTGGAACCATCCACATAGCTCAAGGAGAAATCATTGCCGGGCATATGGGGAAAGCCGCGAAAATTCAGATGGTTGGAGAATTTTTCCTTGCAGGTATCAAAACTCTTGTCGCACCCGGCGGTTAGCGTAAATGCATCGCCCGACTGCACATCAAACGGCATTGGCTTCCACAATTGAATGGACGTGCTGCCATTTTCAGCCCTGTTGCTTGAAAGCTCGACGGCAAGATTGATGTTGTTGCCGGATGTCCACAACAGCCTGCCACGAGCAAACCAGTCATTGGCAAAACCCGCAAGACCGCTTGCCTGATAAATCAATCGCGAGCGTGTGGACAAAATTGTACCACTGGCTGAATACTGGCTGGCTGCAAGCGAAACGCTGCAACGGCCATCGCCCAACACCGCATCACAAAGCGGCATGAAACGCCGCCCGCCGGTTTGATCTAGCTGATTGGTGAGGCTTCGAAATTCGGCGGTAAATCGACTGTCTTCGCGCGAAATCTCACCCAAAGACCCTTTGCGCAAAAACTCCCGCTCGCTGACACTTTGCCAATTGACCAGCCAGATTTCGATTGTCGCGTTATCATAACGCCCGGCAATCAAATCCTCCTCGGTGATCTTTTCCGAGGAAATTGCGCCCACAACCTCTTGCGTATCGACATTCAACCCCAGCTTGGTTTCAGCGGCTGATGATTGAAAGCCACTAAGCGCTTCAAAAGTGGTGCCGCCAAATATGAGTGGCTCATCGTGGTCGGTGAATCCCAGAACCAAGCCATCTTCACGGGTAACTTTCCAGCAATAACAAAGCGTTGTGCAGGTTCCATCAAGGTGGGCGCGAAGCCCCGGATCAAGCGTCCTCATAGTTTCACCTCAATCAATGGAATGGAGGGAATATCACCACCTTCAAAAGCGGCCAGGTTGACGGAAAGCCCATCACTGGCGAAACGCACCGGCACATCAAACTGAAAACCGGCGGTAATATTACTGCCGTTTGCGGGCACATGCCCCGACAAAAAAGCGATTTCGCCATTGCTATAATCGATCGAATAATTGGTTCCAACGGTCAAAATTACTCCGTCAACGGCGAGCATTAATGAGCCTGCAACCGGCTTGCTGATCGGCCGCACATAAGCAGATGTGCCGGAACCATAGGTTTTGATGAGATTGAATATCGTGGTCGCGCCATCGCCGATGCCAATAGCCTGGTCAAGTGCGGTGGGCACTTTCAGCGGTGCGCAGGATTTCCAGTCCATATGATCTTTATAGCGAAAACCATAAAGTGCGCCGCGCCGCTCTTCGAAAAAAGCGATCACCACATGCAGATCATCGAGATTTTTCACCCCATATCCGGCCTCATAATGGCGGCGGGAATTTTGCCAGCGGGCGTTGCGCTGCTCGAAACCGGAACCAAGGGTGACGATTTCCGTGCGCCGTTGCGGCCCGCCGCTTGAACCCATTGCCACATTGGTGGGAAAGCGAACCTCGTGAAAAGGTTGAAGTAAAGCCATTGCTTTTTCCTGTTATTAAAAACCAGCCAAAACCAAATGATCAAGCCAAATTAAAGAGAACGCCTGCCACGCCCGACCGCGCGGGCCAGCATTGCGGTCAATTGCGCCTCGGATTTCTGAAAACTCTCGGCATTGGGGGTCGAGATATTGAAGGTGATGTTGGTTGCGCCCCCGGATTTTCCTTGCGTTTGAACTCCAAGGCGACCATCCGGCCCGCGCGCCAATGGCAAGATTGCCTCAGCCCCGGCCTCCCCCATCAGCCCGGTCTGGTTGCCTGCCTGAAAGAAGGTTGGTGACGAGACAACACCGCCGGATGCAAAAGGTACAATGCCGCCTGAATTGACCACGCCACCATTGGCAAAGACCGGCACGCCGCCGCCTCCACCGGATGAGAAAACCGAAGAAAGCAGGCCGGAAACCAGATTTTCCACCGGTTTCAATCCCTGCTTCAACGCCATGGTTGAAAATTGCATACCAATCGAGCGCAAGGTATCGCTGAATGAGCGGCCGCTGATTATAGCGCTTTGCAGGGTTCGGCTAACACTTGAGCCAAATTTTTCAGATTGCTTGGTGAGGTCATCCATTGCCTGGCGAAAGGGTGCGATGTCGGCCTCGACCGGAATGACAAATGTATCAATTTCAGTGGTCATGTTTCACCTTATCTGGATGTTTTTGCATGAGATTTTCCATATTGGCGCGCGAAATCAGCGAGGTTTCGTCGCCAAAATGCTGACGCATGGCGCAGTTCATTTCCCGCATGGTCATTGACCAGAAAGCCTCTGGCGAAAGGCGCAGGGTTCCAAATGCAAATTGCATCACCCGGCCCCATGGAAAGGGTGACGGCTCAGCCATCTTGTGCCGCTGGTTCTTCAAGATTGCCAAAAGTTGCGGTTAGTAATTCACCGACAATACGGGCATAGCCGGTCGCCCCGCCATCGGCCTGCATGGCGGCAATCTCGTCGTTTGAAAGGCTATGACCTGCACCGCGTAACCCGGCGGCAATCAGCTTCAACATATCGCTGGATGATAACCTGCCGGTCGAAAATCGCTCGGCCAGTGTTGCAATATCGTCGACCGCAAATGCGGCTTCAAGCTCTGCCAGTGCACCAAGCGTGAGGCAAAGGCGAAACTCTTTGCCGTCAAGCCGGGCAAGAACTTCTCCGCGATGGCGATTGATGATCATACGGCCACCGTGAAGGTGAGCGCGCCTGCGGATTCTAACGCCAGTTCATAGGAAACCTCGCCATTGTGGGAGCCTGCATATTCCAGCGAGGT
>JAJRQF010000130.1 GCA_024280375.1 Alphaproteobacteria bacterium | reverse complement strand
GGAGTTTTGGGGCTTTGAGCCTGTGAACTACGAAGTTTTATGGCTGATTGGCTTTGCATTTCTGCTCGGGGGCATGGTCAAGGGCGTTATCGGTCTGGGCTTTCCGGTGGTGGTGCTGGCGTCTTTGGCGACCACCATCGGATTGAAAGAGGCCATGGCCCTTCTGGTCATTCCCGGTATTGTCACCAATATCTGGCAGGCGCTGGCCGGTGGTGCCTTTTTGGTGCTGGTCAAACGCTTGTGGTCTTTGCTGATTGCTACCATCGTTGGAATTTGGCTCGGTGTTTATATTTTGAGTATGGTTGATCCCACCAGACTGATTGTGGTTTTGGGCGTTTTACTGTTTTTATATTCGGTGTTCTCCTTGATGCGGGCGCAGATACCGCCGCCGGGAAAACACGAAGTCTGGCTGTCGCCCCTCATGGGTGCAGCCGGTGGATTTATCTGCGGTCTTACCGGTTCCTACATGGTGCCGGGTGCAATTTATGTGCAGGCGCTCGGGTTGTCGCGCGATGGCTTCATACAGGCGATTGGCATTGTTTTTGTGGTGCTGGCAGCAGCCCTTGGGGCGTCCTTCTGGCGGTTCAATCTTATCGGTCTGGAAACCGGTGCCGTATCTGTGGCAGCTCTGGTACCAATGGTAATCGGTATGTTTGTGGGCCAGCGATTGCGTTATCGTTTGTCGGAAGAGGTTTTCCGCAAGATATTTTTTACCGCCCTGATGTTTGCCGGTATCTATATGGTTTGGCGTAATTTGTTTTGAACGCAGTGGCGGAAATAAATCCAGGTTGGGATGAAAATGACAGAAGTTTTTGACTTTCAAATAAGCGGTAAATCAGCGCTTGTGACGGGTGCGTCCAGCGGTCTGGGCTGGCGGTTTGCCAAAGTGCTGGCGCAGGCGGGGTGCAAGGTGGTGGCGTGCGCGCGGCGGGCAGACCGGCTCGAGGAGCTGGTGCAGGAAGCTGCCTCATACGATGGCGAGATACATGCCGTTGCTATGGATGTCACTAATGTAACCTCCGTTGTTGAAGCGTTTGATCAGGCGGTCAATTTGGTGGGGACGCCGGAAATTACCGTCAATAACGCTGGCATTGCCATTCGCGCGAAAGTTCTGGAAATGGCAGATGAAGACTGGTTGTCAGTTCTTGATACCAATCTCAACGGTGTATTCTGGTGCGCGCGCGAGGCGGCCAAGCGCATGGAGGCAGCGGGGTGTGGCGGCTCGATTATCAATATAGCCAGCCTGCTGGGCTCTCGGGTGTTACCGGGAACCGCCAATTATTCGACGTCGAAAGCCGCCGTCATTCAGATGACCAAAGCAATGGCGCTGGAACTGGCCCGCCACAACATCAGGGTAAATGCCATTTGCCCGGGCTATATTCTAACCGACATAAATCAGGCATTTTTCGAAACTGAGGCCGGCCAGAACATGATCCAGTCAATCCCCCAGCGGCGGCTGGGACAAGCCTCAGACCTCGACGGATTGCTCCTGCTACTGGCCTCACCCGCGTCCGGCTTCATGACGGGTTCAGCCATAAACGTCGATGGCGGACATGCGCTGGCGTTGGGGTAGAGTTTGGAATCTTCCAAAAAACATGCTTGCTGCCCAATTTGTAGTATAATATACTACAAAGTAGGAAAAACGCTTCAGCTGTTGGAAGGACAAAACATGGCAATGGTAAAAAAGAGCATATCGGTTACAGACCAACAGAATGACTGGATTAAAGCACAGATCGAATCCGGTCATTATGGTAACGAAAGTGAAGTTTTGCGTGAGTTAATCCGTGAACGACAGTTGCGGGAGCAAGAAACGCCCGCCGAGATTGAAGCTATCCGTGCCGCATTGATTGCAGGCGAAGAAAGCGGGTTTACCGATCAAACCGTTTCGGAAATTTGGGAAGAGGCCAGGAAGCAAGCCAAGGCCCAATGAAAAAATACATCGTAACACAGGCCGCCAAGCGCGATTTGATGGCTATTGCTCAATACGGCGATGAAAATTACGGTTTTGAGAAATCCGACCAGTATCGCGACAAGCTGGAACAAAAATTTGTATCCATGGCCGAGCAACCATATTTATATCCGGCGGTCGACCATATCCATGATGGCTATCGCCGCAGCGTTTGCGGCGTTCACTCAATCTATTACAAGATTGAGGGACAGGGCATTGCGATTATACGAATTTTGAACAGACAAGACCCGGATAAGGCGTTTTAATGACGACCTCAGGTCTGCTTCGAGCCCATTTGAGACATCAATGACTGCATGTAGATCGCGATGTAAATCATTGCCGCTAGTTCTCAGCAGGTAAATCGAGAGTTAAGCTTTCTGAGATCGCTAATTCGAACTCGGATGAATACTCCTGCCAAATTTTATCCACAAAATGTGAGTTCTCTGCGCCGCTGCAATCGACGCGAATATGGAAGGCAGGTTCTAAGTTTAACTCTTTTAGCAATCTCAGCGAAACAATACCCTCAACAATGATCGGACGATTGCTATCCATGCGAGATTGAATAACCGCATTTATATCTTCTTTTCTGTAAATAAATTTCCCTTTGTTTTTGTAAAGGAATAGGTCGGTCTCCAAAAGAGAGATATTAAACCGCCAAGCTAAAAAGCGACCCAACGTCGTTTTTCCAGCACCTGCTTTGCCGTCTATCGCGATGATCTTCGGTGGGAGGTCGTGTAAAACTGACTTTAATTTCTTGAGCACTAACACATACTCTTTTCTTTCGGGAGCATTTTGTACGCATTCTTCAAGCGATTTTGACATGATGCAATTACCTCCAATTTAAGGTGAATAAGTAAACTGATTTATAAACTTTGCCGGGTCAACGAACGTCCGGTTTGTCCTGCATTGCCGCCATTCAATCTTTGTTGAAAAACCCATCGGTTTTGTGACGAATAATGTTAAGGTCTATTAGAAAAATACTTATGTTTTGAGAGTTCGAAATCATGGATTTTACCCTTTCCCCTGAAATTGATGACTTGCGGTTACGAGTTCGTGCCTTTGTCGATGCTGAGGTCATGCCGGTTGAAGCTGACCGGGCGAATTATAATGAGTATGACAATATCAAGATGTCGGTGCTTGATGGCCTGCGCGTAAAAGCCAAGGCTGCGGGTCTGTGGGCTCCGCAAATGCCCGAGGATCGTGGCGGGCTGGGGTTGCCAATTGTGGGGTGGGCGGCGTTTTATGAGGAGGCTAACCGGTCTATATTTGGGCCGCTTTGCTTTAATTGTTCGGCGCCTGAAGATGGTAATATGAGCGTTCTTAACAAGGTGGCTACTGAGGCGCAGAAGGAGCGTTGGTTGCAACCGCTTATTGACGGCAAGGTGCGCTCGGCTTTTGTTATGACCGAGCCTGCGCCCGGTTCCGGTTCTGATCCTGCGGGTATGATGCTGACGCGGGCTGAAAAGTCTGGCGACAAATGGGTTATCAATGGTCACAAGTGGTATATTTCAGCCGCTGGTGTTGCTGAACATTTTATTCTGGTGGCGCGTACTTCTGATGATCCTCGCAAGGGTTTGACCGCG
>JAJRQF010000129.1 GCA_024280375.1 Alphaproteobacteria bacterium | reverse complement strand
GCTGTAAACAAATGGATAAGGAACACTATTATGAAAAATGTAATCGTACGTTTTATGAAAGACGAATCTGGCGCAACTGCTATTGAATATGGCCTGATTGCTGCTTTGATTTCAATCACTATTATTACTGCTGCTACTTCAATCGGTACCGGCATTGCTACTAAATTCAGCGCTGTATCAACTGCTGTTTCTGGTGCTGGCTAATAATACTGGTGGTAACACCAAATTTAAAGACCACCCTGTTTTGCGACAGGGTGGTTTTTTTTTGGCCTTTATAATTTTGTGGCCAACAATGGCTATTATTCCTGTCAAAATAATTGAAGGCCGCAATTGCAATTGCACAAAATCGCGCAAGCCATAGATATGTAATAAAAAAAACGCATATTTACGCTGTATTAAATTAACTGCGCTATTAAATCTGCAACGTATTATTTGGCGGTTTTGAAATGTTGGAAATTATAATTTTATTGCTTTTCCCTTTGGCGATGTTCTATGCCGCTGCCTCCGACCTGTTTTCGATGACGATATCAAATAAAGTTTCCATAATTCTTGTTGCTGGATTTGTGATTTTGTCATGGGCAATTGGAATGGACTGGGCAACCATTGCCTGGAACTGGGGTTTGGCCGCAATTGTTTTAACGATTGGTATTGGCTTTTTTGCGGTCAACCTTGTTGGTGGCGGCGATGTCAAGCTGGCCGCCGCGACGTCGCTGTGGCTCGGCTGGGAGCACACATTGCCATACCTCATCATGGCGAGCTTCATGGGGGGTGTATTAACACTCATGATTATTATCGCCAGGGCGTGGTCATTACCGGTTGCATTACATAATGTTGAGTGGATCAATCGCCTGCACAATAAGGAAAAAGACGTTCCATATGGCATCGCTCTGGGGCCTGCAGCTGTTTTGATTTATCCAGACACACCCTGGATGCAATATGTATTCAATTCAATAACCCATTAACTGCCTTGCCTGATCGCCTGATAGCGATCCCAGCCCCCCAAGAACCGCATTATAATAGACCCCGTGGGATATTCATCCAGCGGCATTATAAAATGCTAATGTTTGGATTTTTCCTGCAACAACAATGGCGCTTGTCTCCATTGAGCTGTCGAGCCGACGAATATTTATATTCTGTTTACCAAAGATCACAGCAAATTATTAACCATAAATACACACTTCCCCTGCAAATATAGATTCAAGAATAATTTGTTTTGGTGTTCAGGAAGCGTGGTATGAAATCCATTCGATTTTTAATATTAGGAATTGCCATCCTCGCAGCAGGCGGGGCAGCATACCTTGCAATGAATTTGGCAACCCCGGAGCCGGTTCAGCAGGTCGTTGTAAAACAGGCCCCGAAAATTGAGACGGTTTCGGTTTTGGTGGTGTCGAAGGATGTCCCCACCGGTAGAAACCTGACCGTAGATAGTCTCAAATGGCAGGAATGGCCCAAAAATGGCATCAACAAGGGCTTCATCACCAAGAAAAAATCGCCGAACGCGATAGAAGAAATGGCCGGCGCAATTGCACGCTCTACATTTTATGAGGGCGAACCTTTGCGTGAAGCCAAGCTTGTTCGTTCTGACCGTGGATATATGTCGGCAATACTGCCAGCGGGCAGGAGAGCAATTGCAACGGCAATTTCAGCAGATACCAGCGCTGGCGGGTTCATTTTACCAAATGACCGGGTAGACGTAATTATGACCCGGCGGACAAAAAAGGGCAACAAGACCTTTTTTATTACTGAGACCATTTTAGCCAATGTCCGGGTTTTGGCAATCGACCAGACAATTGAAGACAAAGAAGGCGAAAAGGTTGTTGTTGGTGAGACCGCAACGCTGGAACTCGGTCCGCGAGAAGCAGAAATTCTTACCGTCGCACAACAAATGGCAGACCGCCTGACGCTGGCGCTTAGAAGTCTTGAGGATGCAGATGATTCTGAAAGCAAAGGAGCTCAGCATCTTTTGTCAGGTCAGGATCGGAAAACCCGGGGAAATATTCGAATAATTAAATTTGGCAGCACTCGTGAAGTTCTCCCAAAAAAGTAACAAATTAATAGAGATTGAGCATGATCAAAATTGTGAAATCAAATGAAGCCGCTAAAACCATGTTTGATGCTGGCGGGATTGGTTATAAAGTTACAAAACTTATAAGTGCTGCGTTGATTGCTGCAACAGTGTCGCTTGGCACTATTACACACAGCGATGCCAAGGGTGCGTTGAGCACATTGGTTATTAAGGCCAATGAAACGAACCGAAACAGGTCCGTAAAACTTGGGTTAAACAAGTCGCTTGTGGTTGAATTGCCGGCCGATGCCCACGATATACTGGTTGCAAACCCGGATGTTGCAGACGCTGTCACCCGAACTGCGCGCCGGATTTATCTCTTTGGCAAACAGATTGGCCAGACAAATATTTTTGTATTCGATGGACGCGGCAAGCAAATTTTGAGCCTCGAACTGAATATCGAAAGGGATATCAACGGTCTGGTTGAAACAATCCAGCGCCTGGTACCAGGTGCCGATGTCGATGTTGAAATGATCAATGATAATCTGGTTTTGACCGGTAATGTGCCAACCCCGCAGGCATCTGCCAAAGCGGCCCAAATTGCCCAGATATTCATCAGGGGTGGTGAAGCCACACAAAATAACAATAATTCAAACAAGTCAAATAACTCAGGTGGTATCAACCTGATCTTGGGTGAGGATCGTCCGCAAAGTACAATTGTAAATCTATTGCAGATTGACGGTGAAGACCAGGTCATGCTGAAAGTGACGATTGCTGAGATCAGCCGCTCGGTTGTTAAGCAACTTGGTATTGATACAGACTATCAAAAAAATACAGTAGGTGGTTTCAGTTTTAGCCAGCTCGGTGATAATCCATTTTCGCTGGGTAAAATTGCATCCTATTCAAGCAGTGTTCTGGGTTTGAATAACTTGCAAAGTACGATACGCGCACTAGAGCAGTCAGGCGTAATGCGCACCCTTGCCGAACCAACACTTACAGCCATTTCCGGCGAAAAAGCCACATTTTCAGTGGGCGGGGAATTCCCCGTTTCCAACGGTAAAACCGACAAAGGTTCTGTCTTTAGAGATGCGCCAAATGGCGAAATAACTTACGCGTTTACCGAGTTCAAGGAATATGGAATTTCACTTGATTTTACCCCTGTTGTGCTAACCCCAGGCCGTATTTCATTGAAAATCAGAACCGCAGTTTCTGAGCCAACATCAGAGGGCGCCTACAATGTCCCACGCGGTGGGGCAGCCTCAGCCGGGGTGCCGGGCATCAGAAAGCGGGTTGCAGACACAACTGTCGAATTGCCATCCGGCGGTTCCATGGTCATTGCCGGCCTGGTGCGTGACGATATACGCCAAACACTCGCCGGTTATCCCGGACTTTCAAAATTGCCAATTTTTGGAACCCTGTTTCGCAGCAAGGAATTCCAGCGCCATGAAGTTGAACTGGTAATCATAGTAACGCCCTATCTCGTGCGCCCAACCGCGCGGCGCAAACTATCCCGCCCCGATGATAATTTTAACCCCGCATCAGATGGTGCTGGCTATTTCATGGGACGCATAAACAGGGTTTACGGCACCACAAAAGCAAAACTCCCGAAGGGCCGATATATCGGCACTGTCGGCTTTATATTTAACTGATGACAAACGGGAATACGGAGCATCCGATCATGAATATTTTTAAATCATCGGCCGCGATACCCTCGGGATTATCAGGCGGCAAGTATAACAATAAAACGATTGCCCTGGCATTTGGTCTGGTTGCGCTGACAGCGTTATCCGGTTGCGCAAATGTATCCAAGCGGCACTTTACGGTTGGTTCTGTTCCAACTGATTATCGCACTAAACATCCGATTGTAATTTCAGAAAAAGAGCAAACTATGGATGTTCCTGTTGCATCGGGTTCCAAAGGAATGCCCGATCCTGAAATAAGCGCAGTAACCGGATTTGCAAGTCTCTATAAAAAGTCGGCCAGTGGTTCAATTAATATTCTTATCCCGTCGGGTTCTGCCAATGAAAGAGCCGCAAAACGGGTTGCAAGGGAAATTATTGGCGTACTTCGTTCGAACGGTGTTTCCAGAAGCCGAATTATTCTTGCGCCATATGAAGCATCAAGCCATGGCTCGTCAGCACCGGTACGTCTCTCATATTCTGCGATTCAGGCAGGAGTAGATGGCTGCGGTCAATGGCCTGCCGACCTCGCTGCCGACACAGAAAACAGAAATTATCACAATTTTGGATGCGCGTCGCAGAGCAATCTTGCAGCTCAAATCGCCAATCCTTCAGATCTACTCGGGCCTCGCGGTAGTACTTCCATCGATGCCGAACGGCGTTTGCGGGTGATTGATGCATACCGAAACGCTGAAAGCCCATCGACTACATATGCAGCACCATAATAACGTCTGTTTCATCGCAGGCCAGAAAACGGAAAATTAAAATGTCCAATCTTGTTCAAGAAGAAGACAATATCGACATGACTAACCCGCAATTGGAAGAAAAATTGCCATCGGCTATTTCCGCTCCAGCAGAGGAAACTGCGCCGGCGATTGAAACACAAGCGCCTGATGAGCTTGCTCAAATCCGGCCGCTGCCAAGAGTGTCAATACAGGCGTTTTGTGAAACCGCACCCTTGGCAAGTTCCATTGAGCAGACCGGCCAGGACCGGCGCATGGCGAAAGTTCATTTGAAGGTTCATATGGGAGGCATAATTGCCGCCGCTGAATTTTATAGTCAGGCACCAACGCCCAACCTGGTAATTGTTGAGTCAGTGCTGGATGGCCCGGAGCTCGTTAAAAACCTTGAAAATCTGGCGAATGTCTGTGACCCGGGGTCCAAGGTCGTTGTCATTGGCCATCACAATGATGTTCAATTATACCGTGAGCTCATCTCAAAGGGTGTGTCTGAATATCTGGTTGCGCCGGTATCTATGGCCGATATTATGAAGGTGGTGTCGGATTTATTTGTAAACCCGGAATCGGAACCGCTTGGACAAACCATTGCATTCATTGGTGCAAAAGGTGGTGTCGGTTCTTCAACCATCGCCCATAATGTTGCCTGGGCAATATCGAGTGAGTTCGAAACTGATTCAGTAATTGCCGATCTCGATCTGGCATTTGGAACGGCCAATATCAACTTCGATCAGGACCCGGCACAAGGCATCGCTGAAGCGGTGTTTTCTGCGGACCGGATTGACGATATTTTTCTTGATCGGTTGTTGGCGAAATGTGCCGATCATTTGAGTTTACTTGCAGCCCCATCAATGCTGGATCGTACCTATGATTTTGGCGCCAAGGATTTCAATCAAATGATTGAAGTGGCGCAGCGCGGTATCCCCTGTGTCATTCTTGATGTCCCACATATGTGGACCGGTTGGACAAAGCAGATCCTGTCGTCTGTTGATCAAGTGGTCGTAACAGCAACACCCGATCTGGCAAATTTACGAAATTGCAAGAATATTATTGATACTCTCAATGAGCTGCGCCCAAATGATAGTGCGCCGCATGTGATATTGAACCAGGTGGATATGCCAAAGCGGCCCGAAATCAGCGTGAATGATTTTGTTGAACCGTTGGGGATAGATCCGCTGGCGGTTATCCCATTTGATGCCGCTTTGTTTGGTGGTGCGTCCAATAATGGTCAAATGATCGTTGAGGCCGATGCGAAACATGAAACCGCAGCAGTGATATCGACGATAGCGCAAGTGCTAACAGGTCGGTTGGAATCTAAAACAAAAGGTAGCAGCGAATCCGTTTCATTCCTTGGAAAACTGCTCGGAAAAAAATAATGGAATTTGTTGAGCAAAATTAGAATTTCACAATTTTGTATTCAGTAATTGGAGAGTAAAATTTATGTTTGGCAAGCGCGGAAATGGCTCAGGCTCAGGCGGTTTTGGTAAAACCCAAGACGCGCCTATAGCCGTTGAGGATACCGTTGCAGAGGTCGCGCAACCACCAGAAATGGTGACCCCGCAACCTGAGCACGGAACAATTGAGCAGGCGCCTGAGCAGTCAAAAGTTGAAATTGATGCATCGCCCGCATCTGAAGCCCCAACACAGGTAGCAGCAGCTCCTGAGCCCGCACAGCGGCAAAAACCGACTTCCATGATGGAAGAAATGGAGCCTGCCGCGGAACCTGAAACCCGGGAAAAATCTGAAGACTATTACGACGTAAAAACAACAGTGTTTTCTGCACTGATTGATACTATTGATCTGTCCCAATTATCCAAGCTCGATAATGAGGGCGCGCGCGAAGAAATTCGCGATATCGTCAATGATATTATCTCAATTAAAAATATCATCATGTCGATTGCCGAGCAGGAAGAACTGCTTACCGATATTTGTAATGATGTGCTTGGCTATGGGCCGCTGGAACCCCTTTTGGAACGCGACGATATTGCCGATATCATGGTCAATGGGGCCAAGGTTACCTATATCGAAGTCGATGGGAAAATGGAGAAAACCAACGTCAAATTCCGTGACAACGACCAGTTGATGAATATTTGCCAGCGTATTGTTAGTCAGGTTGGCCGCCGGGTTGATGATTCAAGCCCCATATGCGATGCGCGTCTAGCAGATGGTTCACGCGTGAACGTAATTGCCCCGCCTTTGTCGCTTGATGGCCCGACGCTGACAATTCGTAAATTTAAAAAAGACAAGCTTACGCTCGACCAATTGGTGAAGTTTGGTGCGATCTCTCCCGAGGGCGCAGAAATTTTGCAGATAATCGGCAGAGTGCGCTGCAATATCGTAATCTCAGGTGGTACGGGTTCTGGCAAAACCACACTGCTCAATTGCCTGACCAACTATATCGACGAAGATGAACGGGTCATCACCTGCGAAGACTCCGCCGAATTACAGTTGCAACAACCCCATGTGGTACGGTTGGAAACCAGACCGCCCAATCTTGAGGGTGAAGGCCAGATAACCATGACGGATCTGGTGAAAAACTGCCTTCGTATGCGCCCCGAGCGTATTATCGTGGGTGAGGTTCGTGGCCCGGAGGTCTTTGACCTGCTGCAGGCAATGAACACCGGCCATGATGGTTCGATGGGCACAATCCATGCGAATACCCCGCGCGAATGTCTTAACCGTATGGAATCCATGATTGCCATGGGTGGGTTCACCCTGCCTGCAAGAACCGTGCGCGAGATTATCGTCGGATCCGTCGATGTTATTATTCAGGCGGCCAGACTTCGTGATGGTTCACGCCGCATTACTCACATTACTGAAGTGTTGGGACTGGAAGGCGATGTAATCACCACCCAGGACGTTTTTGAATATAAAATGACCGGTGAAGACGCAAATGGGAAGCTGACAGGCATCCACATGTCAACCGGCATCGGGCGACCAAAATTTTGGGAACGCGCTAAATATTTTAATGAAGAAGTCCGTCTTGCTGCGGCCCTCGATTCGGCCGATTTAAAACGGGTCGATTATGAACGTCAGAACGGGGGGGCAATCTGAATGTTTGGGTTTGATATAATTGTTCTGGCTTTTGTTGGTTTGGTTGCCCTCAGTATTGGCGGGGTCGGCTATGCATTGATGTTCAATCGAATTAAGTCTGAGGACAATTCGAGAAGACGCATAAATTCAATCAAAAACACCACTCGAACCAGTGCAGCAGTCAGTAGCAAGATACGCCAGCGGGCTGATGCAAATACACGAAGAAAAAATGTAGAAGATACCCTGAAGACAGTCGAGAAACAAAAAAACATCGACAAGAATTCCAAAAATCCGCCGCTTGAAGTGAAAATCGCGCAAGCCGGATTGAGTTTAACATTGAAGAAATTCTACACCTATTCCGCAATTCTTGGCAGCGTCGCCGCTCTGGTCGTTTTGCTCACTGGTATTACGCCAATTGCCGCAATCGGTGCTTTTGCAGTATTGGGTGGCTGGTTTCCACAATGGGTGGTCAACTTTCTCAGAAAGCGTCGGATTAACAAGTTTTTGATCGAGTTTCCAAACGCCGTGGATATTATTGTGCGCGGTGTTAAGTCTGGCCTGCCGTTGAACGATTGTTTGAGAATTATTTCCCGTGAGGCACAGGAACCTGTTCGTTCCGAATTTCTCAAGATCGTCGAATCCCAACAAATGGGGCTTTCAATTCCAGAATCCGTACAGCGATTGGCGCAGAATGTTCCCTTGTCCGAAACCAGCTTCTTTTCGATTGTGATAACAATTCAGTCCGGTGCCGGTGGTAACCTTGCCGAAGCTCTGGGCAATCTCTCCAAAGTGTTGCGCGACCGTAAAAGTATGAAAGCCAAGATTATTGCAATGTCGATGGAAGCCAAGGCTTCTGGCGTCATCATCGGTGCATTGCCAATTATTGTGGGTGGTCTGGTCTACATCACCAGTCCTGGATACTTGACCCCCTTGTTCACCGAAGAAACCGGGCAAATCACTATGTTGATCAGCGCCGGCTGGATGGGACTGGGCATATTCATCATGAAAAAAATGATCAATTTCGACTTCTAATAGGGCTAATGTATTATGCTGTCTCTCGGCCTTGAAAATGCACAAACAACCACTTTGCTGATTGCCGGCGCATCTGCGCTTGCGGTATTTGCGACTATTGTATCACTGACCCTGCCACTGTTGGGGCGCGATGAACTGGCTTATCGGATGAAGTCAGTCGCGCTGGAGCGTGACAAGATCAGGGCAAAAGAACGTGCCCGTTTGACGGCTGAAAAGAACAACAGAAACCAAAAGGTAACCAAGGCTGAACCGAAGGCCCTGGTAAAAGGGCTGGTTGATAGCCTGAACCTGAAAACCGCTCTTGCGGACGAAAATACCCTAAAACAATTGGAACAGGCAGGCCTGCGTGGCCCCAATCCTTTGTTCATTTTCCTGTTCATGCGGTTTGTCATGCCAATTGTATTTTTTATTGCCGGTGCATTTTATATGTTTGTGCTTGGCGATCCTGAACATGGCACCATGACCAAATTACTGGTTTCGCTGATGTCTGCTTATGCGGGTTTCTATGCGCCAATCCTGTTTGTCAAAAACAAGCTGAAGGGCCGCCAGGCCGAAATACAACGCGCATGGCCCGATGCTCTCGATCTCACCTTGATTTGCGTGGAATCCGGCATGTCTATTGAAGCTGCATTTCGGCGCGTTTCAGAAGAAATTGGCAAGCAGTCAATTGCGCTTGCAGAAGAATTGGTGCTCACTACTGCAGAACTTTCATTCTTGCCAGACCGAAGAATGGCCTATGAAAACCTCGCCAAGCGCACAGGTATGGAAACCGTGAAAAACGTAATTACCGCGCTGGTACAAGCAGAACGTTATGGTACGCCGCTTGGTACAGCATTGCGGGTTTTGTCGGCTGAAAACCGGGAAATCAGGATGATGGCCGCTGAAACCAAAGCGGCTGCCCTGCCGCCAAAACTGACCGTTCCCATGATCTTGTTTTTCCTGCCTGTGCTGTTTGCGGTTGTATTGACACCGGCCATTATGCAGGCATCCGGCTCCGGGTTCTAATCGGTTCGCCCAATTCAAAAACACACTAAAAACGCAAAACCCCGGAAAAACCGGGGTTACTGTTGACTGGAGATCAAACTTGCGAGGGAGCGTTCTCCCCTATCCTTAAAGCCTAGCGACCATAAGGGGAATTACAATTGCGAACCCGTCCGCCATATGAAACATATGTATTGCTGCGGGCGTCATAGCTTCTGTAACGATTGTAGCACCACGTAACATGAGAGCTTCTATAGCGTGGGCGATATACAGGGCGATCATCATAATAATCGTCTTCATAGGCACGGCTGCCTGCTCCTGCGATCACAGCTCCGGCAACGATACCACCAACAATACCAAGACCAATGCCACGGCCGTAATGTCTGCTTCTGGCATCAGCGGCGAATGTACTCGCAGCAAAAGTTGCGATAGCCAATGTGGCGATTGCGGTTTTCTTAAAGGTGGTCATATTATTTTCCTCACTTATACAATTGTTCAGGGGCAATTCCCTTGCCTGTTGATTTAAAGATAAGGCGAATTGAAAAATATTCACGTGTAATTCGTCACACAATGAAATTTTTTTTGAAAAGTAATTGAAATTCCTGCAAGAATCGCATTCTTGCAAACGGAAATCATGCGCAAGCAGGCTTATCATAAGCCTGCCGGGCCTGGACATCGCAAGATTTGGGTTAATTCGTGAGTTTTTTGGGCTTCTTGGATTTGTCTTTTAGCTGGCTCCATGCATTTTGCTCAGACAGTATCTTGCGCAAATAGGCAATATTGGCCTGTGCCTGAGCCGGCGCAAGCTCTCCGGCAGCTATTTTTTCAGCTTCGCCAAACCGTCCTTGCAGACCAACAACAAGGGCAAGATTTTGTCTTACCCGACTGTCTGACCGTGGCGCTTTGATGGCATCTTGCAAATAGGATTCTGATGTTTTCAGATCACCGGTTAAAAGATAAGACATACCCAAATTGGAAAGTATGGCGGCCTCACCCGGCGCCAGATCCAACCCCTTGCGATAAAGCCCTCTTGCTTGCTTTGGCTTTCCAAGTTGATCAAGGATTGCGCCCTGTGCTGAAAGTAAGCGCCAGTCCGGGTTGTCCGGGGTATAGGCGCGCTGAATAACTTCCAGAGCTTTTTTCAGGTTTCCAGCTCCGGCAAGTGCTTTGCCATAGGCAGAAAGTACGGAGCGGTCTTGAGGATGTGCAATGACAACCTGTTGCATTACTGCAAGTGCCTGATCGTTGCGGCCCGTCATGCGCAGCACATTGGCAAATTTCATGCCGATGATTTTGTCCTTGGGGCGCTTGGTATAAGCTCTGCTCCAATAGGCGCGGGTTTGGTTCAATTCCTGGACAGTCATTCTTGCAACCGGCTTGTTCGGTGCTTTGCCGATAGAACCTGTGCTCATCCGGTCTGACGCGCACCCACCAACAGCCAAAACGCCAACAATACATAATGTGGACGTAAATTTTCTGACCAGGATTTGCTTTTGTGCAAATTGCTGAATAACCATAGATGGGCTCCTGCAATGAAATAGTTGCATCCATCAATATTCTGTTAACCCTAATGCATGGTTAATAAATCGGTAATCTGAATTAATTTTTAACTAAGGAAATTTGGCCAAGATGAATGAAAACCTGCTCGCTCAAAAAGACAAAACATCTATACCTGTATGGTTATTAGCGCCGTCTGATCTGAAAGAACTACCAGGCAAATTTCCGAAAGAATATTCATCATGGGTCACGTCTTGCGACTTCAAAGCAGCATCGGGTGAATGCCTTATTGTCCGTAATGCTAAAGGAGATGCCGCCGCCGTATTGTTGGGAAAGGGTGCTGATCAGTCACAAGAGGGGGGCGATGCGCGCCGGGCAATGGGTGTTGGAAAACTGGCAAGAAACCTGCCAGCAGGAAATTATCATCTGGAAAATTGCCCAGAGGGTAGCGAAGACCTGGCGGCCTTATCCTGGTTGCTTGGCGGCTATAAATTTGATCGCTACCTTTCTGGCGACAAGAAAAAGCCCACCAATAATCCAACCCTTGCAGCGCCCGCAGGTGTACACTTCGATGAGGTGCAGAATATTGCAAAATGTGTTTTTCAAACCAGAGATTTAATAAATACGCCGACAAATGATCTTGGGCCAGATGAACTTGAGCAGGCGTTTCGTTCAATCGGAGATCGATTTAAGACAAAGACATCAGTGACTAAAGGCGATGATCTTTTGACTGAAAATTTTCCGATGATTCATGCGGTCGGTCGTGCCAGCGCCAGCGCTCCCCGTTTGCTGGATATGTTATGGGGAAACCCCGGTGATCCGAAAATCACCCTTGTCGGCAAGGGCGTGTGTTTTGATACCGGCGGCCTTAACATTAAGCCCGGATTGTCGATGGCGACAATGAAAAAAGATATGGGAGGGGCAGCCAACGTCATGGGATTGGCTGCAATGATCATGAGCGCAAAATTGCCAGTGCGGCTGCGGGTATTGGTGCCGGCGGTTGAAAACTCGATTGCCGGTAACGCCTTTCGCCCCGGCGATATCTTGCCAAGCCGCAAAGGAATATCTGTTGAGATTGGTAATACCGACGCTGAAGGACGTTTGATTTTGGCGGATGCTCTTGCTTTTGCAGATGAGCAAAGCCCGGATTATCTGATTGATATGGCAACGCTAACTGGTGCTGCAAGGGTGGCCCTTGGGCCTGAATTGCCACCATTTTATACTCATAATGACGATTTTGCCGCAGATTTGTCTAAGGCCGGAATGCGTCTGAATGACCCCGTGTGGCGCATGCCGCTTTGGTCGCCCTATGGGCAAATGCTGTCCTCCAAAATCGCCGACATCAATCATATTTCAACCGGTGGATTTGCCGGTTCGATAACTGCTGCACTGTTTTTGCAGAAATTCGTCGAGAAGTCGGATACTTGGGCGCATTTTGATATTTTTGCATCCGTTGCCACAGAAAAACCCTGGGCATTGCCGGGTGGCGAAGCGCAAGCGATCAGAACTCTGTTTGATGTGTTCTCCCAAAAGTTTGCCGCATAGAATTAACCTTGATTATTCAATAATTTGCTTTTCCGCCAATAAATGCGCTTTAATTAGAAACGGCTCCGAAACTAATTGGGCAAAAGGCAGCGCTGAAGGCAATGATTGAACTAAGACACATGCAGGCATTGCGTTTGTGGCACGATGTGTCGCTTTCACTTGTGCATGATAAATCTCATGATCTAACGGTTCGACAAATCACCATATTGTTGAGCATATATCTTGATCCACCCCCGCACACGGTCCGCGGGCTTGCGGCCAAACTGGAAGTTACCAAGCCGGTGATAACGCGGGCGCTGGACTCGATGGGGATAAAAGGTTTGGTAAGTCGGCGGCGTGATGAGCGTGACCGGCGCAATGTTATTATTCAAAAAACCCTTGAGGGTTCGCTCTATCTGGAAAGAGTTGGTGATATTATTATCGAAAAGGCACGAGGTTTACCCAGATGAATGAACTTGATCATCGGTTGAATATCTACCGGGATGATTTGGCCGACGAGCGGCTGAAAGATCAGGTTAAGGCAGACAAATATGTGGCCGGGTGGCCCGCTGTAATTACCAGCCATTTCGCCGACCTGCTTGAAAGCCCAATATTGGACGCACCCTTGTTACGGCAGGCCATTTATGGTGAGCGGGTTACGGTCTTTGAAGAAAAAGACGGCTTTTCGTGGGCGCAGCGCGATTGGGATGGGTATGTAGGCTATGTTCAATCCCGTACTTTGGGCAAGCGAAATGATATTCCGACGCACCGGGTAATCGTGCCGCGAACTTTTTTGTATCCGGGCGCAGATTTGCGCTTTCCCCGCTGTGGCTACCTTTCAATGGGGTCGGAAATTTGCATTACTGATGTGGCTGAAACCCGCGGCACCCAATATAGCCAGCTGGTCGATGGCAGCTGGATTATAACCAAGCATATCAATTCGGTGGAAGAATATGCAGATGATTTCATTGAGGTTGCAAAAACCTTGATGTACACGCCCTATTTATGGGGCGGGAATAGTGGTTTTGGGCTGGATTGTGCAGGGCTATTGCAATTGTCGATGATGATGACGGGAAGGGCGGTCGCCGCCGATTCTGATCTGCAGGCGGCATCAATTGGTGAAATTATCGACACCAGCAATGGGTTTGACGATTTGCAGCGTGGCGATCTGATTTTCTGGCCCGGCCATGTGGGCATCATGGAAAATGCGACAACCCTGTTGCATTCCTCTGGTCACACAATGAATGTGGCAAGCGAACCGCATAAGCAGGCGATTGAGCGGATAGCCTATCTATACAAGATGCCATCGCTGGCCCGCCGCCCGTAATTTATTGTCAGATTTGGACGCAATTTACACGACAATGTAATATGGACGCGCTTAAGGCCGACAAGTTCGGCCCGGCGCTTAAAGCTTGTCTCCCAAAAGTGGGAACCGGTTTTGGGAATTAAGACATGCGACAAGAAAGAGATAAGGCATATCGAATTAGCACGATTGAATGTGATATGCTTTATGCGCCGCCCGCGCGGAGGCCGGGCGCAAGCCCGAATGGCCGTGAGCGAAAGCACTCAAAGCGAGACAATGTAATATAGACCCGCTTAAGGCCGACATGCTCGGCCCGGCGCTAATGCGCCGCTCCCGCGAAGCAATGCGAAAAGCTTAAGTTGCACGTTGACCCCGGATCTGGTCCGGGGAAATCGCAAAACATGAGCTAATTAAAAAGTCGCATTTTGCGTGAGCGAATAAAAACGGAGCTTTAGCCGATCATGGAACGCTGATGCTGCAATTCCATGCGCTCACGTTCCAGATTAATCGCTTCGCGGGCTTTACCGCCATCGCGCTCATCAAGCATCTCTGCCTTGTCCAGGCCTTCTTGTGCCTCTTTGAGGCTCAATTCTGCCGCCGCTAACTGGTCTTTCAGTTCACTAATAGAACCGTGAAGATTATCGCGACGCTGAATAGCGGCCTTGGCAAAAGTTGGGTATGCAAAGTGATTGACATCACTAATCCCGGCCTTTTGTTCTTCAAATGCTATCTGGGAATCCAGATCCGCACTCATTTTGTCAAATTCACCGATCATCGTTTCGATCTGTGTAAGTTGACGTCTTTTTTCTTCTACTTGGAAGCGCTTCAATCGAAGCAAACCTTCACGCGACTTCATAACTCATTACTCCCGCAAACAGCGTGATACTCAAATACAGCCGCTACCATGAATGAAATTTGTTAAGATTGTTACAATTTCAAATAAATCACTAAAAATCGATGCAATTTGATTCTCAAATTTGAGGTTTTTGGCAAAAATTCATGAAGAAATTAAAATTAGTAACCTTTCGTTTACCTGAAAAGTTAATCATGCGGTAACGGATTGGTTTACTGGTATTAACGACCATTAAGAAAATTCGTGATTTGCGATTGAGTCAAATGAATCACTTACAAGTGTTTGCTAATGTGCCTTATGGGCCGTTCTAACCAGGATTCAGTCGTAAATTTCAGTACGATAAATATGCACGCTGATACAAAATATTAAAACTTGCGTTAAGGAATTATATTTTGTTAACCATTAACTGTCAGATTGTGTTAACGAGCAACGAAATTATACCGACACCCGTTCGAATCGGAAATTTTTCCGGCGACGAGTGCAGAAAAGGGGAAGAATATGCGAGTATTGCTGATTGAAGATGACAGCGCTACCGCTCAAAGTATTGAGTTGATGCTAAAGTCTGAAAGCTTCAATGTTTATACGACTGACCTGGGCGAAGAAGGCGTGGATCTTGGAAAATTATACGATTACGATATAATTTTGCTGGATTTGAATTTGCCGGATATGTCTGGATACGAAGTATTGCGTACTTTGCGGCTTTCTAAAATTAAAACACCAATTCTCATTCTCTCTGGTCTTGCCGGTATTGAAGATAAGGTTCGCGGACTTGGATTTGGTGCAGATGATTATATGACCAAGCCTTTCCATAAGGATGAGCTTGTTGCACGAATTCATGCAATTGTTCGCCGCTCCAAGGGGCATGCGGAATCGGTCATTCATACGGGCGATCTGAAAGTTAACCTCGATGCGAAAACCGTCGAAGTTAATGGTCAGCGAGTACACCTGACCGGCAAAGAATATCAGATGCTGGAATTGCTTTCGCTTCGCAAGGGCACCACGCTTACCAAGGAAATGTTCCTTAACCATCTATATGGTGGCATGGATGAGCCTGAGCTTAAAATTATCGATGTGTTCATTTGTAAGCTTCGCAAAAAACTTGCATCAGCAACCGGCGGGCGGAATTACATTGAGACAGTATGGGGTCGTGGTTATGTATTGCGCGAGCCAGAAGATAGCGACATGCTGCAAAGCGCCTAAATCGTCGAATAATTGAATTGATTGGATGAACCCGTGCAATTAGCGCGGGTTTTTTCGTTTCTGTAACAAGGAAAACTGGACCTAAAGCCTGTCTCCTAAAAGCATGCCCTCGGACTTGATCCGTTGGTGGGCACCGGTTTTAGGAATAAAGACCAAGCGAAAACAGATAGATAAAGCATATAGAGTGAATATAATAGAACGCGATATGCTTTAGAGGAAAAAAGCCTGGCACTTTATCGCGTAAATAAAAAGGGGCGGATACGTTCTATGCCGCGCATTCAATATTGGAATTGCTGATTTCAGCAAGCTTTCTGCTCAAAATCTTTTTGTTAAATGGCTTCATAATGAAATGGGTTGCGCCAGCCCGTTTAGCCTTTGCCATCGCTGGAATGTTCATTTCATGGGTGCAGTATATCAGCAAAGTATTGGCAGCAGTTTGGCCAAATTTTGCTTTGAACTCGATAATGAATTCCGTTCCAGACATGCCGGGCATCGTCCAGTCAACAATTATCGCATCTGGCATGTCGTGACGACAGATTTGAATTGCTTCCTGAGCGTTTTCCGCATCCCAAACTTTGCAACCCATATCTTCGATAATGCGTCGCGCAACCTTCCTGACAATGCTTGAATCGTCCACAATCAGATAGTTGACCATTCTCTTCTCCCGAATCCGTCACTTTGTTTATAGGATGGGATGTTGAAAATTCCCTTTATAAACGAAGTTAAGAAATGCCTAACCGAAATGTTGAGAATGTGATGATTGTCTTAAGAGATTGTTCAGGGAAGCATTGAATTTGAATTATAACTCATAAAATTTGGAGTACTTGGTATAATTTCTTGATCAATACACGCATTCATGCATTATATACCCTAATTCAGGTTGGAGATGCTCATTTGCCCAAATTAATTGATTTTCAAACCAATCCTGCACGCTATCGACATTGGCGGGTTGAATATAATGGTGAGATCGCCAATCTATATATGGATGTGGATGAAAATGGCGGCCTTTTTGAGGGTTATGAGCTGAAATTGAACTCCTATGACTTAGGCGTTGATATAGAACTGGCTGATATTGTCCAGCGAATGAGGTTCGAGCACCCGGAAGTTAAGGCCGTTATATTGCAGTCAGGCAATGACCGGGTTTTTTGTGCCGGGGCCAATATCAGAATGCTGGCGGGCGCCACCCATCCCCATAAGGTGAATTTTTGTAAATTCACCAATGAAACCAGAAACACGTTTGAAGCGGCGGGTAAAGAATCCGGTCAGAGCTATATTTGCGCCATTAAAGGTTCCTGTGCCGGTGGTGGCTATGAGCTGGCGCTTGCCTGTGATCATATTATTTTGGCCAATGACGGTTCCTCCAATGTGGCTTTGCCGGAAGTGCCATTGCTTGCCGTATTGCCCGGAACCGGCGGGCTGACCAGAATAACCGACAAGCGCAAGGTGCGCCGTGATTTGGCCGATGTGTTTTGTTCTCTCGAAGAAGGGACGCGAGGCCAAAAAGCGGTAGACTGGAACCTGGTCGATGAAATTGTTGCGACGACAAAACTTGCCGAAGTGGCAGAACAGCGTGCCCATGAATTTGCCGCAACTTCCAGCCGCCCGTCAGATGCCAAAGGCGTTGAGCTTACCCCTTTGAACCGGAAAATAGATGCTGATGGCAATGTTGAATATTCCACCGTTAAAATTGATGTTGACCGCCAAAAGCGGGTTGCGCGCATCACCATTTCCGGCCCAACCGGCAATGCCCCTTCATCGATGGATGCAGTCTTGGGCGAAGGCGCATCAAACTGGATGCTGTGTTGTGCCCGTGAACTCGATGATGCGATTTTGCATCTTAGGTTCAATGAGCTGGAACTGGGAGTGCTGGAAATTTGCACCCAGGGCGATCCGCAGGCGGTGATTGAGCATGAAAAAACTCTGTTCGACAATCGCGACCACTGGTTTGCCAATGAAATTTTGCTGTACTGGAAACGTGTGCTGAAACGGGTCGATATGACCTCGCGTTCGCTTGTGGCGTTGATTGAGCCTGGCTCCTGTTTTGCCGGCACGTTGGCCGAGCTGGCTTTCGCGGTCGACCGCTCCTACATGGCGGAAGATGAGTTTGAGGATGACGATCGCCCGATTGCGGAACTGATATTAAGCGAAGCAAATTTTGGCCCCAATCCTCCCTTTCCAATGTCCAACGACCTGACGCGGCTTGAAACACGGTTTTTGGGCGCGGAAGAAAATGTCGCCAATGCCAGGCAGAAAACCTTGTCGCCACTGAAAGCCCGAGATGCTGATGATCTGGGCCTTGTCACATTTGCCTATGATGACATCGACTGGGAAGATGAAATTCGTATTTTTATCGAAGAGCGTGTGAGCTTCTCACCCGATGCAATGACCGGCATGGAAGCCAATCTTCGTTTCCCCGGACCGGAGACCATGGAAACCCGAATATTTGGCCGCTTGACCGCCTGGCAGAACTGGATTTTCCAACGCCCCAATGCGGTTGGCGAAAAGGGCGCGTTGCGCAGTTACGGAACGGGCGTTCGCGGTGAATTTGATAAACGCCGGGTTTAGAAAAGATCAGACAAACCCAATAATAAGTCGACGACAGATATAACAAGGGCAAAGAAAATGAAAAATAATCTTGATGTGAGCTACGATACGCTCATTCCAAACAATGTGAATCTGTCATCCGATCGAAGGGTTTTAAAAGCCCTGGAAAAATGGCACCCGGGCTATCTCACCTGGTGGAATGACCTTGGCCCAAAAGGTTTTCAGGAATCCAATGTATATCTTCGCACCGCCATTAGTGTTGACCCCAAAGGCTGGGCGAAATTTGATTATGTAAAAATGCCTGAATATCGTTGGGGCATATTGCTTGCCCCGCAGGTGGAAGATCGCCGCATTCCGTGTGGAGAACATTATGGTAAGCCCGCATGGCAGGAAGTGCCGGGCGAATATCGCTCGCTATTGCGCCGGTTGGTGGTCATTCAGGGCGACACAGAACCTGCATCGGTTGAGCAGCAGCGTTTTTTGGGCAAATCCGCACCATCGCTTTATGATATGCGCAATCTTTTTCAGGTGAATGTGGAAGAGGGTCGCCACCTATGGGCGATGGTCTATATCCTGCAAAAATATTTTGGCGCCGATGGCCGTGAAGAGGCCAATGGCCTGTTGCAAAGAGCCTCCGGCTCTGAAGAAGCCCCGCGTATGCTTGGGGCCTTTAACGAGGAAACACCGGACTGGCTTTCCTTCTTCATGTTCACCTATTTTACCGACCGCGATGGAAAAATGCAGCTGGAAGCACTGGCTCAATCGGGTTTTGATCCGCTTTCGCGCACTTGCCGTTTTATGCTGACCGAAGAAGCCCATCATATGTTTGTCGGCGAAACCGGGGTGGGGCGCACCATTCAGCGCACCTGCGAAGCGATGAAAGAGGCCGGCATTGAAGACCCGAATGATATTGAAGCGGTCAGAGCGCTCGGTGTCATTGATCTGCCGACCATTCAAAAGAAAATGAACCTGCATTATTCTTTGTCGCTTGATTTGTTTGGTTCCGAGATTTCCACCAATGCGGCCAATGCATTTACCGCCGGAATTAAAGGCCGCTATGGCGAAATTAAAATCGACGACGACCATCAATTGCATAATGATCTGTATTCGGCCGTATCTGTCAAAAATGGTGCAATTATCACCGAAGATGTGCCGGCTCTTTCCGCCATCAATATGCGGTTGCGGGACGATTATTCCAGAGATGCCGCTGGCGGTGTAAAGCGCTGGAATTTTATTATCTCAAAAGCCGGTGTTCCTTTCGAGCTGACATTGCCGCATCAGGGTTTTCATCGTCAGATCGGTACATTTGCCGACCATAACCTTTCGCCAACGGGGGAAATTCTTACCGACGAGCAATGGAAAGAGGCCAAGAGTCAGTGGCTACCAACGACAGCGGATGGTGATTACATAAAATCACTAATGAAGCCCGAATGGGAAGCTGGCAAATATGCAGGCTGGATTTCACCGCCAAGAATTGGCATCGACAACAAGCCGGGTGATTTTGAATATGTTGAAATTCACATGGCGTAGCAGCTGTGTTATCTGTGCTTAGGGTCCTGACCCTAATAACAAACTGGAAACATGCAAATTATGAATGCGCCCGTTAAGCAGCACCTGATCGACCCGGAAAT
>JAJRQF010000009.1 GCA_024280375.1 Alphaproteobacteria bacterium | reverse complement strand
TTTTGCTCAATCATTGAAATTCCTCATCATTCATGCGGCCAAAACGGCGCGTTCATCCAGTGCTTTTTGCGGCGGATCAGCCCGCTCAACACCCATTTCTTTTAAACTTTCACCGGCAGCCTCAACCACCTTTTGCATCACTTTTGCATCCAGATTGCCAATGCATCCAATGCGAAAACTGTCGACAATTGTCAATTTACCCGGATAAATAATAAAGCCCTTTTGCTTCATCAATTCGTAGAATTTATCAAACTTGAATTTCGGATCAGCCGGATTGAAAAATGTCACGATAATCGGTGAAAGCCAACGATCTTTCAGCAGGGTTTCAAAACCAAGCTTCCGCATGCCTTCAACCAGCACATCACGGTTTTGCCCATAGCGATTGCCGCGCGCACTAACGCCGCCTTCGCTTTTGTGCAAGGCAAGCGCTTCCATAAAAGCTGCAACCACATGGGTCGGCGGGGTAAAACGCCATTGGCCGGTCTCGTTCATGGTTTTCCATTGCGCATAAAGATCAAGGCTGAGCGAATGGCTCCGCCCCTTGGCCATTTCCAACTCAGATTTACGCGCAATGATGAAGCCAAAGCCCGGCACACCTTCGATACATTTATTGGCAGATGATACAATCGCCTCATAGCGCGGACGACCTACCTCCAGCGGAATGGCCCCAAAGGCACTCATCGAATCGATCAGCAATTTGCCGCCATTTTCATAGACCGCCTCAGAAATTTCTTCGATCGGATTTAATATGCCCGAGCTGGTTTCGCAATGAACCACAACCACATGAGAAATTGCCGGGTCGTTCCGCATCAAAAGTGCCACTTCATTACCGCGCGGCGGCAGATAATCACCCTTGTCAATAATTGTGTGGTCGCGCCCCAGATATTTCAAAGTTTCTGCAATACGCTTTCCATAGGCACCATTGATCAAAACCAGCGTCTTGGAGCCTCTCGGCAACAACGATGACAACATTGCTTCAACCACAAAAGTGCCACTACCCTGCATCGGCACACAGTCAAACTCATTATCCTGATCATTGACCATAGCCAGTAATTGTTGGCGCATTCTGGCCGTCATGGCGCGAAAGTCACCATCCCACGAGCCCCAATCACGCAACATTGCCTGCTTTGTGGACAAGGCGGTGGTCAAAGGACCAGGCGTCAGTAAATAGGGCACTGCTATCTTGGGAGGATTGTTTTGAGCACTCATTGCACTTGCCTGAACAGTTGCTATTCAGGCTAAAACTAAGTCCCATAATTTAGTTTGTAAAATCGATATTTAATATGTTTATATAAATAAAACCTATATATTGAAAATGAGATACTTCAATGCGCCACGTCCAAATTCGAGCCTTCCATGCGGTTGCCATTCATGGCGGATTTTCCAAGGCGGCTGAAGCCCTTGCCCTCACCCAGCCGGCAATATCTGACCAGGTATCGAAACTTGAAGAGCATTACGACGTTCTATTGTTCAATCGCCACAAGCGCCAGGTCATTTTGACCGACTTTGGCAAATCGCTGCTGGAGATCACGCAAAAACTGTTCGAGATTGAACAACAGGCATCGGAACTGCTGCTGGAATCCAAGGCACTTCGCTCAGGCACCTTGCGCATAGTCGCAGACTCCCCCCGCCATCTGCTGCATATTCTTGGCGCTTTTCGCAAAAAATATCCGGGCATTTCAATCTCACTTCATGCGGCCAATTCCAAAGAGGTAATTGCGAAACTGTTCAATTATGAAGCCGATATTGGCGTATTGGGCGAAATTCCAAAAAACCGCGAATTTACCACGGTAAATTTAAACTCCACCCCAATCATTGCTTTTGCCGCGAAGGATTTTCAAATTTCAGCGCATAAGGGATTAAGCATTTCACAATTGGTTGAATATCCACTGGTTCTGCGAGAAAAAGCATCACTTACCCGAAGAATTCTGGAAGACATGGCCCGAAAACAAGGGATTAAACTTCAAGCGACAATAGAAGCCGAAGGGCGCGAAGCCGTGCGTGAAATTGTAGCCTCCGGCGCCGGCATCGGCATTGTATCAAAGGCCGAATTCGGGCATGATACGCGATTAAGGGCAATCCCGATAAAAGGCGAAGTAATGCTAATGAACGAAGCGCTGATTTGTTTAAAAGAGCGCAGCAACGGTAAACTCATAAAATCCTTTATGGCAATGGCAGACAATTTCCGCCAAAATTAGAAGTGCAGAAAAAGCCTGAATGAAATCAACTATTAACCAAAACACGCTACCTGTATTTTGGGTAAAAACAGATAACCTTTTATAAAGGGATCAACGGCACAAATTGCCGCAATCAAAAATATTATTGCAATTGGGGGCGAGGGATATAATTAAATCAATGGGCATAAATTCTCCAATAGTAGCTACCAAATATATCAGGCCAATACACCTGATGGTATTGCTTGTCTTAACCCCATTAATAGCAACCACCTTCCTTCAAAATACTGCAGATGCAAAATCTCGAACCTGCGTAAGACTTGAGCGCCAACTTGCATCACTTTCCAATCGTAGAACAACCGGCAACCCGTTAAAATTACTACGCTATAATGGCGCAATCAAAAGACAAAAAGGTCAAATACAACAGGCCAACCGTCAATTGAGACGCGGAGGCTGTTCACGCCCCGCACCAAGAAATGCAAGATCCTGCCAAAGACTGAAAAGCAGCCTGCGCAGCATGAATTCCAATTTGAAGAAGCTGCGTGCCCAAAGAAGCAGGTTTTCACCCGGCGGCAGCTCTTCAACCCGCCAAAGACGCCGCATAAAAATCGCATTGAAGGCCAATCGCTGCGACCAGTTAAGACCAGTCATCGCAACCAACAAAAGCGGCGTTCTTATCGAACGTAGTGCCGGGCGTCGTTCGGTCATCCAACAAATTTTTGGTGACGAAAGGCGAAATTGGCAGCGCCAAAACAGATCCCGTGACCGCGAATATTATGATGAGGAATATCCTGGCACCCGCAGGCCGCGCGGCGGCACCTACAGAACCCTCTGCGTAAGAACTTGCGATGGATATTATTTCCCGATCAGTTTTTCCACCCCACCACGAAATTTTGGCCGCGATGCTGATGCCTGTAGTGCAAAGTGCCCGGGCACAGAAACAGAGCTCTACTCTCACTCGACCAATGGTGAAGGCCCGGAAGATATGGTCTCCACCAATACCCAACAGCCCTATAAAGAGCTTGCCACCGCCTTTAGCTATCGAACTGCAGTAACGCCGGGCTGCGGCTGCAAATTCAAGCCGCAAAACTATGAGGCAATTGCCGGGGAAGGCAATGAGGATGGTAACGAGCCTGCCGAGCTGGCTCCCATTATCGCCACGCCGACCTTTAGAATTGATGCAGGTGATGATCCGGACACTCTTCAAAACCGACGTGGAAAATTTGTCCCCAAACAGATTTTTGCGCAAAATTATAAACCCGGAAAACCCGGAAAACGAAAAATCAGGGTAGTCGGCGAAGCGTTCTTTCCCGGCCAATAATAGGCAACAGAGCAGCCAGTTCAGGACCGTGGTCAAGCCCGGTTAATGCCTGGCGAAGTGGCATGAACAGCGCCCTGCCCTTCAGTCCGGTTGCCTCTTTTATTGCAGTCGTCCAGGTCTTCCAGCTGCCTTGGTCAAATTCGCCATCAGGCAGAAGCTCACGCGCAGCCGCCCAAATCGGGTTATTCTTATCTTCAACCACCGGCGAATAATTACCCTCAACAATCTCCTGCCATTGGAGCGCATCGCCAACCTTTTGTAAATTGCCACGAACAGCCAGCCAAAAGCTCTCATCTTGATCAACGCCAAGTGCCGTAAGTCGGTCTTTAACATCTTCATAGTCCATCGCATGAACAAGTTTGGCGCTCAGGCTCTCTAATTCCACCTGATCGAAACGCGCCGCCGACTTGGTAACCGTTGATAAATCAAACAGTTCCATCAATGCAGCCATATCGGCGCAAGGCTCAACCGATTTGGATGTGCCAATGATCGAGGCAAGCGTTGCAACCGCCATTGGCTCGATGCCGTCATCACGCAAACTTGCCAACGAAAGTGACCCAAGCCGTTTCGAAAGTCCTTCGCCACTGGCTGAAATCAGCAAATTATGATGGCCAAAAATCGGAGCGTCTGCACCAAGCGCCTGAAACACGGCAATCTGTGCACCCGTATTGGTGACATGATCATCGCCACGAATAATATGCGTAACACCCATATCAATGTCGTCAACAACCGACGGCAGAGTATAGAGATAGGTGCCATCTTCACGGATCAGAACCGGATCGGAAAGCGAAGCTAGGTCAACAATTTGATGGCCGCGCACAAGATCATCCCAGGCGATTTCACGGCGCGAGGTTTTGGCCGAATCATCGTCAAAATTCGGCAACAAAAAGCGCCAGTGCGGTTTGCGCCCCCCGGCCTCCAGCTTGGCTCGATCCTCATCAGTTAAACGCAATCCCTCTCGATCATAGATCGGCGGCATTCCGCGCGCCATTAAACGTTTGCGCTTACGATCAATCTCATCGGCAGTTTCATAGCAGGCGTAAAGCAGCCCGGCTTTCTTCAGCGTTTCAGCCGCCGCATCATAGGACGCAATGCGATCAGATTGGCGTTCAACCACATCCGGTTTAATGCCCAGCCAATCGAGATCACGGGCAATATTTTTCGCATACTCGAGTTTGGAACGAACGGCGTCCGTATCATCAAAGCGCAAAATAAAGATGCCTTCATTCTGCTTGGCGTATAGCCAGTTAAACAATGCAGGACGGGCATTACCAATATGGATATTACCGGTGGGTGAAGGCGCAAAACGCAGGATTGGTTTATCAAAGTTTTTCATGCCTGCGCAATAAACCGCACACACATTAAATGCAACCACATCCGGCAATATCAATCGGCCTGTTCAAAAGCCAATTGGCGTTGGTTGAACTTTTTGGCCCCAAAATACAGCGCTATGGAGGCAAGAAAACAATACACCGCCATACCGATAAACTGGTTTTCCAACGGCACGCCAAAATCAATCAACCAACCAACCACACCGGGGCCAAGCGCCGAAAACAGCACCATTAAAGCCGTTACCAATGAACGGATAGAGCCAAGGTGTTTGGTGCCGTAGATTTCCGGCCAAAGTGAGCCATATAGCAAGGTAATTATTCCGGTGCTGATGCCCATCATTGTCATGAATAATATCAAGGCCACAGGTGCGCTCACCAAAGCCAGCACAAGACAACCAAGACCAACAGGCACCAGGAAAATCGGCAAAAGACCGACCGCATTTGTTCGATCAACAAAAAGCCCAGACACCAGAGACGATAATACGGAAACAATCGTCAGCCACAGAAATGTAAGGGCAAACAATTCGACCGACCAACCGCGCAAGGCAAGGAGATAATCCTGATGAAAAAATATTGCAGTGCCAATGAAGGGTGGTGCCAATACACCAATATTTGTGATCCAGAACAGCGGGTCGCGCAGCATTTCAGAACGTGTCCACTGACGAACATTACTCACATTTTCACCAACAACTTCGCTTTGTGGTTCACGCTCAACCCACATAAGGGCGGAAATTGCCGGCAGCGCCACAACAAGCACTACAATTGCTGCAAAAAACCAGGCATCGCGCCACCCGAGAATTGCGACGCCTGATACAAATGTTACCGGTAAAAAAGCCTGCCCGGCGGTAAATCCGAGGGATGCTATGGAAACGGATTTCCCGCGATTTTCCGCATACCATCTCCCCATGGCAGTAATCGAAATATGGGTCATCATGCCTTGCCCGAACAGGCGTAAGCCAAACAAAGCCAGCACCAACACAAATATCGACTGTGATTTTGCCAGAGCCAGACAGGCAATGGAGAGGCCAATTACCGTAATTGTGACAACTTTTACGACGGAGTAATGGTCAACAATCTGCCCAACAAACGGAAAAACCAATGCACTTGCCAGCGTAGCGATCATATAGATGCTGCCATATTCGCCAGATGTCAGGTTGAAGGCCTCGCGTATATGGCCTGTCGATAGGGCGATATAAAATGTCTGGCCGAAGCTCGAAAACATCGTCAGCAGGAAACCGCCCAGCAGCCAGCGCAAATTTGATCGAATAAAACCGAAATACGACATAAAATACATCAAATAAAAGAAGAGAACTGAACCTGGAAGTAGCTCAGCAAACAAAAGCTATGCGCATTCTTCAAGAATTGCAATCAGGCTTTTAGACTGCTTCACATTTACATGGAAGCATGTCAGGCTACCTAGAGTGGCCCGGTGCTTATGCACCGCCCTCGCGGAGGCCTGAGCAAAGCGAAGAATAGCCGCGAGCGAAAGCATTCAGAACGTTTCAATCAAATGATGAAACGTTCTAGAAACTGTCGTAAATTTGGGCAAAAAAAACCCGGGCAAACGATCAACGTAGGTGCCCGGGAAAGGTAGTAAGTCAGGGGAGAAAAGCTGACTTAGAGTTCTAAAACTCAAGTGAATATATATACATCTATTTGAATATTAGCAAGCGTTAATTTTCATATTGCTAATATATAAATTATTTAAGATAAACCGTTGTTTTAAAACATATATACAGGAAAACATTGCACCATAGGCCGACCATTCGAAAAAAATAATGCCCAATTTTGGGACAAATAGAAAATTTCATGGGAATTCTCACCGAATCGATAGCTATTGAGAATTCACAAGGCCTGCTTTTTTAAAACGGCGTACAAACTCGACAAAATCATCAGCCCATCTATTGGTAGCTGAATTCCTCATATGGCAAAACCCGGCAAGCAAATTGCCCTGAATAATACCATCTGATTTGCCATCAACCCCCTGCCCGCGCAAAATCTGAAATGCATATCTGGTCGCATCTGGCAGGTTTTCAATCCGGGCGAAATGAAATTCATGTGCCGGAACACTTTCCACATCAGTAGATGTTTTGCCAACCAGCCAGGGGTGGTCATCCGTTGCCTTAAGCCTGGAATATCCGCGCCCCTGCGGGCGTTCGCACATTATCGCATCGCCATCGACCGCCCCGACCATATCGAAAGTCTCGCCATTCCAGCTTAGGCTCTTGCACAAATACATCAGCCCGCCACATTCAGCATAGGCGGGCATGCCGTTTTCAATTTTGTTCCTAATGTCATGGCGAAGCGAAACATTTGCCGACAATGCCTGCATATGAGTTTCAGGAAAACCGCCACCGATGAAAAGCCCATCAGCATCGGGTAATTGACTATCGCTAAGCGCATCGAAAAACACCAATTCTGCACCGGCGCGCCGTAAGGCCTCAAAATCATCAGGGTAATAATAGGTAAAAGCGCTGTCACGGGCGATGGCGATTTTCACATCGAGCGTGCTATCCAGATGAGGCGCAGGGTTGCGCCCATCTGTGGGCACCGAAAATGGCCTGCCCTGTTGAGCAATTTCCAGCATCTGGTCAATATTAACGCTTGAGGCGATTGTATCATACAGCCCGGCCAGACGCTGCTCCAGCTCTGCAATTTCATTCGGCGTGGTGAGACCCAAATGCCGCTCGTTGATTGATATTTCATCATTACGCCCAACCGCGCCAAGCACCGGAATATCCGTATAATGCTCAACGGCAGCACGCAGTTTACCCTCATGACGAGGGCCACCGACCTTGTTTAAAATCACCCCGGCAATCTCGATTTCAGGGTCAAATATCTGGTAGCCACGAAGCAAAGGAGCAATGCCCCGTGTCGTGCCGGTCGTATCAATGACAAGGACCACCGGCGAGCCAAGCAATTTGGCAAGCGCCGCGTTAGAATCACTTCCCTCAAGGTCTACCCCGTCAAACAAGCCCTTGTTGCTTTCGATCAATCCGAGATCAGCACCCGATATTTCGCGGGCAAACAGCCCGGTAATTTCACCATGGTTCATGGTGTTAAAATCAAGATTATAGCAAGGTCTTTTTGATGCGCGCGCAAGCCACATCGGATCGATATAATCCGGGCCCTTTTTGAAACTTTGGACAATGGTGCCACGCCGCGTCAGCGCGCCCGCAAGCCCAACTGAAATCGTGGTTTTACCGGATGATTTATGCGCGGCTGCAATAAAAATATGCGCCATGACGAGGACCTTGGGCTACGCGACAGCAGGCAGCTGGCTCTTGTCCCGGTCAGCCCACATGGTTTCAGCCAAAGCCTGGGCAGCGTCCATACTATCAACCTGCCCCATTAATTTAAGCGCAATTGCCAAAGTACCGGTAACCGAGGCTTCCGCATATTCATGCTCTTTTTCACCGCGCCATACGGCCGCAAGATCGGCAATATCCATATGCTCATCCGCATCATAATGCCCGCTTTCAAGCAAGCGCGGCCATACTTCAACTTCCGGCTCACTCACCCCTTCCCGGGTCGTCCACACTTCTGTCGGCTTGTTGGGACGACGCTCAATTTCGCCACCCTCGCCGCGAAAGACCGAGGCATTAGGCTGGCCCATCAACTGGGCCGCACCCGCATGAACATCCATAAATCCGCGATGGAAAATTCCCTGCATCATGGCAGGCGCATTAAACGGATTAAGCATGCGAGAAAAACTGTGAACCGGTGAGCGCAATCCTAGAATGGGGCGCAGACCAATCAAATCTTTCAGTCGCGGCACAATGTTTTCAAGCGGCACATAGGTGAAATTATTGCGGATAATCTGCGTTGCAGCCTCATCAAGACTGGTGGCAATAGGAAAGCCCAGCGCTTCTAAACATTCGCGCGTATAAACCCGGCCCGGTGTATGGCCCTCGGTTCCGTGCATAAACACCTTGTAGCCATTCTTGGCCAAAACCAAAGCCGATAGCAAAAACCAGGGCAGTTGGCGGCGCTTGCCCGCATAGGAAGACCAGTCAATATCAACTGCTGGAATATTCTCCGGCAGCTTCATAGTCGATTGCGCACCAATTGCAAAGCCGGCAATTTCATCCGGCGTTTCTTCCTTCAGACGCATCAACATCAAAAAGGCACCCACCTGCTCCGGCTCCACTTCGCCGCGCAAAATCATGCCCATGGATTCAATGGATTCCTCAAGCGTAAATGAGCGCGTTTTGGTTTTACCACGCGCCAATATAGCGATGAATTTCGAGAACGGATGCGCCTCTTGCATGGGTTTTCCTAACATTTGGGACTTGAAAAGGCCGTTCTATTGCGGCCTTCTATTTACTTAGCAGCACTATGATGAGGATCAACAGCGCTGTCGGCAAGGCTTTTTGGCACGATTTTGAATACTTTCATACCCACAATGGTCAATGCGATGGCAATTGCCACGCCACCCAACCCCAGCATAAGCTCCGGCAGGCTTGGCGCATATTGACCAATTTGCCCATCCATCAAACTGCTTTGCACTTCATAACCGGGAAATAGCATCAATGGGAATGCTTGCCCGCCAATCACGATTACATATACTTGCGCAAATCCGCCCGCAATTATCATCAATGCAGATAAAACAATTGCCGGTCGTTTTTTACCCATGGTTGGGTGCAGCAATAGGAAAATTGGGGCAATATTGCCAATCAGGATATGACCAAACCAGAACAACTGGGTATAAATTCCACCATCCAGCAAAATGAAGCGTTCATAGGTATGGTGCTCGGTTGCATAAAGGCTGGTTAGATGTTGGGCCAAAGTAAAATACAACACCACCGCTGCAAATATCGCCAAGAGCTTGCCAAACCTTGCAAGCAGGGCACCGCCAAATGGACGGTTGGTCAAACCATTTACCGTCAGCGCCACAAGAATGAATATCGCCAATCCAAAAGACAGGGACATCGCAATAAACATCGGTGCCATCAGGGCGGAATCATAGGCTTCCCGCGCAATCAACCAGCCAAAGATAGAGCCCGTACCGGTGGTAAGCAGCAGCCGCCAAATAAAGGCAAACAATCCGACAGATTTCAGCAGGGCTTTGGGAACATTACGCTCCATCTGCAAATAGAGATAAACCCCGACAATAACCATAAATCCGTTATAAAGCAGGATGTTCCAGGCAAATATTGACTTAAAATTATAACTCGTCATGGCCACAATCAACCGGTCAGGACGTCCAAGATCGAGCACCAGCACCGAAAGGCCACCCAACAACAGCGCCACAGCCAAAAGGCCAGACATGCGAGCCATGGGTTTATAGGCGGTTTTACCAAATACAGAACCAATGGAGGCGACATTCAACGCGCCCGATGCAGCGACAATCAAAAAGATCGCAAATACATGCGGCAAGCCCCAAACAATCTGATTGTTCATGCCGGTAACGATATGGCCAAAATGTTCCATATAGTAAAATGAGCCCGCACCAGCGAGCACAAATGCTCCCATCAGCAAGATCAGCCCATAAACGCCGACATTTCCTTCAAGTTCTCTGTAAACGATTCTCTTCATATCAATAATACACTCACAGATTTTCGTAGCGAACACCTGGATCAAGCCCCAGATCAGCCCTGATCTGGGTTGACGGATATTCAGCAACTCGTTTGGATATCTCACTGTCCGGGTCGTTCAGATTACCGAACAACATCGCACCATTACCGGTGGCACTACAAGCCTCAACACAGGCAGGCGTGCCCCCCACATCGACCCGGTGCACACAAAGATTACAGGACTCGACTGTCCCCTTACCGCGTGGTGAATATTCTTTCTGGTCAATCAGCGGCTCATGAATAAATGAACGCGCCTGATAAGGACAGGCCATAATGCAATAGCGGCAGCCAATGCACAAATGCTTGTCCACAAGCACAATACCATCATCGCGCCTGAATGATGCAGCGGTTGGACAAACATCAACGCAGGGCGGTTCAGCACAATGCTGACACATCACCGGAAGCGATTGCTCAAATCCGGATTTTTTATCTTTCAAGGTCACCTTGCGTATCCACTGGGCATCGGTCAGAGGATGGCCGGTATCTTCCCAACCATGTTCGGTAGAACAGGCGGTCACACAAGCATTACAGTCTTTTTTGCACTTATTGACATCAACCAGCAAACCCCAGCGCGCATGATGGCCGGAAGCCTTGGCAGAACCACCAAAGGCGGTAATTGTAATTCCGGGCGCAAGCGTCAGTGTTGCAACAGCCGCCGCGCCACCTAAGAAGTTGCGCCTTGAAGACGAAAGCAAATCGGTTGGGTTTGTGTTGACGCAACCGCAATTGGATTTATCGCAACCACTCATTCTTCCGAACCTTTCGCATAGGCCGCAAGGGCCTTGTTTTCCATTAACACCTTATCCAGGCTGCTCTTCAAAGTCCCGCCCGGTCGCGATGCATGACACTCAAAACAATCAATCTTTACAGCCACATAATCATGACATGCGCGACAAAAATGTTTCGGATCTTCAACCGTTATCGGCGTATTATTGGCGCCATTTACCGCATGGCACGCAACACATTCTTTCAGGCTCGCCTTTACCTGACGATTGCCAAAATGAACCGTCTCATCACGATCATGCTTAAGCAGGTTCATGTGATTGCGCCGCATAAAATCAGTTGGCGCAATGCAAGAATTACCTTTGCCTTTTGGGATATTGGGCAAAACCCCGGCAAGCAGTGCGCTGCCATTAAAGTTCTGCCCTTCAGCATTAGCCACCTGGCCCGGGAGCACAATAAGTCCCCCGCCAAAAATGGCGAGGAATAGCGCGAGTATTTTCAGACCAAACTTCATGTCAACACGACCTAACCACCAAGTCCCATTTTGATATAACCGGTTGGGCAAACATCCATGCAGATATGGCAACCGATACATTTGTCATAGTCAGTATCAACATAACGACCGACCGTTGCTTCCGATTTCTTGACCTTGAACACAGCATCCTGCGGACAGTAAATGATACAATTGTTACACTCAATGCACATGCCGCAATTCATGCAGCGATTGCCTTCGTGAATAGCCTGTTCTTCTGTAAGTCCTTCAATACGCTCTTCAAAGTTTCCAAGAACATCTTTCTCACTGATGTGAATTTCATTGCGAGCTTCACGGGCATCATAAGGGAAGTGAGCTTTGAACAACTCGTCATGGGTGACTATCTGTGTCGCCGAACGGTCCTCGTAATTGTGAACAGCATAATCTTCATGATCCGTGCCGCGGCTCTGGGTTTCAGAATGCGAATACTCTTCAGGATCTTTACCACGACGATGCAATTCGTTCAGCAGATTGAAGTGATTAACATCAACCTTTGGACGCTTATCAAGCGGCTCGCCGGACAAGAAATGATCAATGCTTTCCGCAGCAATACGACCATGGCCAATTGCAGTTGTAAGCAAATGCGGTTTCAAAATATCGCCACCGGCAAAATGCATATCTTTGTCAACAACCGAATAAAGACCATCAGCATTGATGAAACCTTTGCCGCCATCCATATCTTCGAATCCTTCGAAGTTACCGAACTGACCAATCGCCGAGATAATGATATCGCACTCGATCTGATATTCCGTACCTTCAACCGGCACCGGGCGACCACCCTCCATTGTACATTTGCAAAGTTTGAGCGCAGTGGCCAAACCTTCAGCATTTTTGATAACTTCAAGCGGCATAACACCACCCTGAATATCAATACCTTCACGCAGCGCATCTTCACGCTCACGTTCCGCCGCCGTCATTTCTTCAACCGGGAAAAGTGACGTCAAAGTTGCCTGCATGCCCTCACGGCGCAAACTACCAGCAACATCCTGGGCGGCAAAATCAATGATAGCGCCACCGGCATGTTCTTTCGTTGCATTATGGGTGATGTGCCCAAGACGACGGGCAACTGATGCCACATCGACAGATGTATCACCGCCACCGACAACGACAACCCGCTGCGCTGTGCCTTTAACCCAACCGTGGTTGAATGCGTCAAGAAACTCAACACCATTCATGCAGTTTGGTGTGCCTTCAAAACCCTCAACCGGTAGACCACGACCATTTTGGGCACCAATGCCCCAAAATACCGCATCAAACTGGTCTTCAAGTTCAGCAAGTGAAATGTCTTCACCAACCTTGGTCGACATGCGCAATTCAACGCCCATATCAATAATTCGGCCAATTTCGGTGTCCAGCATATCACGCGGTGTACGATATCCAGGAATACCATAGCGCATCATGCCACCAAGTTCGGCGTGGCTTTCAAAAATTGTGACGCTGTGGCCCTTGCGGCGCAAAAACATTGCCGCAGTCAGGCCAGCCGGGCCGCCGCCGATAACGGCAACTTTTTTGCCGGTCTCGTTTTCAGGCTTGCCAACAATGGAAACGCCATTATCATTGGCCCAATCACCCACATATTGCTCAAACGCATTAATACCGACAAAATCGTCAACTTCATTACGGTTACAGCCATCTTCACAAGGCGCCGGGCAAACACGACCCATTGTTGCCGGGAAAGGATTGGCTTCCAACATGCGGTTAAATGCATATTCCTGCCAGGGCATTCCTTCAACCGGAGGCTTGTCCATGCCGCGTGCGATTGCTAACCAACCACGAATTTCATGGCCAGACGGGCAAGAACCCTGACAAGGTGGCGTTTTATGCACATAGGTGGGGCACTTGTAAGAAGTATCCTGCTGAAAGATACTTTCTTCCAGATCCCAGTCCTCTGGCCGTTCGCCGCTTTCATAGCGGGTAAAGGTCAGTTTTTTATCGTTGGACATATCGTTCATAATGAACCTCCAGTTGCTGGTGCACCGCTCATTGCTGGTACATCATCCATGTCATCATCTTCGTCGTCGTCCTCATCAACCTGGCCTTCCATGATTAGTGCATTGGAAACCAGTTGATGGACAGAAAGTATTGAGTCTCGTTCAAAGCCGAACTCAGGCATCATTTTGGCAAATTGGGTTTTGCAAATGGCGCAAATCGCCACCATATGCGTAACACCATGGTCTTCTTCGACCTGTTTGAGCGCATGCATCCGTGGGCTTGCACCCTTTTTGCGAATATCCATCAGATCGTCGGTCAAAAGACCGCCGCCACCACCGCAACAAAGTGTTTGTTCCTTGGTGGTCCCTTCTGGCATTTCAAAATAATTATTGGTCACAGCCTTCAACACATTACGCGGAATTTCAAACTGACCACCAGGCTCATCGCCCATGCGGGAAGCACGCGCCACATTACAGGAATCGTGATAGGTTAGACGATATTCATCGTTGCGGGACTTATCAATATTCAAAGTCCCTTTTTGAAGTTCACCCCAGGTGAACTCAAGAATATGCTGAGGAATTGGATAGTCTTGATCGAGGAAATCAAACGGCCCGCCTAGCGTATTCAGGAAATTATAAGCAACCCGCCAGGCATGGCCGCACTCACCGAAAATAATACGTTTAACACCAAGTTCTATTGCAGCTTTTTGAATGCGCTTGCAAAGCACAGCCATATTTTCCTCGCTACCGATAAACATACCAAAATTGGCAGCTTCCGATGCATAGGAACTGACAGTCCAGCTAACGCCGGCCTCGTGGAACACTTTGGCATAGCCAATCAGGCCATCAATATGCGGCTCGGCGAAAAAATCCGCACTTGGCGTAATGAGCAGAATGTCAGCACCTTTTTCGTCTACCGGAATACGAACAGCAACGCCGGTCTCATCCTCGATATCCTCTTCAAGGTCTGCCATTGTGGCTTTCAAGGCTTTCGGATTGAGGCCAAGATTGTTGCCCACATCCATCACCTTGCCGATGATTTCGTTAGAATATTTTTGGCCTATTCCCACATGGTCAAGAATATCACGCGCAGCCATAGTGATTTCAGCCGTATCAATACCGATCGGGCAAAAAACCGCACAACGACGACATTCCGAACACTGATGATAATAGGAATACCAATCATCCAAAACTTCTTTGGTCAGATCAACTGCACCAACCAGTTTTGGAAAATACTTCCCGGCAAAGGTAAAGTAGCGACGATACACACCGCGCAGCAAATCCTGTCGCGCGACCGGCATGTTTTTCGGATCACCTGAGCCCATATAATAATGGCATTTATCCGTACACGCACCGCACTTCATACAGGTGTCGAGATAGACCTTGAATGCCCGGTTGGTTTCAGCCAGATATCCCATACGGGCAATGGCTTTTTCTTTCCAATCGTCCGGTAACTCACCGGGAAAGCCCAATTTAATATTGTGCTCGGGAGCCGCCATATATGGCTTGCTACCAGCCATTGCACCCGGCGTCATGCACGGCGGCGCCAGCGGATCTTCAACTGAGGTGCGGGATATTTTGTTATCTATTGCAAGCTCTACCATGGTTCCGCTCCTACTGCCCTTTAGCCGAGGCTGGTACATAACGCTTTTCGCGCGGGTTATCGACCATGGTACGCGATGGTGCAAAGAAAATGCCCGGCGCGTGCATCAATTTCGATATCGGGAATATGATCATCAGCGTGACAACCAGACCCAGATGAACCAGCACCGGTAAATCCGTCGGTAACGGGTGAATATCAAATCGCATCAGTCCAATAAAGAATGCTTTGATGGCCACCACATCAGGATGGGCAACAAATTTCATCATCAGCCCGCTAAATCCGATACCCAACAGCAATAAAAGCATCAGATAATCTGAAGGCGCAGAAATGTAGCGTACCCGGTTTACAACAATCCTGCGGATCAACAGCCCCACCAGCCCTGCAAACATTACAAATCCTGCATAAATACCAATAGGTTGCAACAGAGATACCCACCACCAGATTGGCTGAGTGAAGTATCTCAAATGACGCAACAGCACCAGAAGCAAACCAAAATGGAACATCCAGCCAAACAGCCAAATCCATTTATTCGACTTGAAAAGTGTTTCGAACAACACCACTTCTCTGACCATACGCAACACCACACCACGTCTTGTGGTCGGCGCGGGGGTTAAAACAATTTTAAGGGGCTGAGGCGTATTCCAGTATGTCCAGATCCTTCTGGCAACACCAACCACTAATAGAATAGTGGCTATGTAAAACAGCACTGCATAAAGCATCGTAATCAAGACACACCCCTCCTGTTGCTGGCCAATAATGGCCAGCCTGGTACTTTTACAAAATCAATTCAGACTTATACGCAGCCAGTAGGCTTAGGCAGTCCGGCAATCTTACAGGCCTGTTTAGCAGGACCGTATGGGAAGAGAGTGTAAAGGTATTTGTTGTTACCTTTTTCTTTGCCCATAGTTTTCTTAACTGCCTTGATGAGAACGCGAACAGCAGGCGCAATCTGATATTCTTCGTAATAATCACGCAGGAAGTTTACAACTTCCCAGCGTTCATCATCCATTTCGATGTTTTCGTCTTTAGCGATAAGGCCCGCAAGTTCTGGTGTCCAGACACTCAAATCTGTGATGTAGCCTTCTTCGTCGGCTTCAATTGTATTGCCGTCAATTTCGTATGCCATTGGTACTTCCTTCTATCGTTATTCACCGGAAGAAATTTCCGATGGGGTTCAAATTAGTGCTTCAGGTTTTTTTACAACCAGGATTGTGTCTTGTCGTGTTCAACCGCCAATTCCACAAATCCGTCATAATCAACAATGTTGATACCTTCCGCTAGTTTTGCTTCTCCCAAACCTCGTGCACTGAGATCAGGTCCCAATGCATAAATAGATATATTATCACCCTCTGCCAGTTGAGCGGCAGCAACGGTTCCAGATACGGCACCATATACTGCATCCTCAATCATTAAAATTGCATCACCTTTTGATGCATGAGCAACACAACTGCTCAATGACTGATTTTGAAACGGCGATTTGCTTATTGTGTGAAGAATAGACATAAATATCCGCCCTAAAAACTCAAAATGACGTCTTGATCAGCCATAATGGCCGCAAGCTCTGATTTATTGACGAAAGTAATGGATGGTTTCTCCTCCCAGTCATCATCTTCGTCTTCGTA
>JAJRQF010000128.1 GCA_024280375.1 Alphaproteobacteria bacterium | reverse complement strand
GGTCATCTATTCCGGGTTACAACCTGGGGCGAAAGTCACGGGCCTGCCCTTGGCTGTGTTATTGATGGCTGCCCGCCGGGCTTGAAAATTTCTGAAGCAGAAATTCAAACCTTTATGGACAAGCGCAAACCGGGCCAATCGAAATTTACCACCCAACGCAAAGAGGCCGATCAGGTACGGGTGCTATCTGGTGTATTGCCCGAGGATGGATCGGATATTCTCACCACCACCGGCACGCCAATTTCGCTGATGATTGAGAACACCGATCAGCGTTCAAAAGATTATTCCGAGATTAAAAACCGCTACCGCCCCGGCCACGCGGATATGACCTATGATGCCAAATATGGCATTCGCGATTATCGTGGCGGCGGGCGTTCGTCGGCGCGCGAAACGGCTGCACGGGTTGCCGCCGGCGCCATTGCTCGAAAAGTCATTGAAGGTGTCTCCATCCGTGCCGCCCTTGTGCAAATTGGCAATCGCAAAATTAACCGGGATAACTGGAACTGGAATGAGGTTGATAACAATCCGTTCTTTTGCCCGGATGCGGAAATGGCTGCCGAATGGGAAGGTTATTTAAATAAAATTCGCAAAAATGGCTCGTCCATCGGCGCTGTTATCGAGGTGGTTGCGGAAGGCGTTCCGGCCGGATGGGGTGCACCGGTCTATGCCAAACTTGATCAGGATATCGCCTCCAACCTGATGTCTATCAACGCGGTTAAAGGTGTTGAGATTGGCAATGGATTTGATGCAGCGACGCTGACCGGCGAGGAAAATGCCGACGAAATTCGCATGGGCAATGATGGCAATCCGATTTTTCTTTCCAACAATGCCGGTGGCATATTGGGTGGCATATCTTCCGGCCAGCCGATTGTTGCGCGCTTTGCCGTTAAACCGACCTCATCTATTCTCACACCCCGCAAAAGCATCACATCAACCGGCGAAGAGGTTGAAGTGATGACCAAAGGTCGCCATGATCCCTGTGTGGGCATTCGCGCTGTGCCAATTGGCGAAGCGATGCTTGCCTGCACGCTTGCGGATCATTATTTAAGACATCGTGGCCAAACCGGGGGCCAAAAGTAGGAAACTCATAAATGACTTCTGATATGGAACGGGTGGCGGAGGCTATTCGCGCATTTGAACGTGGTGAAATTGTTGTCGTCATGGACGATGATGACCGTGAAAACGAAGGCGATATGATTTTTGCAGCGGTCCACGCGACGGCTGAAAAAATGGCTTTAATGGTACGCCATACAAGCGGTATTGTTTGCGCGCCGATGACGGGAGCTGAGGCCAAACGGCTAAACCTTTCGATGATGGTTTCAGATAATGATGCGCCGCACGCAACAGCTTTCACCGTTTCTGTTGATTATAAACACGATACGACAACTGGCATTTCTGCTGAAGACCGCTGTTCGACGGTGCGCGGGCTGGCAAATCCAAATTCAGGTGCTGCCGATTTTGTCCGTCCGGGGCATATTTTTCCGCTGGTTGCTCGCGAAGGCGGCGTACTCATTCGTTCCGGCCATACGGAAGCAGCGGTTGATCTTTGCCGCCTTGCGGGCCTGCCGGAAGTTGGCGTAATCAGCGAATTGGTCAATGATGACGGCACCGTTATGCGCGGGCCGCAGGTTAATGCTTTTGCCGATGAAAAAGGTTTTAAAACCGTATCGGTGGCCGATCTCATTGCCTATCGCCAGCGGCGCGAAAATATCGTCACCCGGGTTGAGGAATTTGATATTGAAACGCCCGCCGGGCCTGCCAAGGCCTTTACCTTCACAACCCCGTGGGACCCGATGCAGCATCTGGCCGTTGTTTTTGGGGATATTCGTGACGGGCAAAATGTGCCGGTACGCCTGCAAAGAGAATCGGTGCTTGAAGATGCATTTGGCGGGGCAAAAAGCATGACCGCCGTGCTGAATACAATTGGCGGCCACGGGCGCGGCGTTGTCGTTTATCTGCGCGAAGGTTCGGTTGGTGTTGCCGATAACAGTGTGCGCATGGAGCGGGTTGAAGATCATGGCACGGCGCAAAATCGCGATGAAGAATGGCTGGAAGTTGGCCTTGGTGCGCAAATATTGAAAGATCTCGGGGTCACGACAATTTCATTACTCGCATCGAAAGAACGCCACTATGTTGGGCTTGAAGGGTTTGGCATTGAAATTATCAACACAGAAATCATTGATGGCTAAAATAGTTATGCTCACGGCTGGCATTGCGTTTATTTTTGCATTGCCGGTTACCGCGCAAGCTGGATGGAAAATAAAACAGCTGACCGGCAAGGGTAGCATTAAATCTTCCGGTGCCCTGCATCCGGCTGAATCTTGCCGCGATGCTTCCTGTTTTCGAAGCAAACAAAGACCGTTTTTCAATGAAGGAAGGCCCGCGCCCAACGGATTGCCGGATGGGAAAATTGCCCACACCCGCCGATATAAAAACATCACGCAGGCCTGGTATATTTTGCCAACAAGGCGTTATGACCACGGCATATTAGGCGATGCGATTGAGGCCGGTGGTCTTGCGGTAAAAACCGGCGGCGGCAAGGTGATCACTTTCAATCTTCCCAAAACACAAGTGTTCGAAGACCGTATTCCGCGCATTGCTGACCTTGATGGTGACGGGAAAGCTGAAATTATCACTATACTTTCCTCCATCTCCAAAGGCGCTTCCATCGCTGTCTACACGCTTAAAAATGGCGCGCTTGGCTTAAAAGCAAAGACACCTTTTATTGGCCGCTCCAATCGCTGGCTCAATATTGCAGGCATTGCAGATTTTAATGGCGATGGCCGGCTGGACATTGCTGGCGTTTGGACCCCGCATATTGGCGGCACATTAAAATTCTGGACCTTGCGCGGCAACACTTTGAAAAAAATTGGCTCGATGCCCGGTTTTTCCAATCATTTTATTGGTTCGCGCGAGCAACGCCTGTCTGCGATTGCCGATGTTGATAAAAATGGCACGCTCGATCTGATATTACCATCGGCGGGACGCGATGTGCTGCGCATGGTTGGATTTGTCAAAGGGCGATTAAAACAACTCGCCGCGATCAAATTGCCCCGTCAGATCGACAAGGCCATTGCGGTTACACACAAGGAAAAATATCCAATTTTCACCATTGGATTGAGCGATGGCGCAAGCCATGCCGTGCACCGCTAACCAGACATTTATCATAAAAAATCAGGGTCCGATCCTTTAAAGAACACCGCTAACATTCTGCGACAGTTTCAACAATTTAAATTCAATGATTGACTCTTTGTCGGTTGGCTTACCAAAATGGTAAAAAGGATACCATTTGACCACTGCTCTCTATACCCATGATCTGTTTGTTGAGCATTTAACACCAGCAGGACATCCTGAGCGTCCTGATCGGTTGCGCGCGATCGCAGAAGTTTTGGCAGATGATGATTTCAAAACGCTTGATCGCCGGGAGGCGCCAAAGGCTGATAATGCGACATTTCTATATGCTCATCCGCAGGGTTTTATAGATAAGCTTGAGGCTGCCGTTCCTGATGAGGGCATCAACCGGCTGGATGGTGAAACATCCATGAGCCCCAAAAGCTGGGAATGTGTGGAACTTGCCGTTGGTGCTGCCAATGCAGCGGTCGATGCCGTATTCATCAAGGATGCGGATAATTGTTTTGTCGCCGCCCGCCCGCCCGGCCACCATGCGGAAAAGACCACGGCGATGGGTTTTTGCCTGCTCAACAATGTGGCAATTGCTGCACGCCATGCGCAAAAGGCCCATGGGGCGGAGCGTGTGGCGATCATCGACTGGGATGTGCACCATGGCAACGGGACGCAGGATATCTTCTATGATGATGAAACCGTGCTTTATGCCTCAACCCACCAGATGCCGCTTTTTCCCGGCACCGGGGCGAAATCTGAAACCGGTGTCGGCAATATTTTCAACGCACCATTGGCGGCCAATACGGATGGTGAATATTTTCGCGAAGCTTTTAAGGACCGTATATTACCGGCGGTTGAAGCTTTTCAACCGGACCTGATCTTGATTTCAGCTGGTTTTGATGCGCATTTTCGCGATCCGCTGGCGCAGATTAATCTGGTGGAAGATGATTTTAGCTGGGCAACGGGGCGGATAATGGAACTGTCCCAGAGATATTGCGGCGGGCGGCTGGTAAGTCTGCTTGAAGGCGGTTATGATCTGGTGGGATTAGCCCAGTCGACCGGCGCTCATGTGCGACGGTTGATGACCGGGTAGTATTGAACAAGATAAGTGCCTTGGAGAAAACGATGGCAGTAGCGGGCGAACAAGGGGACATCACCAGCCTTTCCTATGAACAGGCGCTGGCCGAATTGGAGACAATTGTATCGGCATTGGAACAGGGTGATGTGGCGCTTGAAAAATCAATCGACATTTATAGCCGCGGTGAAGCTTTAAAAAAACACTGCGAAAAACTGCTCAATGCGGCGGAGGCGAAAGTCGAAAAAATCAGGGTTGGTGCCGATGGAAAAGCCAAAGGTAGCGAACCGCTTGATGGGGAATAGCCCGCATCGAAATTTCGGCCAGCGCGGCACCTGCTGGTTTTGACCTTGTTTTGAACAAGAATACGCATAACTTACGACGTTCTGTTAATTCCAAGCTGAAATAGAGACTATATTGACCAGACCCGAAACACCCCTGCTTGACCTGGTCAACCTGCCCGAAGATTTACGCAAACTCGACGATGCCGAATTACCGACACTGGCGCAGGAATTGCGGGCAGAAATGATTGATGCGGTATCGGTTACTGGCGGTCATTTGGGTGCGGGGCTTGGGGTGGTTGAGTTGACAATCGCCATTCACCACACTTTTAATACCCCGCATGACCGGCTGATCTGGGATGTGGGTCACCAATGTTATCCGCACAAGATATTAACTGGACGCCGCGACCGTATTCGCACGCTGCGGCAGGAAAACGGGCTTTCCGGGTTCACCAAAAGGACTGAAAGCGAGTATGATCCGTTTGGGGCAGCCCATTCGTCGACATCTATTTCCGCTGGCCTTGGCATGGCGGCAGCCGCTTCGCTAAAGGGCGAAAAACGTGATGTAGTCGCGGTCATTGGTGATGGCTCCATGTCGGCCGGAATGGCCTATGAGGCGATGAACAATGCGGGCGCCATGAATGCACGGCTGATCGTCATTCTCAATGACAATGATATGTCGATTGCCCCGCCGGTTGGCTCGATGAGCGCCTATCTTGCGCGGCTGGTTTCTGGCCGCACCTATCGTTCGCTTCGTGAAACAGCGAAACAGCTTTCTCAAAAGCTGCCTAAATTCTTCTATGACAAGGCCAAGAAAACCGAAGAATTTGCCCGTGGTTTCTGGACCGGCGGCACCCTGTTTGAGGAATTGGGTTTTTACTATGTCGGCCCGATTGACGGGCATAATCTTGAGCACCTGTTGCCGGTATTGCGCAATGTTCGTGATAGCGAAGACGGGCCAATTCTCGTCCACGTGGTTACCGAAAAAGGCAAGGGCTATGAGCCTGCGGAAAACTCCAATGATAAATATCATGCGGTTTCGCCACGTTTCAATGTGATTTCCAGCGAGGATGAAAAACCGCTCACCAATGCCCCATCCTATACGCGGATATTTGCTCAATCGCTCATTCAGGAAGCAGGCCTTGATGACAAGGTGGTTGCGATTACCGCTGCAATGCCGGATGGGACCGGCCTTGATCTGTTTGGTGAAGCCTATCCTGAACGCACCTATGATGTGGGCATTGCCGAGCAACATGCGGTAACCTTTGCTGCTGGCCTTGCCAGCGAAGGGTTAAAACCGTTTGCTGCTATATATTCGACCTTTTTACAACGCGGATATGATCAGGTTGTCCACGATGTTTCCATTCAAAACCTGCCGGTGCGCTTTCCCATAGATCGCGCCGGATTTGTTGGCGCAGATGGCCCGACCCATGCGGGTTCATTCGACACCACATTCCTTGCCGCATTGCCGAAATTTGTTGTCATGGCTGCAAGCGATGAGGCCGAGCTGATGCACATGGTGCGCACTTCGGTTGAATATGACGAAGGGCCAATTTCATTCCGCTATCCGCGCGGCGAAGGCGTTGGTTTGGAACTGCCCGAGCGCGGTTCTGTATTGGAAATTGGCCGTGGCAGGGTGCTGCAGGAAGGTACAAAAATTGCGCTACTTTCCTTTGGTACACGGTTGCAGGAATGCCTTGCGGCGGCTGAAGAGCTTGAAGCTTTTGGGCTTTCCACAACTGTTGCCGATGCGCGATTTGCCAAACCACTGGATGAGGAGCTGATAACTCGGTTGGCGCGCAGCCATGAGGTTCTGCTCACCATTGAAGAGGGTTCGGTAGGCGGATTTGGCGCGCATGTGCTGCACTATATGGTAAAGGCCGGCCTGATGGATGGCCATTCCGCATCCAGCCTGAAAGTTCGCACCTTGGTACTTCCTGACGCATATGTAGATCAATCCAAACCTGATATGATGTATATCAATGCCGGGTTAGACAAAACCGGCATTATTTCAACTGTGTTTGAAGCGTTGGGTCGTGATCAGCCGGATTTGGCAAGCGGTCGCCGCGCATAATTCGGGAATAATCAACGTGAATCGATTGAGCATCATCCGCACAGCTTTGTGGGCTGTAATACTGGTTGTCGGTGGGTTTCTGGCCTGGTCGACGTTCGAATGGCAAGATGCCCAAACCCAAGGCACCACCTTATCCAGCCTTGGCGGTCCGTTTGAACTTGTCTCTGACAAGGGTGATGCGGTAAACGAGGATATCGTAAACGCCAAACCTCACCTGATATTCTTTGGCTATACCAATTGCCCGGACGTCTGCCCGACAACGCTTTTTGAGGCCGCAGGCTGGCTGAAAGCATTGGGCGATGATGCCGATAAAGTCGCCATATACTTCGTAACAGTAGACCCTGAACGCGATACCAAAGAAGTTATGAGCGATTATGTCAGCGCTTTTGACCCGCGCATTCGCGGACTTACCGGCGATCTCGACAAGGTCAAAGCAATGCTCGAATCCTACGCGGTATATTACAAAAAAGTACCCGATCCAGACGACGCGGATTCCTATTCAATGGATCACACAGCGACCGTGTATTTGATGAAAAAAGGCGGCGATTTCTTCGGGACAATTGCCTATGGCGAGGACACCGATATTGCCATTGCCAAGATAAAGCGGCTGCTGAAAAAATCCTGATTCTATGAGCACGGACAATTCCTGGTAACTACCCTGTTCCCAAATTTCAAAATCAATAAGCGCCTATCTTTCGACAATGGTTTTATGTAGCCTGCAATTAACTCAAACGATTTGTAGAAGTTGAGAATTTTAAAACACACAAAATGAGGATACAGGGGAACATAAATGTCGAAAAACCTTAGAGAACGCGCAGAAGAAACCGCCAATGTCGTTCAAAATATTTTGGGCCGCTCAAATGAAGACCACCCAAAAGAAGTGGCAGATGCGATTGAGAAAGCCATCATCCACGCGCTGGTGGCAGAGCGTAATAGATGTGCCGATGTGGCTCGAATTTGTTGTGCGGATGATGCGGAAAAGGCAAAACATGTTTCTGAAGAAATTGCGCGGGTAAAATCGGTGTTGATATCCAATCTATCGAGCATGCGATAGTTTTGCACTCAAAACGAATGTTATAACCAGCGGCCCCTGCTGCCATCCCACTGGTAAATCTGATCTTGAGGGATCGTTAGTTCGGCCGCCAGTTTTGTCGGCATATTTGCCAGCAACACCAGCAAAGACCTAATTATTCCGCCGTGGCAAACGACGACGGTATCTTTGTCAACGCCCTCAAGCCAGACGGCAACGCGCGCGCACAACATCTCATAGCTCTCGCCATTGGGCTGAACGAAGCGCCATTTGTTGGCCAATCGTTCTTCAACGGCGGCATTGTTTTCCACCCGTAATTCTTCAAAAGTGTGGCCTTCCCAGTCGCCGAAAGTAATCTCGATTACGCCTTTATCGGCGCGATAGGCATTTTTATCGAGACCAAACTGACTAAGGATAATTTCCATTGTTTCTCGGGTACGGCCAAGCGGACTTGCGACAAAATCAAACTTTGACGGATCTTTAATCAGTTTGACCAGTTTCGCGCCATTTTGCGCGGCCTGCTGGCGGCCGAAATCATTCAACGGAATATCCTGCTGACCCTGCAGTCGCATTTCTGCGTTCCAGTCTGTCTGGCCATGGCGCACTAAATAAATCATTGGGAGCAATTAGACCTTCAGCACCAATTTACCGTTATTGCCACCATTAAAAAGCAAGTTAAGCACGTCAGGGAATGCATCAACACCGCCGTCGCGAATGTCTTCGCGCAATTTAAGCTTGCCTTCCGCATGCCACTTGCCAAGATCACTGATCGCCTGCGGATATTCTTTGATAAAATCAAAGACTATAATTCCCTGCATTTTCAATCTGTTGACCAGAACAGAGCGGATATTGTTCAAGCCATCGGGCATTTCAGTGGCGTTATAAGCCGAAATCAGTCCGCATAAAACCACGCGGCCAAAAACGTTCATCAGTGCCAGTTCGGTATCGAAAATTTCGCCACCGACATTTTCAAACAATACATCGACGCCCTTGGGGCAGGCCTCGCGAAGGTCCCGGTAAAGATTACCGGCCTTGTAGTCAACGCAGGCATCAAACCCCAGCTCTTCGACCACATATTTGCATTTTTCAGGTCCACCGGCGATGCCAACAGCCCGACAGCCTTTGAGTTTGGCAATCTGGCCAACAACCGAGCCAACCGCACCGGATGCGGCTGAAACAAGGACCGTATCACCCTCTTTGGGTTCGCCCACATTTAACAGGCCGAAATAGGCGGTCAGCCCCGGCATACCAAGACCGGCAATCCAGCGCTCAAGTGAAGCCTGGCTTTCGTCCAGTTTGGATACCATCGCACCATTGGAAATTACATATTGCTGCACGCCAAACATGCCAGAGACCGCATCACCAACCTTGAATTTCGGGTTGTTGGACGCTTCCACATGACCGGCAGCGCCTGCGCGCATAACTTCGCCAATCCCGACAGGGGGAATATAGGACTTGCCCTCGGCCATCCAACCGCGCATTGCGGGATCAATTGAGATTGCCTCGATCTTTACCCGGAACTCACCTTCGCCGGGTTCAGCCAGCGGTGCATCAACAAATTCGAAATTGTCAGTGGTGACGAGACCGTGTGGACGAGATTTCAACAGCGCTTGGCGGTTTACAGTCATGATAAAACTCACTTTAAATGCAGGGGTTTAAGGCAGACTTTGTAATGCTATCAGATTAACAGGTATGCCCCTAATCTTTGACCACAGAAATATCAGGCGCGTCAACGGCCTTCATACCAACTGTGTGATAGCCAGAATCCACATGATGAACTTCGCCGGTAACGCCACTCGACATATCCGACAACAGATAAAGCGCCGATTGGCCAACCTGTTCAATGGTCACGGTACGGCGCAGGGGTGAATTATACTCATTCCATTTAAGAATGTAACGGAAATCCCCAATTCCAGATGCTGCAAGTGTTTTGATAGGGCCGGCAGATACTGCATTGACCCGGATATTTTTGGGGCCAAGATCAACCGCCAGATATTTAACGCTGGCCTCCAGCGCGGCCTTGGCAACCCCCATCACGTTGTAGTGCGGCATAACCTTTTCAGCACCATAATAGGTCATGGTTACAATCGAGCCGCCATCCGGCATCAGTTTTTCAGCCCGCTGGGTTAGTGCGGTCAGTGAATAAACCGAAATATCCATTGTTTTGCGGAAATTATCAGCGCTTGTATCCACATAACGGCCGGTCAATTCATCCTTGTCGGAAAAGCCAATGGCATGGACGAGAAAATCAATCTTTCCCCAGGTCTGTTCGATCTTTTCAAAAACCGCATCCATGCTTGCAACATCGGTCACATCACAATGGCCGACAACCGTCGCGCCAATTTTCTCAGCCAAGGGTTCAACCCGCTTTTTCAGGGCATCACCCTGATATGTCAGTGCAATTTCTGCCCCGGCATCTGAGCAGGCCTTGGCTATTCCCCACGCTATCGAACGACTATTGGCCAGCCCAAGTATAATTCCACGCTTGCCTGCCATCAAACCGGTTGGTTCAGCCATATTTTCATTCCTGATCGTAACGTTAAAGAGGTGCGCTCGGAAAACTCCAGCACTGATTCATATGCCACAGTCGTGAGTTTGCTTCAAGACAGATTGATACACTTCTCAAAGATGAATGTAACAGGCAAATTACCGGCAAAAACCACATAGTTCGATTATTTAACTTTCTCGACCTGCCAGCTCTTCATCAGTTGAACGAGATCTTCCGATTTTTCTTTCGGCAGAGTAATTCGGGGATATACCAGAATATCTCCATTTCCCCCGGCCTTTTTTGGCAGACCCTTACCGGGAATTCTAAAGGCGCTGTCAGAGGTAGACCAGGCGGGAATTGTCAGCGAGACAGCACCGGTTAGAGTTGGCACCCTCACCTTTGCACCCAACACGGCATCATCCAGATTGATGGGCAAATCAATACGAAGATCATCGCCCTGGCGCTTGAAATCGGCATGGGGTCTAATTGATATGGTAACCAGCGCGTCGCCCGCCTGCCCCATCGGCGATTGTTCGCCCTGGCCTTTAAGGCGAATTACCTGACCATCTTCTGTGCCGGCTGGAATAGTTACCGAAACCGTGCGACTTGGGCCTATGCGTACCTGCGCCTTGCCGGCGGCCAGTTCTTCCAGACTTATACGGGCAAATACCTTGGTATCGGCTGCCGGTTGCGGACGCCGTGGCCTGCCCCTTGCTGCACCCTGCTGAAACTGCCCGCCAAACGGACTACCGCCAGCACCGCCAGCGCCGCCGCTAAAAATTTGCGAAAGGATGTCCTCAGCATCACCAAAATCTTGCTGACCACCGCCAAACCCTTGTGGACCACGGCCGGGATGGCCGCCACCAAAACCTTCGAAGCCTGCGAATTTTGGTTTGCCCTCGGCATCAATTTCTCCACGGTCAAATTGCAACCTCTTATCCTTGTCGCCAAGAATTTCATAGGCTGAATTGACCTCAGAAAATTTTTCCTGGGCCTTCGGATTGTCTTTATTTCGGTCCGGATGATATTTTTTTGCAAGCTTGCGAAAAGCTGATTTCACTTGCTTCCCATCGGATGATTTATCCACACCTAGAACACTATACGGATCACGCATATTGAGCACCATTACGTTATTTGGAGAGAAAATTCCCACATTGCCTGTTTGGCCCCTATATGGGGCGTTTTGACAAAAATTTCAATCCTGTAGGGTTTATGGATAATTCCCGCGAACAAACGTAAAAAAGGACACGATAATGTCCCACTCACGAAGTCAGAGCTTGCAGATTAACTGTTGAAATCCACGGCACGAAACCACGATAACACCCACTCACTTGGGCTTATCTGACAGGCTTCACCATTATAAAATGCAACGCCCATGAATGTGCTTACTGTGGTTTTAAAACCACGGCACTTTTGACCATAGCTGCCAAGAAATTTGTTGATTGTGGTAATCGTTCCAGATGAACCTGTATCGGGATTAACCCAGGCAAGTGCAATGGTATCAGATGATATCAGCTCAGCCCTTGCAACCGCCGATTTGATGACTTCGGTATCGGTTGATTCTATTCCGGCAATTTTGGCCGGCTTTGAAACAGAGCCGGTTACAATTGATGCGCCGCTTTCAAGCTCCGCTACCTTGGGCCCTGTCACCGAACAGGAAGCAATAATTCCACAAATTAAAATAATTGAAGCTGTACGCAAAACACGAGGGGCAAAATTCCGAAACGAGCTATTTCGAACTATCGGTGATCCGATAATTATAGACTGGTTACAAAACTCATTACCGTGATAGTCTACCAACTGAAAACCCCATACTCATTTGAGCGTTACGCGAGATATTTGCGAGTTACCTATATGCCAAGCAAATTTGATAATACTGTGTCAACCTTAACAAAGCATGACTTTACTATGGCAGAAAATCCGTTCGAATTGTTTGACGATTGGTTAAAGCAAGCAATAGAAAGTGAGATCAACGACCCAACGGCCCTTTCACTGGCCACGGTAGACAAAGACGGCATGCCAAATGTTCGAATGGTGCTGCTGAAAGATTTTGATGAGGCAGGCTTTGTTTTCTACACAAATTTCAACAGTGCCAAGGGCCAGGAGCTGCTTCATACGAAAAAAGCCGCCCTGGGTTTTCACTGGAAGAGCCTGCGCCGTCAGGTGCGTATTCGTGGGCCCGTGGAAATTGTCAGCGATGCAGAGGCTGACGCATATTATGCCTCGCGCCCGCGTGGCAGCCGTATTGGTGCATGGGCATCAAAGCAGTCAAGCCCGCTTGAAAGCAAGTTTGCACTGGAAAAAGAAGTGGCCAAATACACCGCAAAATTTGGTGTAAGCGCCATACCAAGACCGGAACACTGGTCGGGGTTTCGCGTGATACCAACAACAATTGAATTTTGGAAGGATGGGGCATTTCGCCTGCATGATCGCATGGCATTTAACCGAACATCGCCCGAGCAACCTTGGCATAAAACCAGATTGTATCCTTGATTCCTTTCACGGCTATTTCAACGCCATCGCGTTGAGCCTACAAGCGTGCGCCGTATTAACGGCGGCTCGTTGCTTAACTCGCTTGCGCGCAAATATTCCTTTCAGGATTATTCCTTTCACGGCTATTTCAACGCCATCGCGTTGAGCCTACAAGCGTGCGCCGTATTAACGGCGGCTCGTTGCTTAACTCGCTTGCGCGCAAATATTCCTTTCACGGCTATTTCAACGCCATCGCGTTGAGCCTACAAGCGTGCGCCGTATTAACGGCGGCTCGTTGCTTAACTCGCTTGCGCGCAAATATTCT
>JAJRQF010000127.1 GCA_024280375.1 Alphaproteobacteria bacterium | reverse complement strand
GGAGATATCACCGACACAGGGGGCATCGAGGAAGCAGAACACGCGGCCAGCTTATTGAGAAATCTGCAATGCCCTTTTTACGTCATACCCGGCAATCATGATGATGTATCGTCGCTGTGGTCTGTGTTTGGGGAAACCGCCTGCCCCTCCAGAATTGACCAGTCCATAAACTATGTAATTGAGGGTTTTGATGTCCGCCTGATCGGCATGGACAGCACCATCTTTGATGCCCCCGGCGGCGAGTTGTGTCACACAAGATTAGCCTGGCTTGATGATCGTTTGTCCGAAGCGATTACTCAACCAACCATCATTTTCATGCACCATCCGCCGGTCAAGTTTAGTGTATTGGAATCTGACGAAGACGGGTTTATCGGGGCAGATGGACTGGGGGAGATTGTCGAAAAATATTCCAACATAGAACGATTAATCTGCGGCCACATACATCTACCGGCACTTGCCAGATGGCACGGCACAATCGTTAGTACTGCGCCAAGCATAGGTATGAAGTTGGGGCTTGATCTGAGCATGACGAAGAAAAGCGAGTTTTTCCTCGAAGCACCCAGTTATCAGTTGCATTACTGGACACCTCATCAAAACCTGATAACGCACACCGTTAAGGTAGATAAGGTCAACGGCCCCTATTTTTTCGAAGAGCACTAGAACACCAAAACTCAGCGGGCGGGCCACCTCTTTGTGGAAACAAAGGGAATATCAGGATGGATTGAAAAAATAGAATTTTTTATTATCAAGACAAAAGCTGATTTTAGTGGTGCCGCATGGGGCATTGAACACACACTTCATATAGCTTCATGTAGTTTCTTTCATAGTAAAAATTCCTAGTTTTCTCTAATTTATTTGCTTCACATCATTTCATGTTATATCCCTGTATGTCATATATAGGGGTGGATACAAAGGTGGATTGAAAATGGTAGCACTTAATAAACTCACTAGCCTGGAAGTCAAAAATGCCAAACCCGGAAAATATAATGATGGTGGCGGTCTTTGGCTGGTGAAGCGCAAGGATGGCGGTGGCCAGTGGGTTTACAGATATGAAATCCATGGCAGGCGTCGTGAGATGGGCTTAGGCTCTATTTCCGGTGTTTCCATCAAGCAGGCACGAATTGATGTTGAAAAATGGCGGCAGGTAAAACGCATCGGTGAAGATCCCATAAAAGAGCGTGACCGCTTACGTCGGGAATCAGCAAGAGAACAACCAACGCTTGAGGCCGTCTTTGAAAGTGCATTTGAAGCCCGCAAGGCGCAATTGAAAAGTGATGGTAAAGCTGGCCGGTGGGATACACCTTTACGACTTCATGTATTGCCGAAACTTGGGAAAGTGCCCATTGAAGAGATTGATCAGCTAGACATCAAAAATGCCCTTGCCCCTATCTGGCATGCAAAAGCCGCCACCGCAAAGAAGGCGCTCAACCGGATCGGCATAATCTTTAAGCATGCGGCGGCCATGGGTTTGGATGTTGATATGCAGGCAAACATAAAAGCCAGAGCGCTACTTGGCGCTCAACGTCATGTGTCAAAAAATATCCCGTCATTACCCTGGCAGGAAATGCCCGCATTCTATGCAAGCCTTGGCAAGCTCACAAATTGCCATTTTGCATTACGCCTGTCGATTTTAACCGCTTGCCGGTCCCAGGAAATCAGGTTTTGTCACGTTGATGAAATAAAAGGCGATATCTGGACAATACCGGCAACCAGAATGAAAGACGGGAAAGAACATCGCGTAGCTTTGTGCAAAGAGGCTTTGGCCGTGATTGATGAGGCTATTGCATTAAATGGCGAGGGATTTTTATTCCCGAATGCTCACAGTGGCGTCATTTCGGATGCCACTATGTCGCGCATGATGGAACGCAGGGGCATGGAAGCCCGCCCGCATGGGTTCCGCGCCACCTTCAGAACGTGGTGCGCAGAGGCCACAGATACGCCTTATGAAGTTTCAGAAGCCGCTATTGCTCATGTTACCGGAAGCGTCGTTGAGCGAACCTACAGGCGGACAGACTTCCTTGAGAAGCGAAGAATATTGATGGAGAAATGGTCGAATCACGTCTTGGGGCAAACTGGAAACGTAATAAAAATGCGGGTCACTGATAGGTAATTACCTGAAGATTCGGTACTTTTATTCACAAACATCCAAAAAACATGCAAATTGCGCACAAATTCTTTTTACGAAAGAATAAAATTCTTTAGTAAATTTAATGGCTTAAAAGATGGGTCGGGAAATGAGTGTTGATAACTTTGGGTTTTCAACAGGCAAACACATTCTCAATAAGCGCCAGAAAGCGAGTCGGCGTATTATGAATGCTCATGAAACGGGAGCAGCCAAGTTTGGACACGAAACTGCTCCCGAATCAAATATCGAACCCCGCAAGGGGCTATAATAGAAAGCTAATGCACATTTTAGTGAGACTCAACAAATTTTGTACAAAACCGTGCGCAGTTTTTAAGAAAGCATTCTATTACAGTCTCTTGCGCCAATCGAAAGGCGCAAAATTTGCCCCAGAAAACTGAACCTAAATTTATCAGAATAAGTGGTGCGATCAAGCGTTATAGCTTGAGTCGTTCAACCTTCTACCGTGCCATCGACAAAGGCGAAATCCATCCAATCAAGAAGGGTGGATGCGTGCTGTTTTCGATTGATGCCCTGGATAAATGGATTTTGTCCGAAACCAGCTCCACCACATAAAAACTCCCGAACCCGAATACAAATCAAGGTTCCTATGAATGCTGAAAACGCAACGGCATTTATTTACAACAGGAGAATTATGTGGCGAACGGTAAAACCCGAAAACCAAACTGGCGGTGTATCAAGCGTCATCGCAACTATACCGTCGATGATGTTGCCCGCAAACTTGGTGTGGCCAAGGGCACGGTGCGGCGCTGGATCAATACTGGCTTGCCTGCAATTGACGACATAAGGCCAACGCTCATTCTTGGTGCCGATCTGATTGAGTTTCATAAGCGCCGGGCGAAGCCAAAGCACAAAAGCAATCGCGATCAATGCTATTGTTTCAAATGCCACGTTCCACGCATTCCAGCCTGGAACATAGTTGATTATATCCCGATCACATTGACCGGCGGCAACCTTTGCGGGCTATGCCCCGTTTGCTGCACTCTCATTTACAGACGCATTGCGTTGGCCAATTTACCAGTCCTGGAGGGCATTTTTGAAGTGACGATCCTACAGGCGGAAGAACACCTAATGGATAGTGCCAGACCCTGCCCAAATGATACCTTTGAAAAGGAGCCATAAACCCATGCGAAAACACGGCCTGTTAACGGGCGTATCAAGCAGCAAGTACGCTTCGACCCGGCACCCTATCACAACCCGGCAGGGGGGAGGTCAAATCCCTATGGCTTTTGAACAAGCACACCGGTGTGGGTACACATTTGCCATAAACCCGTACAGAAAACATTTTCCAACGCTAAAAGGGCAACCCCATGCAAAAACACCATCCCGCTAACGAGCGCATCAAGCGTGCATATTTTATCTACCTGGAGGAAGCGCACCGCATGGCCGTGTCTTCCGTTGATCAGGTGGCGGCAGCAATTGCGCTGTTTGAAAAGTCTACCGGCTATAAGGATTTCAAGCGGTTTCATATTGAACAGGCGCGAAAATTCAAACGCCAGCTTAATGAACAGGTCAACCCTAAAACCGGCAAGCCCCTGGCCAAGGCAACAATCCATTCGCGGTTGATGGCGCTAAAGGCATTTTTCAAATGGTTGGCCGGGCAACCCGGCTATAAATCGCGCATCAATTATCCCGATGCCGATTATTTCAACTCAAGCGCCAATGATGAGCGCATTGCCAAGGCCCACAGAGAAAAGCCGATACCGACCATGGAGCAAATCCGGCAGGCTCTTGAGGCCATGCCACAAGAAACCCCTATCCAGCGTCGCGACCGTGCCGTGTTCGCTTTCACCCCTTTAAGCGGCATGAGGGATGATGCCATCGCCTCACTATCCTTGCGCCACATTGATCTTGATAAGCGCACCATTTTTCAGGATGCACGACAGGTGCGCACCAAAACCAGAAAAACCCTTGTTTCAATGTTCTTTCCCGTTGGTGGCGATTATGAGAAAATTGTTACAGAGTGGATTGCAGAATTAAAACAAAAACATAATTTTGGCCCCGATGACCCCTTGTTTCCGGCAACCAAAGTCGGGCTGGGCGCAAGCGGGCATTTTGAAGCGCTGGGGCTTGAGCGACGGCACTGGAAAGGTACCGGCGCTATTCGCAAGATATTCAAAACGGCCTTTGAGGATGCCGGACTGCCCTATTATCATCCTCATTCTTTCCGCAAGACAATTGCAGTGCTGGGTGAAAAAACATGCCGAACGCCGGAAGAATTCAAAGCCTGGAGCCAGAACCTTTCTCATGAAAATGTGCTGACAACCTTCACCAGCTACGGGGCTGTTGCCGCTCACCGGCAGGCGGAAATTCTGGACCAGTTGCGCAAGGTGGACAAAGTTGATGATGATCATCCCAGCCCCTTGGATGATGAGACTGTTCAAAGGGCACTCAAGCAATTGCTGGAAAAATAATCCTGCTGGCGTAAGAAAAACCACGTATGGTTTGAAAATAGAATAATCAATTATCTGAAGGCATTTAAATGATACCAGATTACCAAACGCTCATGCTCCCGGTTTTGCAGGCCGCGCAATCTGGCGAAACCTATACTCATGACGTTATTAATGATTTGTCGGAACAATTTGGTCTTACGAATGACGAACGCGAACAACTCCTTCCCAGCGGCAAGCAACGCGTATTGGATAATCGCGTTCAGTGGGCCAAAAGCTACCTGAAACAAGCTGGTCTTGTTCACTACACCAAGCGCGGGTATTTCAGTATCACCGAGGATGGCAAGTCAGTGCTGGCTAAATCACCTGAGCGCATTGACAATAAATTTTTGCAACAGTTTGCCTCATTTCAGGATTTTCAAAATCGCAAGGGAACCCGCAGTGGAACTGCGACGGCAGCCATTTTGGACACAGCCGAAAAGTCCGACACAACTCCTGATGAAGACCTGCGCCTGGCTCATCGAACGATTAACACAGCACTGGCCGCTGATCTTCTGGACCGGGTTAGGCAATCCACTCCGTCATTTTTTGAAGAATTGATTGTCGAGTTGCTGGTTGCCATGGGCTATGGCGGGGCGGCTGATGATGCCGGTCATGCTCTTGGTCGCAGTGGTGACGATGGTGTTGATGGCGTCATTGATCAGGACCCGCTTGGCGTCGATCAAATCTATGTTCAGGCCAAACGCTATGCCAAAGGCAATACAGTGGGAGCCGGAGCCATTCGCGATTTTTTTGGCGCTTTGAATTTGAAAAAAGCACAAAAAGGTATATTTTTCACAACATCAACCTTCAGTTCTTCAGCCACTCAAACGGCTCAAAACCTTGGCATGCGGATTGTCTTAATTGATGACGAGCAACTGGCGAAGCTGATGATCCGCTACAATGTGGGTTGCCGGGATGAAGAAACCCTGCATTTGAAAAAAGTTGATGAAGAATTCTTTGAGTAAAAAACAAAAAGGCACGTGCCGCACTTTTGTTCAAGGATATCGCCAGAAAACCCGATAGCACAATCAACTGTTGCGTTGGGTGGGGTTTTTCGATTCTATAGCGCCACATGATGATTTACAGCAAATGGTGGGGATGGCGTGACTGAACTTAACTTCAAGGGCAAGGAATTCGTCTATAACCACCATTTGTCGGTGCCGTTCCGCCCGCTGGTGCCTGATGCCGACAAAGGCATTGGTGCGGTTAATCTTGATGGAAATCTGATCATTCAGGGTGACAATCTGCATGCACTCAAAGCCCTGTTGCCGCGCTATGCGGGCAAGGTCGACTGTATTTTTATTGACCCGCCTTATAACACCGGCAATGAAGGCTGGGCCTACAATGATAATGTCAATGCGCCGATGATCAAGGAATGGTTGAAAGCCAATCCCATCGGCATTGAAGACGGCCTGCGCCACGACAAATGGTGCACAATGATGTGGCCACGGTTACGTTTGCTATACGAAATGCTTGCTCAAGACGGTATAATATTCATCTCAATAGATGATAACGAGCTGCATCGGCTTCGTGAGATGTGTGATGAAATTTTCGGACCAACCAACTGGGTGGGAAATATTGTTTGGAAAAATGTAACAGATAACAACCCTACCAATATTGCCGTGGAACACGAATACATTCTTTGTTTTGCCAAGAACAAGAACACGATAGAAAAGTCATGGAAATCTAAAGTTTCGGAAATCAAAAACCTTCTTATCGATGTTGGCAACGACTTAGCAGCTAAATACCCTAATGCTCTTGAACTGAGTCATGAATATAAAAAATGGTTCAACAAAAATAAGTGGCAACTTTGGCCATTGGACAGGTATAAGCAAATCGATCATGGCGGAATTTTCACTGGAAGCCAGAGCGTCCACAACCCCGGACGTGAGGGATATCGTTATGACGTATTGCATCCAAAAACAGGGAAAGCATGTCAAGAACCTTTGATGGGTTATCGTTTTCCTCCTGAGACGATGGAAAATCTTCTTGCTGAGGGGAAAGTTCTTTTTGGAAAAGACGAAAAAAAATTATTGAGTTGAAACTCTATGCAAAAGATTTTGAAGATAAACTCTCAAGTTTTATCGATCTTGATGGTCGAATCGCATCTTATGAACTTAGAAACATTTTCCCGGAAGTGGTAAAAGCTTTTGATCACCCCAAACCAACACAACTGATATCTCGCCTGCTATCATTTGTCGCAAAATCTGAAGCTATTGTTCTTGATAGTTTTGCTGGTTCTGGAACAACAGCACACTCTGTTTTGCAGCTTAATGAACAAGATAAAGGCAAGAGGAAATTTATACTAGTTGAGTGCGAAGATTACGCGGATGATACTACAGCTGAACGGATCAGACGCGTAATTGCTGGAGTTCCAAATTCCAAAAATCCAGAACAAAAAAATGGATTAGTTGGCACCTTCACCTATTGCACGCTTGGTGATCCGGTCGAACTGGATGCCATTCTCACCGGCAAGAGCCTACCCGCATGGGATGCGCTGGGGTCTGTTCTGTTCCACATGGCGACCAATCAAACACTGGATGTCGCCAAGGCAGATGAACAAACCTACTATCTGGGTGAGACGACAAGTCAGCATGTGTGGCTGATCTACATGGATGATCTGGATTGGCTCAAATCACCCGATGCCGCCTTCACTCTTTCCTTTGCCCGCGACGTTACAAAAGCAAAATCCGACAAAACCCACCTTGTCTTTGCCCCATCGCGCTTTGTCTCGAAAAAGATTCTGGCCGAGGAAGGATTGAACGTCGAATTTTCACCCCTGCCGTTTGCGCTATACCGCATAGAGCGGGATTAGCCCCATGCGCAAGCTTGACTATCAGGAACGGGTTTTGAAGACACTAGAGGCCTATCTTGAGGCCTTGAAGGTTGAAAAGGCAAAAGCCGACAAGATTAAAGAATTGCTGACTGACAATCCCGACCTGGGTATTGAAGTGCCAGACTATTCCGCCAAGGCCTGGGAAGCCCTTCGCAAGCAAGGCAGACTGGCACCAACGCGGATTGACATTCCCCATTCTCAACGCCTTGATGGTATTGGTCGCACGGTGCCCAATGCAGTTTTGAAGGTGCCCACCGGTGGCGGCAAGACCTATGTGGCAATCAATGCGTTATCGCGTATCTGCAACAAGTGGCTCAATCGCAATGTGGGCTTTGTTTTGTGGATTGTGCCTAATGAAGCGATCTATTCCCAAACCCTGAAACGATTGAAAGACCGCCAGGACCCTTACCGGCAAATGCTCGACCGCATTGGCGCTAACCGCGTCAAGGTCATGGAGAAAAACGACCGCCTCGATGCCCGCGATGTGGAAAACCATCTTTGTGTCATGTTGCTGATGCTGCAATCGGCCAACCGGCAGACGAAGGACACATTGAAAATGTTTCAGGACCGAGGCGATGTTTCCGGTTTCACCCCTGATCAGGGCGACCAGAAGGCCCATGCTGATCTGTTGAAAGAGATTCCCAATCTGCAAAAATATGATCTGGCTGATGGCACGGTGGGCTGGCCGATGGTCAAGGATTCGCTGGGCAATGCCTTGCGCATTATCAAGCCCATCGTGGTGATGGATGAAGGCCACAAGGCGGTTTCCGATCTGGCGTTTAAAACGCTTTATGGTTTCAACCCGTGTTTTGTGCTGGAGCTGACGGCAACGCCGCATGATGTCAAAGCTAAAACTGGTAAAACCCCCCGCCCAGGGCGTGCATCCAACGTGCTGGTGGAAGTGACCGGCATTGAGCTTGACCGCGAAGGCATGATCAAGATGCCACTTAATCTGGAAACCCGGCAGGGCAATGACTGGAAGGCAACACTTGGCGTGGCGCTGGAACGGCTCAATGCGCTTGGCGACCATGCCCGCACCTTCAGAGCAAACAAGGGGCGCTATATCCGCCCGATCATGCTGGTGCAGGTGGAACGCACCGGCAAGGACCAGCGCGATGCGGGCTTTATTCATGCAGAAGATGTTAAGAGCTGGCTGTTGACCGCTGGCTTTGATGAAGCGGAAATCGCCATCAAGACGTCTGAAACCAATGATCTCAAGCAACCGGAAAATCTCAACCTGTTATCGCCCACCAACCGGGTGCGGGCGATTATCACCAAGCAGGCGTTGCAGGAAGGTTGGGATTGCCCCTTTGCCTATGTGCTGTGTTCGCTTGCCGCAAGTTCAAACCTCAATGCCATGACGCAACTTGTCGGGCGTATTTTGCGCCAGCCCCATGCCATGAAAACCGGCATTGCCGCCCTTGATGAATGCCATGTAATCACCCACAAGGCGGGCACGGGTGACGTGGTTAAAAAAATCAAACAAGGGCTGGAGAAAGACGGGCTTGGCGATCTGGTGTTGTCTGTTAATGCGGGCGATGGAGGGCCTGCCGGGCAGGTTGCAAGGAAGATCAAGCGGCGGGAGAAATTTACCACTGCCGATATTTACCTGCCAAGGGTGCTTTGGATTGAGGGTGAGGACATCCGCGATCTGGATTATGAAACGGATATTCTTGCCGCCATTGACTGGCGCGGTTTTGATCCGCAAGCCATAGCTGATGCAATACCGGAAAACTACCGGCCAGCGCAAAGCCAACTGCAACGGATCAGTATAATTGAAGGTAAAGAGCATTTTGCCGCGGATGCACTCAAACCGCTTTCCGATACCATGCAGTTCGATCCGGCCTATGCCGTGCGCATGATATCCGATCTTGTGCCCAATCCCTTTGTCGGACGTGATATTGTTGGCGATGTGATAAAGCGGCTGGAGGCACGAGGCTTTGATCTGGAAAAAATTGGCCGGTTTGGTGGCTTTATAGTCGAACAATTACGCCTGGGGCTGGAAAAGGCGAAAAGTGAAAAAGCCGAAGAATTATTCAAAAAGCTTGTTGCGTCCGGCCTTGTGCAATTCCGCCTGCGAGCCGATGGCAAAAACTGGCACATGCCTGATGAAATGATCACCACTTTACCGGAAAACGCCACACAACTGCCAAATCTCAATGGGGCTTCTCTAGAAAAGAGCCTGTTTTCGCCTGTCTATGCCGATGAACTGAACGGGCAAGAACAAGGTGTTGCCGTCTATCTGGATGATCAGGATACATTGAAATGGTGGCACCGCAACGTGGCACGGTCTCATTATGGCTTACAGGGGTGGAAACGCGGCAAAGTCTATCCTGATTTTATCTTTGCGATAAAACGCGATGGCAATGGCGACCGGATCGTCGCACTGGAAACCAAAGGCGATCAACTCGACAATGCAGATACTGCCTATAAGCGCGACCTGCTGGATTTTCTGTCGAACAGTTTTGAGTGGAATAAAACCGTACCGGCTGGCACGCTTGAACTTTTGCAACCGGACGGTGCAACGGTTGAATGCACGCTTATTTTGATGAGCGAGTGGAAGGCAAAGTTGCCTGAATATCTCAAAGGTGATGATCACGCTTGAAAGATCGCGCTTATCGAATAATCTACCTCGTTTAAAATGCAAAGGGGGATACAAGGGTGGATTGAAAAAGATGTTCTTTAAAAATATTGTTTAAAAACAAATGTTTATCAATTTATAATGGTGCCGCATGGGTGACTCGAACACCCGACCCCGTCATTACGAATGACGTGCTCTACCAGCTGAGCTAATGCGGCTTTTGGTCCTGATACAGGACTTGATAAATCTTTGCAACTTGACGTGCTGAGCATCGATTGGAAAT
>JAJRQF010000126.1 GCA_024280375.1 Alphaproteobacteria bacterium | reverse complement strand
CGACGGATCTTTGCTGCACTTTCCATTAATATCACCTGCTCATTCTCCGCGCTCAAATACGCGGATGTTAACAAAACAGCTGGGTCAATTTTAAACGCCAATTACCCACCCAAGTGGGTCAATTTTGCATGCCTATTCACAGGCCAGAAAGGGCTTAGCTTCGTGCGATGTCTTTCTTGTAAAAATCCAAGAAAAGCACGTCATTGATGCCGGTAAAATTCTGCTGCACACTCGCAGTTACGGATTTTGTCAGATACTCCGTGTCGATCACAGCGCCGCGCATTTTCTGACCATCGGCAGATAGCTTGAGTGTGGCAAAAATATCGTCTCGAAGCCTCACTCCGTTTTCACCAATATTGTAATGCTCGGCCATTTTTAAGTCATCAACTGCAACGCCCAAGTTTATTACTACATAGGTGACGCTGCGGGGCTTATAGACGGGAATGATCATTTGGCCAAGTTTGACAATTATATCAGCATTTTCAGCTTTGCTGGCATGTTCTTCCTGAGCAGGCGTTGATCCATGGGAATCACCGCTGTCTGTCGCGTCAATCCTTTCGGTGTCATCCGGCTTATTAAGGTATGTTCCTGCACCATAACCTAAGGCGAGAAACGCGACTTGTAGAACGATAAGAATACTCATTGATTTTTTCATTTGACCATACCATTGCGTTTGTTTGCAATGGTTATGGCTGATGATTATGGCGGCAATTTTCCGTAATTAAGGTAATTTCGCACTCAATAAAGGTATCATAATGTTCAGTATGGCAGAATAATGTCAGCGATTGTGCCGCCGTAATTGGTTCTTTGCGTGCGCGAAAGCTGCCCACGACCGCCATAGACAATCCGCGCTTCGGCAACCTTTTCATAAGGTATGGTATTGTCAGTCCCAATATCTTGCGGACGGATAATTCCTGAAATTCGCAGCTCACGCAATTCATTATTAACTTTAACTTCCTGACGGCCGGCAATCACCAAGCTGCCATTTTGAAGTTTTTGAATGACTAAAGCCGCAATTTTGAGTTTGATACTTTCGCCGCGTTTGATTTTGCCACTGCCGCTTGCAGAGGTATTCGAGGACAGTTGTGCCAAATCTCCTTGAGGTACATCTGAGTCCGAAAGCCCCGGCAAAACCTTGCTCAGTTTATTTTCATACCCAAACAAAGTCGGCTCGCCGATTGTACTGGAACCACTCCGACTAGTGTTAGACGCATTACTAAAATTTGCTTCATCGTTAATCTCGATATTGACCGTCAACAAATCTCCTACGGTGGTTGCACGCTGGTCAGCAAAAAACCCTTTGGTTCCCGGGTTCCAAAGCGATGCTCCTTCTGCGCGTCTGAACATACGTTCAGGCGCCGGTTCGGGCATCGGGATTTGCACATGTATTCCTTCTTGATCCAAATTTATTTTGGAAACTTCAGGGTCCCGATCCTGAAAAGCCTTCGTGCCACAGCCGCCAATAGAAATAGCAGTAAAGACCACTAAAAGGGAGGAAGTTCTACTTTTTGTCATCTGATAATCTCTACAATCCCCTCTGCGGAAGCAATGCCCACGAGGATAGTGTTTCCAACTAGGTTTACGATTTTTATTTCTTGCCCACGCGACGCATCCGCGAGCGCGCGGCCTGGCGCCGTGAGGGTTATAGGACCATCCGTATACCGAATTTCTATTTTGTCCCCTCGGTCTATGACCAGCGGGTTAATTATCGATTGAGTCATAATCGGCCGGCCTTTTGGCAACAGCCGCTGTACCTGTTTGCCAATCACCTCATCAAGGTTAATCGCGGCGTAGCTGCCAACCCGGGTGTAAGGTAGAATTTCGATTGCAATGTCCTGGTGTGTGATTATTTCGTCAGGCAGCAGACGACGTACAGGCACGGGCACTTCGATAGACAGAATTGCCACGCCCTTTACCCGCTTCAACTTACCGTCTGGGGTTGCAGCGTTGGCCACAAACTGCCCAGTGTTTCTATCCATCCAAAAAGCGGCGATGACGACGGCCTCTTTTAAGCCACCCGATTGCAGCAAAATATTGAAAGTGCTGTTGTCCGGCATAGCGCTCCCATAAACCTCGGTAGCTTCCTCCTGAATCAGGACTTCAAGCGATTCCGCGCTTGCTGCATTGAAAAATACGAGCTGCGCTAACCAAAGATGGATCAGAAGGTTTTTCATTTTATCGTATCTGGTTGGCCGCTGACAACATCTGGTCTGCAGTTTCTATGGTTTTGGAGTTCATTTCATAGGCCCGCTGTGCTGCAATCAGGGCAGTAATCTGCTGGATGATGTCCACATTTGAGGTTTCGAGGAACCCTTGCCGGATAATCCCAATACCGGGATCGCCGGGATTGGCCTGAATGGGATCACCAGAAGCTGATGTTGCTTGCAGCAAGTTGTTACCCAGAGCTTTTAGGCCGGCACTATTGGTGAATGTGCTTAAGGTAACTTGGCCCAACTCCACTGGAACTGGGTCATCTTCTACGAAGGCCATTACAATACCTTGTTCACTCATTTCAATTTTAACCGTATTCTCGGGAATATTGATGCCCGGTGCCATTTCATAGCCCTGAAGGTTGACTAAGACACCTTCCGCAGAAAGCTGGAACGCGCCGTCCCGTGTATAGGCAAGGCCGCCATTTGGCAGATTGATGGTGAAATAGCCCTGACCGTCGATCGCCATATCAAGTTGATTATTCGTGGATAGCAACCCGCCCTGGGTATTAAGGCGAATTGTTCCCGCGGTTTGAACGCCCAAACCAATATCGACTCCGGTCGGGCGGGTAGAGCCTTGATCTGAGGTAAGTGCGCCTTCACGTTTGATGGTTTCATAGATCAAGTCCTGAAATGCGGCCCGACTACTTTTAAAGCCCGTCGTATTTGCGTTTGCGATGTTGTTGGAAATCACATCCACGTTTGTTTGTTGTGCCAGCATTCCGGTAGCGGCAATTCCGAGAGCTTTCATTTTGTTTCCTTATTGGTTCGGCTGGTTAGACATTACGGCTAATTTGCTGCAGAGCTTTACGACGCAACTCATCCTCGCCATCCATTAGTTTGGTTGACCTTTGATAGGCTTGCTGGATATTGATCAGCCGCGCCATTTCAAGCACCGGCTGAACGTTACTGCCTTCGATGGCGCCCTGAGTGACGCGGGTAGTGTCATCAATGTACGCCATCGAAGTTCTGCCTTCGGGAGGTACGAACCGGCCTGCGCCGATACGTTCATAAGATTGCAGATCGGGCAGAGAGTAGATCCCGATTTTAGCAATCGTACCCGCACCATTTGCAGATATTGTGCCGTCGGCAGATATTATAGCGGCGCTGGCTGTATCGGGCGGGAAGACAATTTCTCCTCCGCCATCGTCCAGCACTTTGTCGCCGTTCATTGTGACAAGACTTCCCAGTGCATCCACCCGAAACTGACCGTTTCGGCCGTAAGATATCTGACCTTCGGATGTCTCGTAGGAAAACCAGCCTTCACCTTGCAGGGCCAAATCAAGCGGGTTGCCTGTGTAGCTCACTGGTCCCTGTCTGTCATCGACAAAGGAGCCTTTATCAATAACAAAGGACGTATCGGTGTTGCCAGACTTAACCACAAATGAATCAAACGACAGCCGTTCACCTTTGAAACCCGCGGTATTTGAGTTGGCAATATTATTGGCCGTCAGGTCCAGCTCGTGCTTTAGCACTGATGTCAAAGACAGCGATACAGGTGTTGAACCTTCCATGATTCTCCTTAACTATGCAACATAAGCCATGGTTAATTTTTTATTCTTGTACATTCTGGCTTTAAATTTAGAATAAATCAAGTATAAATAGTTTTAACAACAATAGAGGCCGACTTGAATCTTAAAGAATGCATATGTTCATTGATCTTTTGCCATGCCTTGCTGATCTCGGCAGCTGTGGCCGCAGAACCCATGCCTATGATAGAAGGGGATGCCCATAAACCGGCCCGTAAGGAAGTTATACCTGAACCTATGAAGGCGGACACGATAACGACAGTAAACATGGCCGCACCTGTACACTTGGATATGCCAACTTCAACACCTCCCGAGTTGCGGCCAACCACACTTGATTTAAAAAAATTCCAAGCCCGTGGATTTATAGAAACAAGGCGGCACTTGATCCAGAGAATAGATGAGAACGAAGCTGGGCTTTCTTTGTCTGCTGAGAATGCCGACGCGTTGCTGGATCTCTCGGAGTTTTTTCTATCTTATGCACTGCTTTTAGAAAGCAGATCCATTTTAAGCGCCCTTGACCCCGCCGGCCTGTCGCAAGAGCAGAACGCTCGCAAGCTGGCGTTATCCATTTCCGTCAATGTTCTAGACCATAGTGGCCAAACTCTGTCAGAAAGAGAAATTGAAATTCTGGAAGAACAGAAGGTATGGCCTAATCACGCCTTGTTCCGATCGTTATATTACATCCGCAAGGAAAACCTGCAAAAGGCAAAACCATTATTAAAGCAGGCCGCTAAAGAGCTTGCCGCCTTAACAGGGCCTATCGAAGCGCTGACGCTTCCCCAGCTACTCGAGGCGGCGATCGGAACAAGGAATTGGGGAGCAGCCAAAGAATTTGCGCTGCTCTTCACAAAAAACCACCGCCTAAAGGACAGCAATGCTTATCAGTATTTGCTGGGGCGAACCGCTGAGACAGGAGAAGACTATCTTGTCGCATTCGATAATTATGTCAGGGCATCCAAAGGGGGCGATCAATGGGCACATCGCGCACGGCTGGCTCTGGTTGAATTGGGTGCGAAAACCAATACGCTAACGCCAGAAGAAATACGCGAATTGCTGGCCCAGAGTCGTTTTGCGTGGCGCGGGGACTCGCTCTACACAACAACACTTAATCGGTTAATTGAAGCGGAATTGACCTTGGGTGACGTAGCTGCTGCATTGGAAATTCTTGGTGAAATCATTTATATGAATCAGGATGAAGCATCAACATTGGCGGCCAAGGAACAGGCCACTTTCTTGCTAAAGGGTTTTTATGAAAAAGGGGCTTCCGGAAAAATCGGGGTGTCGGATTTTATCATGGGCCACCAACGCATTGCTGACGACTATAGATTTCAAATTGGATTCGGAGAGTTCTCGGAATTGTTTGCTGATCGGCTGCTAAAGATTGGGGCCTCTAACGAGGCTGCAAGAGAATACGACACTACTTATAACTACTTGTCGGTTGCTCAAGACCTCGGCTTATTTGAAGTAGAAGTCGAAAGGCTGGATAAACTGAGGCTCAAATATGCCAAAGCATTATTGCGTGGTGGACAATATGAAGAGGCGTTTTCTGCGTTGGCAATTGGCCCCCAAAGTTCAAAACTGGAATTAGCCGATGAATTTACATTCCTGAAAGCCGAGTTGTACAATCTTACTGGCAATCTAAGTGCTATATTAAAGGAAAAGGCACTTAAACCTTCCAACGATTACTTGCGAATCAAAGCAAAGGCATATTTCTCCTTGGAAGATTGGGAAAATGCTCTTGAGACTTACAATTTATTTTGGGAGCAGGGCACAGATTTGTTTTCCTTCACTGACGCCTTGAACATGTTACTGGCTGCCTATCGAGAAAAGGATGCCGAATTGGCACTCAAACTGGTTGATGTTTTTCCCGATCTAACCGATTCGCCCCAATGGCAGGAAATTGCCAAAAGTTTATTTGATGAGAACGAGATGGGGAGTGTTTTGCGAAAAGATGCCATAACAGATGACCTCTCCACCGCCGCGCGTGTATTAGATGTCATGGAGATTATTAACACATCATCGCAATAGAATTTGACTGCGTTTCATAAAAATAGAAAATTTTAACAACTTCTAAACATCTCATGACCATCTAATACCTGAAAACAAAATCCTACTATAAAAGGGAGATAGGCATGAGCATCTCAAACGCAATGCAAACAGGTGTCAGCGGATTGCTTGCCAATGCGGCGGCAATTGGTAACATTTCTGATAACATCGCGAATTCCAACACAGCTGGGTACCGGCGAACTTTTGCCCAGATGGTGACATCAACATCTGAAGGCGCCCAAGGATCTGCATCCAATAGCGTGTACGCTGTTTCGACGTTGGATATGTCTGAGGGTGCAGAAATATTTGGAACCGGGTCTGCCACAGATATGGCAGTCAGGGGAGACGGGTTTTTTGTAGTGTCTAAAGTGCCAAATGATCCAAATGTGGCCAACTACGCTCTAACACGAGCAGGGTCTTTCCGACCAGATGCGAACGGCGACTTGCGTAATGCAGCGGGATTTTATTTGGCAGGCTTCCCATATGGATCCGATGGCACCTTGGGTGCAGTAGATGCAAACAGCTTTGCAGACCTGCGTACAGTGAACGTCGACACTGGGTTGTCCCCCGGAGCGCCGACTTCAGCCGTGTCACTTGCCGGAAACCTACCATCACAGGAAGCAGGGGTAACGACACCCGGCGATCCTTTTGCATCCTCAGCCGAGTTTTTCTCTCCCTTGGGAGAGGCAGGCCGATTGCAATTTTTATGGCAACCGACATCCACTGAAAATACGTGGGATCTGACGTTTGAAGATTCTGCAGGTAACGCTTATGGGTCAGTCACTGTAGAGTTTAACGATAGCGGTGCGAACGCCGGATCACCGTCGTTGTATTCTGGGGTAACCAGCACGGCCACAGCACCCGCGGCATTTTCATTTGATGTCGCAACAGGAATTGCAACACTGACAATCGACAATGGTGTGGCCCCCCAGGTTTTGACGGTAGTAACCGGTGCCCCAAACACCTTTGGTGGAATGACCCAGTTTTCAGGGGATTACACTTCCATTGATGTCATCGCCGACGGGTCTGCATCCGGCAATTTACAAAGAACAGAAATTGATGAAAACGGTAACATTTTTGGCCTATTTGACAATGGCAAACGTGAAGCTCTTTTCTCTATTCCACTATCGCATGTTAGCAACGCTGTCGGGATGGAAGTTGCCAATGGTAATACTTTTCGCACAACCCGCGCGTCTGGTGCAGCGCTCTTGTCTACTGCGGGAACTGATGGTCTCGGAACAATTTCAACCGGGGTGCTGGAGAGTTCCAATGTTGAAATTGCGCAGGAACTAACGGATCTTATCCGTGTTCAACGGGCCTATTCGTCGAACGCAAAAATCATCACAACTGTTGATGAGATGCTGGACGAGACCACACGATTGAAACGCTAGTTCAACCGCTTGAGTGACTAAAGCGTTTCGACTTATGTTGGAGCGCTTTAAGCTAGAAGAAAAGGAAAGCCCTTGGGTATTTCAACTGCATTCAGAAACAGCAACAGCGGCCTTGTCGCGACTGCTCGATGGGCAGAGCTAACGGCCGCCAATATAGCCAACGCAAACCGGCAGGGATATGTCAGACGCACCCTCAGCACCGAAAGCGCCCCAGGCGGCGGGGTGTTGGTTACCGGCGTAACCCGTGAGGTGAACAGCAGCCTCGATCGTTTGTTCAGATCTGAATTAGCCGGTGTAGCCCGGCAGGGTGTCATCGCCAGTGAGTTGGACAACTATTCCTTTCGATTGGGCGATCCTGCGGACAGCCTTTCCATTGCTGGCCAATTTTCAAACCTGTACTCGGGATTCGGGTTGTTAAGCAATTCGCCAGCGGACACATCATTACAGAACAACGTGCTTGCTTCGTCATTGGGGTTGGCAAAAACCCTGAATGATGCATCCAATACCTTGGATCAAACCCTGCAATCGGTAACTGCTGGAATAAATAATGATGTGGGTCTGGTGAATGAGCATCTGAACAAAATTGCTCAGTTGAACATTCAGATTGGCAATGAACCACAAGCCAATAATTTCAAAGCTTCACTGCAAGACGAGAGAGCATTGGAAATAGACGCTCTCTCGGTTCTAGTGAATATCAATGTTAGAACCAGTTCCGACGGCAAAGTGGGAATCACAACAAGCCAAGGAACATTGTTGTTGGATAAGGGGACGGCTTTTAACGTCAGCTATGACACGTCTCTTGGCCATCTAAAGGTTGGTAATACCGAAATTACCCCTAACAAGACAGGCGTTCGTGGTTTTAGCCAGGGCCAATTGGCCGGATGGTTTGACTTAAAAGATGACATCATTCCGCAGATGAAACTGCAACTGGATGAATTCGCACGGGTCTTGGTCGAAAGCTTCGAGTCCGCTGACACGTCTCTTTCCTCCGGACAGGCCGGATTCTTTACCGATCAGGGCGCAGCTTACAATCCTTCTCAGCTTGAGGGGTTAGCGGGTAGGTTGACGGTAAATGCTGCTGTTGACCCAAACAGAGGCGGCGATATTTGGCGCATTAGGGACGGGGTAGGGGCCGCAATCGAAGGTCCCGCAGGCGATAGCACGCAGCCCTTAGGTTTTCTGGCGATATTTGAAACTGCACAAAGCTTTGATCCGCAAGCAGGGCAGGGCAGTACAGTCGAAATTGCAGACTATTTAGCAGGAATGATTGCCGATCAGAAACTGGTTCAAATCGATGCTCAAATAAATGCCGAGGAACTCGGCGGGAAAGCGCAAGTGGCACAATCGGCGCGATTGGGGGTTCAAGGTGTTAATTTGGATTCAGAATTGCAGCAATTGATTGTGATTGAGCAAAACTATGCGGCAAATGCTCAGGTCACGCAGTCTATAGGCCAGATGCTCGACGCATTATTGGCCGCTATATGATGGAGTTATAAACATGGTTGGCATTGTCCGCGCCAGTTCGACATACGATTTATTGGCTACTTGGCGCAGCCAGACCAGTGATCTGCAAAATCAGCTGAACACTGTTTCATTGGAAGTAGCCACCGGGCTGAAATCCGATGTCTATCGATCTCTTGGTTTCCAGTCTTCCGAGGTTCTCGCATTGCGCATGCAGTTTAGCCGTAATGAAGATTATATTTCATCCAATGAGTTGTTGGCAAACAAACTTGATGTCACCGCATTAACACTGAGCGGTATTCGTGACATCACCCAAGATTTTCTTAATATTGCCACTCCCAATGCCAACGCGCCAACAACCAGCGCATCTGGTCTACAGGCGGCCGCACTTGCCGCCATTGAGCAACTAACTGGACAGCTCAATACAACATATCAAAATACAGCTTTGTTTGCAGGAATTGATAGTGGTCAAATACCTTTGCAAAAATGGGAAGGTGTTGACGCAGACACCGGATTATCACCCAGCGATGTTCTGGCGAATGTTATTGGTGGTGGCTTTGCAGACGGTACCGATGCGGCGCAAAAAGCAAGCGTACTGGAGGATATTTTTTCCAGTACAGATTCCATAAATCCTGATCGAAATTTTGAAGCCACATTTTTCAACGGATCGCCCCTGCAGCAATCAGGGGGAGCAGCAACACCGAGACTCAAAAGCCAAATTGACAAAAACACAACTCTATCTTACGGGATACAGGCGAATGACCCAGCGTTTACAGATGTATTGCGCGGGCTATCGATGATCGCTGCAATTGATGTTAGCACAATTGGTGATGGTGAAGCCTATGATGCTTGGATGTCCAATGCTATCAGTGCACTGTCCAGCGGGGTTTCCGGCCTGATCGAAGTAGAGGCCAAACTTGGGTCACAGCAACAGGCATTGGATGAAAGAATTTCGGCCCAGGTAAGTCTGGGAGATGTCTTCAACTCCCGTATTAATAATTTGGAAGGGGTTGACTTATATGAAGCCTCAAGCCGCATTCTACTGTTGGAAACCCAGCTTCAAGCCACTTATACAGTCACCTCCCGTCTATCAAATCTTTCAATCTTAAATTTCCTATAGTAGCCTAGTTACTACTTAAAGGGGAGCATTTTCTGACTGCCTAAATTTTTAGCCATCGGATAAACCCTAATGTTAACGGCCTCTGTGCGAATTTTTGTGCTTCTGGTATCATGCCATTAAGCCATTCGAGATATTTAGTAATTTTTACTTTTGCGGTACCCTATTCTTTGGCTATACAACGGCACAAAACTGAAATACTTATTGAAAGAACTAGCATAGCCTTACCATTTCCAGGGCAGTCCTATTTCGCTAGAAATTCTCTACTTAAAATTGTTGCGTTCAAGTTTACTCAATCTTAAGTCTAGCTTTATTACCTCACTTTGATTATAAGGTCTTATTAAGAAGACGCTAATGCACATTTAAGTTTTTGAGAAAGAGTAACGAGTACAGACAGATAGACAACTTGCCGCGAGGAAAAATGGCTGGAGAACTAAAGCTAGCGATCCTGGTGGAGAAAAAAGCGGGTTTGCGCAAAGAGATCGCTAGCCAGTTAGAAAGCTTAGGGTTTGAGGATACCATAAGATGTTCTGAACCACCTTGCGCTCAGCGGATAATTGAATCACAGAACAGGCCCGGGCTACTTGTAATCGGCAATAGCGATGATGTGGGTAAATGCCATAATTTGATCAAGTATAGCCGCGCGCAAATGGCTCATTGGACAATAATTGTGTTAGATCACATCAACTCCGAAAAGAGTATTTTTGGCGCTTTTTCTGCTGGCGCGGATGACGTTCTGCATGTGCCCTTTTCCTACGCAGAATTCGCTGCCCGTCTTACATTGCGCATTACACAAGCCACGGAGGTCAAGAAGAAAGTATTGTCTACTGTTCCTACAGTTTTTGATGATATTCTACTCACGCATACAGAGCATAAAATTATAAACTATCTAGTGATGCACAAAGGCAAAACAGTCACCAGAAACGAGTTGGCGCGACATGTAGATGATAAAGAGTGGGAGTATGGGGATCGGAAATACGATGTCCATATTACAAATATACGCAATAAACTAAAGAAAAAACCTGATACAGGCTACACTGTGAAGTCAGTTCGATCTGTGGGTTACTATATTCAAGAATCTAGCGACGAAAAACTCTAGCTTTCGGACTTCTTTGAGCAAACTTCAAAATGAATATTTAAGAGTTTTTCCAATAGGAATTGGAACTAATTTCTGCAGCAGTTTCGATAAACACGTCAATCAATTGTAAAGTGTTCACATCTGCCGTTGCCAGGGAACTCTTGGTGTGAAGACTGATAATTGCATTCTCAGCAACTCTCGCTTGTTTTCCCAAGCTTTCGAATCCAAGTATCCCTGCGGTCCCTGCAATTTTGTGAGCGATAAACTGGATTTGTTCAAAGGCTTCCCCACGATTGCTGTCCAAATCAATCCGTTCCCGCATGTCTTCCAGCTCGTCGAGCCGTTCGTCTAAAAGGCCAACAAACCGGTCTCGAACGACCTTGAGATGATCCTGCAATACATCGCTCATTTTTTATGTTATCCCGCATAATTGCCCAAAAAGACGTCCAAAGACACAACCTCCTGATCCGGAAGCATACCCTCACTTTTGAATCTTGCTGATCTTGAAGCTTGTGCTAATGCTTTGACAACTTCTTGCCCTGTCCTGAAGCTAAGCCTGACAGAACCCCCAGCGATTATCGTAAATACAAGAGATCGGCCATCACTATAGCACAGATCCATTGATGCAATGGATTCCCTAACTATTTGCTCTAGAACTTCCGTTGGCGCTTTGTCTTTTGAGTCTATGATACACGCAAATGTTCCGTTGCCGGCATAAGACACCAGGGAGTGCTTCCCATGAAAACAGGTTGTAACAGCCTCGGCAACATCTGTAATTAGGGCTTCAAAATCGAATGCGGTAGTGTCTCGATATAACTGATCAATTTCCACAATATTGAAAGCCAGAATAGAGGACCCAAACAAGCTGCCGCGTGATAATTGACTGACATAATTTTCAAGCGCCACGTAATCAATTACGCCCTCCACGTCGTGAATAGGGAATTTTTCATCCAAATCGAACGCTTTTTCTGTACCAACATATTCACGTTGCGCCACAGGGTCAGCGGCAGCGGTTGCAGCTTTTTGACGCCATGCGTCCACCAAATTTTCGGCCGTTCTGACGCGCGCGCCCAATTCAATGACATCAAATGGCTTGGTGACATAATCAGTGGCACCCGCAATAAAAGCTTTGTCGATATAGGATTTATCAGACATAGCCGTGATCATCAGGATTGGCGTTCTCTGGTACTCCGGCATCAACCTCAAAGACTTGCAAAGCTGGATGCCATCAATCTTTGGCATTTGGATGTCGAGCAGAAAACAATCGTATGGAGTATCTTGCTTCTTTATAAGCTCGAAAGCCTCCATCGCTGACTCAGCTGTAGTAACATCTGTTTGACCTATGGATCCTAGAACTGCAGTGAGCAGCTCCAGAATGATGGGGTCATCGTCTACGGATAGAATTTTCATATTTAAGCCCAGTACTAGTTACGAGACAAATAGTGCGCGTGAAACAACAAGTAATTGTTTCCATTTATCGCACTATTTAAAACAAGTGATAAGTATTGTTTCGACTAACAAGAAGGCCAAAATAAGGCGATTGGTTACTATTTTACGTTGTGTACGTATTATTTAGTTTCGCCCTTGAACTGGGCAGCAATCCATATCGGAACGAAAACCCTAATAATGGAGGGGCAGGTCAGTCGCTATAGTTGGCTAAATGCCCTGCAATACAACATTGTGTCATTTTTGCACTTATTTTTAGTTACCTTTGCCTCATTTTTGCACCAATCGTAGAATAGCAACTCTGAATAACGTGCCCAAAAGGGCACAAGTCCTGTCTAACGTGACAGTAAATTGTAATAGAGTAGGGTAGAAAATGGGCAACATTAAGCAAATATGGGCAGACAAGAACAATAGGTATCGTCTTACCTTACTGGTAATTTCATTTGTAAGCCCGGCTGCAATACTCTTCGTTTACAAAATACTCCAAGTGGCAGATATTTTCGCTCTTCCTGTCCTTCCAGCAGTCACCACTGCACTGACGTTGATATTGACGGTGGTATATATAGGGTGCTTTTGGAGTTTCCACAGCTATTTCTAAGATGTTCACAAAGAAAAACTTGAAACCGCCCACCAAACGGAAGCTTTGAACCAGCACTCGATGGTCACCAAAACTGACGTGAACAGCAAAATCACTTCAGTGAATGATAAATTTCTATTCACAATGGGGTACAAATTGCAAGATTTGGTGGGCAACACATCTTCGGTGTACTGGCCTGATCAAGAAGAAGCCTTACTGCATGAAATCAGATCCACGCTTAAAATGGGCAAAAAGTGGTCCGGGAATGTGCGGTTAAAAACTAAGAGTGGGAAGGCGGTTCATACCCATTCCACTTATGTCCCGCAAATGAACGACGCCGGCGAGTTAATCGGCAGCATTGCAGTCAGAACAGATATTTCTGACACCAAAGTTGCTACGGGTGACAAGAATACTCGGAGGTCGCTACACATTCTGCGCGACGAGATTTACATGTTTGAGGCTGGCACTCTTTGCTACACATATCTCAATCAGGCTGCGATGGAAGCCACAGGATGGGATGAAAGCACCTATCCGCAAAAAACAGTCTTTGATCGATTTATGGCTGCTTCAGACGAAAATGACAGCAGCTCAATGAATGTGGGAACATTCTTTCAGTGTGTACGACCATTGGTGAACGGCGAGGTAGAAGAAATAACACAAGAAATGAACCTCAATAAAAGGCCCAGCGAAGTCAAAATGCAATTGGTCCGTCCGGATGTTGGCAAGCCATACTTCATGACTATTGTGCGCGATATTTCCGAACGTCACGCCTTTGATAAGGCCAAAGATGAATTCATTTCCACTGTTAGCCACGAGCTGCGAACACCTTTGACATCAATCAAAGGTGCCCTGGGGCTTATCGTATCTGGCGCATTTGGCGAGTTTAACGAAGGTGCGGATAAGATGCTTAATATTGCTCATCGTAACGCAGACAGATTGACTCTGTTGATCAATGATATTCTTGATCTGGAAAAAACGGCGGCAGGCCGTATGGAATTTAATTTGGAACCCGTTGATATGGCCGAACTGATCCAGGATGCCATTCAGGAAAACGCACCATATTGTAAACAATACGATGTTTCGATGGTCGGAGAAGGACTTGAGGATGACGTTATGGGTCATTGCGATAGAGATCGGGTTTTTCAGGTCATGAACAATCTTCTGTCTAATGCCGCGAAATTCTCAAATAAAGGGGATGATATTGTCGTTCGTCTAGAAGACAGGGAGAGCACTATCTATGTAAGTGTCGAAGATTTTGGAATGGGTATCCCTCTCGAAGCGCAGCCGACTATTTTTGAGCGGTTTACGCAGGCAGATTCTTCTGATCGCCGCGAAAAAGGCGGCACGGGGCTTGGCTTGAGCATCGTTAAATTGCTAGTTGAAAACCAAGATGGTACGATTGATTTTGTTAGCAAGCCGGGCGAAGGCACGAAATTCTTCTTTGAATTGCCGAAGGCAAAAGCTGATACAAGCGGGGAAACACCTGATCGAATACTGATAGCTGCAGAATAGGGGACAATATTATGGGGTTGAAAATATTACACGTCGAAGACGATTTGGACATTCAAGAGATCGCCAAACTGTCACTCGAAACAATTGGAGGATTCGAAATCCTCCAATGCGAATCCGGAAAGCAGGCGCTTGAAGAGGTAAAGGCCTTTAAACCAGATCTATTTCTGTTTGATGTGCAGATGCCCGAGATGAGCGGCGACACCTTGTACAAGGCAATTAAACTGATGCCTGGCCTGGAAAGTATTCCTGCGATATTTATGACCGCACGCGCACAGACACAAGATATTGTTGCCTTGAAAGAATTGGGAGCGCTGGATGTGGTGACCAAACCATTTGATCCTATGACACTACCGGATCAGATTAGGGCAATACTGGCGCGCAACACCGCAGCTTAGCCACCTTCGCCCAAAAATAACGCTGAGCCAGCGGGTGGCCTGCGTCGCACATTGCGGCGCAGGTCCATAACATAGCCAATAATTTCGGCGATGACTTGCCAGTGCTCAGTCGGAATTTGGTCGTCAACTTCAACCGTTGCATAAAGTGCGCGAGCCAAAGACTTATTTTCAATAATGGGGATGTCGTGCTCGTTAGCCAGCTCACGAATTTGCTTTGCCATTAAATCCGCTCCTTTAGCCACGCATACGGGGGCGACATCGACACCCATCTCGTATTTCAATGCCACTGCAAAATGGGTCGGATTAGTAATGATAACATTCGCTGTAGGCACTGCAGTTGCTATCCGCTGTTTGGCCCGCTTTCGTCGTATTTCGGCACGCTGCGCCTTAATCTTTGGATCTCCTTCAGAGTCTTTATGTTCGTCGCGAACCTCCTGAACCGTCATCCGCTGTTTCTTGATCCATTGCAGCCGTTTCCAAATTATATCAAACAGCGCGATCGGGATCAGAAAAATGGCCGTAAAGATAAGTAATTTTTCGGCGGCGCCGCTGATGTACAATAAAAGCGTTTCAGGAACAAAACCTTCTGTTGTCCAAATTGCGCTGATTGCGTCACTGGCCACCACATAAGCAATTGTCGCCACAACGAGAACCTTTGACACGTTTTTGATAAAATCAACGGCTCTATCCACAGAAAACATCTTTTTCAGCCCGCCCAACGGGGAAAGTTTTTCCGGTTTGGGGATAATTCGATCCAGCGCTACGACAGTTTCACCTTGCAACATAACACCAACGAGCGCCGCCACGACCATCGCCGCAAAAATCGGAGCGATATCGAAAGACAACGTTTTAATTAGTATTAATAGAGCCTGCACCGCTACAAACGGGTTTTCGTTTGTAACAGTGCTCTTGGGTGCCATTTCAATAAAGGTCGAGGCTGAACCAAGAAAGCTTTTGAACACGGACGGCAGAACGAAAACCACAACCATAAAAAGTGCGAAAACGGTCATGGCAGTACCGGCTTCTTGCGAGCTGGGCACATCACCCTTTAGCCGCGCCTTTCGCAGTTTCTGCTCGGTAGGCTCCTCGGTCTTGTTACTCTTGTCATCATCGGCCATCTGGGAACCCTAAAATGCGAATGTGCTGAGCCATTCCGTGAAATTTTCTTGAAAGCCGCGCACAATGCTCGGACCTGAAACTGCGAGAATGTAAACTCCGGCCCCGGTGAAAATAGGTCCGGCAACGAAGAAGACAGGTAGGGATGGCATCATACGATTGGCCAGACCCAGACCTGCATTCATAACCATACTCATGACGTAAAAAGGGGCAGCCAAACTGAGTCCCATGTAAAAGCTCTTGTCCACTGCCTTGAGAATTTGCCCTGCCAAATCCCCCAACATGATTTGCCCAGTTGGGAAAATATCATAGCTCATCAAAAGGGCACGTATGATCACATGATGTAAGTCAGTGGCAAAAATCAGCACCAGTTCAAACATCAAAAGAGCGGAGGCAACAATCGTGGCCCCCTGAAACATGTCCATGTTGGGGGCAAACGCATTGGCCAGACCGGAAGCGAAACCGATCTGATAGCCCGCCAACTGCAAAGCAGACATGATAATGCGAGCGGTAAGACCAATCCAAAGCCCGATTGTAACCTCCATCGCGACAAGAGGCACAAAGCTCAACAGCGTGTCAAAGTATAACAACCCAACCGGGGTAGCCGGATATAAAGCAAGGCAAAGTATCGTGGCAAAAATCAAACGAAAGCGCATCGGGATGCGGCTTTCGCCAAAACCAGGCATAAACATCAGAATGCTGCCAATGCGGGCAAAAACTACTATTGCTCCAGTAATTTGAGCAGTCACAAGTGCAGACAAATCCAACGGCCTAGTTCCCAATAGTCGCGACGGTGCGAAAAATTGCTTTACGGTGAACCTCATTGTGAGAAATGACTTGGGTCATCGGGCTGGCTCTTTCCAACATTGAACGGACAAAGCTGCGGACCTCCGGTGCCACCATCAAGGCTGGCCATTCGTTTTTCTCGGCAAACTGTTGGATGTTGGTCCGTGCAGCCAGCACAAATTCTTGAACCCGTTGCGGCGACATGATGAAATTCCGCTCGTCTCCGTTTATGCGAACTGCTTCTTTGAACTCTCTTTCCCAATCAGGCGACATGGTGATCACAGAAATAAAGCCGCTGTCGTCGGTCAGGGATTTGCATATCTGATTTGACAGGCGCAGACGCACATATTCGGTGATGGTGGTCACTTTTGTGCTGGTTCGACTGGCTTCGGTAATAGCTTCGACAATAAGAGGAAAATTCCGAATGGAAATCCGCTCCATAAGCAATGCCTGTAAAACCTGCTGGATCAAAATCGCTGGTGAACTGATTGCAATCTCGCTCACTAGTTTTTTGTATTCCCTGTCCAGTTTGTCGATCATCGAACAAGTGGCCCCATAGGTCAGCAATTCCGGCATGTGCTCTTTGATTACTGCGGTAAGATGCGTGGTTATTACACTTTCGGGATCTACAACGGTATAGCCTTCGCCTTCAGCCGCATCACCGTCTTCATAGGAAACCCACACCGCATCCAGCCCAAAGGCCGGTTCTTTCGTGTGTATTCCCGGGAGCGCCAACGGTGTATCAGTTGGGTTAATAACCATCATTTTTGTCGGGTAAACTTCTCCGCGCGCAACCTCTACGCCCTGGACCAAAATTGCGTAATTGCTGTTCGGTAGCATTGGTTCGTCCTTTATCCGAACCGGGGGTAAAATAAAGCCGAACTCTTTTGCAAACAACCTCCGCAGACTTTTGATTTTACCGGGAAGCGCGGCTTCGTCGCTGTTCACAAGAGGGACGATATCCATTCCCAATTCCAACCACATATCATCAAGTTTAATGATGTCTTGAATATCGTCAGACGGCAGCTCATCACTGGCTAGCAGCTCCGCCGCATCTGTGCGTTGTTTTTCCTGATCCAGTGTTTCAGTGGAGGTCTGTATGTAATATCCGACGCCCGCCATCAAGCCGGACAAAACGGCGAAGACCATCAATGGGAAACCGGGCAGCAACCCAATGCCTAACAACAAGATTGCAGCCATATAGAGTGCTTTCGGAAATTTGCTTAACTGACTGAAAATCGCTTCATTTGCAGCGCCACTTGTTCCGCCCTTTGTCACAATCAAGCCTGCGGCCAAGGAAACAATCAAGGCTGGAATCTGGCTGACCAGCCCGTCACCTATGGTTAAAATCGTGTAAACGTTTGCCGCTTCCGACAAGCTTAGGCTGTGTTGGACGGTTCCAATTAAAATACCGCCAACCGCATTTATCAGGGTAATTATTATCCCTGCTATAGCATCGCCCCTAACGAACTTCGATGCCCCGTCCATCGCCCCAAAAAACCGACTCTCGTCTTCCAACTCTTTGCGCCGTGAACGGGCTTCCTCTTCGTCGATAAGTCCTGCGCCCAAGTCTGCATCAATCGCCATTTGTTTGCCAGGCATTGCATCAAGCGAAAAGCGAGCGGTAACTTCTGCGATACGGGTTGAACCCTTGGTAATCACGATGAAATTGATGATAACCAGAATGGCAAAAATCACGATTCCGATAACAAAATTGCCCGCGACAATGAAGCGGGAAAAGCCCTCAATGACGCCCCCCGCTGCGCCCGATCCAGTATGCCCCTCGCTCAGGATAAGGCGGGTGGAGGCAACGTTCAATGAAAGGCGCAGCATTGTTACAACCAGAAGTAACGTGGGGAAACTGTTAAACTCCAGAGGCTTGGGTATCCACAATGCAACCATCAAAATCAGCGCTGCAAGAGACAGCGAAATTGCTAAACCAACATCCAGTATCACCGCAGGCAATGGCACAAACAGCATGGCTAGTATCAGAATGACGCCGATAGCAAATGCTACATCGCGGTTGGATAAACTGAACTGCAGTAATTTATCTCTGCCGAATTGGTTTTCAGAAGTTGAGCTCATTCGGTTCCTCGTAGCGCATATTGAGTAAAATTGGGCAAGATGGGTTGAAGCTCTGCTCGGCTGTACAAGCTCCGAAAGCGGACGCCCGATGTCCCTTGAGAAGTTAATGCAGCGGTCCAGAAACTGCCGCCTTTTAACTTAGGCAAAGCTTGTTGGATGTATTGCTCTGCAACTACTATTCCTGCGGAATCTAGCCCAGCAAGGACTCGAAACTTGTCGATCTGAGTATTTGCCACACGGATATTCCGTTCCAGATTAGCCAGATAAATTTTCTGCTTTTCCGGAGTCTTAGAATGATACCGCCCAGACGCACTGCGCCAGCTCCCAGTTGCATTATAGTGGCTTAACAACAATCGCGCCGCATAATCGACGTTCTCTTTGGGACTAAAGGCCTCTGACAGATCGCTAAAGGCATCTGGGTGCCATCGCAGGTTTACCTGCATACACCCCACATCAATTGAACGCATGCCGCCGTTTAGCTGCTCCTGTACCCAGTTAATTGCGCGAGCTTTGGTGTCAAAAAATGATCCGCGACCTTCTGCATTGATTGCCCAAGGCCAGACAACCAGTTGCTTGTTTATTCTGGTTCCAGCTTCTTGCAGCCCAATGCCGAGCAAAATATTATCAGGAATTCCATAAAGCGACTGAGCGAGTAAAATTTCCCGTATGCATATATTCTGCACAGGCCAGCGTGTGGATTTTTTCCTGACAGGTTTTTTCTGCGTACTCGTGTAAAAGCCAACCCAGCCAGCCAATGCATAAGGTTGCGATGAAGCCAAAAAACCAATGGTTAAAAGAATAACCAGCAGTCCCCGGCGGGCAGTCAAAGCGTCCCGCTTGCAATAAGCAGGAAAGTTTGGTCTGAGAGTTTTTTTATGGTTTTAAACATATACGGGCTCAACACCAGCAGGCCCAAAAAGATGGCAATTATTTTTGGAACAAAAGTTAAAGTCATTTCCTGAATCTGCGTTAAGGCCTGAAAAAATGCGATGGACAGCCCAATTGACACGGCCAATATCAAAATTGGTCCCGACGCAAAAAGCACTGTCATAATCATGCTTGAAAAAAGGGTGTAAATGCTGGTCGGATCCATGTTCGCCTCATCTTTTATCGTCTGCAACGCGTGTCAAATAATATGTTAAATCGGCATGCGTAAAACTTCTTGGTATGCAGCTACAAATTTATCACGGACCGAAATCGCCACAGTAACACTGGTTTCTAGCGCCATTACTGCCTCTACGAGCTGTTGAGTTTCTATCTTACCTTCCAGACCCGCCTCCAGAACACTGTCAGTCACACGCGCCTTGGAAATAGCTTCTTCAGATGCCACTTGCAGCATTTCGGAGAAGTTTTTGCCTTCCGGCTTCTGCGAATTATCAGCCGCAAGCTCTTTTGAGCGGGTATAGGCGCCCTGTATGGCACTGGTCGACATAAGCGAGGAAATATTAGTCATAACGCTTTACTTTCTACTTAATAAGGTCAATGAGCTGGTTTCGCATTTTGCGCCCTGCCTCAAACATGTTTAGGTTCGCCTCATAGCTGCGCGAGGCCTCTCGCATATTCGCCATCTCGATCAGGGAATTTACATTTGTCCCTTTGACATAGCCAACTTCATTCGCTGCCGGATGGCTTGGGTCGTAAATCTGTTTAAATTCAGATTGGTCGCGATCCACATCTTTAATATCCACCAGCGATGCTCCGGTTTTGCGGTCTACCATTTCCACAAAGGATATAGTCTTACGCCGATAAGGATCTTCACCGGCCTTAGATCCCAGCGAATTTGCATTCGCAACATTTTCGGAAATAATCTTAATACGCGCACCCTGCGCGCGCATACCACTAGCAGCGATTGAAAGTATTGATTTTAGGGATTCCATTCTTCAAATCCTTCGTGGTTAAAGGTTAACGAATACCTGTTACGGCCAAGGTCAAAAGATCATATCCCTTGCGATACATCCGTGCCGCAAGTTGATAATCCTCACCAACTTCATTTGCTAGAATGCTTTGCTGCTCGAGAACAACAGTGTTGCCGTCTATTGTTTCACCCCAAACATCTTCGCTAATTTCCGTACTAATACGGGGATTGCGACCATCACCAATATGCTTATCGTTCGTTGTCATGAGGCCGGATTTCTGTGCCCCACCAAGCATCTTTGAAAATGAACTGACATCCTTGGCCTTGAAATCCGGAGTGTCGCTGTTGGCGATATTCTGAGAGATCACTTTTTGCCGCGCGCCAAGCCATTGCAGGCGCTGCGAGGCGGTTTTAAAAAACGATATTGATTCAAGTCCCATCTTAATCCTCTTGATTCTTGGTAGACCTCTGGTTAATCTAGTTTTAACATGGATAAAAATAATTACTAGAGGTTATTTATGATTACAGCGTTATCTGAGCTATCTATGCTTGTAAGGAACGTTAACAGCCCAAGAATAGTTGGGGAGGTCAGCGCTATAACCGGCCTGTCGCTCACTGTTTCAGGGCTAGAGCGTGCTATGGGTATCGGTCAACGGTGTTTGGTCCATGGAAAACATAAAATTATCCTTGGCGAGGTTGTTGGAATCAATGCGCAGGGAACCCGTGTCCTACCCTTCGGAACCTGGGATGGCGTTGCTATTGGAGATGCGGTTGAACTTAGCGCTTACGGGGATGTGGTTCGTCCTGATCACTCTTGGGTGGGGAGAGTTATGGATGCGTTGGGAAAACCACTGGATAACAAAGGCCCACTATTCGAGGGTATGAAACCCAAGGCTTTGAAATCAACACCTATTGCTGCATTTGATCGACGCCGCGTTGGCGAACGACTTGAAACCAATATCAAAATGGTTGATATTTTTACTCCCCTCTGTCGGGGACAACGGATGGGTGTGTTTGCTGGTTCCGGCGTTGGGAAATCAACACTGATGGCAATGTTTGCCCGCAATGGGCAGGCGGATGTAATTGTAGTTGGGCTTGTAGGTGAGCGGGGCCGTGAAGTTCAAGATTTTATTCAAGAAGATTTAGGCGAAGAGGGCATGAAACGAACTGTGCTGGTTGTATCGACCGGCGACGAGCCACCCTTGATGCGTAGGCAAGCCGCCTGGACTGCCACTGCAATTGCCGAATACTTTCGTGACGAGGGAAAACAAGTTTTACTCCTGCTCGATAGCGTCACACGATTTGCCATGGCGCAGCGTGAAATTGGCCTATCGGGTGGAGAACCCCCAACCGCGAAAGGCTATCCACCTACGGTGTTTTCTGAGCTGCCAAGGCTGCTCGAACGCGCCGGTCCAGGGCCGATTGGCGCCGGTGATATTACCGGGCTATTCACTGTACTGGTAGATGGCGATGATATGAACGATCCAATTGCGGATTCTGTTCGCGGCATTCTGGACGGCCATATTGTTCTGGACAGATCAATCGCCGAACGCGGGCGGTATCCTGCAATCAACATTCAAAAAAGCATTTCGCGAATGCTGCCAAATTGCCATAGCCCCGCCGAGTATGCCGTTTTACAAGCCGCGAGGAATGCGTTGGCAATTTACAATGATATGGAAGAACTTATCCGAATAGGTGCTTATAAAAACGGCACCGACCCAATGATCGATGCCTCTATTCGGTTTTTTACAATGAGCGAAGCATTTTTATCTCAACGTAAAAATGAGGGAATGCTGGCCGATCAGTCCTTTGCAGAAATCTATAAACTGTTGGGCGAAGCCTCTATCAATGTTGAACTTCCCACACAACAACTGGAAGCATCAGAAGGATAGATTAACCTTGGAAGCCCTACGATTGCGCCGAAAAGCCGCCCATTCGTCTGCGTCTTTCCAAATATTGTCCTCTGGCCATATCTCTCTGGCGACAGGTTTCTTTTTAACCAAATCCAAGGCAAAAAGAACCACACCAATAGAATAGAACACCAAGCTTAGCAGCATTAATACATACATTTTACACCCATTACTCATTACACAATGAATATTGTTTAATATGTGGGCGATAGAGTCAAATTTTATAAGAAAAAGGCCGTTTTTGTGCACGGCTGCCATACAGTAGTCTTAAATCACTAGAGCTGTTTCCATATTCACAACGAAGGGAATTAATTCGCTAAGAATCGCCACCGAATCGGTATACTGATTCTACTGGGTTTACCCAGTCGCGCAACTGGGTTTGGCGGTGCAAATGCAGGTTACCATACCAAGTATCAACAGGGCCGCTCCGCCCCCAGTACCACATCGTCTCTGACCCAATCGGGATAAGAACATGACTATCTGGGTGGCCCAACGCACCACAAAAATGCGCAGTTGTATTATCGATGGTAATCACCCGGTCAAGCGCCATGATTTGCGCTGCAAAATTTCCAAGATCCTTCATTTGATTAACTTCCTTGTCGTCAAATATATCAAGATCAGGGCGAATTTCGCTGGCAGCCCGAATTTCCGCCGGGCTTGCATTGTATTGTAAATTAATGACAAGCGCCTCATCTGGGATACATGCCAATATATCAATCAACGGTAGGGAACGCATGTGCCCAATCAAGCTTGCGCTGTTCCAAGCGACACCAATAATGGGCCGCCCCTTTGCCAAAGTCTGATATTTTTTCTTAAAGTGAGCTACGCGGCCTTCGTTCGCAACAAGATAGGCCCCTTGGATTGCTGTCGGATCTGTGTTGTCAAGGTATTGAGATAGATCGCCAAGGTAGACCAATTCGTTTGCTTGCAAAGAACGAGGTTCACTGAAAAAACGATCTTGCGACAGGAAATCAACCCCAAATAGGTTACTTTGCAAAACAGATTCAAACCTGCTGTCACTGATATAAATCACCTCCGTTTTTTCCAGATCAATAGGAGCCACCCGCAGTAAACTGAGCAAGGCAAGCTGATCGCCAATACCCTGCTCGCCCATCAAGTGAATACGAGGCAAGTTTTTCAGGTTCTCAGCTGCGGCATTCCCCAAAGGGATATGTTTACGGCTCTGGGCAGAAAACCTGTCGGAATAGTGAGCAAAGCCATCGGAAAATTCCCTCTCGCAATATTTGTACACCCCAAATGCCTTAGAGATCTTACCCGGCTCACCCGCAATGTGCATCGCTTCTCGGTAAGCAGCCTCTACCCGTTTCCACTGCCCAAGATCCTGATAGACATTCGCCATCAATCCACGGGCAAGCGCATAAGCCTTGATGTCCGTAAACTCAAAGGTATCACAATAATCACTGACAACATCGTATTTACCAAGCAACCTCATCGCCATCAGATAGATTGTCATCACGTCATCACGGTTAGAGATCGTTTCCAATAATTCGAGCGCCAACCCTTCTACATCTTCAAATTTTCGGGAAAATAGTAGAGCACGCAAACGGCCCACTTGGTGATCTTCCTTTTCCGGCTCCAATAGATAAGCCCGATTAAACCAGAACACAGCTTTGTTGGTTTCATCAGTGTCCGTCAATATGGAGGCCAATCGGTAGCTTAGATTGGCATCATTCAGTTTTAGAATAACTTGCCCAACCACATCAACTGACTTTAATCCACGCCCCAACCGGGTCATCAGTTCGAGATAAAGGTTAATCAGCCCTTTATCGTCATTTCCCGCTGCAAATGCCTTTTCCATTAACAGAGTTGCCGGTTCAACTTCGGCGTCAAGAACATGGGCCTTTGCTAACCCCCCCAGAATGACTGGGTCCCTTGGCGCTATGGCAAGGGCTTGCTCAAAAAACACTTTCGCCGTTTTTCCATCGATTTTTTCAAGCGCGGCGCCTCCGAGGATGATCCAAGGGTGTTTATTTTCGGGGTCGCTGCGTGAAATAGGCCCAATCAGTTCTACGACCTGATCCAGTCGCTTATGAAACAAGGCATCGTATGCCTGATGCACAATCAATGCTTTGTCACCTTTGACACCGTAGAGTTTAGCAGCTTTAGCTGCACGGCGGCGGCGGTCTTTGCGTGACAACGTCATTGTTTGCATATCAGTCCCTCGGAACGGCAAAATAGTCTATTGTGTTTAGATAGGCTGTACTATCAACGATCTGATACCCTGCTGTCCGGCACCAGTTTTGGGCAAATCCAAGCAGATTTTTACGCAAGACCTCGACCCAAATCACCGGCCTGTCGCGCGCAATCAAAGCAGCAGCACCTTCCAGCACTTCCAGCTCCATTCCCTCCGCATCGATTTTGATAAAATCAACCTTGTCCTCGCCCATCAATGCATCCAAGGTTTGAACCGCAATTTCACCGTCCTCATCGGCAACCAGACGTGTTGCACCAAGGTTATCCACGTCATCCGTTTCCACCCGAAAGCGGCCGGTGGCACTACCAGCACCAAAACCCATGCCACGCTCATCAATACGCCCACACAAGTTATTGGCCTTAACATTTTCCTTTAGAATATCGAGCGCCAAGGGGTTGGGTTCCACAGGATAGATTCGCTCGGCATTCAAGTACCGGGCGTACCAGATTACGTGGTTTCCAATATTGGCACCAACTTCAAGGACATGCGGTGCCGGGCTTTTGATTAGACGGTGCAACTTTTCAAGGGAATCCGCTTCAAAAAACTGCCCCTTCAAATACGCCTTTTGAATAATGTCATTCGGGTTATTTACCAGCATCTTTGCTTCTTTGTCTGGCCCACCTACCGTCATCCACATAGGGTTTGCGGCAATCTGCTCCGCCCATTGCGCAGTGACGCTAGCGACCCACTCCCCACCTGTAGCAGCACGTGGGCCTGTACTGTGAGCGCCCCGACGATTGACAAAAAATATTTCTGGCCGTTTGGCGCAGACGTAATTTTCCCATAGTTGATAGTATAGCTTGAAATCCTCGCCGGTATTCATGCCCTCGTCAAAACCGAAACGCGCAACACATTCCGACCGCATAAATGCGCCAATCTGAATAGCCAAAAATGGCTCAGTGGCTAAAAACTCTTGTCGGCTTTCCAGACGTTCCGGCTGCCCCAACCTTAAAGTTGGCTCCTCATCACCGTCAAACTCGCAAATGAGGCCCCACACTGCATCCAAGTTAGGTTCAGCCTCGATGCAACGGCCAAAGCCTTCAAAAGCATTGGGCGTCATTACGTCATCAGCATCCAGGAAAAAGAGCCAGTCAAACCCCTCAGACACTGCTATTTGGATGGCTTCATTGCGGCGTTTGGACCGTCCAAACTGCCCCTTAGTATCGTCCATGACAATATGCTTAACCGTCTCAAACGGGCCAATATTATAGTTCTTGGCCGTTTCAACAGAAGGGCAACAACTATCTTTCAACAGCTGTTCGTGTCCGGGACCCACTGACGTGATAACTGCACATTTCATCACTGCCACTTTTGGTTACCCGGGAAAAATGCGGCTTTGTCTTCCAGCATAGCTGTGGGGTATTCAGCCGAGTGATAGCCGTCTCTATCCGTGTCTTCTGACGGAATTTTCGGGCCACAGGTCACGTAGATATCCTTGGGCACGATCATCACCACAGCAATGCGGGGTGTGTCGAAATAGTTAGAAGGAAACTTACTAGACAATTGATCTATCGGAATTTCGATAACGGCAGATTGCCCAGCAGTCCAATTTTTCACCAAGGGTCTGTCGAGCAGAAACTGATTATATTCATCTATATGGGTAACTCCAAACGCCTGTAAAACCGGCAGGTTACTCGCCGCTGCATCTGGGTTGAGGGTCAACAACACGTTTGTGCCGCTTGCTTCTATTCTCGCGACTTCAGCGAAGCTGCCCTTGAAGTATTCTTTCTCCCCAGAAATAAAATTGGTGATCTTTTGCGCCTTAGCCGTTGTTTTGACAGCAAGCCGCTTTTTGGTTTTTGGCCGCCTAGACTGAAATAAGGTTGCCGACATGCCGGGTCTAACCGTTGGGAGGCGCGCAGGTTTTTCACCTTTGTTCGAACTATTGGTAAAGTAATTTGGGTCTAGCCCTTCCTCCTCAGCAAAACGGTAATTTATTGCATAGTCGGAAGCTATCTCGCAAAGGTCTTCTTTCTCCATAATCAATTTAAGAAAGTGCTGTTGATCGGAAAACCGAATTGCCTTGGTAGGATAACCTCTTGCCTCGGGAACAATACCAAAGCTTCCCGTTTCAAGCTTCAGGATATCCCTCATTCTTTTGATGATCCCCTGACTCTCTTTGCAGTGAAACATCATAATCTCAATGCGACCAGACTTGTATAGACACAACGCAAGCCTCATCTTTTGCGGCCAACCAGATAGGGCACCCTCCATCACCTCAGGTTCCACAAAATATATAAATGCTTTCATATTATTCATGACTATTTCATCTTCTCAAGATTAGTTTCTACTTTATTCTTAATTACCTTTGACTATTTGTCAATTGTGCTTATACTAATTATCAAGAATAATTTTTGAATGGATGAGTGCTAATGTCGTTTACAATTGGGCTTGTGATGGTCTTTGGGCTGGTCTTTGGTGGATTTGTGTTATCCGGCGGCAGTATGGGAGTGGTGTTACACGCGCTCCCGTACGAGGGGATGATGATCGGCGGAGCGTCAATTGGCTCCCTGGTTGTTGCCAATTCATTCGCAACAGTACTCGGTGCCGGAAAAGGCATTTTGACCGTCATTAAAGGCCCGAAGTGGAAAACTGCAGATTATAGCGATCTGTTAAAATTGATGTATGAGCTGACCAAGGTTTACAAGACAGACGGAGTTCTGGGGCTTGATGAGCACATTGAAAACCCCAAAGAAAGCAGCATCTTTCAGCGCTACCCAAAGATCCTGAAAGATCATTTTGCACCTGAACTGATCACGGACAGCTTTCGTATGCTCGCAATGCAATTCGATGACAAATACGAGACAGAAGATGTCATCAACCGCAAGATCAAGAAGCACCACCATGAATCAATGGGGCCAGTAGAGGCCTTAACGGGTATGGCTGACGGCCTGCCGGCAATTGGTATTGTTGCGGCGGTTTTAGGTGTGATTAAAACTATGGGGTCGATTGACCAGCCACCTGAAATCCTCGGCGGCATGATTGGCGGCGCGTTAGTTGGTACTTTTCTAGGGGTGTTTCTGGCATACTGCATGGTGCAACCAATTGCAGGCCGACTTGGGCAAATTGTTGACGAAGAGGGTACATTTTATACAATAATCCGGGATATTTTTGTAGCAATGGTGGCCGACCACCCACCCAGCATCTGTGTGGAGATGGGTCGTGGGAACATCCCAAGTAAAAAACAGCCCAACTTTTATGAGGTGGAAGAAGGACAAAAAGAACTGAATGCCGCCGCATGACTCCTTTCAGGAAATATAGCAGAATCCTGAGTCTAACAATTTTCTTGTTGGGCCTACTCGTTAAAATTGCCCTTTCAGCTGAAGATGGGCCGGTGGAAGAGGAGGAGGGCGAGGACATTAGAATGCCATACGCAATATCAAGCCCCGCCTCGAGCAACTCTTTGTCGGCAGAAATATTGGCAAAAATGCGTATAAAATTAATGGGTGTGATGGGTATAGAGGCAGAAGACAACAATACACCAAAAGGTCATTAGTATGGAGCGTCGTCGCCTCGCTGCCTTGTCGGTTTTGAAACGGCTAAAAAAGCATGAAATGGAAATCAGCACCCGGAAACTTGGCGACTTGCGTTTACAGAATGTGGAGTTGAACTCTCAAAAACAAACTTTGCTTGAGGGCGTTCAGCACCAAATTCAGTCATCGAACCCGGATCTAACGCCATATATGAGGCAATTTCTACCCGCCGCAAGAACGGAAATCGGTACGCTCGATGACAGTATCGACCAACTCCAGCCCCATATTTCCGCTCTGGAAGAACAAATAGGCGATAAGTTTAAGGAGTTTAAAACTATCGACATCATGCACAGCGCATTAAGTGATCAAATTTATCAAGAGCAGGAAACCCGCGAAGTAGCAACAGCGGAGGAGATTCTATTAGCCAGACGGGCAAGGAAACAATTGAAATAACCCTTACGGCACCCAAGTTCATCCAGCTGAGACAAAGGTGTCAAAGAATTCAATTGCGAAAATTTGCTCATTTTTATGTGTATCAAATAAAAACGTATACATTTCAAAGATAGTAGTGATATAAGTTTGCTAAGAAAAGGAAACGGCGATCAAGGCAAACATAGATTTGCGTCGAGTGCCGAAATAGAAATGAACTTTTCGAAGTATTAGGGGCAGAAAAATGAGCAGTGCAGAGTCTCACGACAGAATAGTAGCGCAAGTTGCGGCTTCATATGCCGCACGACAGGAAGTTACACCGGATGAAATCGTTGAACTTGTTTCCAAACTACGGAAAGAATTGAGTTCTCCGATTACTGAAACTTCAACGGAACAACCCAAGAAGCAGGAGCCAGCTTTGCCGATAAGCCAAGCTGTAAGCCAAAATCAAGTATTTTGCCTATGTTGCGGCAAGGGCTTTAAAATGCTCAAACGACATCTTGGTGCTGAGCACGGGTTGAGTGAAAGCGAATATCGGAAATTATTTGATTTACCAGAATCCATTCCTCTGGTTGCTCCCAGCTATTCAGACAGAAAAGCCGCGCATGCGAAACAAGCCGGACTTGGAAAATACCATCGCGATGTTCCCAAAAGCGACAAAGCTTATGCAGAATAGCTATTCTTGATGGGAGCAGTAATTCATGCCCCAAATGCCATGAATAAGATTATCAAGCCGCACGGCTGTTCGTGTGGAATTTGTAAAGGTATTTAGACAATGGCCAGCAAGAATAACATCATTATCATTAAAAAAGTTGAAGGCGATGGCCATGGAGGCCACCATGGGGGTGGTTGGAAAGTTGCTTATGCAGATTTCATGACCGCTATGATGGCTTTTTTCCTATTGATGTGGATTCTTGCCTCCTCTGATGAAAAAGCAAAACGTGGTTTGGCCGATTATTTTACCCCCAGCCTTTCCCAAGCAGGTGGCCGGGGCCAGGGGCTGTTGGATGGAACAGTTTTGGGCAAAGACGGCGTTCTTGGCGGTTCCACTGGAGACGAAAATATCGGAAAACTTCCTAATTTTGGCAGGGAAAACCCACTGGCTAGATTTGACAGCCGATTGAATGAATCTGAACCAGACGTTGTTGTGGAATACGAAGTTGTTCCCGCTGACGGCGCTGATCAAGTTGGTAAAGCCGAAATGGAGGGCGAAGAAACAAAATCGAAAATGGACATTGCAGCCCTTGCCATCGCCGATGAATTAAACCGCAAAAAAGAAGAGCGTGAAGAGGTTTTGGACTCCGTACGAGAGCAGATCGAAAGCTCTATAATAGCCAATTCAAAAATTGCAGACCTGAGTAACAATTTAACATTTGAAATCGTGCAAGACGGCCTTTTGGTTCAATTGGTGGATCACAAAGGCCAAGCAATGTTCCACACTGGCAGCGCAAAAGTTCAATCAAATACACGCGACGTTATTCAAGCTATATCCCAAACCATTGTCGATATGCCTTATCCAATTGAGATTTCCGGGCACACCGATGCGGCGCCCTTTTCGCGCCAGACCGGATATGACAACTGGGATCTTTCAACAGATCGAGCAAATGCGACAAGACGGATTATGATTGCTTCAGGCACAAACCCACAAAAAATACGACGCGTTTCGGGATTTGCTGACAAAAAACTGCTGAACAAAGCTTCTCCCAAAGCGCCAGAAAACCGTCGGATTGGCATTCTTTTACTATACCCAGACCCAACTTAGGTTGCATCAGGCCTTCCTAAAAAGGATATACACCGCAAATTTTGGAACCAAACAAGTCGCCTTAGCTATAGGCGCCTCTTGGAATTTGCCTGATTGATTCTATGTCTATGGTAATGGGCACAAACCGCCCACTTGAACTGACATTAACAGCCGCATTCATTAACTGTACGGCGATGTTTGCTGAAGTATTAGCGCCATTTTGTGCATCTTTAATGGCCGTGTATTTAATTATCAATTTTTCAATTTCAGCAGGGTCTTGCAATTTATCGAAATCAAACTTTTTGTCGATAAGGTCCGCCTGTCGATCAATATCTAGGCCAGCAGATGCGGCCGGTATCCCCAATGTCGTACGAATAAACTCCGATAGCTCAGCATTTTTCAGAAAACCAAACGGTTCGGTAATGGAGGGTGCTAGTCTCCTAAATTCCAGGGCCGTTCCGATGGTTGCATTCTGATCTGCCTGCCCATTGATGAATTGACGTTCAACAAACCGATCAACCATTTTGTCCTGCCATGGTATCAAGAACGTGTTGTTGTTGCCGGCATCGTCAGGCAGAAACCCCAAATCCCGGTTCAAATCTCTGAACCTTTGGTCCGTTAGTCGATTTACCAAAGCCTTAGGATCGTCCAAGTCACTTTTCAAAACCTTCGCCATCAGTGCCTTGCCAAATATCTGATCTTCCAGATCATATGCTTTCATCACAAAAACATAGAGTTCATTGTCCTCCATCAATTGATCCACAGTTTCGATATTGCCTATGCGTTCTCGAAATGCGGTGATTTCACGTTTGCCCTGTGCAGAGTTTTGGATAGACTGGATCTGGCGATCACGCGTGGCATCTACCAAAGCCAACCCGAGGAAGGAACTTAGACCTTGGAGGGGTATCATTGTGTTTCTTCCTCGGGGGCTTCGGTAGAATGGGCCGCATCTGCGCCGACACTAGTTGCAATTAGGTCCAGCAACTGCCGTTCATGTTTTATCAGGCCGCTCAATGCCCGTAACGCTTTGTAATAGTCGCCGACACTCACAAAATTGGCGGCCTTTACAATATTATCTCTATATTCTAAACCAAAAACTGACATCAATTCAGCAAGGTTTCTTTGGATTTGTGGCGTAAAATCTTCCCGCAACTCTGCGGCGACCAAAATCGTCTGTATCGAAAAATACACTCTGGTGACGGGTGTGTTGGCTTCTTGCTCTTTTAGCAAGTCATTGCCACGCACCACGTCGGCTCGGTTTTCGATCGTCAAGGTTTGACGTCGGGATGCATTGCGAATGGCACATCCATTCACAATGATCCGCTCGTCAGGTTTTAAGGTCAGTCTTAGTGGCAATTGCCTTACCCCCTTTGCGCCGCGCCCGTACCTGCCAGACCAGCAATAATATTCTGATTAACGGCAATAAGATCTTGCACACCTTCAGTACCGCCCATTACCGAATTGGTTTCCCGCTCAACCCAAAGCGCGATTGAAATAAGTGATCCCTTCAATTTGGTATCAAGTGAATTCCCTTTTGATGCTACATCATTTTTCAAAATGCGCCAAAAAAGCTGGTTTTCCACAAGGCTTTCTCCCAAGCCATTGTACAAAATTCCCAGTCTATCTTCGGCATCTGCTGCCCCGTCATATTCCTCTGCGTATTGTATCAAAGCACCTGTAATTCGTGCCAATATTCGACGCTCCATCTGTCTTGGTGATTCACATTCCCGAATGATGTTCTTATATGACTCAATGCCCATGATCGTTTCTTCTCTTTCAAAATTAACTTGTATCTGCGTACAAGGTTAATGTTCTAACCAGTAGCTGCTCGACTTGGCTAGGGTCGGTCGGGCGGTCCTCATCACACCGCCCTCCCTATTATTCGATCAGACCGTTTTAGGTCTGTTATCTGAATAGGCTCAGGATGTTCTGCGGTGCCTGATTTGCAATTGAAAGCGATTGTGACGCCAGCTGTTGTTGTACCTGTAAGGATTGAAGCCGTGCGGCCTCTTTTTCGAGGTTTGCATCAACGATTGCGCCAACACTGCTGTCCAGACGATCAGACAATTCTGTCAAGAATGTCTGCTGTGTTTCGATGGATTTCTCTGCGATACCCAGCGAAGTTGCTGAATCAGTTGCCGCGGACAATTGGGTTGTAACGGTGCCCAGATCGGTGGCCAGAAGTGCTGTTGTAGAACTGGTGGTCAGATCAATTGCTGCCAGCGCGGATTGGATTGCACCCAAGTCTTGCTGGTCGAAAGTGATCGTTGTTGTGCTGACCGAACCAGCGCTGGTGCGGGTAATGCCTGTTACCACAGTCACTGCGGAAGAGCTGTTTACCAGATCTTCACCGTTGAAAGTTGACTGGCTGATCGTGGTATCGATCCGCGCTGCCAACTCATCAAGCTCGTCCTGAACAGAGGCGCGCACGCTGGCGGAACCGCCTTGTGCAAAAGCAACCCGTTCTGCAAATTGATTGACCAGATCGACAACAGTTTCGGCGCCAAGCCGAGCTGTCGAGATCGAGTTTTTGGTCAATGTCAGACTGTCGTTAATCGAGTTAAAAATCCCGCTGTCGGATTTCAACGTCTCAGAGATGCTGAAAAACGCCGCGTTATCCTTGCCGGAAGAAACTTTCAGGCCAGAACTGATGCGATTTTGGGTTTGATCGAGATTGCTGTTTATCGACCGCAAGGCCGACAATGCCGACGTGGCGGCATTGTTTGTAAGTATAGAAGACATAACTTCTCCAGTTTTCTGCTTTGTTAAATCGTCTTTCTGACGAAGTGTGGGGATACCACATGAACAATCGCTAACATAGAATTGAACTTAAACAAGAAAATATTCCTGTCGTTTCAATAGATTTACATCGACTGATCAATGTGTTGCGAAAACAACACAGAACTGGATTGCTTCTCGCCATCAAACCCATAGGATCCTTCAAGGCTGTGGCTGTCTATTCAAAGATATCGTCATCGTCGTCGTCTTCATCGCTTGGTAAAGAAATTTCACCTTCTTCAACCAATAATTTGGTTTGATCAACCATCAACATTTGTGCCGCTCGCACATCACTGCCTTTGACTGGCCCCATAGAGTTCATTTCTTCAAGTAGCATATCCCGACTTCGAGAAGGGAGTGCATTTAAAAAATGATCCCTTAACTCTTTGCTTGCCCCGCGAAGAGCAAGCGGCAAGGTATCGCCTTGAAGGTTGCGGGTAATCTTGGCAAGATCCCTGGGGTCCAGACCTATGAGGTCACCAAATGTGAACATCTTTTTCTTGATACCGTTCAATGTATCGGCACAGTTGGTTTCTAATCCAGAAGAGATGGATGCAAACATTTCCGGATTGAGATGATTGAAAATATTTGCCATATGGGTCTGCATTTCTTCTTCTGCTGCGTGCGAAGTATTGTCCATCACGTCGTTTTGCAAAGATTCTTCTATTTGCTCCATGATTGGGCTTGGGATTGATTCTAATGTGATCATCCGCTCCACCACATCTTGCATGGTCTCAGCAGGCAAGAGTGGAATGACCTTTGCCGCCATACTCGGCTTTAGTTTGGATAGAATGGCCGCAGCGGTTTGTTCGTGTTCGCCTGCAAGGTACTCGGCAATAACCGTTTCACTTTGCGCATTGAACCGGGCCCAAAGGTCACGTTCTTTAATTGGACCGCTTACGTTGTCGAGAACTTCTTGCAATTGGTCTTCTGGCAGGAATTCCCGCAGCATTTTTTCTGCTATGGAAAGTGAACCAAACAGGCCGCTGTCTTGTGCAAACAATTTTGCAAACTCCATGATAACAGCTTCGACTTCTTCGCCTGTAATGCTGCCAAGGCCAGAAATTGCAGCTGTTATTTGTTCAATTTCAACCGAGGAAAGTTTTTTCATCATTTCCGCGCCGCGTTTTTCACCGAGGCAAAGAAAAACAATTGCGGCTTTTTCCTTGCCTTTAAAGGTTTTCCACCTTGGTAGGCCAATCAGGGGCCCAGGTGAACTTGAATGCGCAATAGATGTTGAAGCCATGACGGAAGTTAATCCTTTACTTGTACCAGGTTGTGATGGTGTTGAAAGTTCCACATTTAGCCGCCTCCCACCGCAGGCAAATAGCTCTCCATGAGACTGCCAGCCAGCATGTACCAGCCGTCAATCAGAACGAAGAAGATAATTTTAAAGGGCAGTGAAATAAGAACGGGGGGCATCATCATCATGCCGGCAGCCATCAGTACCGATGCAACAATTAAATCGATTGCCACAAAGGGAAGATAAATCAGGAAGCCAATGTAAAAGGCGCGACGCAATTCTGAAATCATAAAGGCGGGGACCAACTCACGCCAACCCACATCATCAACTGACTGCGGATTCTCCAAGGTTGCAGTGCCGCCGCTTTCTGCCGCAATATTGCGAAAAAGTTCGATATCTTGATCACGTGTGTTGGCATACATAAACAGTTTGAACGGCTCTGCAATCCGTGGAAATGCCTGTGTCTCTGTGATTGAATTGCTTAGCAGTGGCTCAACTCCATCTGTCCAGGCATCCTCAAAAACCGGTTGCATGACAAAAAATGTCATGAACAAAGCCATGCTGGAAAGCACGATGTTTGGCGGAGTCTGGTTTAGGCCCAATGCCGAACGCAGAATTGAAAAAACAATAATAAAGCGGGTAAAGCTTGTCATAACGACCAAAAGGCCGGGCGCAATGCTAAGGACTGTCATCAGGGCAACAAGTCGAATGATATTGCCGCTTAGGGTAGCGCGCTCGTCTGACCCAGTAGGAGCATTACTGAGCGCACCGGAAAGCGATTCCAGCAGACTTGCACCGCTGTCTTGTGCAAATAGGCTGGTGGTTAAAGCAAGACTTATGGCGACGCTCAGAACGAAAACCCCGAGTATTTTCAACAAAATGCCAACCCAATTTTTTGGAGCGCCGTAATTCATGGTCAGTTTTCAAGGATGTAATCTTTGACAATCTCTGTCAAAGAAATGCCAATGCGGTTCTCACCAACTTTGATCAAGTCACCGCGTGCCACCAGACTTTGGTTGATGACGATATCGACGGGTTCCCCAATACGTCTATCCAGCTCAATAACGGAGCCTCGGCTTAGTTTTAGCAAATCAGCAATTGGCATGCGGCCGTGACCAAGAACAATCTGGATTTTCATGTCGACATTCAACATTGCGTCAATGCTTTTACTTCGACTTGCGTCACCTTGAGGCGGGGCTGTCGGGTTGGCCGACTGAAAATCCTCGTCGGTTTGTAATTCTGGCAAGATGTCTTTTATCTTACCTTCAGAGGTTTGGACATTTTCGTTTGTCGGAGGTGTGGTTTCTTCAGGCACGGTCTTCACTTCCATTTATCAGAGTAGTTGGAATCGTTGTTTGCACAGCTTTCAGAGCAGATAAAATCCGCTCACAAACAACATCAAAACTGTAATCCATGAAGCCGTTTTGCCACTCAACTATGGTTGCTCCGTCTTCAAGTTTATCATCGGATGACAGTTTAATTTGATCTATTATGCCCAGCTCAATTGCTATTTGTTCAACAAACGGGGTCAATTTTGGTAGCGCGTCATTTGATAGTATGATGTTGATATGCGGGCTATTCATGGCCAAGCGCATGGTTTTCTTAATCTGAGTCAAAGCACGCTCATGGGATTGGCTGTGTTGAAGATATGGAAAGACCTGTTCGCAAATCGAAAGGGTGTAATCTAGAATTTGAGATTCCAGCGCGGTTCTGTGATCGTTGATCTTTTCTAACAATGCCCGTAACTGGGTTCGGATATCCTCCAATGCATCGTTTTGGATTAGATCGGCCTCTCCATTAAATTTGGCCCAGGCGGTGTCGTACCCTTCCTTAAGTCCAGATTGGAATGCTTTGGACTTCGTTGCTTCGATAAGAGCATCAACTTCCTCTTGGCTGTGTTTGTCACAAGAACAATTTTTCCCGCTTTTCCAATTCTCTTCATCATCAAAATTCCGACTGAATACTAAAGTCATGATCTACGCCCTCTCCGTCAGCCAGTGATTGATAATCTTCATGGATTCTTCCGGCTCTTGTTCAACAATGTTGGTAAAAGCATTAATTCGCTGCCGTTCCTCGCTACTGCTACTGATAATTAGGGGCGGCAGGTTGTTATCAAGACGTTCGATCGGCACAGCCCCTTGGGCCAACCCCACAGTACCGCCAGCACTTAAAGGCATAACCCCGATATTATCAGTGGGGCTACCGACTGCCAACTCAGGCGTTTCAGCAATAGGTTTCGGGGCTTCCAGCATGAGTTTCAGGGTTGGGCGAACCCCTAACATCAAGACTGCCGCAACCAATCCAATGGCAAATACGCCACGCAGTATTGATGTTAGATTTTCGGACATCATTTGGGAGAATGATACACCTACAGGTTCGTTCAGGCCGTCACTATAGTCCATAAATTGCATACTCTGGACACTGATGTTGTCACCACGCGCCTCGTTGTATCCGGACGCAGACTCGATCAATTGGCGTAAGCGATCCAGTTCTTCCGGGCTTCGATCCTGATATGTAGACACACCTTCGGCATCCATTGTGTACAGACCATTTACCAAAACGGCCACAGATATGCGTTCAATTTCACCTGCTTCACGAACAGTTTCAGTATCAGAATTGCCAATTTCATAGTTAACAATCTCACGGGCTGATGTTGCCTCGCTTGAAGTGCCCCCAGATCCGACATTCCCCCCCAGATCGCCTGGCAAGTTGTTCGCTATGTCCACAGCAGAGTCCCCGGGCTTGCCGTCGCTGCTGGTTTCTTCACTGGACTCCGTTGATCTGACGACTCGCTGATCAGCATCAAAGCTTTTTGTTTTCACAATTTTGCTTTCACGGTTCAATGTTACAGCTGCTTGAACACGCACGTTGCCGGCCCCAACGCGTGCCATGAGTATATTGGATATATTGCTGACGATTCGGCTTTCTATTTCGTTGCCAACGGCATCCATTGTTGCCCCGGCAGAACCTTCTTTGCCGTCTGTTAAGATGGCCTCTCCAGTCGACGATATTACAGTCACTTGGGTTGGCACCATTTCTGGAACCGCTGCGGCTACCAATGCGCGAATTGACAGCGCCTGGCGTTGGGATACTTGGCTGTTAGAGCGACTACGAACAATAACCGATGCACTTGGCTCAGGCTTAACCCGAGAAAACGCCTCGCGTTCAGGAAGGACCAAATGCACCCTGGCAGCCTTCACCGAACTTAATGACTGAATAGAACGGGCCAGCTCGCCCTCTAGCGCACGTAAGCGGTTTATTTTCTGCATGAAGCTGTTCATACCAACTCCGCTCGATTGATCGAACAGCTCCCAACCGGGCACGCCTTCATTTGGCAATCCACCTTCGGCCAAGGCCATGCGCGCGCGCGGCACTTGATCCCGATCGACACTAACCGTCGACCCTCCTCCAGAAAGCTTCACTTTGAACCCAGCTTGTTCAAGGGTGTTCACAACTTGGCTGGCTGCCGAAACCGACAGGTTATTGTACAAAGGCACAAAGCTGGGCGACATTATTGTACCTACACCAAACAGCAACGCAAAAACGAGACCCAACCCAATACTGGCTAAGGCCACGAGGCGCGTTGTGCCCAGTGAGGATAGATTGTCAATTAGAGATCTCAAGGATACGCCCTTCAAACATTGTTTAAATATTGATACCCTAGTTAATTCTTTAAAAGCAAGGTTAAAAAATTTATACTTGCTAATATAATTCATTTTGTACATTATATAGAAAGAATATCATCACGTGAGAAACCAATGCCCAAGAATAACCCTGAAGTAGCTGATGATTCTGAAAAGAAACCATCTCGAAAATGGCTATTTATCATTTTGGCCGTCTTTCTGAGTCTGTCCACACTTATGGGCGGCTTGGTCATGTCGATGGGGCCTGACAAACTGATGAATCTGGTCACCGGTGGCGAAGAAATGGAAATGGATGAAGAGCCAAGCATGGATGAAGATTCGCAGCATGATTCCGGTACTAAGGAGAGTACAGCCGAAGCGGACATGGAGAGCAGTGCGGCAGAAGCAGAGTTGGTGGTAATGCCCTTCAAAGAAATCATCGTTAATATCGTTTCAATTACTGAAACAGGGCGCAAAAGTACCCGTTTTTTAAAATTGAATGTTGCCTTGGTGTTTGATCAAAATATCGAAGGCTCAGAGAAAATTGAGGAGCGTGTGGTTTATATGAGGGATGCCTTTCAAAACTATTTGCGACAGCTGACTGAACGAGACCTGAGCGGCTCCATTGGTATTGTCAGGCTTAAGTCAGAACTTCTTAGACGCGCCCGCGCCGTTGCAGAAAGCGATGCACCCAGAGAGCTGCTTATTGCGGATATAATTGTACAATGAAATCAGGTCGCACTTAAAATGAATGAACATGTTCAATCCCAACCCAATGATGGCTTGCCCGCCTTGAGCGTCGAAGAGCAAATCATTGAGATGTCAAAAACCAATTATGGCCAACTGCCTATGATGGAAGAGTTGTTTCATCAGTTTCAAGCAACTTTAACCCATACTCTGAACGAATACACATCAACAAAGACTGAGGTAAAACTAAAGTCCTTTGCCTCTGTTTCATTCGGTGGAGCGCTTGAGGAGTTTGATAGTCCCAGTCTCTTTGGCTTGATAGCGGCTGAACCATGGAAAAGCACTTTGGCTGTCGTTGCGGAGCCTGCCCTAATTTTCCCGTTGATACAAACTTTGCTCGGTGGAAAACCGTCTTCCAGCTCTCTAAAAACCCGGAACTTTACCCGCCTTGAAAAATGCATAGCTGCAAAGTTCTATGATGTGGTGATGTGTGCGCTTGCAACCAAGCTTTCCGAAGTGACACCAGTGAGCTTTCTTGTAAATGTTATGGAAGAAAACCCAGAGGAGTTGGATTTTGCCCCATTAGATGGTGCTTGTGTGAAGGTCGTGATGGAGATTTCGTTAGAAGAGCAAAGCGGGTTGATGACGTTTATCATCCCCTATGTTGCTTTTGAAGCCGTTAGTCCTGCGTTCTCTCAACCCTTTCGTGGTGGTAAAATCGGCGGCAAGGATATTTGGCGCAAAGCAATGTCAAATTCACTGCAGAGCACTGATGTCTCACTGACTGCGGTCCTGAAAGACATGAAGGTCCCTTTGCATGAAATTTTGTCATGGGAACAAAACCAAGTGTTGGATATCGGAGTGGATTCCGATCACGATATTTTGGTGACGTGCAACGGCAAACAAATGTTCAGCGCAGCAATGGGGTGTCGAAAAAATGGTTCGGTAGCCCTAAAAATTTCTAGAACTTTAGCAGATATGGAAGGCTAACAAAATGATAACGCTTATAACAAACGGACTAATCCTATCACTTATGATTGGCGCAATCGTCTATATCTATCTTGTGGACCTTCGCGTTCGCAAGTTACTGGTTGCACTTAATGAATTGGAGCCGATGGTAGGTCACTTTTCTGATGCCGTTGATCGTTCAGAAACATCGCTTGAAAAGCTTAAAGCAGTTGACGTTGACAAGATTCCCTCAACGAAAACCGTTGGCGATCTAGGCGAGGATTCTGAGGGCGAAAAGAATGTGATCTTCAAGAAGAAACAAAACTTAATGAAAAGCCAGGTTGGTTGGGTTTCTTTGCCCGGGAAGTCAGAACTCGTTCGTAGCTTTTTTGAAACAGCCCGGGGTCAAGAATCGTGAGGCCTCACATCTCTCTGCGCACATTAGTGCTTCTATTGGCTGTGGCCGGTGGCGCCAAACTGGTGATACCGTTCTTTGATGGAACCCAGATAAAGTCAGCAAAACCTGAGCCGAGCTTGTTTAGTTTCATCGGCCCAGTCTTCGCTGCCAAAGTTGATCCGGACAAAAAGCCGATGATGAAGCCGCAGCAATGTGAAACGCCGGAAACAATATTCCTTGCAATCAGCACAGAGCGCGATCTTTGGAAAGATCAAGTTTCTGCCTTAGAGGAACGTCGTGCCAGCTTGAACCTAGCGGAAGAAAAGTTGAAGCTAAATACAGCACGGTTAAGTAGTTTGAAGAGCGATCTTGAAGATCTTTTTATGCGTGCCGAGAAAGCCAAAAGCGAAGACCTGAAACGGCTAGTAGAGATTTATCGTGGTATGAAGCCCAAGGAAGCCGCCAGCATTATGAATACCTTGGATATTGAAGTGGCCGTTTTGGTGTTGGGGCAAATGAAGGAGCGTGATGCAGCGCCAATTTTTGCAAAACTAAATGTCGTACGCTCACAAGCCATATCCAAAATTATTCTTCATCGTTCAAAGCTACCAGGTGATCAAAACCTTAACGGGATCGTCCTTCAGTAAAGAGAAATTTTAATCCATCGTAAAGAGGCTTGCAACACCTGCTGGGCGGGTGTTCCGGGCTGCATCGATCATAAGCACATCGGTTTTTCGCCTTCGCGGACCAGCTCGATCAAAATACGGGCAAAGATACCTTTGCGGCTCCTGCGAACCCAACAGTTGTAAAGTGTCTTTGCCAGGCCATAGTTTGCTGACAGCGCAACCGTTTGCAGGTGATGTATCTTATACCGCTCAGCACGCGGTTATCATCAACACGAGGCTTGCCGTGCGGTTCGGGAAAAAGGGCGCATGGCGGGCCAATTGTGCATCCGTTAGCCAGAAAAGATCACTCATATCACTGTTCCTGTTTGGTAGCAGTGATTTAGACTTTCAGGATAAAATCAATGGGCCCTGAGCCTCGCGGTGGTACTGGTACTCGCCGATAAAACATCGGTATTCGCAGCAAAATCAAGCAGCGGGGAAAACTTGTAACCCCGCCCGAATACCGTTTCGATATAGTGATAACCTGACTCTGACGCCGCACTGATCTTTTTGCGGATTTTACATATGTACACGTCGATTACTTTGTCAAATGGTTGGGTATCAGCCAAGCTGTACACAGTATCATATATGGCAATCCGTGAAACAACTTTAGGCGAGTTAACAAATAGGTATTGAAATATTGCGTATTCTCGCGGCGTCAGCTTGACCCTATTGCCCGAAATTTCCGGGTCTCTCCCATCTAGGAATGCTGTGATTTCATCAATAGTGACACTATCGGACATATGACCACAAGTCCTGCGCACAATCGAGCTAATCCGCGATCTCACTTCAATACCATTCATCGGCAAGATAATATCATCATCCGCGCCAACATCTAAAGCCTCAGCAGTTTTTTGCGAATTCCGAGACTCGCGCATTACCAAAACCGGATTGAGGCACCCGGCGGCACGTAGATTGCGAATGTGGTCCAGCGCACGTGCAGAGCTTGCCATTAGAAACGGCCGCAGTTTGGTTCTATCTTTGTTGATTTGACCCAAATCACGTTGAAAAAAACTATCATTAATCTGCATCGGCTCCATTTGGGCTGATAACAGTTCAACAATTATGGCTGAACGGCGGTCATCTCTTGGTTCATAAAGGAATACGCTGGTCATTTTATCTCTCGTTTAGTTTGCATACATAGTTATGCATTATCTGTATAGTCTTTGCACTTTAATCATTATCAGTCAAGCATAAGCATTAATAAAAATATCTAATGCCATTCTATTCTTGCTAATCATGTAAAAATGGATGATAAGTAAATGAAATATTCATCTGAATTCGGGTGTGCTGAAATGAAAGTGCTAAACCTATGCGTATAGTAACCTGCCTCCTCCGGGGCACACCGCTTCTAGGACTGCTGATAATCTGCACATTAGCTTCGCAAGCCTTGGCACAAGTTCGTATAAAGGACATTGTTGTATTCGAAGGTGTGCGAAAAAACCAACTTGTCGGCTACGGGCTCGTGGTGGGGTTAAATGGTACTGGGGACCGCATCCGAAACAGCCCTTTCACCAAAAAATCTATCGAAGGTATGCTCGAACGCCTCGGTGTCGGGAACCTGTCAAATGATGGACTGAAAACCAAAAATACAGCCGCAGTTATGGTTACAGCCATGCTTCCCGCATTTGCCAAGACGGGTTCAACCATTGATGTTGTGCTGTCTTCTTTAGGAGATGCCACTTCTTTACGAGGTGGAACGCTGATTGTGACACCCCTTTCCGGTGCAAACGGGGAAATTTATGCTGTCGCCCAAGGCCCAATTGCCGTCGCTGGATTTAATGCCCAAGGGATCAATGCAAGTATTGTTCAAGGCGTGCCCACGGTCGCACGAATCGAAAATGGTGCCACAGTTGAAAATGAAATACCGTTCAAACTGAACGATCTAGAATCTGTAATTTTATCATTACGGACCCCGGATTTTACCACGGCAATGCGGATTACCGATGCAATCAACGAGTCGTTTGGATCGGATGTGGCCGAAGCAATGGACTTATCAACCGTCGAAATGTACCCACCGGACAAGATTCCCATAGTGGATCTCATTGCAACCGTCGAAAATATTCTTGTGACACCAGATAGTGTTGCAAAAGTAGTTATCGATGCCCGTTCAGGTACAATTGTTATCGGGGCAGATGTCCGCATTGATAAAGTTGCTATCAGTCAAGGTGGGCTTACAATACTTGTTGAAAACAGGCTGGAGGTGAGCCAACCAGCCCCACTATCTATCGGTGGAACAACAGTTGTCGTGCCTCAGAGCACCGTCTCGGTAGAAACCCAACAAACCAAATTTACCGTTCTTGAAGGTGATGTCAGCCTTCAGCGTCTCGTTGATGGGCTAAATGCGATTGGAATAGGGGCGCCGGAAACCATTTCGATCCTGCAAGCGATCAAGGCAGTGGGCGCGCTGCACGCAGACTTGGAAATTATCTAGGGGGATAATTCGCATGGAAATTTTAGGAGATCAAGTATCCGGCGCGATGAATAGCGCCATACATACAAAACCAAAAGAACCAGACGAAGCAAAAGAATCAGCACGAAAATTTGAGGCAATGTTTTTGTCGCAAGTCGTGGAAGAGATGATCAAAACCGTCGATATAGGTGAATTTGGCGGCGGTGACGCCGAAGAAAAATGGCGGAGCTTCCTTGCAGGCGCCGTTGCAGACCAGATCGCCCAGCAAGGAAGCACGGGAATATCTCAAAGTATTGAAATGGCGATCAACAGATATAAAAGCGCTCAAAATCAAGGAGGTAAATAAATGAAACGGGTACCGGAAACTCAGAATGCAATAGAAGATAAATCAGGCGTCAAAGACCTCCTCAACTTATTGAGCGAAGAAATTGCTGCCATTAACAATGGTGACTTGGATCGTGTCGTCGAGCTGTTTGACAAAAAGGCAAACCTATTCGCCAAATTGGAAACGGCATCGACGGAAATCGAAACGCAAATTAACTAGAAACGAAGGCGGCCGAAGAATTGCGGAAAAACCTTAAAGATCTAAGCGGGTTAATTCATAAGGACGCCCGGTTGCTCGCGAATATGGTTGAAGCCACGCAAGAAATAAAAACCGTAATTGCCCGAATTCGCAAGCGCCACAGCCTTGAAGGATCCTATGGGTTTGATGGCGAGAAGCAATCGAGTTCTGTGTTGTTTTCGCAACACATTGATCAGTCGATGTAAATCTATTGAAACGACAGGAATATTTTCTTGTTTAAGTTTAATTCTATGTTAGCGATTGTTCATGTGGTATCCCCACACTTCGTCAGAAAGACGATTTAACAAAGCAGAAAACTGGAGAAGTTATGTCTTCTATACTTACAAACAATGCCGCCACGTCGGCATTGT
>JAJRQF010000125.1 GCA_024280375.1 Alphaproteobacteria bacterium | reverse complement strand
TAAAAACCTTTGATTAACTGCGTTGATGAACCCTTTCCTTACCAAGAAAACAGGTAAACAGACTGTAAACAGGAAAGGTAAAATTAGATTCACAATTCCGGTTGAGAATGCCCCTATCGTTTTATCAATATGACTTGTTTGGAGCACAGCTTATGAAAATTCTATTGTCGAAATCTGTTCTAGCGGCCCTTGCCACTATGATTGCCCTCGTTTTTTCTACTCCAAATGTTACAGCCGGACAGCGCTATGCAACACCGCCGCCGCTGGTGCTTAGCCCCAATATTTCGGAGCCATTAATGTTGCAGCTGCAAGGCAGCCCTGCCATCGTCCCACGCGCCGCCCATCAACGATTGTTGCGCAAACAACGCTCTTATAATCGAAAAACCAACATTACAAAACGCACGACCAAGCGCTATAAACGGCGCACGGCCGCACTTCGATCCGGTGTGGTATTGCGGAAAAAGCAACCCCGCAGAAAAACTTCATCTCGTCAATTTAATCCGGCACTTTTACCCACACTGGTAAATTATTCAGGCCCCCACAAAGCGGGCACTGTGATTATCAATACGCCTGAACGCAGGCTTTATCTGGTGATGAAAGACGGCAAGGCACGGCGATACGGTGTCGGTGTCGGCAAGCCCGGGTTTGAGTGGGCAGGAACCCATAAGGTTACCCGAAAGGCAGAATGGCCGAGTTGGCGACCGCCTGCGGAAATGATTGCTCGAGAAAAAGCTGCAGGGCGGAATATTCCTGCCTTTATGGCGGGCGGCCCCAATAACCCACTTGGTTCACGCGCCATGTATCTTGGTTCAACGCTATATCGAATACACGGATCAAACCAACCATGGAGCATTGGTAAAGCAGTTTCATCCGGGTGTATTAGGATGCGCAATCAAGATGCCATTGATTTATACGAACGGATTAAAGTTGGCACAAAAGTAGTAGTCTTATAAATTTGGGGGTTGAATTATAGTTGGTTTCAAACACAGCGCATTGCCCAAATCCGGATCATAGCGAGTGTCAAATATTGGTAATTTGTTATATATTTGCAACACAGCTCAAAAAATAAACCTTGAGTAGACCAATCACACAAAATGTGATTGGTTCAGTTTGCAATTCACAATCGACTCTTAATACATAAAATGGTAGATATATCCTTGCAATAACATAAGATCATAAAGGTCGAGAACATGGAATCACAACTTAGGCTTAGGTTGTCAGACAGGTTTTCAGCTCTTGGAATAGTATTCATTATAGCACTTGGGGCCGGGGGGCCTCTTAGTGTTGAGAATGCGAAGGCTGAAGCGACATTTTCAATTTATGGCGGACATAATTCATCGCCGCATTCAAAGGTTAAATACGACCTTAATCTTGGTGCAGGCCCACAAGACGTGACAGTTGGCTGGGATGGTAAATCCTTTGAAATGCCCCCCTATTACGGCGTCCGTGGTACTTGGTGGCTTGAATCCAATCCACAATTCGGGTTTGCAATCGACTTTTCCCATGCCAAAGTTTACGCCGATCCGCTACCTGCCGGATTGAGTATCCTTGAATTTACTGATGGCATTAATTTACTGACGGCCAACGCGCTTTATCGATATCAAAACACAACCAGATTTACGCCCTATGGCGGCATCGGTGTCGGCGTTAGTATCCCCAGTGTTGAAGTTGCCAATGCTGCGGCCACCAGCAAAACGAAAAACTTTCAGCTTGGTGGCGTGGCTGTACAGGGTTTGATCGGGATCGATGCGAGAATTAGTGATAACTGGTCACTCTTTGGCGAAATAAAAAGTTCCTACACTATGATTGATGCCGATTTAAACGGTGGTGGCTCAATTTCCACCAACATTATCAGCAATCAAATCATCATTGGTGTTACCTACAAGTTTTTCTAGAGGGCTTAGGGTCAGGACCCTAGTCAAAAGCATATAGCATTCAATCGTCCTCATCCGATATGCTTTTGTTATTTGTTATCGCATGTCTTTATTCCTAAAACCGATGCCCACCAACGGATCAAGTCCGAGGGCATGCTGTTAGGAGACAAGCTTTAGCTATTTGTTATCGCATGTCTTTATTCCTAAAACCGGCGCCCACCAACGGATCAAGTCCGTGGGCATGCTTTTAGGAGACAAGCTTTTGTTATTTGTTTTCGCATGTCTTTGTTCCTAAAACCGGCGCCCACCAACGGATCAAGTCCGAGGGCATGCTTTTAGGAGACAAGCTCTTCCGGCTTTTCGCCACCCCAGGCCCAATTGAGTAGTTTTACCGTGTGAACAATCGGTGTTTTAGTGCCGCCCGCAATTTGCGTGATGCAGCCGATATTTCCGGCGGCGATTATATCCGCTCCGGTTTTGGCAATGTTTTCAACCTTGCGGTTTCGCAGTTTGGTGGCAATTTCGCTTTGCATCATGTTGTAAGTGCCTGCCGATCCACAGCATAAATGGCCTTCCGGTACGTCCTTGACCACAAAGCCCGCCTTTTTAAGCAGCTCTTTTGGCTGGCGCGTAATTTTTTGTCCGTGCTGCATCGAACAGGCGGAATGATAGGCAACAATCATATTGGAAGCAGTCGTTGGCTCGCCTAAATCAAGCGTTGCCAGATACTCGGTCGCATCCTTGGCAAGGGCAGAAATTTTCGCAGCCTTTTCCGCATAGGCAGCGTCATGGCGCAACATGTAGCCGTAGTCCTTGATCGTCGTGCCGCAGCCTGATGTGGTGATAATGATCGCGTCCAGACCGCCCTTATCAATTTCGCCCATCCATGCGTCAATATTGGTTTTAGCAGCCGTCAACGCTTCTTTCTCGCGACCCATATGGTGCACCAGAGAACCGCAACAGCCCTCGCCTTCGGGCAGCACCACTGCAATACCTTTGCGCTGCAATAATTCAATCAAAGCTTTGTTGATGCCGGGATCAAGCGCTGGTTGGGCGCAGCCGGTTAAAATAGCAACACGGCCTTTTTTTGTGCCTTCGGGAATAAACTCGCCCGGCTCGGAAAACCTGTTTTTTGCATGAACAATAGCTGGAGCAAGCTCGAGCATTGCGGCCATCGGTTTCATGCCCGGCAAAGCCCTGATCAACCCCCTGAACGGTCTGGCAAATCTGGCGGCTTTTAAGGCCAGTCGAAACCGCCCTGGATAGGGCAGGATCATAGCCAGCATGGCACGTAGGCTGCGATCAATAATTGGGCGGTTATAGGTTTCTTCAATATGGGTGCGCGCATGATCAACCAAATGCATATAGTGCACGCCGGAAGGACAGGTCGACATGCAGGAAAGGCAGGAAAGGCAACGATCAATATGTTTGACAATGCCAGCATCCGCCGGGCGATCATTTTCCAGCATTTCCTTGATCAGATAAATTCGCCCGCGCGGACTATCAAGCTCATTGCCAAGGGTCACATAGGTCGGGCAAGTTGCCGTGCAAAACCCGCAATGAACGCAGTTTCGCAAGATCTTGTCGGCCTCGGCAATATTCGGGTCAGCCAATTGCGTAATAGAGAAAGAAGTTTGCACTATATACCCTCCACCATGCGACCGGGATTGAGAATGCCCTTGGGGTCAAAGCTCTCTTTCAGCCGTTTGCTTAGGGCCGCCAGTGCCGGCTCCTGCGGTTGAAACACCGGAACAGTTGCGCGGGTCTCATTATCAGCGCGGACAAGGGTCGCATGGCCACCGCCATAGGCGTTGATGGTAAAGCGCACAAGCTCCGCTTCCACCTCGCCCTGCATTTCAAGCCAGATTAGCCCGCCCTGCCAATCGTAATAGGCGTCAACAGAGGTTTGCATGCGCAGCGCCAGCAAGATTTTATGGGCCTCAGACGGGATAACCGACAACCGCCAAACGGGCCTGTCAGCGCCATTGGCAAAGGGGTGCACATCACGGATTTCACGCCAGAGATTGCGCGATTGGTTACGCTCCAGCACCGATGATTTGCCAAACGCTTTCAGTAGTTTCTGCAATGCCTTGCTTCGATATTCGACCGATTGGGCAATTCCCTCTAGCCGCAACAATGTGGCGGCGGCTCCATTGGCAGGTTGGATTGTAAACCGGGCCGAAACCCCTTCGGGCAGATAGGCGGCTCCTGATACTTCAGCACTGGAACCCATGGCGATCGCCATTACGGTTGAGGCATCCTCGTCCAGCAAGCCTTCCAGCACGACAGTAATTTCATCCGGCGCTTTTGGTAGCACCTTGAAGCTCACATCGGTGATTGCGGCAAGCGTTCCCCAGCTACCGGCCATGCCCTTGGAAAGATCATACCCGGTTACATTTTTCATAACCCGACCGCCGGATTTAAAAGCCTCGCCACGGCCGGAAACCGCATTGATGCCTAAAATATGATCCCGCGCCGATCCTGATTTTATCCGCCGCGGACCGGAAAGATTGGTTGCAAGTACGCCACCAATGGTGCCTTTGTCCGGCTCTCCCCCCAGCAGGGGACCATAGTCCATCGGCTCAAATTGGAATTCCTGACTGTTTTTCTCCAGTTCCGCTTCAATCTCGGCAATTGGGGTTCCGGCACGGGCAGAAATTACCAGTTCTTCTGGTTCATAAAGGGTGATACCCGTAAGCCTCGACAGGTCCAGCGTATGGGCAACCTGCATTGAGCGGCCTAATGCTTGCTTGGAGCCCTGGCCGATAATTTCCAGCGGCGTTTCCTCGCCCACCGCCCAAAGGACCGCATCAACCACTTGCTGATTATTGTGTGGAACAAATTTGTCAGACATAATTATGCTCTAAAATCTCGGAATGTCGGGAAACGGCACTTTGCCCTGATTAATGTGCATGCGGCCCAGTTCTGCACAGCGATGCAACTGCGGAAACACTTTACCGGGATTGAGTAAATGCTGCTCATCAAAGGCGCATTTAATCCGTTGTTGCTGCTTTAAGTCCACCTCGTTGAACATTACCGGCATCAGGTCGCGTTTTTCAACACCGACCCCGTGTTCTCCGGTGAGAACGCCACCGACTTCGACGCATAATTTCAGGATATCAGCACCAAAATCTTCCGCTTTTTCCAACTCGCCTGGAATATTGGCATCATAAAGTATAAGGGGATGCAGATTGCCATCGCCCGCATGAAACACATTGGCGACCCGAAGGCCATAATGATCGGAAAGTTCACGCATACGCGCCAGAACTTTTGGCAATTGGCGGCGCGGAATGGTCCCATCCATACAATAATAATCAGGCGAAATTCGCCCGACAGCCGGAAAGGCTGCCTTGCGCCCGGCCCAGAACAACATGCGTTCCTCATCGTTTTCAGAAATCCGCAAAGTGCTGGATTTATTCTCACGAGCAATCTTGGCGACAATTTCAATCAGCGTATCAACTTCTGCCTCCGGCCCATCCAGTTCAACAATCAGCAACGCTTCGACATCAAGCGGATAGCCCGCATGGACAAAATCTTCGGCCGCATGAATGGCCAAGCGGTCCATTAATTCCATGCCGCCGGGGATAATTCCGGCGCTGATAATATCGGCCACGCATTGGCCTGCATCCTCGCTCGAAGGGAACCCAACCAGCAGCGCGCGCGCGGTTTCCGGGCTTTGCAAAATACGCACCGTTACTTCGGTTACCACACCAAGCAGGCCCTCTGACCCGGTGATCAGGCCGAGAAAATCATAGCCTTCAGCGTCGAGATGCTTGCCACCAAGGCGAATTTTTTCGCCGCTGATTAAAACCATTTCAACGCCGAGAACATTGGAGGCAGTCAGGCCATATTTGAGCGAATGCACACCGCCGGAATTCTCAGCCACATTACCGCCAATAGAGCAGGCAATCTGCGATGAAGGGTCAGGTGCATAGTAAAAACCTTCGCCCTCGACAGCCCGCGTAATGCCAAGATTGGTAACCCCCGGCTGCACCACAACGCAGCGGTTGGCATAGTCGATATCAAGCACCTGGTTGAATTTAGACAGCACCAGCAATACGCCGTCTTCAAGCGGGAGTGCGCCACCAGATAAAGATGTGCCAGAACCGCGCGGGACCACATTGATACCTTCGTGATGGCAATATTTAAGTATTTTCACGACTTGGGCTGTGGTTTCCGGCAATACCACAACAAAGGGCAGCGCCTTATAGGCGGTTAAACCGTCAGATTCAAAAACCCGCATTTCATTCTCGTCAGAAACCACGCTTTCGCCCGGCAAAATAGCCGACAGATCAGCCAATACCTGCTGGCGCCGCGCAAGCACTTCCTGATTGAGTTCGGGCATTTTTAAACCGGACAAAACAACTCCAATTATTTTACAAAAACATTCAATTGACACCCGAAGGCGGTTTCTGACTATTGTGATATTTCAAATAACAATTATTGTCGAGAAGTCATATCGTTGCTGAACTAGAGCCATGGCCTCACACCCGATAAAACAATAGGGTTTGGCTACCTCTGAAACCGAAAGCTGAAATTATACCAATGGCCCATAAAGTCGCCCTGTTTGTCACCTGCCTTGTTGATCTGTTTCGCCCGACCGTTGGTTTTGCCACGATTAAACTGCTTGAAGATGCTGGCTGTGATGTGGTTGTGCCACCGGCGCAAACCTGCTGTGGCCAACCGGCCTATAATTCTGGCGACCGTGAGGACACGATTGCCATTGCACAACAGTTGATCAAAACTTTTGAGCCCTATGATTATGTAGTGGCGCCTTCCGGCTCGTGCGCCGCCATGATCAAGAAACACTATCCGGGCCTTTTTACCGATGATGAGGCATGGCAAGCCCGTGCGCAGGCATTGTCTGATAAAACCTTTGAACTGGTGAGTTTTTTAAGCGATGTTTTAAAGGTCGAAAACATTGATGCAAAACTTGACAAAAATGTCACCTATCACGATAGCTGCTCCGGTCTGCGCGAACTTGGAATTTCTGCGCAGCCGCGAAAGCTCTTGGCCAGCGTTGAAGGCCTGTCATTGAGTGAGATGAAAGACAGTGATGTCTGTTGCGGATTTGGCGGCACATTTTGTGTTAAATATTCTGACATTTCTAATGCCATCGTTTCAAAGAAAACCGATAATATCGCAAATTCAGGCGCTGATATGCTGCTTGCGGGTGATCTGGGCTGTTTGATGAATATGGCCGGCAAGCTAAAACGCCAGGGCAGCAATATTGAAGTCCGTCATGTGGCCGAGGTGCTGGCCGACATGACAGACGGCCCCGCAATTGCCGAGGCCAAAAAATGACCCAAATTATAACGACGTCGAATTTCAAGTCGAATGCCAGAACGGCGCTGGACGATAAAAACCTGCAAAAAGCCCTTACCCATGTGGAGCGCGGGTTTATAGGCAAACGTAGATCTGCAATGGACGCCCTGCCCGAATTTGACCAATTGCGCGATAATGCCCGTGACATCAAAAATCATACGCTTGAAAATCTTGATCTCTACCTTGAGGCCTATGAGGAAAAAGTAACAAAATCCGGCGGCAAGGTTCACTGGGCGGCGGATGCTGAAGAGGCTCGCAATCAGATATTGAAAATATGCCGGGATGTGGGGGCAAAGACCGTCACCAAGGGCAAATCAATGATTGCCGAAGAAATCGGTATTAATGATTTCCTGGAAGAGAATAAGATCGAGCCGATTGAAACCGACCTTGGTGAATATATTATTCAGTTGCGCGGTGAAACCCCGAGCCACATTATTGCACCAGCAGTTCACGTTTTAAAAGAACAGGTGGAAGAGGATTTTCGCCGGGTTCACACCCATCTGCCAGAGGCCAGAAATCTGGAAGAGCCCGAGAGCCTATTGGACGAAGCGCGCAAGGTTTTGCGGGAGAAATTCCTCAATGCGGATGTGGGCATTACCGGGGCCAATTTTCTGATCGCCGAAACCGGCACTTCGGTCATTGTTACCAATGAGGGCAATGGCGATCTCACCCAGATATTGCCCAAGGTGCATATTGTGCTGGCCAGCATTGAAAAAATCACCCCTACATTGGAAGATGTCAGCCAGATTTTACGGGTTTTGGCGCGCTCTGCCACCGGGCAGGATATGTCTGTTTACACCACATTTTCCACCGGGCCACGGCGTGAAGGTGACCCGGATGGGCCGGAAGAATATCATGTTATTCTGCTGGATAATGGCCGCTCTAACATGATCGGCAGTGAATTTCAGGATATGCTGCGTTGCATTCGCTGCGGTTCGTGCATGAACCATTGCCCGGTTTATCATGCGGTTGGTGGCCATGCCTATGGTTGGGTTTATCCAGGCCCGATGGGGGCGGTGCTTACCCCATCTTTGATGGGCATTAAAGATGGCGGGCAATTGCCCAATGCCTCAACCTTTTGCGGGCGTTGCGAGGCGGTGTGCCCGATGCGCATACCCTTGCCAAAAATGATGCGCAGCTGGCGGGAACGCGAATTTGAAAAACACCTCAACCCTTCGCTCCAGCGATGGGGATTGAAGGCCTGGGCCTATTTTGCCAAACGCCCAAAACTTTATCATCTGGCAATGAGTTTCGCCATTCCGGTGCTTTCAAAGATTGGCTGGAAAAAAGGCCGTATCAAAAGCCTGCCATTTGCCGGTGGGTGGACGAAATATCGTGATTTACCAGCACCGGAAAGCCGTACTTTTCAGCAACAATGGGCGCAACGTGAAGCGCTGAAACAGGAGGCGAAATGATGTCTTCTCGCGATGCAATACTTGGCAAAATTCGAAGTGTTACGGCTGCAGGTGGCGATGACAGCAAACGCCATGAGGCTGTCGAGGATCGGCTGCTAAATCATCCAAGCGGCACTATTCCGGCACGAGCGCAACTCAAGCCGAAGGCACAGATTGAGCTGTTTTGCCAGCAGGCGGAAGCCGTGCAAACCAGTGTGGGTCATGTTAAATCCTATGCGAGCGTTCCAAAAGCTGTTGCAGATTACTTGCGTGAACACAATTTGCCGGCTGAATTTCGCATGGGTATGGATGAACGGTTAAACGACCTTTCCTGGGATAAAGCCGGCGCATTGGAGGTTAAATCCGGGCCAAGTGACGGGAATGATCTTATCGGTGTCAGCCACGCATTTGGCGGTATTGCGGAAACCGGCACATTGTTGATGCTTTCTGGCGAAGACAATCCAACAACGGTAAATTTCCTGCCTGAAACCCATATTGTCGTGCTCAAGGCCGGTGATATTGTCGGCGATTATGAGGCCCTATGGAGCGAGGTTCGAACAAAATTTGGGGCGGGAGAAATGCCGCGAACCGTAAACTGGGTTACCGGACCATCGCGGTCTGGAGATATTCAACAAACCATGCTGCTTGGAGCCCATGGGCCTCGATCGCTGCATATAATTGTGGTGGATGGCTAATTAATGACAATTAATCTTCTGGATGCAAAAGCACCGAAGGGTGCGCGCATTTATGCCATTGGTGATATTCATGGTTGTCTTAGTGAACTCGAGCAATTGCTTGACCTGATTAAAAAAGACCTGAAAAAAGAACCTATTGAAAAATACCACCTTGTCTTTCTTGGCGACTATTTTGATCGCGGGCCGGATAGTGCCGGCGTTATAAATCGACTGATCAAACTGCAAAAAAAGCATGCAAATGTGGTTTGCCTTAAAGGCAATCATGAGGACAAGTTTGTTGAATTTTTAAACGCTCCGGAGAAACTGGCTCCGGGATTCTTTACCTATGGTGGTATAGAAACCGCGGCCTCATTCGGGGTTAAAAACAAATTATTGAAACAGCCTGTTGCCAATGCCAAAAAAATCAAAAACCAAATTCTGGAACGGTTAAATGAAAAACAAATCGAATTTTTGCTGGGTTTGAAACACTCAAATTCGATTGGCGATTATTTCTTTTGCCATGCGGGCATTCGGCCTCATGTCAAATTGAAAGACCAAACAACGCATGATTTAATGTGGATCAGGGATGAGTTTTTATCTCACAAAGGGTTGTTCAAAAAAATAATCGTGCACGGACATACGCCACAGGCAGAGCCTGAAGTTATGGAAAACAGGATAAATGTCGACACAAAATGCTATGATGACGGGATACTCACCTGCGTAGTATTAGAGAAAAAAACCCACCGGTTTCTGCAAACCGGTGGGTGAGTTGGTACAGGGAGCTTAATAAGCTAAAGCATATTGCGTTCATTGGTATTCACTCAATATGCTTTATCTATCTGTTTTCGCTTGGTCTTTATTCCTAAAACCGATGCCCACTTTTAGGAGACAAGCTTTAGCGGGTTTCAATTGGGCTTGAAATGAAAACACCATAACCATCGGCAGTAACAAATGTATTGGCTGGATCAATTTCAATGGTTGCCAATCCAACGCCCCAAAAAGCCAGGAACATGAATGCGCCGGTTACCAGTGCGAGGGATGATTTTGCAGGCATGATCTTTTCCGTTTGATTGAGCTGTTGTGTTGTTATTGAAATAGGGGTTTGTTGGGCTGAATAAAGTGCATTTGGACACATCGAGTTACAACCTCTGCATTGTTGCCCAATAATTTACGCCCCTTTTCGCGGGCTGAGGACCCTTTCCATGCCATTTCAAAACAGAGTTTATCCTTCCGGCGAAATAGTAAGCAGCAATATGCGGGGGCAGTTTATGGGCAATCGTGGGGGGCGCATTCATGACCCGAAAAGCCAAACATTGCTACCAAAACGCCGCTGGGCCACGCGTCAATGGATCTGCTGTGTAACCGAATTTAAGTCACGACATCGCGCTATTATGAGTAATAGCTACACGGAATTGTTTTTTCTGGATGAGGTCACAGCGCTGGCGGCAGGCCATCGCCCCTGTTATGAATGCCGCCGAAAAGCTGCCACGGAATTTGCACGCTGTTGGGCGGATGCACACAAGCTTGAGCGCCCGCCAAAAGCTGGCGAAATGGATGACGTTTTGCATGAACAACGGTTGGATGGGCGCAGCAAACGAATTATCAATGCCAACATTGATGAATTGCCAAACGGGGCGATGATCAAACTAAATGACAGTTTTTTTGGGTTAAAAGCCGGTCAGTGGAGGCGGTGGTCGACAAAAGGATATGGAGAGAATATTGATTTACAAAACAATCCTGTTCAACTTCTCACACCAACTGCGATAATTGGCGTATTGAAAGCTGGATACAGACCTCACTGGTATTGATGCTGCGTGATTATTAAACGGAATTACAAATGCCCCGATATGATTTTACCACCAAACGACTGTTTGTAAGCCAGGACCTTCGCCCGGATTTAGCCATTTCGCTTGACCGAAAACAATCGAATTACATGATCAATGTGCTTCGCCACAAACATCAGGACCATATTTTGCTGTTTAATGGCCGTGATGGGGAATGGCTAAGCCGGCTTGAAATTGAGGCCAGAAAATCTGCATCCCTCATTCCCTTTGAGCAGACAAGACCGCAGCCGGAAGAAAGCCAACTCACCTATATTTTTGCCCCGCTAAAAAAGGGTCGGCTTGATTATATGGTGCAAAAAGCAGTGGAAATGGGGGCTGGAAAACTGCAACCGGTGATCACTGAATTTACCCAGAACCCAAAAATAAACCTCGACAAAATTGAGGCAAATATTATTGAAGCCGCCCAACAATGCGGTATCATTTCATTACCGAAACATTGTCTACCGCTGAAACTTGAGGACCTGTTAAAAAGTTGGGATGAGGCAGTATCGCTGATTTATTGTGATGAGGGCTCGCAAAGCCAGAACCCGATTGATGCTCTCGAAAAATTGAAAAAAAAATTGGACGCAAATGGTAGCCCGGCGGCGTTGGCTGTTTTAATCGGGCCGGAAGGCGGGTTTTCTGAAACCGAACGCAAAATGCTGCATGATTTGCCCTTTGTAACGGCCATTCCTCTTGGGCCGCGGGTGTTGCGGGCTGATACCGCAGCCGTTGCCGCATTGGCAATAGTTCAGGCCACAATCGGCGACTGGCACTGAGCCTATTATTTAACCATCAATTTTATTGAAGCCAACTGCCCTTGAAAAGCACTTGCGCAAACCTCAACTGCTGTCTAACAATTTTAATAATCGTCTTTTTACGATGAACGACAAGGAATAGGCATTAATGGCGCGCGATACCAGTGACGACACACCAATTGAAAACACTGCGGCGCTTGTCGCCACGCTTGAATCCGGGTGCAAGCCAAAAGACAAATGGCGCATTGGTACAGAACACGAAAAATTCGGGTTTTATAAAATTGATAACTCACCGGTTCCCTATGGCGGACCATGCGGTATTCGCGCGCTATTGGAGGGCATGCGGGAGAAAACCGATTGGGAACCGATTATTGATGACGGAAATATTATCGGTCTGGTTGATAAGGACGGGCTTGGGGCAATCTCGCTTGAGCCCGGCGGGCAGTTTGAACTTTCGGGCTCTCCGCTTGAGACCCTGCACGAGACATGCCGTGAGAGCAATCGTCACCTGACCCAGGTGCGCGAGGTGGCCGAACCGTTGGGCATCGGGTTCCTGGGACTTGGGGCTAGCCCTAAGTGGACGCTTTCAGAAACACCGCAAATGCCCAAGTCGCGCTATAAAATCATGTCCAACCATATGCCGAAAGTTGGATCACAAGGGCTGGACATGATGTATCGGACCTGCACCATTCAGGTTAATCTGGATTTCAGTTCTGAGGCAGATATGCGCACCAAAATGCAAGTTGCAACCAAATTGCAGCCAGTGGCTTCCGCATTATTTGCCAATTCCCCATTTACTGATGGTGAACCCAATGGCTTGCTTTCCTGGCGCTCTGATATCTGGCGCGATACGGATAATCAGCGTTCAGGTCTGTTGCCGTTTGTCTTTGATAAAAATTTCGGATTTGAACAATATGTTGATTGGGCTCTCGATGTGCCGATGTATTTCGTTCTTCGCGATGGTAAATACCATGACTGCACCCACGTGACCTTCCGCCAGTTTATGGATGGAGCATTGCGCAATGAACTGCCCAATGGCGAAGCGACTATTGGCGATTGGGACAATCATTTGACCACGCTGTTTCCGGATGTTCGTTTGAAAAAATTCCTGGAGATGCGCGGTGCTGATGGCGGGCCCTGGCGGCGTATTTGTGCGCTTCCGGCATTCTGGGTAGGAATGTTGTATGATGAACAATCGCTTGCCATGAGCGAAGAACTGACCCGGGATTTCACCTATGATGAGGTTTTTGCCATGCGCGAAAGCGTTCCACGTGACGGCCTAAATGCCATGCTTGGTGATACCAAGGTTCTCGATGTGGCAAAATCCTGTTTGGAAATCGCCCGCGCGGGCCTGACTGCCCGCAACCGCCTTAATGTGGATGGCGGTAACGAGGCGCATTTTCTTGCTTCCCTTGAAGAAGTTTTAGCTTTGGGCGAGACAAGTGCTGAACGGATGCTCAAGTCATACGCTTCAAACTGGGATCGCGATATCGATCATGTATTTGAAGAATTTGCCTTTTAACTTAAAACTATTAATCAAAAATACTGCCTTGTTTTTGTAAAAAATACTCTTATTACGTAAGGTAATTATTTTAAACACATACAGGAGCCAGCCATGCCATCCATGATTGATATGTTGCTGAATTCGGGTGATTCATCACCGCTTTCACAGTTAAGTGCAAAATTTGGTATTTCAGAAGAGCAAGCCCGGCAGGCGGTGGAAGCTCTGGCACCGGCGCTTTCGGTTGGCATGAAACGCAATGCAGCCTCTGCCATGGGCGCTGGGTCATTTATTGAAGCGCTTTCTTCCGGCCGTCATGAGCAATATGCAGATCAACCGGATCGTGCCTTGAGCGATGAAGGCATCGCTGAAGGGAACAAAATATTGGGTCATGTACTTGGTTCAAAAGACGTCAGCCGTGCGGTCACTTTACAGGCATCAAATGCGACCGGCATTGGCCAATCGGCATTGAAACAAATGCTGCCTGCACTTGCCTCAATGGTTATGGGGTCAATGTTTAAAGGTGCCAAAAAGGGTTCTGCTGGCGGCAGTGGCGGAATTTTGGGACAAATTCTCGGCAGTGTTTTGGGTGGAGCGGCTGGAAATACAACCGCGCCACAAAGAAGAACGTCTGATGGAGATAACCCACTTGGTCGGGTGTTTGAAGACATGCTGAGCGGTCAGGGCAATAAAGGCCGGCCCCAGCCAGATCAGCGACGCAACACCGATGAGGGCGGGCTTGGGCAGGTATTTGAAGATATGTTTGGCCAGGGCAGCCGGTCAACCAGAAACAAAGCGCCATCGACGGAAACCAGCGCCAACCCGCTTGATGACCTGCTTGGCAGCTTTCTGGATGGCGGTGATAATGACCAACGCGAAATTGAGGACGGTGGTCAACGTCGCAAAGCACCGTCGGGTGGAAGCCTCACCGATATATTCGGCGATATGTTTGAAACGGGCAGAAAATCCGATGACCCTTATCAAAATGGAATTGAAGGCATCTTCAAGGATTTTTTGAAAAAATAGCCTACTTTTTCCTGGCCATTCCAAGCACAAAAACATTGCCTAGCAACACAAGAGCAAGGCCGGCACCCGCCAGCCAGCTCATGTGATAATCCTCCATTATGGTGGATATCAGCAGGGCAATAACAGGAAATAATACAGTTGCATAACCTGCCCGGTCGGAACCAATTCGGCCGAGCAGCGTCAGGTAAGCTGCAAACGCAATTACCGATGAGACAATGGATAAAAACAGCAGGGAGACCAGATAGCTGGCGCTCCAGTCAATGATGAACGCATCATTTTGCGCCATTGCTAGTGCTGCACTGATAATCGCACCATAGCTCATGCCCCAGGCGCTAGCGGATACCACTGGTATTTTGGATTTTTGCAAGGATGCCGAAATCAAATTTCCAAAGCAGAAACACAATGTCCCAACAATACAAAGACCCAGCCCAAAAAGGGCAGAAGTATCAAAACCTGTTGGGCCACAACCGGCCAAAACATCAACCCGATACCAATAAAGCCCAAAGAAGCACCAATAATCACGTTACTACCTGGCTTGAGGCCCATAAAAACAACTGCGATTATTATATTGAATATGGCCGCAAGTGAAAAAACAACCGAAAGAAGGCCGGATGCAAGATAGGCCGATGCATGATAGAACATGGCAAAATTGATGCAAAACATCAATGCGCCCATTGCTAGAAACTTGGCATGCACGGTAAGTGAATAGCGCATTGGAGCGCGTGCAATAAAGGCCCATGCCAACATAATTGCGGCGGCCAATGCGTATCGCCAAAACAGCGATACCTGAACAGGAACAACTCCAACCTGCACTTTAAGCGCATACCAGCTGGCGCTCCACGACAATACGGAAATGGAAAATAGAATATAGTCTAATCCGGTGAGCGAATTACGAACCGTTGGGGCCGTGGGTTTGCCGGATGCCCCGGTGGATGAAACTGACATTGGTCGCTAAATGCCTATAAAGTTATCAGGTTGATATTATTTACCTTGATGTAAAAAGACCCGGCCCGCAACAGATTAAGCTGAATTGGGCCGGGCAAGTTACGGTCAATCCTAAACGCTAACAGAACAGGGGTTGGTCTGTGCGTCTGTCAAAGGGTATTGGACCGAATCGATTATGTCTCCCGTCATATTTGAGACATAGAATTTAGGGATTGTTCACGCCGTTGTCGCGCAACGCCTGCAAGATGGGTGGTTACATCAACATTCCTACTAAGCCTTGATGCCTCAAAAATATCGCCATGATCGAGGCCCATATCCAATAATTGCTGAGCACTCATTTTGCGCAATGTGACGAGGTGTTTGCGGTTTTGCATCAAACGAAACCTGCGGTTTAAGCCATTTGCGAATTGTGTGAGAATGTAGCGTGTCTGGCTGACAGGTTTGGTGTCGAGGCAATCGTGGGTATTCTGGTGGACAGAAATATAGGTCATATCAATCTCCGATATCGCTTGGGGTGATGGTCTTTTAGTCTTGGGAAAGGCAATCTCTCAAAATCTTATTGATCAGTCCAACGAATGTTGTTAATAGCTAATATCAATATTCTTGATGGATTAGATTATGCCTGCTCCCCTTGATATCGACAGCTTACAAACATTCCTCGCGGTGGTGGATACGGGAAGTTTCACCCGCGCATCTGAGCAAATTCACAAAACCCAGTCCGCTGTATCCATGCAGATAAAGCGGCTGGAAGAGCAGTTGGGCCAAAAGCTTTTCCTTCGGCAGGGTCGTGCGGTAAATCTGAGTGAACATGGCGAACGGCTTCTGGCCTATGCACGGCGATTGGTTGATTTATCAAACCAAACTCTTGCCGCTTTCAGTACCGATGTACTGCTGGGAGCGGTTCGCATTGGCACACCGGATGATTATGCCGACCGGTTTCTGCCTGAAATATTGGCGCGATTTGCCGTTTCCAATCCTCTGGTTGAGGTGACGGTTATCTGCGAACCATCGTCAAATCTGCATGCCCTAATAGCAAAAGACGAGCTTGATCTGGCAATCGTCACCCAAGAAGCTATCATGGGCAGCAGTGAGATTTTGCGTAAGGAGCCCATACATTGGGTTACCTCAAATCGCCACGTTACCCATGAGGAAGAGGTGCTGCCGGTCGCATTTGGCCGACAAACCTGCCTTTGGCGGCAATGGGGTCTTGCAGCACTTGGCCAATTGGGCAGAAAACACCGATTGCTATACTCCAGCTGGTCGACCATGGTGATAGCATCGGCTGTGTTAAATGGCCTGGCTGTTTCAGCATTGCCAGAAAGCGCTATTCAACCGGGCATGCGCATTTTAACCGAACAGGATGGATTTCCTGAACTACCGGCCAGCGAAATTGCGTTAATCCGCTCCAGGGGGCTGTCCAACGGCACTATTGAAGCTATGGTCAATCATATTCGCGATAGTTTGGGATCAGGTCCCAAAATCACTGGTGGCGAATTGGGGGCTGAGGTAATATCGTCGGTAAAAGGACATCATCCCTCAACAATCAGCCGGAACATTAGCGCCACTTAAAATTCAATATTCAACAGAACTGAGCCATGTGTTCTCAATTCCTGCCAATTCAATTATAATCATAGTATGGTCGAATCATCCAACCCCACCAATGCGCTTGAATTGAGCGTTACAGAACTTTCCGGCAAGTTGAAGCGAACGGTTGAAGAAGCCTTCGGCAATGTGCGGGTGCGCGGTGAAATTTCCGGATTTCGCGGGCCACACTCTTCCGGACACTGCTATTTCTCCATCAAGGACGAGAAAGCCCGTATTGAAGCGGTCATTTGGCGCGGTGTTGCATCGCGATTGAAATTCATGCCC
>JAJRQF010000124.1 GCA_024280375.1 Alphaproteobacteria bacterium | reverse complement strand
TGATGCAAAAGCACAATAATCGTTCAGCAATCAAATTGTGAAATGAAATGTGGTCGGTTAGTCTGACATAGTAACGAGGAGGCACTTGTGCCAAAACCAACCGACCGCCCTGCGGGCCCTGGGAAATGCGGCGGACCCAGGTAATCCGCGGGGTAATTGAACTCATAGGAGCGGAAATATTACTAATTCCACTCCATCCGTTGCTTTCCTCTACATGAGCCTGCAACGTATAAATTGCAATCAGAACAGCATTTGTTAGTAAACGGTTAACCTAAACAAACAGGATTAACGCGCTATTTTACTTTCGCTCACGGCCATTCGGGGCTTTTACTCACGGCTCAAGTTTTGCGCTTCGCCTAGATCAAGTTCGGGTTCAACGTGCAACTTGAGCTACGCCCCGGCCTCTGCTGAGGCGGTGCGTAGGCACCGGGCCACTCTAGGTAGCCTGATACGCTTCCATGTAAATGTAAAGCAGTCTAACCTTTGGTCAATCAGCTTAATTGGGTTCAGACCCTAACCGGGTTCTGCACATACATGACGAGGTAATTGGCGTATCGGTCTTGGCCAGTGCTTTTTCCAGTTTGATTTGTAGTTCGGGTAATTCTTTTGTTTCTTCCCTGATTTTCAGACATTCCACCAATCCATGCAAAGACCACACATTGTCGGGGTGCTGGGCGCATCTTTGTAATTTGTCATTTAATCCAAGATCGGTTCGATACACCTCTTCTGATTCGGTATAATGGCCCTGTTCCGACAATAGGGCGGCCAGTGCATGGCGTGGAGGGTGCATCCATGCCCAAGGCTCGGAATATTCCAGATCATCATCACGGCGAATGCTTTCGCGCAAATGCTCAAAGGCTTCTTCTAAATGGCCCATGTGATAGGCCAATTCGCCTTCGAGCATACTTTCACCAATGGCCAGAATGGATTGCGCCGTATTGTTGAAAAATGTTCGCTCTTTAGGGATATTTTCACGCGATGTATAAAACTTGCGCCGTTGCTCACCAGCCTGATCAAAATTCTTCATCGCAGCATAGGCTACGGTTTTTGCGTAATGATACATTGCGGTAGACACACAATAGAGTTTTGGATCATTCGGCATGGGTGCATTGATAATTTCCTGCCAACGTCCAAATCGCACCAGTACATGCATAATAATTGAGTAATACCCCTCCAGAGTAATTGCCAATTGTGGCCGGTCTTTTACACTCAAAACCTCTTTGGACAGGGTCGCCTGCAATTGTCGTGCTGCTGCCATGGCCGGTTGACACTGGCCCAGAAACATACAAGCGTACATCATTAAATGCAGATCGTGGGTGCGTGCGGTGGTGTAAAAATTGAACGGCCCGGCGTAATCCACATACATATTATCGGCAGCTATTGCCTTCTCGCTGGCAATTTTTGCCTTCTCATATTCACCACAAAGCACATATGTGTGGCCGGGCATATGATTGAGGTGGCCGGCATCGGGGCAGAGCGTTGCCAGAATGTTTGCCGAGCGCATGGCACGTTCCGGCTCGTTCGACATTTCGGTTGCATGAATATGCAGATGCAGGATTGCCAGGTGCTGCGTTTCGCCAGATGCATCTTTCATCGAAATTGAACGTTCGATAATTTCCAGTGCTTCATAGGTATCGGCATTTAGTGGTGGAATGCCTGTTTTGACATCCCATAACCTCCACGCCGTCCGCGTCATCATTGCTTCGGCAAATATAGCCATCACGTCATGGTCGTCTTTGAAGCTGTAATAGATGCGGCGCATTGCGCTTGCATAGTCATCGTCCCAACGGTCAAATTCCTCGCCGGATACACGGTGCGGTTTTTGAAACCGCTTGGCCAATGCTTCGATCAGCTGATTCTCCAGTTGACTTGCCTTATCGGCGCATTTGTGCGCCATCTCGATGTGATCAAAGCAAAATAGCGTACACTCATCGGCTTCTCTGTCACTCATTTGGCGCCAGAGATTGTTATAAAATGGCCCCGCCCCATAGGCGATGCCCCAATGGGCCATGGCGCAATCAGGATCATGCTTCAAGGCTTCCTGAAAACATTTAACACCTTCTTCGTGGTTGAAGCCGTAGCACCAGTTTAGGCCCATATTGAACCAGAATTGTGCTTTTTTGGATGTGGTGCTTATTGTTTTCGTATGTGTGCCCAGATTAAAGCGATCCATATATGTTCCTAACTTGCTGTGGTGCGGGTATCGCTCCTAACGCCGCGCCATAATTATGAGCGTTCGCGGGTACGATTATCAGCCAATCAGGCAAGATTAGACAACAATTGAATTCAATCAACATCGTATACATATATTTTGAAATGTCAGGCGCTGTTTCAATTCAGGCAGCGTCAGAGACAACCTGATTTCTGCCGTTGCGTTTTGCATGATAGAGCGCCACATCAGCACGTTTCATCATCGCATCTCGCGTATCTTCGATACCATCCAATGTCGATGCACCAACGCTTACAGTAATGGTAATCTGTTTGGTTCCGCCGTGAATAATGAATGGATGGGCGGCAATTTCGCGCCGCGTCCGCTCGGCAACCACTGTTGCAAGATGAATATCTGTATCCGGCATAAGCAATACAAATTCTTCACCGCCATAACGGCAAGCCATATCCAGATTACGGACATTCTTGCCAATGCGTGCTGCAAACTGGCGCAAAACGTCGTCGCCGGCATCATGACCATGTATATCATTGACCTGTTTGAAATGGTCAATATCAACGATCAATAAAGACAAAGGTTGCCCGCTCGTCTGCGCTTTTTCAAATGCAGAACTGAAATGTCCATCGAAATAACGGCGATTGTTAAGGCCGGTCAAACTATCCTTGATTGCCATTTCCATGGTTTGCTGGACACTATCGCGCAAACTGTCATTGTAGCGGCTGCGTTTGATCTGGGTTCTGACACGGGCCAGCAATTCGCTGGGATCAAGCGGGCGCACAATATAGTCATTTACCCCCATATCAATGGCTCTGATTAACATGGCTTCTTCTTCAGGATTGGCCATTAGCAAAATCGGCAACATGCGGGTTCGGTTGAGCGAACGTAATTGCGAGCAAAGTCGCAATGCATCGAAATCTTTTAGTGCAGTCGATATAATGACGACTTCGTAACCGTCTTCAGCTGCCGCAAACAGTGCTTCCTGTGGATCGGTTATAACGCTCACGTCATTTTGTCTGGAAAGCGTTTGTACCACACGTTGGTATGAGCTTGTGCGATCGTCGACCACCAATATTTTACCGCGCTCGTTTGCTGTTTGGTTGACGTTATGAATGACCAGTTGATCAAGGCCGCTTTCTTTGCCGGATTCGGCCCGTAATATCAGTTCATCGGTCACCATTTTCAATCGAACGAGGCTTTTAACCCTTGTGAGCATCGTCAGATCATTTACCGGCTTGGTCAAAAAATCGTCGGCACCGGCTTCAAGCCCTGCGACCTTGTCGGATGGCTGATCAAGTGCTGTGATCATAACAACCGGAATATTCATGGTTTTGGGGTCAGCTTTGAGCCTGCGACAAACTTCATAACCGTCCATGCCCGGCATCATGACATCGAGCAGAACAATGTCGCATTGCCCTTTGGCGCAAATATCTAGGGCGTCTTGGCCATTTGATGCAGAAAATACCTGAAAATATTCGGCCATCAAGCGCGCTTCCAGCAACTTGATGTTTGCCTCAATGTCGTCAACCACCAATACGCGCGCGGTCATATGATACTTACTCCAAACAAAACTCGGCAGTATTCTGCTTACTCAGGTATTCTTACTCGCCAATATACGACTTGACGGTTTCCAAAAAATTAACCACTGAGATTGGTTTTGAAATATATGCCTCACAGCCACCCTGCCTGATACGTTCCTCGTCGCCTTTCATTGCAAAAGCGGTAACGGCAATTATCGGAATGGGGTGAAGATCATCATCTTCTTTTAGCCATTTGATGATTTCAAGACCAGAAACCTCTGGTAACTGGATGTCCATCAAAATGAGATCGGGTCGGTGCTGGCGAGCCAAATCCATGGCTTTTAACCCATTGCGGGTTTGGACAGTCTGGTAGCCTTTGGCCTCCAGAAGGTCATTGAAGAGCTTCATATTCAGCTCGTTATCTTCAACAATCATCACCGTTTTGGGCATTTGATGACACCTTTTAGAACATTCTAGTCATTGGCCAGTCATTGGCCAAGCATTGGCTTGCGCAAAGCTATGCGCTAGCTATGCTTTAAACACGCGTATTCTGTTTATGCCAATATCCTTTAGAAATCACAAACGAGGCATTATGCATTTTAATCAATTTGATAAACCTGGCTCATTGTTAAAGGTGAAAACAAGGGAAGATAAACTGCCAGCAAAAGAAATTGCAGCACTTGCCTTGCAGCATATGGCAGACGATGCAACGCTTTTGGACCGCTTTATGGGCTTGACCGGGCTTGGTGCCGATGATCTTCGTGAAGCTTCCAACCAACCCGAATTTCTGGTTGCTGTGTTGGACTTTTTTTTGGGACATGAGCCAAATCTTCTAGAATTTGCAGAAGCGCGCAATATTGACCCCGAATCGGTGGCCGAAGCCCGTTCTATTTTGTGCTCTGATGAGGCGCAATATGATTGACCCGCAAACCTTATCTCAGCTTGAAGCGTTAAAACCAACAACTCGACCATTGATCGTTTGTGATGTCGATGAGGTCATTCTGCATCTGGTGGCGCCATTTGAAATACTACTGGGTGAGCGCGGTATGGAATTGCGCAAAAAACTGGTCAAATTGACCGGTAATGTGTTCCACCTGTCTGATGGCCGCGAGGCGACGCAGGAAGATATCTGGGATACATTAAACACCTTGTTTGAAGAACAGGCCGAGCGGCAAAATCCAGTTGATATGGCGAGTCATGTTCTTGAAGAATTGAGTATCGAATTTGATATTTTGTTACTGACCAACTTGCCGCATGAATATGGTGATCTTCGACGTCACCACCTTGCGCAACTCAATATTGATTACCCGTTGATTACTAATAGCGGGAAAAAAGGCCCTGCCCTTGATTGGCTGTCTCAACAAAGCGCGCGAAAAATGGCGTTTATTGATGATACCTATCATCATCTGGAAAGTGTGCGGGAGCATGCGCCAGATGTGTTTCTCATACACTTTATGGCAGATGAGAAATTTAGAAATAATACCCTGCCACTTGATCCACCTGTACTTTCAACAGGCGATTGGCGCGAGGCTGGAGCTGCGGTTCAATCCGCTCTGGGCTGAATATTATGCCTGACGCCAAAGACAAAACAATTGAAGCATCCGGATTTTGCCGCGATTGCCTTGAGATTTTTGACAAGAACATTAGCCGCTGCACATCTTGTGGCAGCCCACGGTTGTTATTTCACCCTGAATTGTTTCAATTGCAGATTGCCCACATTGATTGCGATGCTTTTTTTGCCTCGGTTGAAAAGCGCGATAATCCCTCGTTGAATGATAAGCCGGTTATTATTGGTGGTGGCAGGCGCGGTGTCGTTTCCACCTGTTGTTATATTGCCCGCATAAATGGCGTGCGCTCAGCAATGCCGATGTTTCAGGCGTTAAAAGCTTGCCCCAATGCGGTTGTCATTAGGCCAAATATGAAAAAATACGCGAGTGTTGGTCGTGAGGTAAAGGAACTGATGCGATCGCTAACGCCGGCGGTTGAGCCTATTTCGATTGATGAGGCTTTCCTAAACCTCAAAGGCACTGACAGGCTGCATGGCGAGCCACCGGCCGTGGTTCTGGCGAGGCTATCCAAAACCATTGAGAAAGAAGTTGGTATCAGTGTTTCCATTGGCTTGTCCTATAATAAATTTCTGGCAAAAGTTGCTTCAGATTTTGAAAAACCCCGTGGCTTTGCAGTGATCGGAGAAGCGGGTGCGCTGGAGTTTTTAAAAGAGCAATCCGTATCCCTGATCTGGGGTGTCGGAAAAGCCATGCAGGCCAAGTTGAATCGCGACGGCATTCATAAAATTGGCACGTTGCAGCTGATGGATGAAAGCGAGCTGATCAAGCGATATGGTTCCATGGGTATGCGGCTTTCAAAACTATCACGTGGCATGGATGCAAGACGGGTTGAGAACACCAGCAAAACAAAAAGCGTTAGTGCTGAAACCACCTTCAACACCGATCATTCGACGGCTGATGAGTTGGTGCCAATATTGCGGAAATTATCGGAACGGGTATCAGCCGGATTAAAGAACAAACAGATTGCCGGACGCACTATCGTATTGAAGCTCAAGACCACCGATTTTAAGTCGCGCACCCGTAATCGCGCGCAAATGGACCCCACCCAGCTGGCAGATAAGATTTTTCAAACAGGTCGTTCGCTTTTGTTAAAGGAACTGGATGGCAGTAAATTTCGCTTGCTGGGTATTGGTGTCAGTGACCTTGGCCCTGCGGGCGAGGCCGATCCGGTTGATCTGATTGATCCTCAGGGCGAAAAACGAGCGGCGGCAGAACGGGCAATGGATAAGGTACGCGGTAAATTTGGCGATAAATCAATGTCGCTTGGGCTGACCTTCAAAAAGGAGGCAAGGGCCCTGCCGCAACGTGATCAACCCAATGCATCGACGGGCGTAAAAAACGACAAATAAAATCAGCTTTTTAGATGACCCTAATTATTGCATTGGGATTTTGGCAGGATTTTCACAGAACTCAATTTGCCGTTCAAAGTATAATCGTCATATTTCATTTTTAACCGGCTCGAAATGCCGCTTTCAAAAAGATCGAACGATACCTGATAGATCGGCAGGCTTTCACCGCGTTGTTCATTTTTCATGGAAAAATAGCTGATTGATACCGGCCAACTTTCCTTGTCATTCAAGGCTTCAAATCCAGCTGAGTTTTCTTCTGGTTTAAAGACCTTCTTCTTGCCGATTATGGTGGTCGTGGCCATTAATTCATCGGCATTTTCGGAGCCATCAAATACATCAGCGGTAAAGAAGGTTTCTCCATTCAGCGCTTTTTCAATGACCTTTGACAAATGGTCGGTCATGAATATGGCATTGCCGAGTTTCAGGTTTTTGCCTTCAGGTTTCAGAATGGAAATGTCGGTTCCATCTTGAGTACGGGAGGCTTTTCCACGGATTTCTTTTTCAAACTGGTCATTTACATAGGTCTTGGTCGCAAAGCGGAAATTTTTGCCCGCACCGTCTTCATAGGTAGTGGTTCGTTGGTCGGTTACGAATGATTTTTTGCCAGTATCAATCCGGGTCACAAAACGAAAAGCCACTGCAAAGCCTTCGCAAACTGAACCGGTAATCTCATAAACAATGCGGCCGTTCATGGCGGCAATGCCCGAACGATCGGAGGATGCCTGCAATTCGACCTCGTATACTGCCCGATGAGCCACCAGCCCGTTGAGCGCTGATGCGGCGGCGGGTGTGCTTGTGATTATTGCCGCGGCTACAACAAATAAACCGGTTTGCAAGTGGTTGTGCACAAACATTTTCGTCATCATTACTTAATATATCCGATAAAATCTCAGTTGGAATCATTATTGACATAAAATTACTGAAATTGCGACTTTTCACAGGCTTAAAATTGGTTTACCGATTCAACTTGAACTGTATTTCCAACAGGAGAGTTAAATATGTCTGGCAACACTGAGGCTCATTTGAGTTCGATGGGCATTATTTTGCCCACACCGGCAGCTCCTGCTGCAAATTATGTCCCCTATGTTATGAGCGGTAATCTGCTTACCATTTCTGGCCAGGTTCCGGTTGGTCCTGATGGACTAGAATATCAGGGGAAACTTGGTGATGGATTTGATGTGGAAACCGGCCAAAAAGCGGCCAGGCTCTGCGCTATCAATATTCTTGCACAGGCGAAAGCGGCTCTTGGCGACCTCGATCGTATTGTTAAAATGGTGAAAATTACCGGCTATGTAAACGCGGCGGGCGATTTTGGCGATCACCCGGCGGTTATAAACGGGGCTTCGGATCTGCTTGTCGAAGCATTGGGCGAGCGCGGCAAGCATGCACGTGCTGCTGTTGGCATGTCTTCCCTGCCCTTCGGTGTGGCAGTTGAAGTCGACGCAATTATTGAATTCAATTAATTAGATTATTTATATATGATAAACGAACTTGAATTGTTGTTGGCAAAGCCAATTACCCATCGCGGGTATCACGATGCATCCAAACAAAACTATGAAAATTCGTTTTCTGCGTTTCAAGCGGCAATTGATGCCGGGTTCGGAATTGAATGCGATCTACAAGTCACGGCTGACCGGGAGGTGGTGGTGTTTCATGACCCCGATCTCGACCGAATGACGAGCGAGAAAGGCCCTGTGCGTCACCGCAATATAGATGATTTGTGCAAACTTGATCTGCTGAGTTCAGAAGATAGGATTCATTCGCTCGATGAGCATTTGGAACTGACAGCTGGTCGGGTGCCACTATTGCTGGAATTCAAAGGCATCACCGGCGAGGACAATGGCATGGTGAAGGCCGCAGCAAAATCTCTCAAATCTTATAAAGGTCCTGTGGCCATCATGTCATTCAATCATTGGATTGCTCGCCAGTTTGCAGAACTTATTCCAGATCGGCCACGCGGGTTGACCGCTATGGGCGGTGACAATTTCCAAACTTTCCATACCAATGCGATGGAGGAGCACGATTTGCATTTTGTTTCATATCGGGTGCATGATTTGCCATGCAAATTTATCACCAGCATGAATGAGCAATCCGATAAATCTGTAATCACATGGACGGTTCGAACGGAGGAAGACAGCGATCTTAGTTATGCAAATGCCGACCAGATTACATTCGAAGGGTATGATCCATCCAAACCGGTGACATGAAGAATGAAATAATTACCACGTTACAAATCCTCTCATCGCTCAAAGAAATTTCGGCGGAGGACTGGGATAGATGCGCTAATCCTGACGCGCCCAGTTCTTCTGCTGATACTTTAATAAATTCATACAACCCATTTTTATCATATAACTTTCTTTCATCGCTAGAGGATTCAGGCTGCGCAGTCAGCCAAACCGGTTGGATGGCCCAACACTTGGTTCTTTCTCGTGCTGAGGATGGAAAAGAGCCAGATATATGCGGTCTGGTCCCCTGTTATTTGAAAAATCACAGTCAGGGCGAATATGTATTTGATCAGGGCTGGGCTGATGCTTTTGAGCGGGCTGGTGGTCAATATTACCCCAAATTGCAAAGCAGCATCCCCTTTACTCCGGCAAATGGCAAACGCCTGCTTGTTCCGCTCGATGATAGAGCCGATGAAAACAGACAGATTTTGGCCAATGGACTAAGGCAGGTTTGCGAGCAATTGCAGGTATCGTCGGCACATCTTACGTTTATTGAAAAGCAGGAATGGGAACTACTTCAGCAGCATGGTTTTCTTTGTCGAATGGATCAGCAATTCCATTGGCATAATGATGGGTTTGATAATTTCGATGATTTTCTCAGCAGTCTCAACTCACGCAAACGAAAAACCATTCGCAAGGAACGCCGCGCGGCTTTGGCCGATAATGGCATTACGATTGAGTGGCTTACGGGCAATGATTTAACGGAAGCCGTTTGGGATAGTTTCTATGAATTCTATCAGGATACGGGTGCTCGAAAATGGGGGCGGCCTTATCTCAACCGCCAATTTTATTCGATGATCGGAGAGCGCATGGCCAAGGATATTGTGCTGATCATGGCCAAACGCGACGGGCAATATGTGGCTGGTGCGATCAATTTCATCGGTTCGGATACGCTTTATGGAAGGCATTGGGGATGCAGTGAACATCACCCCTTTCTGCACTTTGAAATCTGCTATTATCAGGCCATCGATTGGGCAATTGCCCATAAGAAATTACGGATTGAAGCGGGCGCGCAGGGAGAACATAAGCTGGCGCGCGGGTATTTGCCACAAATAACCTATTCAGCCCATTATATCGCCAATCCCAGTTTTCGTGATGCGATAGAAGATTATCTCACGCGGGAGCGCCGCGCGGTGGAGCATGAAAATCAAATTTTGGCCGAACATTCACCGTTCAAAAAAGACACGTAAAAATTGGAGTAACCATGAGCGATAAGACCTATGACCCAGACAACATTTTTGCAAAAATCATTCGCGGTGAAATTCCATCGACCAAAATTTTCGAAGATGAAATGACCTTCGCGATAATGGATATTATGCCAAGATGCGATGGGCACTGCCTGATAATGCCCAAGGCCCCTGCCCGCAATATTTTTGATATTGATGTTTCTGA
>JAJRQF010000123.1 GCA_024280375.1 Alphaproteobacteria bacterium | reverse complement strand
TGCCGTCAAGCCGGGCAAGAACTTCTCCGCGATGGCGATTGATGATCATACGGCCACCGTGAAGGTGAGCGCGCCTGCGGATTCTAACGCCAGTTCATAGGAAACCTCGCCATTGTGGGAGCCTGCATATTCCAGCGAGGTAATTTGAAACAGGCCTTCAATGGTGCCGAAATCGGGCACAATAATCTGCCAGGGCACAATTGCGCCGTTGAAAAACATCTCGCGAATATCCGCGTCCGATTGCGCATCCTTGAAAATGCCCGAACCGTTGATTGAGGCCCGCTGCATTCCGCTTCCGGCCAGTAATTCACGCCAACGCCCGGCGGATTCATAGTCCGTCACATCGACGGATTCAGCGTTAAACGAAATGCGCCTTGAACGCATACCGGCGACCGTGGTGAATGTTCCAACCGTGTTTTTGTCGACCTTCAACAACAGGTCCTTGCCTTTTTGGGCAACCATTTGCTCACTCCTTGAAAAGTTTTAGATTTTGGGTTCACTGACGGCGCGAAACCGCATGATGCCGTGCAAGGTGTCAGATTGCGGATCGGCACGGATTTCTGAATATTCAAACCGCAGATTGACAATGTGATGATCAATGGCGGTATGCGGAACATCGTGCAGGCTTTGGCGGATCTGCTGCTGTAGCTGGTAGACCTGCTGACGATCAGAGCGTTTTGACCAGATATGGATGATGAAACTATGCAAGGCACCATCTTCGCTTGCGGTGCTCCAATCACTTGCGCTCGCCTGGCCTATCACCAAATAGGGAAAGGTCGCCTTTTGCGGATGGTGATCATAGATTTTCACATCACCCAGCAGGGTAATCAGTGCCGTATTGGCGGCAAGTGCTGTGTAAACTGCTTTTTGCAGATCGGCCGATGGGTGCATCATGCATCACCTCGCAATCCGCCAAAATTCACATTGGTCACAAAGGGCTGCGCCGGGCTGGACTGGCTACCAAAAGCCCTTGTCCACAGCATGGGAGCTGAAAATGAAATCGCCAAAGAAAAATTACCGGTCTTGGCAATACTGGTTTGAATTTCAGGGTATTGCGCCCGGTTTGCCTGCACAATTGTTTGGCTTGCAGCTTTCGCAGCAAGCCCGATATTGTCGGCAAGATCAGAGCTAACAAGTGCTTTTTCCATTGATTTTGCCAAACCGGAAACAGAAATTTTCAACTGATTGTTCATTGCCCCTCCTCCTCGGTTCGGCAGACCAGATAACGGCCGGTTTCATCTGGATCGTGAACGGTGATGATATTGAAAATCCGCTCTCCCTTTTTAAACCGCCAGCCGCTGGCGATGTCTTTTCGGTGGCGCAGGGTAATACGGTGGGTAATGGTATTTTCTGATTGCTGGGCCAGATGCCGCATGGCGGCGCGGACGGAATCAATCGCCACCCAAAGGGCCGCAACCTCGCTCCAGGTGATGATCATGCCGCCATAACCATCGGGCGTTTCGATCAACTGTTCAAGTGTTACCCGATGCTTCAACAGGCCCGCATCAATGAATGTGGTCAGCATTAAATTGCCATCCTTTTGAACGGGTGAATAAGGGTCTCAAACCCCGGTGGAATGGAAACCGGTTGATCGCCCGGCGCAATCGCACCACGAAACTCATACCAATGGGCAATCAGCATCAGGAGTGCGCGTTTAAGCGTGTCCGGCACATCAACGCCGGTATCGCCGTAGCCTGCGATAAAATCCACCTCGATGCCGTTCATCGCCATGCCGGGGGTTGCCGGGTTTGGCATATGGATGCGGGCAGTATCTGAGATATTATCAAGCTGGTATTCACTGACAGGAATAATTGTCGGCGCACCATCCGCATCATAAACGGTGATCGCCTGCACCGATTGAACCGGGCGAAGCGTAAGCTCCAAAACCTGTGATATAGGCCAGCAATCGAGATATTGTCGCCATGTCTGGGTGATTAGCCGTAAGCCGCTCAGCTTCTCCAGATATTGCCGGGCCGCGATGATGAGTTCGCTTATAAAAACATCTTCATCCGAGCCATCAATGCGCAGATGCGCCTTGGCACTTGCAAGGGTTAGGGGTTCAACCAGCGGCTTTGAAATCAGCGCAGCAGTCATATTAATATCCTGATTTTATTGAGAATTTCTAATAAAATGGCCCCGCAAATTCATGCGAGGCCGGGTCGCGTTCATGTTCACATGAAGCGACCTCATTCAACCAAGTGTAACTCCTGGGGAGAGTGGAGCGTTACACCAGGCCAAATTTCAGCAGTTTGATCGCATCAAAATCCTGAATGCCACCGCCAACACGTTTGGTTGTGTAGAACAAGACATAGGGTTTGGCGGAATATGGATCGCGCAAGACCCGAACACCTGTGCGATCCACAATCAGATAACCGCGACGGAAATCGCCAAAGGCAATGGCAGCCGAATTGGAGGCAATATCCGGCATATCTTCCGCCTCAACCAGCGGAAAGCCCATCAAGGATGCACTCATGCCGGCATTTGCCGGTGCCTGCCACAGATAATTGCCATTGGCATCTTTCAGTTTGCGAATTTCAGCCTGAGTTTTGCGGTTCATGACAAAATGCGCATTCTGGCGATAGCCGGCCTTCAGCCCGTAGATAATATCCATCAGCACATCGGAAGGGTCCGACACAGGAAATGCCGCATCTACGCCAGTTGGGACATAACCAAGATTGCCCCAGGTCCACACGCTTTCATCGACTTGAGGCTCGCTCAAAAAGCCCTTCGGTTTGCTGATCCCGTCACCATTAATAAAGGCCGATCCCTCCTGTTCAGCAAAGGCGGTTTCCACCTCCTCGGCAATCCACTGGTCCACGTCAACGGCCGCATCTTCCAGCAAAGTTGGCGTCGCCGCAGGCATTGCGTAAAGCTCCATCGTTGGAAACTGCAACTCGGCCAGACTTGGCGAATTGGTTTCCGGGCGCAGGGCGGTTTCGCTCACCCAACCAACCGCCGGGCCGGTTTGGGCAAAGGGTTTCTTGTAAATAGACGCCGATACCTGACGCACCCCGGCAATTGAGCGAATGGGCGATACGAGCGATAAACGCCGGCCAATTTCAGCCGCCGTTTCATCCGGCACCAGATAACCGCCATCCGGATTAGAGCCATAGGACATGGCCTTTTCTTCCAGCTGGCGCAAATTACCCTCATTGCCGGAGCGCATATAGTTGGTGAAACCGGCCTTGTGCTCCATCTGGGCGATAGAGGTAAACTGGCTCGCACCCAGCGCCGGGCGCTTGGATTTCAACAGCAGATTATCAAACTGGCGCTTTTGTTCATCAACGGCGGCATTAATGCGGTCAACCTTTTCGATTGAAAGCACATCAGCTGTCATGCGTTTTTCGATCTCGGCCAGCCGATCATCATTGGCCTCGCGGAATTGTTCAAATGTGCCTTTAAATTCATCAAAGGCATCGGATACTTCGCCGGAATAGGATTTCACTTCCGGGGCTTTGGTTTGTTGGATATTCGACATGTTTATTGTCTCCTGGCGTTAAATGATTGTGCGGTCTGCCTGATTTTTTCAGCCAGGGCCGCCGGTGAAATGCCAGCAGCGTCTTGCGTGCTTGCGAGTGTTGAAAAGCCCTTGCCAATAACGGTGCGGGCCTCACTTCTTGTCAGCCCAGCGTCCCGCGTGAGCCAGCGTTCAAATTCCCGAATTGTCGGGAGCCTGTTAGATGGATTGAGATTTTTTACCTGCGATACCCGCGCCTCCGGCAGCATCGGGAAGGTAACCACTGATACCTCCCAAAGGTCTGCTTCCAGAATTTCGCGGATACCGGTTTTTTTGTTGCGGCGGGCGCGTTTGGTCTTAAAGCCAATCGACAGCCCGTCGATGGCACCGGAGCGCATGAGGTTTAAAACTTCCGCACCATTGGCCACATCCTTGATAATGCGTCCGCGCACGAACAGTCCTTTTTTATCCTCAAATATTTCTTCCCATACGCCAATCGGTTTATCGGGATTGTGCTGAAATAACATGCGGATACCGGAAGATTTTCGCGTTTTAATTGATTTCGCAAATGCGCCTTTAATCACCCGGTCATTGCCAAGATCGGTTTTGTCAAACAGGCTGGCATAGCCGGAGAAAACCCCATCCAGTGAAATATCCTCAAGGCTGGCGGATAGAAATTTGCACTCACGATCAGCGATTAGAGCCGCCGATTTGCACTCGACATCGTCCAGATTCATTTATCCGTTCTCCTGTTATATTCTGAATTGTTGCCCACTGTGTTTTGCCGGTATTGGGCCGATAATCGCGCCATCATGCCAAGCCCCCACCAGGAAAACAGGCTTGCCGCCGTTGCCCCCATCAGTGAGATTTCAATCGGCGATAAAAGGCCTTCCGCATCGAACAGGCTGGCAATTTTCAACCCCGCAGCAGTTCCGAACACCACGCCGGTGACAACGCCGACGCAAAAGCGAAGGGCTGCCTCGCGGCGACCATTGGGCAGCATATAGGCGATTGAAATAGCCGACCCCGCCACAGCACCAACGCCCTTTGCCGACCATATCCAGGCCGCTTGTGATAAATCACTCATGTTGTTTGTATCCATTTTATTGCTTAAGTCTTGCGCATCGCTACGCTCTACGTGCGACTTGAGCTTGTATTTCGCCCGGCCATCCGGCCGGTCTTACTTCTCCCCATGAGGGAGAGTGCGCAGCACGGGGAGCGGCGCGTGACGCGAGCCCATCGCATCACAAAGTGATGGTCGGATGAGGGGTATTTTTATTCTCAAACCCCTCTCCCAACTTCGACCGTGGCTCAGCTACGCCTCACCGGGTCTTCGTATCCCTCTCCCACAAGGGGAGAGGTAAGAGTTTTACGTGCGATTTGAACTGTACCCAACCGCCTCGCGTTTCTCGTCATCATCCAAAAATGTTGCAGTATTTACGCGTTTCCAAAGCCCATCGCGTTCAATCGATAGCCCTTCGATTTTGTCCATATCAAAATGAAGCCGAATATCTTCGCCCAGATGGCCGGAAAACCAATGGCTCATCGCATCCAAACTGCGCCCCAGCATCGGCAAGACCGTTTGTCGCCAAAAGGCCCGATTGGCTTCGCGATAATTCGAATAGGTGTTGTCGCCGGGAATACCCAGCAACATCGGCGGAATGCCAAAGGCCAGCGCAATATCGCGCGCGGCACCATTTTTGGCCTGCATGAAATCCATATCACGCGGGCTGTAGCCCATTGCCTTCCAGTCCAACCCGCCTTCCAGAAGCAAAGGCCTGCCGGCGCGCTGCGAACCGGTATAGCCCTCTTCCAACTCGCGTTTTAAGCGGTCAAACTGATCTTCAGATAGGTTATTGCCGTCCTTGGCCGAATAAATAAGCGCGCCGGATGGACGGGCCGAATTATCCAGCAGCGACTTGTTCCACTGACTTGCTGCATTGTGCACATCAAGCGCCATTAGGGCTGCCTGCAAGGGCGGAAAACCATATTGATCATCGAGCGGATGGAACAGGCTTAAATGTAAAACTGGCGAATTGCCCTGATCATCGACCATATGGCGGGCAATTTTGCCACCGGTTGAATATTCATACCCCCTTGGCCAACCGCCCTGATCGGCAAGAACCTTAACCCGGTCGGGGCGCAGAGCGTGGAGCTCGCGCGGCGAACCATCGAGCGCAATCATCTCGACATACGCATTGCCGGAAACCAGCAAATGCCCAAACAGGGTTTCCATGAACACCTTGCCGGACTGGCGCGAATTGGGCCGGCGCAAGGTTTTTAGAACCGGGTGATCATCAAACTCCTGACCGCCCTGGTACAGCAGTAATTCGGCCGATGCGGCCCCCTCCGCTATCATCCGCACACAGCGATAGACGATCGGATTTCGCATATAGCCAACCTTGGCAAGGGTTGCGTAATCACCCGATGACCATGCAGCCCGCATTTGTGCGTGCAGGGTAAACATCGATCCGCCCGTATAAGCTTTGCTTTCAGGCGTTGGCACATTATAGGCCTGACGCCCCCATTGCATCCAGGATGGCAATTTCAATTTATTGTTCATGATTTGTTCCATATTTTATATTGAACGAACTTTTGGCTGGCTTTGGCGGTTGAGCGAAAGCTCGGTTAAGGCCCACACAAGCGCATCCAGCCGATCTGGTGAGCGGCCAGAAGAAAGCCCGTTTGGGCCAAAATCGCACATTTGATCTTCCAACTCAGCAAAACAACCCGCATGATGCACCCGGCCCCGTTCATACAGCGCGGCCACCGGTTCGGCCCTGAGCCACTTTCCGCGTGTTGCTTTTACCTGCTTAACCGGCAGGCTTGCATCAATCGAATGCAGAATAGTTTCCACCATATCGCCACCCTGATTGGTTTCAGCCACAACCGCATCGGCATGCCAGCGGTGATAGGCGGCAACTGCGCGCGAGGCCCAGGAAAACGGTGAAGCCATCGAAATGGTCAGATCTTCCAGCACATAGGAAAGTCCATCGACACCAATGCCGGCAACGACAATCCCGCAGGCATCTGATTTTTTAGTGGCACTGATCGGTGGGTCAATTGCGACCACAATGCGCTGCAATTCCGGCGGATCATCGACCCGCAACAATTCCAGATCATCACGTTTCCAAAGGGCATCATCGCGATCCTCAATCAACTCACCATCAAGTTCCTGTCGCCCCAGACGGGTTCCCTCAAACTCGCCAACAATGCGCTCGAGAAAACCTGCGGCGAGATTTTTGCGGTTATCGCTTGTGGCCGAATGGCTCATCAAGGTTCGGCTGTCCTTGATAATTTTTTTCAGCAGCGCAATCGGGCGCGGTGTTGTGGTAATCACCTGACGGGGATAATCGCCCAGCCGCAGGGCAAATTGCAGCATGTTCCAGGTCTCCTCCGCATTGTTCCATTTCGCCAATTCGTCGCACCAGGCGGCGCCGAATTGGGGGCCGCGCAGACCATCCGGTTCTTCCGATGTGAACACCTGCGCCACTGCGCCATTTGGCCAAATCAGTTGTCGTTTGGAGCTGATCCAGTTGGGCCGTTCGCGGTTTGGGTGCACCGCCAGAATGCCGGATTCGCCTTCAATCATCACATCGCGCACGGCCGCATAGGTTTCGCCCACCAGCGCCATACGCCCGATCGGAGATGGCGTGTACATTTTATCACCGCTCATCATGCCGCGCACCCATTCAGCACCGGCCCGGGTTTTGCCCGCACCGCGACCGCCCAGCATCAGCCAGTTGGTCCATTTGTCCGGCACTGCATATTGCTTGTGCCCGGCACGCACCGGCCAAAGATATTTGAGCCGAATAACATCCTCATTGCTCAGGCTCTCGAGAAATTTGCGGGTCTTCTTCCTCGTCGCCAAGCGCGTCAATAAATGCCTCAACATCCGCGCGGATCGCCAATATGTCTTCGCCAGCACTTCCATTTTCTCCAATCTCATTGCCCCGCTTTTGTTGTTCAATTTGTTCAAGCTGCATTTTAGTTTGTAGAAATTTATTGATGACCGAGATTGACCCGGTCAGCACCCGCATGGTTTTTTCTTCAATCTCGGAAAGCTCTTCACCACGTGACAGCTTTTCAGACTGACGACTGGACCGCACCGCCAGATGACCAACCAGATTATTGATGGTGTTTAGATCAAAAGTGCCCTGCCCTTCGGCAAGCCAACCTTCCTTTTGCGCCCGGTTTTCAATTGTTCCCACCTGCTTGCCGCTGGCGATTGCCAGAAATTCCAGTGGAATACCGTGTATTTCGTGCAGATCGCGCAGCATGGGCCAGCGTTCTTCCGATGTGTATTCCATCAGGCGGGTTACTCCGGATTGTTAGTTGTAATAGTGTTTTCTTTCCTCTCCCCTTGAGGGAGAGGGATACAAGACCCGGTGAAGCAAAGCTAAACCGATGGTCGAAGTTGGGAGAGGGGTAATGGGACTGATAAGCACCCCTCACCCGACCGGTGCTGCGCACCGCTTCCCTCAAGGGGAAAGGAAAGCGGCAAACTTCACATGCCCCAAATTATTGCGAACTAATATTTGTGATTTCACACACGATGAGCTGCCCTCGACCATAATGGCCAATTTTTCTGACACCTCTTCGACTGTAACAAAGGTATACCTCATCACCGTTTCGCAGTCAAGGACTATTTTCCTATACTGGGAATTATTTCAACATTACCCCGCGTGGCACCCTGCCCGGCCATTTAACCAGGTGGTCTTCGTAGTCTTCCGGCGTTATGCCATCTTCGGGAATTGTGCGCCCCTGCACCGATATACCCGCATCAAACACAGTTTGCCGATCGCCGGTAATCAGCGGGTGCCATTCTGGTAGAGGCTTACCCTCATTCAGCAGCCGATAGGCGCAGGTGGGCGGCAGCCATGAAAGTTCATTCACCAGTTTCAATGTCAGTTGCAAACAGTCCGGCACTTTTTCAAACCGATTATCGTAGTCGCGGCATCTGCAGCTTTCGCCGTCCAGCAGAGTGCAGGCGACATTTGTCCAGATAATCTCGCCGGTATCCCAGTCTTCCAGCTTGTTTAAACAACAGCGTGCGCAGCCATCGCAAAGACCTTCCCATTCGCTTTTGGTCATATCGGCGAGCGATTTCACTTCCCAATAGGGCGGTGCTTCTGGTTGATCATCGTTCATACTGTTTTGTTATTTCCCTTGAAGAGAACATCCTGCCATTGATATAATGCCATAACTCACCACGATGCTCTACTATTTGAGTACCTGCTGCTGGTAAATGCCATATTGGTGTTATATCTGATATTCAATTAATTCGAGAGGCCCATTCTTGAGCGATCCCTTCAATCCCCAGAAAAAGAGCAAAGGCTGGTCCAAATTAATGGAGGTGGATTCGTGGATTGATTCCTCAATCTACAATATGTTTGCCTCTGCCGGTGATCGATGGGAAATCATCACCGTATTTTTCCGCCGATTCAGGGTTTATGGCTTCAAGAAGTTTATGGTCGAGCTTGCCTGCGAGGGGCTCACCATCGGACTTGCGGGATTTGTACTTTTGCTGGCGCTGGCATTGCCGGCTTTTGAGGAAACCGAAAAAGACTGGCGCTCGCAGGATGATTTCTCGGTGGTGTTTCTTGACCGGTTTGGTAACGAGGTTGGTCGCCGCGGTATATTGCACAATGATGCGGAGCCGATTGATTCGCTCCCAGATCATTTTATAAAGGCGGTTCTGGCCACCGAAGATCGTCGGTTCTTTGAGCATTTCGGCATTGATCCGCTTGGTCTTGCCCGGGCGATGATTGAAAATGCCAAGGCAAAATCGGTTGTTCAAGGCGGCAGTACGATCACCCAGCAATTGGCTAAAAACCTGTTTTTAACCAATGAGCGAACACTTGAGCGCAAAATCAAGGAAGCGTTCCTCTCGATCTGGCTTGAGTTTAATCTCTCCAAGAAGGAAATTTTGAAACTCTATCTCGACCGCGCCTATATGGGCGGCGGGGCTTTTGGGGCAGCGGCTGCGTCGGAATTTTATTTCTCGAAAAACATCAAGGATGTGTCGCTGGCGGAAGCAGCCATGTTGGCAGGTCTTTACAAGGCTCCGACAAAATATGCACCACATATCAACCTTCCGGCAGCCCGGGCGAGGGCCAATGATGTGCTGACCAATATGGTGCAGGCGGAATTTATGACCGAAGGACAGGTGATTTCGGCCCGGCGCAACCCGGCAACTGCGGTTGAACGCGACAGCAAGGAAACGCCCGATTATTTTCTCGACTGGGCCTATGGCGAAGTTAAGAAAATGGCCGTCGGGTTTCCGACCCGCTCGCTAATAGTACGCACGACTATTGATCCGGGCCTGCAACGGGCCGCTGATGATGCGATTGAGTCTCATCTGCGTTTGTTTGGTGAGGTCAAGGGTGTATCGCAAGCCAGCATGGTGGTTATCGAAAATGGAGGTGCTGTTCGCGCCATTGTCGGCGGGCGCGATTATGGTGCCAGCCAGTTTAACCGGGCAACAACTGCACGGCGTCAACCGGGCTCTTCCTTCAAACCATTTGTTTACACAACGGCGATGGAAAACGGCTTTACGCCAACTTCAATCGTGCCGGATGCACCGATTACAATTCGGGGCTGGTCGCCCAGAAACTACAATGGTCGCTATTCCGGGCGCATCAACCTCACCCGTGCGCTGGTTAAATCCGTCAATGTGGTGCCGGTGCGACTTGGGGCTATGATGGGCAGGAAAATTATCGTCGAAACGGCGCACAAGATGGGGATTGATTCACCATTGTTGCCCAACCCTTCCATGCCGCTTGGATCGAACGATGTGACGGTAATGGAAATGGCCACCGGCTACGGCGTATTTATGTCTGCGGGCTTTCAGACTGGCAAACATGGCATCGTGCAAATAACTGATTCCACAGGAAATATTCTCTACGATTATATCAAGGATGCCCCAAGACCGAAGAAAATCATTTCGGACAAAGCTATTGCGGATTTAAACCTGATGCTGTCGCAAGTACCCGTTTGGGGAACCGGGCGGCGCTCGGCACTTGATGGCATTGTATCGGCGGGTAAAACCGGCACCACCTCAGCCTATAAGGATGCCTGGTTTGTCGGGTATACGGGCAATTACGTCGCGGCCATCTGGTATGGCAATGATAACTTCCTGCCAACCAGAAGGCTTACAGGCGGCAATCTTCCGGCGATGACCTGGAAAAAATTCATGACCTATGCCCACCAGAACATCGAGATCAGGCCAATTCCGTTTCTTAAGGAACCGAGGATTGCCAGCAAGCGGAAAAGATCCAATGTGCGAAAGCTCGCCCCTGGCAGTGCGGAGGCGCCAATATCTGGATTTCGGCAAAGGCCCCTTTCCAACGCCACCAGAAAAGTGCTGCAAAATATTGAAGAAAGCCTGCGCTCGGCCAAGAAGCTACAGATACCTGGTGATGTGGCAAATGTTGATGGAAGCAAAAATATTCAAACCGCATCTGGAGAGATTTTACCAAAGCCTGTAACGTCTCAATGATTGTTCGTGTTTTCATGCAGAAATCCAGTTAGACCGAGAAGTAAGTTTGCGGAAATTAGCCAATATATCCATCATTTTTGCCATTGGCCTCGGCGTTGGTGGCACATCCGCATGGATGGCCGTTCGGGCTGATAATTCATTTGGCTCGGTCAAAATCGGGCAATGGACATCATGGCCACTGGCGGGCAGTGCTGATGCGGACCCTTACACGCGGGCACGTGTGGCAAAAGATGGTTCAGTGCCACTGGGGGCCGCCGAGGGGCTCGCCTTTTACTTAACCACAGACCAGTTTGGCAAACCGCTTGACCGGGAATGCCAGTATAAAATTGTTGGCGCGACACCGCCTGCAAGACTATGGACACTATCGACGCAAGATAAGAACAAACGCACCATTGTAAGTGAAACCGGGGTGGAAAACACGGCCTTTTCGCAAACTTTGCTGCGCAGCCAGGATGGTACATTTTCAATAAATATCGGCAGCCAACCGGCACCGGGAAACTGGCTCTCAATTTCCGGCAAAGGCCAGATGCGATTTGTCATCAGGCTTTATGACACTCCAATTACCGGCAGCGCCGGTTTGGCCGAACCGGTTATGCCCAGGATTATCAACAGGGATTGCATCGAATGAGGTTCCCTGTTTATCCAATAATCAGCGGGCTGGTGCTTGCGGGTATTGTCCATATCTCCATAATTTTGCTGATCCCAACCCTTGCCTCGCAAGATGCATGGAGCAAACTCGTTGCGACTGGACCCCAATGGAACTTTTCCCGACTGAACCAGAAGGGCGGAAACAATTCAAGTCTGCTTTCGGCAACGGACCCGCTGTTTGAGCTGGCCTCCTGCCGGTTTACACTGTCTGAAGGACCGGTGCTGATTAAAAGTGCAGGCCGCCTGCCCTTTTGGTCCGTTGCGGTATTCGACCGCTTTGGCAAAAACGTCTATTCGTTTAACGATCGCACAACCATCGACCAGCAATTGAACCTGCTGATCTTAAACCCGGTGCAAATGTCGATATTACGCGAGGACCCGCCAGCATCGGTGGATCAATCCATTGTGGTCGAGGCCCAGATTGATGAGGGATTCATATTAATCAGGGCGCTTCAACCGGACGATTCGTGGATACCGGCAATTGACGATTTTTTAAATAATGCCAGTTGCGAAAGGTTCTCTTTTTAATTTTCAAATAGAATTTTAGAATTGGGTTTCACCTCGACAAATATATTTCCATCTTTCCGGCGAAAATTCATCATAGTTAACAGATTGCTAACACTCTTCGACGATGATATCGCAAATTCAATTTGGATCTACTTTTGTAATGCCACATAATTCCAGACGCCAAGCCAGTTTCAGCCGCCTAGCCGCCGGCCAGGTTTCCAGCCGACGCTCTGATATAATGCTTGCCGCAACAGATACTTTTTGCAGCCTCACCAGACCTGACAAAATGCAGGTTGATCAGTTTCGCGAGCTGTTTTATTCGCTGATTTCAGAAACCGACGAAGCGGCCAAACGACTTATCGCCAGCGCCCTTTCAAAACACTATTATGCACCAAGGCAAATTCTGCTTTATCTGGCAATGGAAGATGCGGCAATCGCAGCGCCTATCCTCGCCTATTCGAAGTCTCTTGGACAATTCGATCTGCTGCAAATAATCGACAAGACATCAAACCTTCATCACCGCGTTATTGCTAATCGCGACGACCTTGGCAAAACGGTCATCAGCAAACTTGCCGAACTTGAAGACTATCTTGTTTCACGCAGGTTGGAAGATAATCCGGCGATCGACTTAGCAAACATGCACACTTCGAAATCCAAAGCCGAAGACGTGATGGAATTGCCAAAGCCTGAATTGGCCAAAAAAAGCAACGACGTTGCCAATGCTTTGGATCGAATGAATGTTATTTTGAAAAACGGCAAGGCGCAGATTTCAGACCTGATGATCGAGGCTGAACAAACCGATGCAATATTGGAGCCGGCCGCCACCAGAGATAATTCAACGCCTCAAAGCAAGAAAATTAAGCTTGCAATGGATGAGTTGATCACTCTGGCCAATCGTGGGCGTAGGCTTGGCTCGGTCGAGGACCTTCTTTCTGATTTGCCCGTTGATGAGGACATTCCATTCGCGGAGCGCCTGTTACAGGCCACCGTTCGAAAAAGCAGGCAAGATCAGGTTACAGCAATTCAGCAGGAGTTGTGCTTAAGTGCTGAATCTGCCCGTTCGGTTTTTGCAGATCGCAGTGGTGACACTATGTCGGTGTGCCTGAAAGCTGCCAATGTGGATACCAAGACAGCTTTGGAAATAATCACACATTCTATTCTCAATGTAGGTCTGTCGGCCCATAACACCCAACGAATCTCTAAAATTTATCCCGCATTGAATCAACAGGCCTGCCTTGAAACGGTTAAAACCTGGAGCAGCGCAAATTCCGATGAAACTCCGGTCTTTGTACCGTCAACCTTTGATGATGACAGAATTAAACGACGCGGTGGTGACTATGAAAGAGCGGCGCCGAATGCAATGCCGCGAACTGGAGAGCGCAAGCTATTCGGTACGTAATATCGGATTGTCACTGTAGTGGTTTGGTGCTGAATTAGTCCTTAGGACCTGTTGACAAACTGGTTTCGGACGCGGCGCGAGTGCAATATTATGCATGAATAGGCGGAAACTGCGCCATGGTGCCGTCCACCACAAGCTTTTTCCAACGCATTCAGGCTTAATATTGCTCGCGTCCAAAGGATATGAGTAAAATCACTCATAACCTCGTCGAAAAACATTAAAAGGGATTGCCCTGCCTGCTGTTTTTCTTCTCGTTCTGAATGATTTTTCTTCATACCGCGCTCCAAATCCAGTTTATCAACAGGCCCTAGCCAATTGCAGAAATGAGCGCCCGGCACGGTCTTCGTTTTCGATAATCCAAAGATCAGAATCAAATCTTTTTTCACTCTCAAGGCGATCCAGGACCACCTGCTCTGGTTGCTTTTCAACAAGGATTGCGAATAACCGTTCGCCTTCGGCCTTTTCATCGAACATCGACTGCGGTGCAGGCCCGAACAACGAAAACTCACCATTGCAATAATTGAGAATAATAAAGATTGCGCCGGCTTCTTCCGCACCGCGTTTCACCACGCTGGTAAAGCAACCCTCAACCATCGCGCGGCGTAAATAGCCACCGACCCAAAAATCTGATGTGACACGCATATTCGCTCGCGCTCGAACTAGCCGCGGCCCGTCGCGCCAATGTCTTTGAGTTTTTTCAGCAGGGTATTACTGGCCTCACCGGTAATCTGAAGCCCGTAGTCAAGCTCAAACCGCCTGATGGCGTTCGATGTCTGGTTGCCCATCACACCATCGATAATAATGTCTTCATAGCCATAATTCTTTAGCCCTGCCTGAATAGCCGAGACCAGCTTTTTCGATTTGCCATTGGAGGCATCAGTTTGGTCCGAGCCGAGTAAAGCAACATTATGGGTTGGCACGGGAATTCTGGCGATTGCTTTGCCTGACATCAAAACATGCGACAGCAATTTTGCCGTAACCTTACCATTGGCATTCAGGTTGCTCTTTTCCTGGTAGGCGACAATTGCATTTTTAGTTCTAGTTCCGTAAATTCCATCAATCGAGCCAGAGTAAATATTTTTCTCCGCCAATGCGATCTGAAGCTCTTTTGTAAGCTCACTAATTTGCGGCTTTGCATGCACAATATCAAACCGTCGCCTGGTGAGAGATTTAATGCTGCTCGTGGTGATCCTTCGAGCTTTTTTGTGCGCTGCGCCATCATTTGTCCGGGCATCAGCTCGGGTGGAAAAAATAGGTGCCGGGTGCTGGTCTGGCTGATACCAAACAGCGTTGGCGGAAATTAGCGACATGACCACAGCAAACGCTGTCGCGCCCCCTGATAGGGCGGGATATTGCTGCACTGTGGATGCAATACCTGAAAAAAGCCCTGAATTTTTACGTCGCTTAGCTCGTTGCCTGGATACGTTCATTTTCATCGCTCCTGTATTTATCTAGTACGGATTTTCTGGTTTTGGTGTGAAGGTGAATGAGGCTTCCGCTCACATCAGTTGGAACCGGCCGTGATTTTTCAGGCTCCGCCGGCATGGTGACATAAACCGTTGTCCCCTCACCTTGTACACTGTCAAATTTAAGCGATCCATTGTGTAATTCAACCAGCCCTTTGACCAAAAACAGCCCCAACCCTGTGCCCTCATAGCCGCGGGTATTCTTATTTTCGACTTGAAAAAACGGTTCGCCGACAGCCTCAAGATCTTTACTCGACATGCCAACGCCATAGTCGCGGATTGTCAGTTTTAAACTGCCGCCAATGTTTTCGACAAAGACATCAATTCTTCCATCCTTGCCAGAAAACTTAATGGCGTTTGACAACAGATTGAGCAATATTTGACGGCAGGCACGCCGGTCTGCGTTAAGTTCTGGCAGATCAGCATCTATAAATTCAGTGATCTGGATATCCTGTTTTGCTGCCTGAGGTGTCATCATGCGGCATGTTGCATTGACCAGTTCACGGACATCGAAAGGTTCTGACAGCAATTCATAACGACCGGCTTCGATTTTTGAAATATCCAGAATGCCATTGACCAAATGCAAAAGGTGTTCGCCTGATTCGTTGATGAGGCCAACATATTCCTCGTGTTTTTTGAATTCCAGTTTGCCAAACAGGTCCTGCTTCAAAATATCGGAAAACCCGATGATGGCATTGAGCGGCGTGCGCAATTCATGGCTCATATTGGCCAGGAAACGGCTTTTCGCCTCACTGGATTTCACCGCCTCTTCGCGCTGAAGGGTAAGTGCGGCTTCGGTTTCCTTGATCGCCGATATATCGCGGGTGACGGCGACAATTTCCACCGCACCATTTGATGGATCAAGCACCTTGCGGCATCGGGTTTCCATCCAGCGGGTGGTGGGTGTATTGGAACTTTCGCTCACAGGAATATGTACGCGGTAGGCGACGGTTACTTCGCAATCGGAATTTGCCGCATCTGAAAATGCGGTCATATAGGCAATTCTATCATGCAGGTGCACGCGCTCAAACAACCCGTGGCCGCAAAGCGCTACGGGTGCACAACCAAGCATTTTTTCCGAAGCTGATGAGGCATACTCAGTTTCACCATTTTCCGCATGAAGGGTGATCAAATCTGTCGAGTTATCAGCAATCAGCTGGAACTTTCCTTCTTCGGCCACAACCTTTGCTTTTGAATCCTGCCGCCGGTGATCAATCCGAAATGCCAGCATTGCGCCATAGGCCAAGGCGGCCAGCACTGAAAGCGTGTAGGTTTGAGACATAAAGGCTTGTGGTACAAAAATTGGGTAAAGCGTTTGCACCAGCAATATGGCGGCAAAACCGGTAACGGCAGCAGCAAGGCCATAAATAATAGTTTTGCGGCCACCAAAAAGAGCCGCTTCAATTGGCAATATGCACAGCCAGAACAAAACAGCGGAGTTTAAGCCTCCGCTCAATACGCTAAACCATGCGATAAACCCGCTGGCGGCAAGCAAGGAGCCAACAATGCCCCAATTTAGCCTGCCTGTAGTTGATACAAGCGTGGCAAGCGCGATTGGGACGACCAACCACAAAAAGACACCCGCTTCAAAAGCGGTAACGCCTTGTTTTGCTGCAAGCCACAGGGGAAAGACCAGCAATGCCAGCATGCCGCCAGCCAAATGGCCCGCAATAAACCGTGCATGAGCATTGGCCATTTCTGTATTATGCAGAATTGAACGATGCACCCATCTGGATGCAAGCCCCGTCAAAAATCCAATTTTACTAATGGTACGCAATACAAATCCTAACTTACCGCGTCCAAACAACAGGGCGGCAAAAACTACCTGATCAAATTCTCACAGCAAATTTAATGGATAGCTAAGGCCCGGAGAGGAAAAGTTGGATAATTGGGGTTTCGTGGGTTTATTTATCAATCACGCGGGTATTTCGAAAGTTATGGTGAACAAATGGTTTCCAAAAGCGGCACATGGGCAAATATTGTATGAACAATTCCGGTTTTGGCGAATCAAGGTCATATTTCCCCTTGAAATTGTCCCAAAAAAAGCGGCCGATCAATTTTGAGTAAAATTGTCACTTTCTCCTCAATTGGATCTTTCAACCTTTAAACTAGCGTGCCGCAAAAGATTTCGGGACAAATATAAGGTCGGGGACAATGTTTATAGTCAGAACAGCTTTTTGGTTGTCGCTGGTAATTCTGTTTTTACCAGCTGGTAACGACGAAAACAGCTCTACTGCGGAAATAGCAGGTGCTGCAGAGGCCGTGTCGGTTGCGAGATCGACGGTCGGTGACCTCTCAAAATTCTGCGACCGGAATCCCGAAACCTGCGATACCGGTTCCATGGTAGTTTCGTCCTTCGGGCAAAAAGCCCGGTATGGTGCGCGAATTGTCTTTGAATATCTGGATGATAAATTTGGCGAAAAACCAAACGAAAGCGATCTGACAATTACCGGCAGCGTTAACAGCAAAGACAAATCCTGAACCAGGTCGCAATGCCACTCTTCCCTCGGCTCTTTCGTCACACAGGCAAACAAGCGCTTCAAATTTCTCTTAAAACTGTCTATAGGAACGGCTGAACTGGAACGCTTGGGAAAATTCATGTCTGACGCTGAAACTGAACAATTATCCATTGAGGAAGTTTTTGATAATTTTGATCTGCTGGATGATTGGGATGACCGTTATCGCTATCTGATCGAGCTTGGCCGAACACTGGAGCCGCTCCCCGAAGCGCGCCAAAATGATGCAAACAAGGTTCAGGGTTGCGTTAGCCAGGTCTGGCTTTGGGCGCAGGTGGGCGAAGGTGACGATCCGGCAATTCATTTAATCGGTAATTCCGATGCCCATATTGTCAGCGGTCTGGTAGCGATTACCCTGGCACTTTATTCAGGCAAAAAAGCCAGTGAGATTTTAAAAATTAATGCGATTGAAGTTTTCTCAAAAATCGGGCTTGAGGAGCATTTGACCCCGCAGCGCTCCAACGGGCTACGCTCGATGATTGAGCGGATCAAAAATGACGCACAAAAAGCACTGGCAAATTAGAGCGCCGATCAAATTCGTTATTCCGGGAACATTTCCGGCTTGAAATTGTCGCTTCCCCAATGGCGCACGGGTGACGAATTTCGACTTCTATTATTGTCAGGCTTTGTAAATCCATAATGCCTTGCCAAAATGGACAGGCCGGTTTTCAACATAAGCTTGGCCGAACGTGGTGGCCACTGGCGTTCATTTTCGACCAACTCCAGCCCCTTCAAAAAACAACATATATCAATCAGAACACCCGAGAACTCCGGCCCGACAGCAATAAATGCCGCTGTGGTTCGTTTTCTTGCCGCAAGTGCTGTATCAGACAAATCAACAATGCCATTTCGACCATTGGAGCCTGAAACCTCGTTTTCGGTGACGCACCAGTTTGACGATAATTGCCGGGTCAGTAGCCCTTTGGAGAAATCTACCCGCAAACGTTCGCCCGCCTGAAACTCCATATCGTCAATATAGGATTTGCCATCCTTTGCCGGACGATAGCGCAGCCGCGTCAGAGGTGATTCACCCTCATTCGAAATGAGAGTTTCGAGATTTTTATCGACCATTATTTTGCGATGCCCGGTCAACCGGTGTTGTTGTTGAAACTCGTCAACCTGACAGAGCGCCCGGCGCAGGTGCATTTTACCAGCCGGCGTTGTTTGCAAAATGTTCTTTGACGCAACAACCATCCCCTCTTTTTCCAACGCATCTACTGCTATTATCGGGATTGAATTTAAGCAGGCGGCTTTGCTTTTAAGCGTTATATATCCATCCATTTTTGCAGGAATGATTGAGACTGTGCCTTTTTTAGATGCGCAAAACTTCAGTATTTTTATGAACATATTTTTTGATGATTGAACCGATTTATTCATTTGGCATTTCCCACTTCGCTGGAGGCAAATTGCTGCACAACAAATGAGCCCCTCAAGGCCACATCAACCAAGTTTTCCATCCGGCAAAGGCACTCGTCAAATTCTTCAATATCGCGACGGTCTTCGACCAACCGGCAGGCATGGGCAACGGTGCTGCGGTCGCGATTAAAAAAACTACCGACCTCTGAATAGGTTATTCCAAATTTTGTATGGGCAAGATACATGGCCGTTTGTCGGGCCAGCGCTATTTCTGCGGTCGATCTGGATTGAGCGTGCAATTCCTGCTCGGCCGTATTGGTGACGGCGACGATTGTTGCAATTGAAAGGCGACACCCAGATTCGCTTATTGATGCAATTTCAGCCGGCCCAAGCATTCGCAAGGCAGATTTCTTCGATTGATCGGCGGTACAATAATCGGCGGTTTTTGGCGTGGTCGTCCGATATGAAACGGATAGCGCCTGTTTTCCCAATGGCATTCATCTCTCCTTTCAGAATAACGTAATAGGAATTTGATCCTATTACTAGGTATTATTTCTGAATCGAGGATAGAATCTTGTAAACCTGCGATAATTGATGTGAGGTGAGTAATGTTTTACATCATAAATACAACCACTTAGCGGACAACCAGTCACAATAGGAACGAAGATGATTATCCAACAGAAGATGATATAATTGGCGCATCTTAAAAAAAGGGCGAAACACCAAATGTTCCGCCCCATTAAATACAGAATGTAATTCACACAACAACTGCGTACCCGTTCGGGGCCAATTGTTAGTCGCTTTTGCGGTTGCGGCGACGTTTTTGTCCCAGCCCCATTTGCTTGGCAAGATTTGAGCGCGCCTCTGCATAAGCAGGTGCAACCATCGGATAATCCGCTGACAAGCCCCATTTTTCGCGATACTGATCAGGGGTCAGATCGTAATGGGTTTTCAAGTGGCGTTTCAGCGACTTAAATTTCTTACCATCTTCCAGACAAATCAGATATTCATGTCCAAGAGACTTTTTAACTGAAACGGCAGGCTTTGGCTTTTCTGCCTCGGCGGGCGCCAGTGAAGAACCTGCAACCTCAGCCAATGACTTGTATACTTCAGTAATGATTGATGAGAGGTCATGTGAATTGATCGAATTGTTGCCCACATAGGCTGAAACAATATCGGTAGTGAGATCCAACAGGACATCGTCAGCGATGTCCGGCTTTTCGGAATTTTCCATTATATGATCCATTGTTAATGTAAGTTGGTTATAGGGATCATTCCTGATAGATTTGGCGCATCAGAATTAAATTCTTAGGGATGATGCTCACCAAATCACAGAAACTAACTGCAGTTACCTGACAATTGCATCAAAAGTCAAACCAGATAAATATTAATCACATTAAATATTGTTATTTGTGCGCGAATTACACTGTTAACTTGTCGCAGGCAGCATAATCGCCATTGTATCTCCAGATTTATTACAAATGTGTAACAACGATCAATTTTAGCCAATTATATTACGTATCCAATTTACTCAATTTTTGGCGAACATATCAAATATACGTGGCAAATCGGCCTCAACCTGCAAAAAACCGCCAATTTATTTGTAATTGCTCAATTGTCGCCTATTCTATAAAATCAAACAGCATGAATTTTACCCGCATTTGATCGGAACACCACGAAACTATGTTTGGATATTTCCAGATTTTACCCCGGTCGGCCTTGCGTATGGTTCAAATATTTGACATCTCAAAGAAACTTGGAATGCAACATTTTTTAAGTTCCTCAATTCAAACAGAGCCCGATTTCCACATTGTGGAGAATACTCGGAAACCGGACGGATTATAATTTGATGGTGCGATTATTGGCAATGGGTCTTGGGCTGTTTGCATTATGGCTATTGTTGTCCGGTCTGTTCAAACCTTTGCTTATCGGATTGGGTGTTTTGTCCTGCGCCATCACCATGGCCATTGCGCACCGCATGGGGATTTTTAAAAGAACCGTCGGCACCCCGCGCCAATCGGTGGTTAAGTTTACAACATATCTGGGCTGGCTTGCCATTGAAATTGCCAAATCCAATTGGGCGGTATCAAAAGTAATTCTGGCCAGATCCCTTTCCCTGCAGCAATCACTGTTCAATGTGCCGACCAGCCAGCAATCTGATCTGGGCAAGGTTTTGTTTGCCAATTCAATCACGCTGACCCCCGGCACAATAACTGTTGAAACCGAGGATGGCAGTTTTTTAACCCATGCGCTGACTGACGACGCCGCCGATATGGATGCGCTCGCTGAAATGGATAGCCGCGTCACCGCAATTGAACACCAAGATGGTGACGCCTGATGTTTGAGGTCGCCGTACTATCATTATTTATAACCATGGTCCTGGTGCTTTTCCGCCTTATTGCCGGGCCAACGCTTTATGACCGGGTGTTGGCGGTTAACACCTTTGGCACCTGCACTGTGTTGTTCATTGGTGCATCTGGATTTTTGTTTGAACGCCCGGAATTCCTCGACATTGCGCTCATTTATGCCCTGATCAATTTTGTCGGCACCTTGGCAATATTAAAGTTTTTCCGTTACCGCGCATTGGGCGATCAACCCAACATCAAAGACAATCGGGAGAATGCTCAATGAGTATTTTCGATATTGTCATTAGCGGATTATCCTGGATTTCCATTGTGAGTGGATCGATATTTTTAATCATCGGTGCCACCGGAATTATCCGATTTCCTGATTTCTGGTCACGGTTGCACGCGGCGGCAATTGTCGATTCCGCCGGTGCCGGCCTGTTGCTTTTTGGCATGGCGTTGCAGGCAGGCCTTACATTTGTCACGGTCAAACTGGTGCTGATCGGTGTATTTTTGTTGATCACCGGCCCCACAGCAACCCATGCGGTCGCCAATGCGGCCTTTGTTTCAGGCTCTCGTCCACTGGGAGATAAAAGCGGCAAGCCAGTAGTTCCGGCCGATGTTATTGATCCGCCGCTACCGCCTGAAATGCCCACAAATTTGAGCGAGGATTTGACATCGAAAACCTGATTCATTTTTCCCTGTTCATCATGCTGGTGGTCACAGCCATTTCAATTGTGCGGGTGCGCAAATTGTTTGGTGTGGTCATGCTTTCCGGCGTTTTCAGCCTGTTGTCTGCGCTGCTCTTCGTTTCCTTCGATGCGGTTGACGTGGCCTTTACTGAGGCGGCCGTTGGCGCGGGCATTTCAACCGTGTTGATGCTCGGCACAATTGCACTGACCGCGCGGACAGAGAAAAAACCATCGCATTCATCTATCCTGCCGCTGATCGTGGTCACCATAACCGGTGCGGTGTTGGTTTATGGCACGCTTGATATGCCAAATTTTGGCGCTGCAGATGCGCCGATACACACACATGTGGCCCCGGAATATTTTTCCCGCACACCGGTAGAAATTGACGTGCCCAATATTGTGACCGCCATATTGGGCAGCTATCGCGGCTATGACACGTTGGGCGAAACCGCGGTTGTTTTTACCGCAGGCATTGGCGTGGTGCTTTTGATCAGCGGCTTGGGCCGACGCAGAAAACGCAAAAAAACTGACGTGGAGAAAGCATGATGGAACATCATCTGATCTTGCGTGTCATCACCAAAATTCTGATCGCTCCTATTTTGATTTTTGCGTTCTATGTGCAGTTTCATGGCGATTACAGCCCCGGCGGCGGGTTTCAAGCCGGTATAATTTTCGCCGTTGGATTTATTTTATATGGTCTGGTTTTTGGCCTGCGGCCAACCAAAAAAGTCTTGCCGGAATGGGTGGTTCATAAATTCATGGCGCTTGGCGTTTTGATTTTTGCAGGCACAGGCGTCGCCGGGCTTATGATGGGTGGTAATTTTCTGGACTATTCGGTTCTTGCCGAAACTCCGCAAAAGGGCCAGCATTTGGGCCTGCTGCTTATTGAGTTTGGTGTTGGCACTACCGTTGCGGCGGTAATGATTTCAATATTCTATGCCTTTGCCAGCCGTCCTCCACGCATTAGCGATGAGGACTGGTAATGAGCGAATTATTCGATGTGAATTTTATCATTGGTCATTTTCAATACTGGCTCGGCATTATTTTAATGATGACCGGTCTCTTTGTGGTGGTCAGCCGGGGTAATCTGGTGAAAAAAGTGGTTGGGCTGAATGTGTTCCAGACATCGGTTTTCATGCTCTATATTTCCATGGGTAAAATTACCGGCGGCACCGCACCGATCTTTACCGGCAACCCGCAAGAGGTCTATTCGAACCCCCTGCCCCATGTCTTGATATTGACTGCAATTGTGGTGGGAATTGCCACGACTGCTCTGGGGCTGGCGCTTATCGTGCGCATACGCGAGGAATATGAAACCATCGAAGAGGACAATATTCAGCATCTGGAAAATGCCATGCAGCGCAAGGAAGATCAGGATGCGGGGGCGATGATCTGATGTTTTCTGCGCCTTTCACATTTGCGGCCCTTAGCCAGCATTTTCCGATTTTGCAGGTGGTTATCCCACTGATCGCAGCACCTTTAGCGGTGTTTATCGGCGTCACCAGCATTGCCTTTCTATTGGCATTCGCCGCCAGTATCACGTCGCTGATCATCTCCTATTCAATGTTGATGCAGGTGATAGATGGCTCGGTAATTTCCTACCATATTGGTGGCTGGGCACCGCCCTGGGGCATTGAATACCGGGTTGATGCGGCCAATGCCTTTGTGCTGCTGATCCTTTCGGCGATTTCCACCGTAGTGCTTCCTTATGCAAAAACCAGCATAGAGCGCGAGATCAGAGCCAGCGCGCAAACGCTGTTTTACACCTGTTACCTGCTCTGCTTTACCGGTCTGCTGGGCATGGTGATCACCGGTGATGCGTTTAATGTCTTTGTGTTTCTGGAGATTTCGTCGCTATCAACCTATGTGCTGGTGGCGCTTGGGGCTGAACGCGACAAGCGGGCGCTGACAGCCGCTTTCAATTACCTCATCATGGGCACCATTGGGGCCACATTTTTCGTCATTGGTCTTGGCCTGCTTTATATGATGACCGGCACGCTGAATATGGCTGATCTGGCGAACCGCCTGCCTGCCCTTTCAGACAATCGCACCGTTCAGACCGCCTTGGGATTTATCGTCGTTGGCATGGGGTTGAAACTGGCAATCTATCCGCTGCATCTGTGGTTGCCCAATGCCTATACCTATGCGCCATCGGCGGTTACGGCCTTTCTCGCGGCCACTGCCACCAAGGCTGCAATCTATGTATTGCTGCGCTTTATGTTTTCGGTATTTGCCCCCGATTTTACTGCCGCCACCGGCGCGCTGAACCTGATTATCCTGCCATTTGCGGTGATCGCGATGTTTGCAGCATCAATCATTGCGGTGTTTCAGGCCGATTTGAAAAAAACACTGGCCTATTCTTCGATTGCCCAGATCGGCTATATGTTGCTGGGCATCAGCTATTTCAGCCATACTGGTATTACCGCCACGATGATCCACCTGTTCAATCACGCGGTGACCAAGGCCGCCCTGTTCATGGCCGTGGGTGCGATAGTCTATCAAACCGGCACATCATTTATTCCAAAACTTGCTGGCCTAGGCAAGCAAATGCCCTGGACAAGTGCGGCCATTGTAGCTGGTGGTTTAAGCCTAATCGGCATTCCGGCAACGGCCGGGTTTATTTCCAAATGGGTGCTGATTAGTGGAGCACTTGAAAAAGGCTGGTGGTGGATGGCCATGTTGATCGTCGCCTCCTCGCTGATTGCGGTCATTTATGTCTGGCAAGTGGTGGAAACGCTTTATCTAAAAGAGCCCGTGGGCGATGTGGTGGTAAAAGAAGCCCCGCTTTCGCTGCTTATTCCTACCTGGATACTGGTAATCGCCAGCATCTATTTTGGTCTTGATACGGAGCTCACTCTTTCTTCAGCCCGCGCGGCGGCTGATGCGCTTTTGGGTACTGCACCATTGGCGGCGGGGGCAGGCTCATGAGCGTTGAACTGTCACTTATCCTCACCCTGCTCATTCCGCTACTTGCGGCATGGGCCAATATGATATTCCGCAATCACGAAAACCTACGAGATGGTGCGACTTTCATCGCCTCCATCGTGCTGTTTGGGGTGGTGGTCAATCTGCTGCGCCAACACGCGGCCTCGCCGGATATTTCGGTTGAATTGCTCAGTGTAATGCCGGGGCTTTCCATTACCCTGTCGGCGGAACCGCTGGGGCTGTTATTTGCCACCATCGCCTCGGGTCTTTGGATCATCACCCATATATTTGGCGTCGGCTATATGCGCGGCAATAACGAGGACCACCATACGAGATTTTTCACCTCGTTTTCACTGGCAATATTTGCCACAATGGGCATCGCGTTTTCGGCCAATATGTTCACCCTGTTCATTTTCTATGAATTGCTGACCATCTCAACCTATCCACTGGTCGCCCACAAGCAAACCATGGATGCCAAAAAAGGTGCCCGCACCTATCTGGGCATTTTAATGGGCACCTCAATCGGTTTTTTGCTGGTGGCTATCATCTGGACCTGGCATCTCACCGGCACGCTGGACTTTGTTAAAGGCGGCATTCTTGAGGGTAAAATTGAAGGTCCGCTGGTTGCCATCCTTTTGGCGCTTTACGTATTTGGTATTGGCAAGGCGGCAATCATGCCGTTTCACCGCTGGTTACCTGCGGCGATGGTTGCCCCCACCCCGGTTAGTGCATTGTTGCATGCGGTGGCGGTTGTTAAGGCCGGTGTTTTCACCATGCTTAAGGTCGGGATTTATATTTTCGGCATTGATTTTTTAAGCACCACCGGCGCATCTGAATGGCTGATCTGGTTGGCCTCAGCCTCCATTCTCATCGCCTCGCTGATTGCTATGACCAAGGATAATCTGAAAGCCCGGCTCGCCTATTCGACCATTTCGCAACTCTCCTATATCACGCTCGGCATGGCGCTTGCCACATCTATGGGGGCACTTGGCGGCGGCATGCATATTGCCATGCACGCGATGGGCAAGATTACCCTCTTCATGTGTGCCGGTTCCATTTATGTGGCGACCCACAAAACCAAGGTAAGCGAAATGACCGGCCTTGGCCGGGTAATGCCCTTCACCTTTGCGGCGTTTCTTATTGGCTCGCTTTCCATTATCGGCCTGCCACCTTTGGGCGGTTCCTGGGGCAAATGGCTGTTGATTGTCGGGGCGGCCGATGCCGGCCAGCAGGTCGCCATTGCCGTGTTGATGATAAGTTCGCTGCTTAATGTGGCCTATCTGCTACCGATTGTCGGCAAGGGCTTTTTCCTTGCCAACCCGGAACCAAAGCCTGCCGCAATTGGTGCTGCCATTTCGCCAAAAAGCAAAATTGCCGAAGCGCCATTGCTGGTGGTTCTACCGCCGGTTCTTACGGCGATTGGCTGCCTGCTGCTGTTTTTCTATGCCGGGCATATTCAAGAGTTTTTAATGCCAATTGTGACAAGTGGAAAATAGGAGGGGCATATTATGAGTGATAAAAAAATAGGTGATGATGCTGAAAATCTGCCCTGGCTTGGCCGTAAATTGCTGTGGGTTGATAATCCAGCCAATGTCAAACGGGTGTTTCAGGTTTTAATTCTCATCTGCATTGGCCTGTTTTTCTCAGATTTTATCTATGCGCGGCATGGAAAATTTGAATTCGAACAGTATTGGGGTTTTTATGGCGCTTTTGGTTTCATTGCATTTTGTATTGTGATTTTTGGAGCCAAAGCGCTGCGCACCCTCATCAAACGCGATGAGGATTATTACGCGCCGCATGTAGTAGATACCGAAGAATATCCAGATAGCGGGTTGGACAAGGCGAGTTATAAAGATGATTGACGCTTTTCCGCCTGCCTTTATCTTTCTGATTGTCGCAACGCTGCTGCCGCTGATACCGGGTGGCTCGGTACGTGCAACCATTATGCTGCTGGTGCCGGTCGCAAGCTTTTGGCTGATCTGGAATGCGCCAACCGGCATGGATGCGCAGTTTGAATTTTTCGGCTTCACACTCACCTTGATGCGGGTCGACAAGCTCTCCGTGATATTCGGATTGATCTTCTCGGTGGCGGCATTTTTATCCTCGCTCTACGCCTTCAAAGTCCACGACAGAGTTCAACAGTCGGCCACGCTATTTTATGCAGGTTCCGCCATTGGTGCGGTTTTTGCCGGCGATCTGATTAGCCTGTTCTTCTTCTGGGAAGGAACGGCGATTGCCTCGGTCTTTCTCATCTGGGCCCGGGGGACCGAAGGCGCCTATCATACGGGCATGCGTTATCTGATTGTGCAGATCGGCTCTGGTGTGATTTTGATTGCCGGTGTTGGTCTGCTCTACCAGCAAACCGGCTCGATCGCCTTTGACAAAATGGTTTTGGAAAGCCTTGGCACATGGCTGATCTTCCTGGCATTCGGCATTAAATGCGCTTTTCCGCTTTTGCATAACTGGCTACAGGATTCCTACCCCGCCGCCACCGTTACCGGCACCGTGGTGTTGTCTGCTTTCACCACCAAGCTTGCAATTTATGCATTGGCGCGTGGTTTCCCCGGCACGGAAATTCTCATCTATATCGGCGCGGTGATGACCATATTCCCGATCTTCTTTGCCGAGATCGAAAATGATTTGCGTCGGGTTCTGGCCTATAGTTTGAATAACCAGCTGGGCTTTATGGTGGTTGGCATTGGCATTGGAACGCCGATGGCGCTTAACGGAACAGCTGCCCATGCTTTTGCCCATATTCTCTATAAGGCGCTTTTGTTTATGAGCGTCGGCGCGGTGCTGCATCGAACCGGCACATCCAAGGCATCCGAACTTGGCGGGCTTTATAAAACCATGCCGCTGACAATGATTTTCTGCGTGGTTGGTGCGGCTTCAATTTCCGCTTTTCCACTGTTCAGCGGGTTCGTTTCAAAATCGCTCATTCTCGATGCCTCTGCCACCACCGGCCACTGGATTGTCTGGCTGGTGCTGGTCTTTGCCTCCGCCGGGGTGCTTAGCCATTCGGGCATTAAAATTCCGTTCTTCACCTTCTTTGCCCATGACAGCGGCAAACGCCCGAAAGAAGCGCCAACGCACATGCTGCTGGCCATGGGGCTGACGGCGTTTTTATGTGTCGCCATCGGGGTTTATCCGGCCATGCTCTACAGCCTGCTGCCGTTTGATGTGGAATATCATCCCTATACCGCAAGCCATGTGATCTCGCAGTTGCAATTATTGTTCTTTGCGCTTTTGGCCTTTGGCGTGTTGATGCGGGCCGGTGTTTACCCGCCAGAACTTCGCGCTATCAATCTTGATTTCGACTGGACCTATCGCCGGTTGCTGCCCAAGATCATCGGCACGGTTAGTGCTGTTGCCTCAACAATCTGGGCGGCAATAATTGGGTTTGCCATGCGACGGATCAACAATATTATCAGCGGGCTCTACCGAACCCACGGGCCCGAGGGGCCAATTGCCAAGGTCTGGCCAACCGGCTCAATGGTCTTGTGGATTGCCATGTTGCTGGCCGCGACCTTGCTTGTTAGCTTCATCGATCTTATGTGAAATCATTCAAAACTAGCCATTCGGGAGAATTGACCATGGCAAAAATCGAAAAAACCAAACAGCAATGGCAGGAAACTCTTACGCCGGAACAATATCGCGTCACCCGCGAGGAGGGTACGGAACGCGCTTTTTCCAGCCCGCTCAATGACGAGAAACGCCAAGGCATGTTTGACTGCGTTTGCTGCGGCAAGCCATTATTTAACGCAAAGTCAAAGTTTGATTCAGGCACCGGGTGGCCGAGCTATTACGCCCCGGCGGACGATGCATCCGTATCTGAACATACCGACCGCAAACTATTCATGAAGCGCACCGAAGTTCGCTGCGCCGATTGCGATGCCCATCTTGGCCATGTGTTCAATGATGGCCCGGCACCGACCGGCCTGCGCTATTGCATGAATGGTGCGGCCCTTACATTTACACCCACAGAGGATGAATAAGATTGACCTTTGACCTTTCTGCCAAAGACGCACCAATTGCCGAAATACGCCCGCAAAAAGATGCGAGGCACGGCATTGAGCGCACCGACAATTACGGCTGGCTGCGGGCAGAAAACTGGCAGGAAGTCATGCGTGACCCGGATTTGTTGCAGGAGGATATCCGCACCTATCTGGAAGCTGAAAACGCCTACCAAAAGGCATTGATGAGCGACACTGACGCGCTGCAAAAAAAGCTATTTGCCGAAATGAAGGGCCGCATCAAAGAAGATGACAGCTCTGTCCCCTCGCCCGATGGAGACTATTCCTATGGGGTTAAATATGTGACCGGTGGCGAGCAACCAAAGTTTACCCGACGGCCACGCAAGGGCGTCAATGAACAGATTATGCTTGATGGCGATGAGGAAGCGGAAGGGAAAAGCTATTTTCGCATTGCGTCTGCCAGTCATTCGCCAGACCATCAACGCCTTGCATGGGCGGTTGACGACAAGGGTTCGGAATTTTTCACCATGCGGGTGCGCGACATCGAAAGCAGCAAAGACCTCGCGGATGAGATAAAAGACACTGCTGGCGGCGGTGTATGGTCCAAGAACAGCCAGCAACTTTACTATGCGAAACTGGATGAAAACCATCGCCCATCGACCTTGTATTTACACAGGGTTGGTGCCTTGCAATCTGAAGACGTGATGATTTATGAGGAAGAGGATGCGGGCTTTTTTATGGGTGTTGGTAAAACCCAATCTGGCGAACGCATCATCATCGACATTCACGATCATCAAACGTCGGAATGCTGGCATTTTTCTGCTGATGAAGAAAAACCCAACCCCATTTGCATCGCCAAACGGGAGACCGAGGTTGAGTATTCTGTCGATGAGGGTGATGGAGTGTTTTACATTCTGACAAATGCGGATGATGCCAAGGACTTTAAGATTGTCACCGCACCTGTAGGCACACCGGGCAAAGAAGGTTGGCGAGACCTGGTGCCGCATGAGGCTGGTCGATTGATCCTAAGCCATACGATTTACCAGCGTCATTTGGTCTGGCTGGAACGGCGCGACGGGCTGCCACGCATTGTTGTGCGCGAGCTTTCAAGCGGCGAAGAACATGCAATCGCCTTTGATGAAGAGGCCTATTCGCTTGGGCTGGCCGGTGGCTATGAATTTGATACGGACATCATTCGTTTCACCTATTCATCAATGACCACCCCAAGCCAGACTTTCGACTATAATATGAAAACCCGTGAGCGGACCTTGCTGAAAACTCAGGAAGTGCCCAGCGGTCATAACAGCCAGGATTATGTTACCAAACGAATATTTGCCCCATCGCATGATGGTGTCATGGTGCCAATTTCGCTGCTCTATCGCGCTGACACAGTGCTTGATGGCTCAGCCCCTTGCCTGCTCTACGGCTATGGTTCTTACGGTGTTTCTATTCCGGCATCGTTTTCCACCAATGCGCTTTCGCTGGTTGATCGTGGCTTTGTTTATGCCATTGCCCATATTCGCGGTGGCATGGATAAGGGTTTTCAATGGTATGAAGACGGCAAACGAGGCACCAAACTCAATACTTTCAAAGACTTTATTGCCGCTGGCGAATATCTGATTGGCGAAAATTTCACTTCCAAGGGCAATATCATCGCGCAAGGCGGTTCCGCCGGCGGCATGTTAATGGGCGCTGTTGCCAATATGGCACCGGACCAATATCGCGGCATCATTGCCGAGGTGCCCTTTGTTGATGTGCTGAACACAATGCTTGACGATACGCTGCCGCTCACCCCACCTGAATGGCCTGAATGGGGTAACCCGATCGAGAGCAAGGATGACTATGAATATATGGCCGCCTATTCGCCCTATGATCAGGTATCAAAGCAGGATTACCCGGCAATTTTCGCGGTTGGTGGATTGACCGACCCGAGGGTCACCTATTGGGAACCGGCCAAATGGGTGGCGAAACTGCGAACCCATAATTCAAGCAACAATCCAATCATGCTGAAAACCAATATGGAAGCAGGCCATGGCGGTGCATCAGGCCGGTTTGCGCGGTTGGTTGAAGTTGCGCTGGTTTATGCCTTTGCTATTAAAACAGCCGGGAAGATGTAAATGAACGCCAGTACCCTGCTTGAGGAAGGGCAGCCGTTTCTATTTCTTCTTTTTCACGTTTGTTTCGCGCAATAATTGATACCAGGGAAAAGAAGAAAAACTTACCAAAGGTTGTAACTCGCCATTTTCCCGACATACTGGTGTGAATAAATTTACACAACAGAATCGGGGAGAACCTCATGCTGAAAACCAAAAAAATCACTGTAACATTGCTCATGTTTTCGTCATTGCTCATTTGGCAATCTGAAATTGTAAACGCTAAATCAACGGGATGGATGAAAACCCGTGAAGTGAAACATTTCATGCGAAGCCTGGGGCGATCAAATTTATTGCCAACAAAGTTTGTTTGTAAAACAAGGAGTGAGGGATCTGGTCCACCTCTGGTTAAAGTCACCTACAGAAAAAACTCAAAAAAAATCCTGTGGTATTGGGCCTGGGGAAACAAGTACCGCGAAGTGGCAAAACCAATTCTCAAATATGGCTACAAGCCCATAAGCTACAGTAAAGCAAAGGGTCTGTTAGGCAGAACCACCTATTGCGGGCTTTGGCATAAGATTTAGATCACCAAACTTGAAGAAACTCAAAATAGCTATTTCTTCTTTTTCTTGATGGTTTCAATCGCTGGAATGGCCTTCAGATAGGCGGCAATTGCGGCCCTGTCTTTTGCTGGAATTTTCGCCATGTTTTCCTGCACATCCACCATGCTGGACCCAAAGGAATCGAAAGACGGGGTAAAACCGGATTCCAACGCATAGGCAATATCGCTTTCTTCCCATTCACCAATGCCGGTTTTATGCGGCGTGATATTGGGTATAAATTCATCACCTTCCGGTGCCGGCCCACCTGCCAGCCAACGGGAATAATCATAGCCGCCGATCAGATTTCGCGGCGTATGACATTCGCTGCAATGGCCGGGACCATCGACCAAATATTGTCCGCGCAGAACTTCAGGGCTGGCATTGGCAATGGTCATGACCGGTTCAGGCTTGAAAAACAGGATTTTCCACAGCCCCTGGACACGGCGTATATTAAATGGAAATGGCACATCGTGCTCGGCCACCTTGTTGGATGATTTTGGCAATGTTTTTATAAAAGCCCAAAGATCCATAACGTCTTTATCCGTCATACGCGCATAAGAAGTATAGGGAAAGGCCGGGAAATAATGGCTGCCATTGGGCGATACACCCTTTAGCATTGCGTTGGCGAAATCACCCTTTGACCAACCACCAATGCCATTTGTCTCGTCGGGAGAAATGTTTGGGGCGCGAAAAGTACCAAATGGCGTCTTTAATCCCAAACCGCCAACAAGTTGGAGTTTGGCCTCACCCTTGGATTTGGGTGCCGCATGGCAGGATGCGCAGCCGCCGGTCCAAAACATGATTTCGCCATTGGCCACATCGCCATCGGGCAGCTTTGCCAGCCTGTCGGCTTCAAGCACGGATGGCGCACTCAAGAACCATAAAAAACCGGCGACAATAACACCGAGACCGACCGCAAGTATCGCCAGTTTCTTTAACATAATTTTATCCCATTCAGGAGAGTCAGTTCTTTTTCACGCGATATTCCTGATGGCAGGATTTGCAATTTGCAGCAGCCTTGCCAAAGGCTTCGCCAAATGCATCTTTGTCAAAAAACTCAAGGTCTTCCACTTTCATGAATCCGGCGGAAGTATCCGCCTGAAACTTAACCAAAGCTTTGTCAAATCCGCCCATATCAGACCAGATTTTTGGGCTGGCGGTTGTTTCCATGCCGGTTTCAGAGCCTTTTGGAAACAAGGTTCCAAAGCTCAACGATGCCTGGTTCATCACCCGCAAAACCAATTGGCCGGCAACCGGGCTATAGTCCATTTTACCCTTCAACATCGCCCCACCCATTTTGGTGGCCTGAACGACATTTTGCATCATCGCCTTACGGGCAGCGATCGGATTTTCTGCGGCAATTGTTGAGCCCGCGAACAGTGCTGCACCGGTTGCCAATATAATTACAGATTTTTTCACTTTTTTCTCCCAAATCGAATTTAACTGATTTTTCTGACGCGATTGATCTTTGAATTTCTTTTAACACTCAGCGTCAAATTTATAATAATTCGGATTTATTCCCTCATCTTATAGTTTTTATTGATCGCCAATTCAATGAACTGACGATTCATGATCAATCCGTAACTCTATTAATTCATTGCGATTTTCCCAAATCACGTTTTCGTTGATTCCCAACAAAAAACCGGACTTTCGCCCGGTTCTTTATTTGTTAAATTCAATTTAATTACGCAGATGCTTTTTCAAATAGCTCGCTCGCATATTCCCAATTGATCAGGCTATCAACAAAGGCTTCCAGATATTTAGGACGCGCATTACGATAATCGATGTAATAGGAATGTTCCCAAACATCGCAGCCCAAAATTGGCGTTGCACCATGCACCAGCGGGTTTTCGCCATTTGGTGTTTTCATGATTTCCAGCTTGCCATCTTTCATCGCAATCCAGCACCAGCCAGAACCGAATTGTGTGGCGCCAGCTGCCATGAAGTCAGCTTTGAATTTATCATAGCCACCAAGGTCTGAATTGATTGCAGCTTCCAGATTACCCGGAATTTTTGTGCCGCCACCATTTGGCGCCATCCAGTGCCAAAAATGCATATGGTTATAGTGTTGGGCTGCATTGTTAAACAGGCCAGCATTGGTGCCAAAGCTGGCTTTTACAATCTCTTCCAGGCTATTGCCTGACATGCCTGCTGCATCAGCCAGTTTATTGCCATTATCAACATAGGCCTGATGATGTTTGTCATGGTGATATTCCAGCGTTTCAGCTGACATAAATTCGCCCAATGCATCATATGCATAAGGTAGTTCCGGTAGTTCGAATGCCATCAAATGTCTCCTTGATAGAACAAAATTGGCGACAAAATACTGCCGCCACAAATGGGGTGTTCCTCTTCATTGTAGTTTGCATTGGGCATTTCAGCAATGAAATATATTGCTAATCAACACACTATAGGCAAATTATCAAATCTGTGTTTTATAGGCGCGATGAGCAATCCGGACCCCATTGCAGAGCTATTATCACGCGTCGCAATGCGCGATCAGGCGGCCTTTGCCCGGCTGTTTGACACCATGTCCGCGAAACTTTTCGGCATCTCGCTTCGTATATTAGGTAACAAAGCTGATGCGGAGGACGTTTTGCAAGAGGTGTTCGTAAAAATCTGGAACAAGGCTGCGACCTTCCAAACGGGACGAGCATCAGCCGTTGCATGGCTTTCGATGATTGCGCGTAATCAGGCGATAGACAAATTGCGGGCTCGAAAATTAAGCCATGTGGATATCGAGGAACAGGAATATCTGGCGGATACAAAACCTTCGCCGGAAGACAATGCGGTTAGCACGAATGAAAATCAGCGGTTAAAAAACTGTCTTGAGCAACTAAACCCCGATCATGCCAATGCAGTTAAAAGCACCTATCTGGGCGGGTTGTCCTATCAGGAAACCGCCGATTTGCTCGATATACCGCTGAATACAGTTAGAACATGGATCAGGCGCAGTCTGATTTCACTACAAGATTGTTTGAGAAAATGACCCAGGAATTAAACGATAACGATAAATGGCTTGCTGCCGAGTTTGCTCTGGGTGCACTCGACCGTGAAAATATGCAAATAGCTGAACAACGTTTTGAGAATGACCCGCTGTTCCGCGCTGCGGTTGATGAATGGCAAAACCAGCTCACACCAATGCTCGATGAGGTGCCTTCGGTTGCGCCTGATCCAAAGGTTTGGGATGCTATTGCGGCCAGTACAGGGGTTGCTTCTGGCCCGAAAAAATCCGCATCCTGGGGAAGTCGTGCTTTCTGGCGTGGGTTGGCGGTTTTTTCAAGCGCGGTGGCGCTGGCATCGCTTGCGGCGCTGCTCTATTTACCGGGCCAAGGTTTGCTTACCCCGCAATCACTGTCACCATTGGTCGCAACACTCAATGCGAAAGGTGATGCCCCTACCCTTTTGGCCAGTTTTTCGCCCGACAACAAAACACTTATGCTTCGTGCCGTATTGCCGGAAATGGAACAGACCAAGGTTGCGGAACTTTGGCTTGTACCTGCAGACGGTGTTCCGCGCTCGCTTGGCCTGCTGGATAAAGCTGCAATGCAATTTAACCTCAACAATGATGTTTCCCGGTTGATGAGCGAAGGCGGCACTTTGGCAATCAGCCTTGAACCGAAAGGTGGATCACCCACCGGCGCGCCTACCGGTCCTGTTATTGCCAGCGGAAAATTACGCCGCCTATAAAAATAAAAAAGTTTGAAACTTTTTTGCACCCCCCTCCGTTACTGTTTTGTCACTTGGATCAAATCCACGCTCCAGCGACAAAGATAAAAACTAATGGAGAAGAAAAAATGTTTACCAAATCAATTCGTCTTACTGCTGCTCTTGGTGTTGCGGCATCACTTGCCGTTTCAACTTTGGCATTTGCTGCCAACCCGATGGTTGGTGGCGCACCAATGTATGAAAGCAAAAACATTGTTGAAAACGCCGTTAATTCCAAAGACCACACAACGCTGGTTGCTGCCGTTAAAGCTGCAGGTCTGGTTGAAACACTGATGAGCCCTGGACCGTTTACCGTGTTTGCTCCGGTCAATTCAGGTTTTGCCAAATTGCCAAAAGGCACAGTGGAAACACTGTTGAAGCCTGAAAACAAAGCCATGTTGACCAAAATTCTGACCTCACATGTGGTTTCAGGCAAACTTTCGGCCAGCAAATTGATGAAGATGGCGAAAGCCAATGGTGGCCGCTACAACATGAAAGCCGTCAGCGGTGATGCATTGACTGCGGTTATCAAAAACGGCGATCTCTATATTTTCGATGAAAGTGGCGGCGCGTCCAAAATCACCGTGGCTGATGTTAATCAGTCCAATGGCGTCATTCACGTCATCAACAATGTGTTGTTGCCTAAATAGTACTAAGAGTTCAACCCACTTGAAATCTTAGTATATCCTCGCTCGCCGCTGATATGGCTGGGGTAAAGCCTGGCGGGCGAGGCACAATTTTAGGGTCTGAAATTACCGGAGAATATCATGTCAAATAAATCTCAACTCAAAACAAAGACCAGCCGTCGTGAATTTCTGAAGCGTTCATCTGCACTGGCCGGACTGGTGACCTTTGGGCTTGCACCAGCAAAAACAGCGACGGCTGCAGAAACCCAAAAAGCATTTGAAATCACACGTTCTATTAAAGAATGGAAGGCGCTGCTAACGCCCAATCAGTTTGCCATTTTGCGTGAAGAAGCGACAGAGCGAAAAGGCTCAAGCCCGCTGCTCAGCGAAAAACGCCCGGGCACATATCACTGCGCCGGATGCGATTTGCCTGCCTATTCTTCACAAACCAAATATGACAGCAAAACCGGATGGCCAAGTTTTTGGCAATCGCTTGAAAACGCGGTACTCACCAAGGAAGACAACACGTTTTTCTCAACCCGGCTGGAAGTGCATTGCCGCCGTTGTGGCAGCCATTTTGGCCACATATTCAACGATGGACCAGAACCAACCGGCAAGCGACATTGCCTGAATGGCATCGCGTTGCAGTTCAATCCGACAGTGAGCTAGGGCGATTCATTTTTAGATGGAATCGCTCAAGTTTGTTTTCACTCACGGCAATTCGTGCTTCGCACGGCCTACGTGGGTGCGGCGCATAAGCACCGGGTCGAACTTATCGACCAAACTGTTTCCATTAAGAGATGACCGATTTTAACCCCACTTTAGGCGTGGGCCCAATCCCAATACATTTTCTTGGCTTTGGCCGCGACCGGACCGGGCTGCAATTCCCGATTAAGAAACTTATTTATCGGCATGACTTTGGAATAATTGCCGGTTGAGAAAATCTCATCAGCTTCTTCAAAATCCTTAACTGACAATGTGGTTTCCACCACTTCAAGGCCCGCTTCACGCATCAAAATTATGCTGCGCCGACGGGTAATGCCGGATAAAAATGTACCATTTGGTGCGGGCGTTAAAACCACACCATCCTTGACCATGAAAATATTGGCGGTGGCAAGTTCTGCCACATTGCCCAGCATATCAAGCAGCAAAGTGTTATCATAACCTTCGGCGCGGGCCTTGGTGAGCGCGCGCGCATTGTTTGGATAAAGGCAACCGGCTTTGGCATTAACCGGCATGCATTCCAGTGTCGGGCGGCGAAATGACGATACATTGACCGAAAACCCGGTTGGCATATCCGGCATCGGCGTATCATACAAACAAAGGCAAAACCGTGTGGATTCCGGATCGGCGGCCACCGCATTGGCAAGCCCGTCAACCGCCCAATACATGGGGCGAATATAAAGTGCCGTATCAGCGGAGAATTTCGCAACCCCTTCCTTGGCAAGCGAATATATTTCATCTGAATCCATGGTCGGCTTTAAACCCAGCGCAAGGGCCGATTTATTAACCCGCTCGCAATGCAAATCGAGATCAGGGGTAACACCTTCAAAAGAACGCGCGCCATCAAAAACGGTTGTACCAAGCCACGCCGCATGATCTCTTGGGCCAATGATCTGTGGGTTTCCCTCAAGCCAGTCGCCGTCAATATATGTCCAGGTTTCAGACCATTCTACCATTTTTCATCACTCCGAATTGAAATCTTAATGTAGTTGTAATCCTCAAATGCGGCTTGACGCAATCAAATTCCTGCCGTCAAATAAAAACAATTAGGGGAGAGTGATTTGACCTATAAAGCTTATGTTTTTGATGCCTACGGAACTTTGTTTGATGTACATGCGGCCGTGCGCCGATACAGCGATGAAATCGGCAAGGATGCTGCTCAATTGTCTGATATTTGGCGTATCAAGCAGCTGGAATATTCTTGGATACGCGGCACAATCGGCGCCTATAAGGATTTCTGGTCGCTGACCGAACAGGCACTCGATTTCGCATTTGAAAAGGTGCCATCTGCCGACCGCTCTACCCGCCAATCTCTATTAGATGCCTATTGGACACTTGATTGCTACGCCGAAGTGCCGGCGGTTCTGGCCAAACTTAAAGCCGATGGGGCAAAACTTGCAATCCTGTCCAACGGCTCAAGCGACATGCTGGAAGCGGCGGTTAAATCGGCCGGGCTCGATGAACTTTTGGATGCGGTCATTTCTGTCGACCGGATATCCACATTCAAGGCAAACAGCGCGGTTTATCAAATGACCGAAGAAGAGTTTGGCATGAAAGCGGTCGAGATATCCTACCAATCGTCTAATCGCTGGGATGTGGCGGCAGCCGTTAATTTCGGATTTCGCACCATATGGATCAACCGTACCAGGCAGCCAGATGAATATCGTGACTTTTCGCCGGCTAAAGTGGTGGATGATTTAAACGGGATAATTGATTGATTAAACCTCGTATAACTCACCAAATTTCGCATCCAGATATTTAGCCAATGCCAGTTCATCCGGCGCTTTGAATTATTATCTCACGGCAGTTCACTGCGTTCACGCCTGCGATGGCGCGGGCTGATTGCCCGGCAGCACTTGTGCTGCTTTCCTGTTTCAAATTCCATACATCCCACCGAATTTGGCATCCAAATATTTGGCCAAGGCTAGTTCATCCGACGCTTTGAATTATTATCTCACGGCAGTTCACTGCGTTCACGCCTGCGATGGCGCGGGCTGATTGCCCGGCAGCACTTGTGCTGCTATCCTGTTTCAAATTCCATACATCCCACCAAATTTGGCATCCAGATATTTGGCCAAGGCTAGTTCATCCGGCGCTTTACCGCAAATTTTTTGCATCAAATCCTGGGCTGAATAAACATGGCCGTGTTGATGCACTTCGCGGTTCAGCCAGGTTGAGATTTCATCCAGATTGCCGCTGGAAATTTTGCCATCGAGGTCAGAAATTGCGCCGCTCATCGTCGCAAAAATCTCTCCAGCAAAAATATTGCCGAGCGAATAGGTTGGGAAATAACCAAACAATCCGCACGACCAATGCACGTCTTGCAAAACACCATTTGAGGGTTTGTCGACAGCCCGGCCAAAATCAGCCAGATAGCGCTCATTCCATGCGCCTTCCAGATCACCAACCTGTAAATCACCGCGGATCATCGCAAGTTCGAGATCAAAGCGCATCATCACATGCAAATTGTAATGCACCTCATCGGCCTCGGTTCGAATGTAGCCCGGCGTGACCTCATTGACCACGGCAAAAAGCTCATCCGGCGAAGAAACACCAATATCACCAAAGACTTCCAGCATTTGTGGATAGAGCCAATCCATGAACGGATGGCTCCTGCCAATCTGGTTTTCCAGCATCCGGCTTTGGCTTTCGTGAATACCCATTGAGGCATAGCCACCGGCGGGCATCAGGTCCATTTTTGGGTCGCGACCGGCTTCATAATTGGCATGGCCGACTTCGTGGACAGTCGAATACATGCAATCAAAAACGTGATCCAGCACAACCCTTGTGGTGATGCGGCTGTCGCTGCGGTAACCGGAAGAAAACGGATGAACCGCCTTGTCTACACGTCCCGAATCCCAATCATAATTGAAAACACTGGCCAGCCTGCGGGCCATTTCCATCTGAGCAGAATCATTAAAATCGCCTTTGAGCGGCTTGATTTCTTTTCCGCTGTCGGTGATTTTCTCCCGCAAAGAGGTCAAATGCGGACGCAACCGCCCAAGCAATTCGGCCAGGGGCGCGGTTTTCATTTCCGGCTCATAATCATCCAGCAAAGCATCATACAAATCATCACCGGCTTCACTTAATACGGAGGCCTCTTCGCGGCGCAGCTTGAGAATTTCTTCAAGCGTTGGAAGAAAATCATCCACATTTTCTGCGGCCCGTGCCTTTGCCCATATCCCCTGCCCCAGTGCTGTTGCGCGGGCTATTTCTTCAGCCAGGCGGGCGGGAATACGGGTTGCGCGTTGGTGGGTGCGTTTGGCTTCACGCAAATTAGCCTTGCCGACAAGATCGAGATCGCTCTGATCAATTGCCGCACACCATTCAGCAATTTTGGGATCACAGTTACGCTCGTGAACAATGGAAGCAAGAGCCGCCATTTGTTCGGCGCGTGCCGGTGCCCCGTTTTTTGGCATCATGGTTTCCTGATCCCAGGAAATCACTCCGGCGGCCTGCGACAGGGCGTTGGTTTTCTTCAAATGGGCAAGCAGAGACGCATAGGCGTTATTATCACTCACAACTGAACTCCAATATATTTGAACCTGAATTTTTAGTGACTAAAAACCGCGCTTAATGCTGCCCAATATGCCTCGCACCAGCGCGCGACCGAGCGAAGATGCAATTGAACGGGTCACAGATTTAATCGCCGCCTCGGCAACAGACTGACGCCCTGAACGACGTGGTTTTGATACCCGCTCGCGTTTGCGACTGCCAGCCTTGCGGATTTTTTCTTCATCCTCGCGCTTTCGTTCTGCATCTTCAGCCTTGGCACGCTCATTTGCACGCTTTTTCAAAACCTCAAAAGCCGATTCGCGATCCACCGTCTCGTCATACAAGCCCGATACCGGGCTCATATCCAAGATTTTGCGACGCTCGCGTTCGCTCAATACACCAAGCCTCGAGCTTGGGGGGCGAATGAGCGTGCGCTGCACAATGGAGGGCACGCCTTTTTTCATCAGGGTCGAGACCAGCGCCTCGCCAACCCCCAGCTTGGTGATTGTTTCAAAGCAATCGAAATCCGGATTGGGGCGGAAAGTATCCGCCGCAGTTTTAACCGCCTTTTGCTCGCGCGGCGTATAGGCGCGAAGCGCATGTTGAACGCGATTGCCCAATTGGGCCAACACGCCATCTGGCACATCCAGCGGGTTCTGGGTGACAAAATAAACCCCAACGCCCTTCGAACGAATGAGTTTCACCACCTGCTCCACCCGGTCGACCAGAATTTTTGGCGCACCATCAAACAGCAAATGCGCCTCGTCGAAAAAGAAAACCAGTTTAGGTTTGTCAGTATTGCCAACCTCAGGCAGCTCTTCAAACAATTCGGACAAAAGCCACAGCAGGAATGTTGCATAAAGTCTTGGCGACATCATCAACTGATCGGCTGCAAGCACGTTAATCGCGCCTCGACCATCGCGCGTGGTGCGCATGATATCTTTAATATCGAGCGCCGGTTCGCCAAAGAAATTAGCGCCGCCCTGATTTTCCAGCACCAGCAGCGAGCGTTGAATTGCGCCAACCGAGGCCTTGGAAACATTGCCATAACGGCCGGAAATTTCCTCTGAACGACTGGCCATATTGGCAAGCAAAGATTGCAAGTCTTTCAGATCGAGCAACATCAATCCGTCTTCATCGGCGATGCGGAAAGCAATGTTCAGCACGCCTTCCTGGGCAACAGACATATCCATCAACCGCGACAGCAATAGCGGACCCATATCGGAAATTGTGGTGCGGATTGGATGGCCCTGTTTGCCGAAAAGGTCCCAGAATACGACTGGAAATTCCTGGGCTTCATAATCGTCAAGGCCAATATCTTCAGCCCGTTCGACCAGAAAATCTTCCATATTGCCGACGGCTGCAAGACCTGCCAGATCGCCCTTAACATCGGCGCAGAATACTGGCACACCAGCATTGGAAAAACCTTCCGCCAAAATCTGTAGCGATACGGTTTTACCCGTACCGGTGGCCCCGGTAATCAACCCGTGACGGTTTGCATATTTCAGCTTCAAAAATTCTGGTTTTTGTAAACTGTCATCTGGCTTGCGACTGGTGCCGAGGTAAATTTTTCCTTCTTCAAACATGCCCTTTTTTGCAGAGCCCCATTCAACGGCCATATTATACCTCGTTTACGCAAGTGGATTGGATCAATCCATGCTTATAGATCGCTGATTTCAATCCTGCAATTGGTTTTGGATATCCACACAAAAGAATCCCGATTTGGGACAAAACAACTGGCACGATCAATGCATTTCATTCCCTAACTTAGTGGGAGTGAACCTAGATGGCACTGGACAGAAGACGTTTTTTAAAGGGTTTTGGCAAAAGTGCTGGTCTTGCAGCGCTCGCAACAACGCTACCTGCTGTTGCCAAAGCCGAAATTCCGTTGTTTCAAAACATTTCGCTGCGCGGGTCTTTGGACGCCTCTCAATTTGGCGTGCGCCCGGGGGCATGGGATGACCAAAGCAAGGTTCTGCAAAATGTACTGAATCGGGCCGCAGAAGAGGATAAACCGCTGTTTCTGCCACCCGGCACCTATGTGGCCTCCAATCTAAAATTGCCAAAGCGCACCAGAATTACCGGCGTGCCCGGTGCATCCAAGCTGGTATATGGGGGTGACGGCCATTTTCTAACGGCTGAAAACTGCGATCATTTTTCGCTTACCGGGCTGGTGATCGACGGGGCAAACCGACGCTTCAACGACCCCGCCGGCGGGCTGGTTCATGCCATAAATTGCCGTCATGTGGTGATTGATAATTGCGACATTATAGGCTCGATGACCAGCGGCATAAAGCTGGAACGCTCGGGCGGGCGCATTGAACGCTGCAGCATTACCGGTGCAGGAGGTGATGCAGGCATCTATTCGGTTGAAGCCACAGGCCTGCAAATTATCAATAATGTGGTCGCCGATTGCGCCAATGGCGGCATACTTGTGCATCGCTGGACGGCGGGCGAAGACAATTCCATTGTTACCGGCAACCGGGTTGAGCGAATTAAATCCGTCAATGGTGGCACTGGCCAATGGGGCAACGGGATTAATATTTTCCGCGCTCATTCGGTGCTGGTGAACAATAACCGCATCAGCGATTGCGCGTTTTCGGCTGTGCGCTCCAATGGCGGTAATAATGTGCAAATTCTCGGTAATAATTGCACCAGACTTGGGGAGACTGCGCTCTATTCAGAATTTGAGTTTGAAGGGGCGGTTATTTCCAACAATATCGTCGACAGCGCCACAATGGGCGTTTCGGTCGCCAATTTTCTGCAGGGCGGGCGCATGTCGGTCGTTTCCAACAACCTCATTCGCAACTTGAAAACCAAAGGGCCGTATGATGCTGATCAACCGGGCTTTGGCATTGGCATTTCGGTTGAGGCCGATACCAGCGTCACCGGTAATGTGATTGAAAACGCCCCGCTTTATGGCATTAATCTCGGCTGGGGGCCTTATCTGCGTGATGTGGTCGCCAATGCCAATGTTATTCGCAATGCGGGCGAAGGCATCGCCGTATCAGTGGTAAAAGGGGCCGGCGAAGCGTTGATTACCAATAATGTCATCCGCGATGCACCGGGCGGTGCGATTGTCGGTCACGAATGGTCAAAAGCAGTCACCAAGGATCTGGCGCTTGCAAGTTCCAGCGGGTTTGATCATCTAACCGTCAAAGGCAATCTGGTGAGCTAGAAGCCCCGTTTACAGTCCGACAAATTTCAAAATATGAGCACCGGTCTCTGCGTAATCGAAACCATCGGCCCGGCCGCCAAGGTGTTTAGCCAAAAACCGTTCCATAATCCGCGCTGTAATTATGCGATTTTGCCAACCCCAATTGCGAAACTGGTGCCCGGCCCCCTTTAGCAACACATATTCATAGGGCGCATTGTGTTTTTTCAGTGCATTCACCATTTTATCAGCCTGATTGCGAATTACCCGCACATCATTTGTGCCTTGAATAATAAGCAACGGCTTGTTCAATTTCTCCGCATAGGTCAGCGGAGAACGCTCAATAATATTCTTTTTATCCTCGGCATTATCTGGGTTGCCGATATATTTGCGATACCAATCCGGCCAGCCGCGCCAATAGACCGGCACTTCCTGCAACATCGACAAAATATCGCTGATACCATTGATGTCAATTCCTGCTGCATAGAGATCGGGATTACGGCTCATGGCGGTTAAAACCTTCAACCCGCCAAAGCTACCGCCGAACACGGCGACTTTTTCAGGATCAGCAATGCCCTGATCAATCGCCCATTGCCGTGCATCCAAAATATCCTGATCCATCTTTCGCGAGACTTCACCAATGGCTGCCTCGCGGAATTTACGGCCATAGCCGGATGAACTTCGGTAATTCACATCAAGGACCGCATAACCGCGATTGTTCATCCAAATCCGTGAGCTTTTCCAACCACCATAGGCACGGGCCACCGGGCCTCCGTGAATTGTAATGACCAAGGGCACCGGACCTTTGACGCCTTTGGGCACGGACAAAAACGCAGGTATTTTCAAGCCATCTTTAGCGGTAATAAATACGGGCTTCACAGGGGGTATCTGATCTCTGAGCTTTGCAATGGTCGGTGTTGAAACAATTGAAACCTTGCCGGATTTACGATCAATCAATCTGGTTTCGAAACCTGCTTCCGCCTCCTCAACTAGAACCAGCAACTTCGATTGGTCCTTTGTGGCAGAAACGATATGAAGCGCTGCATTTTTGGGCAATTTGAGTGGCTTGATCATCGCCTTGTAATTGTCATCAAAATACCGCCGCTCCTGATAGCCAGGATTAAGCATTGCCATTAGCGGCTTTTGTGTTTTCACATCTAAAATGATCCGCCCATAATCAACATCTTGATGCTGATCAACCAGCTCTTCTTTACCATTTTTTAAGTCGACCTTCACAAGTGCTGATTTATCACGTCCAAGATTGGATATTGCATAGGAAACTCCATTTTCATCCGGGTCTGAAACCGGGTCGAAAATATCTTCAAATGTGCCTCGTAGAATTTCCCGCCAGCCGTCCTTTTCCTTAACTTCAAAACGCCAGTCTGCACCGCTTATATATCTGGTCCGGGCATAAACCTCGCCGGAACTGGTGATATGCCAGTACACTCCCTCTTCAACACTAATATCAATAGATGTGGTTTCGCCGCTCGATAAATCGAGCTTGAACAGGTCAAACCGCGACCGGTCTCGCGCATTGTGGCCAATTAAAACTGTGGAGCCGGAATCCTTGGGAATTTTATAAAAGAATGATTTTACATCTTTGCCAAATTCATAGCTGCGGGGCTTTGAATTTGGTTTCTGGGTATCAATCGAGACAAGCACATCGTTTTCCCACCCGTCACGGTCTGCCTGATAAACCAGATACCGACTATCGCTCGACCAAGCATACCAGCGCACTTCATCATCGGTATTGAAAATATTTGTCTTATCGCCATTTATGGATTTTACCCAAAGGGCTGGTTTGAACCATTTGGATTCCAGCCAGGACATTTTTGTGCCGTCTGGTGATAACCTGTAGCGCCAACTGGAAGCCGTATTTGCATAGAGCTCGCGCATTGGAATTAGCGGCGGAAGATCGGCACTAACCAGCGCTGAATGGGTTGGAGATATTGATCGATTTACCCAGGCACCTGCGCCAACCAGTGTAATAATCAGGGCAACAAACAGGTAAGAAATCTTCTTCAGCATTTGAAATATTCTTTCTGCTATTTTTGCATAAGGGTTGAGACTATCTCATCCGACAACCCGGCGCAATTTGGCCAAACTTATTTTCACAAAAATTTGCCTTGATATTGCCACTCTGCGGCGCACAATGCCCCCAAATTCCTCCAGAATAATATTGCTGTATTTTCATGAAGCGCTTTATCTATCGATTTTCAATTTTCATACTCGTTTTATTTGTAATCCCGAGCCTCACACATCTGGCGATATGGGCAGCAACCGATCGCCCGACCAGTTGGCGTGAGGCAGATTGGTCAAGTGCGGGAATTTTACCGGAGGCTGCCGCCAGCAATTCTGCGAAAATCTATGTGATGTCGGCCCGAACCGGTGGATTGAAAGGTGCGATTTCGAAGCACTCATGGATTGTGCTGAAGAAGCCTGGAGCAAATCAGTATGAGCGTTATGACGTGGTTGGCTGGGGCAGACCGGTGCGTTTGAATGCCTATCCGGCTGATGGGAAATGGTATTCAAACCTGCCGGAAATTCAATTTGAAGCCAGCGGTCAACAGGCCGAAATTCTTATTCCTAAAATTGAGAATGCAATTGCCGCCTATCGCTGGAAAAAGCGCGGTGATTACATAATTTGGCCCGGCCCGAACTCCAACACCTTTGTTGCGAGCATTATACGCGGCGTCCCCGGTTTCAATGCCAAGCTACCAGCAACCGCGATTGGCAAAGATTTCCCGGTGTTTGGAAAATTTATTGATCTTGATCGCGGCCGAAATTCGCTGCGCCTGTCGCTCTATGGCTATGCGGGCATTCTGGTTGGATTAAAATCCGGGTTTGAACTGAATTTATTGGGGCTTGTTGCCGGTATAGACTGGTATCGTCCGGCATTGCTCTTACCGGGATTTGGGCGGATCGGGTGAATTCATCACAGTTGACATATCTGCATTTGTAATTACATTGTAATTATGAAAGGGCGTAACAATGAAAGCAGAGATCATACGAATTGGAAATTCACACGGTGTCAGAATCCCTAAACCCGTGCTTGAGCAATGCGGTCTCTCCGGTCAGGTCGAGATGAATGTTGAAAATAATCAACTGATTATTGCGGCCTCTCAATCTGTTCGCAAAGGCTGGAATGAGGCATTTCAAACAATGGCTGACAGCGACCATGATGGCGACGATGAAATTCTGATGGATGATACCGGTTCGGCGGCTTTCGACCAAAATGAATGGCAATGGTGAAATCTGCTAACCGATTTGAAATTTGGCTGGTTACGCTCGACCCGACCAAGGGCTCTGAAATCCAGAAAACCCGCCCCTGCATTATTATCTCACCCGATGAAATTAACCGTTGGCTTCGAACGGTGATTATAGCACCAATGACGACCAGCGAACGCCCCTATCCATCACGCATTGGCATCAAATTTCAAGGCAAACAGGGGCAAGCAGCGCTTGATCAATTGCGAACGATTGACAAATCCAGACTTGTAAAGAAACTGGGTAATGTAAAACCCGCCACGAGTGAAGAAATATCAAAGGCTCTCATTGAAATGTTTACAATCTGATCGGCAATTGAAGATTTATCGCAATAATCCCTTATTTCCTGCATAAGCCGCAACTTCATTCATCAATATTTACTTCAAAATCCATAGTCCCACGGCAAGTAAAACCAACAGGATTGATAAAACTCTCACCCACAGGTTTTTTGATCTAAGAAAAATATAGCCTTGGCTCAATGCAATCGTGGCAATAATTAAGACGATAACAATCTGCTTTTCGCCCGCAGACCCATCAACAGGAATTTGCAGATTGTTGCCATTAATTTCATTCATCCAACTATATCTATTGGACGGAAGTACATAAATAAGCGCGTTTCCAATCACGAACCAAACATAAATACTAAATTTAATAACAATTTTCATTGGTCATCAATCGCAGATAGTATTGTAGACGGAGCGCAGATTCATTTGGCCCGCTTTTCACAATGAATATCATAGACAAGAAGATGATGGCCAAATTATTGGGGGGCGAGATGTTGGGCAGAGACTCATTCAGGTGATGGAAACTTGTCCAGATAGGCCAGCGCGCGCGGCATTGCATTTTCCAGGAATTGATCCGGTTGCCTTAGCCACAAACCATCATATGTGCGGGATTTTTCGTTTGAAATCAAAACATCAATGGGCAACTCAATCAATACCGCATCCCAATCGGGAAATCGCTGCCGAGATCTTTTCCAATAGTGAGAAATGAACTTTTCCTGCAAAGAATAGCCGTGATAATCAAACACCTGATCGCCAAATGATACATATATATGATTGCCGGTATGGCCATTATCCGGCTTGATCCAGATTGCTTTTGCATCCGGCAGTTTGAAGCGCTGCATAAAAGCATAGGCCAAAACCTGGCAGGCACCACAAGCAAAAAACACCCGATCTGGCAGGTTCCAGCGCATTACCGGATCAAGTTTATTATAGTTTTTGGTTCGCGGTAAATACATATCTCTCGTATTCCGGCATTCTTGGAAACCTCATTAAGCAATTTCTCCAGCAGCTCTTATTTCGCCCACTTCAATGCCATTCCAGTTGGTGAGCTTATGCTGCCCAATCTGGCGAATGGCCTCGCCCTCCGCATCACCCTTTGGCAACAGATTGGCGATTACAGTTGCGGCAATGGTTTCGGCCGCCCTTGCGGTGCCATCATCGCATTTAACCGCCATGCCAAGGCCAAGTTCAGGAATGGCCGCGCAGAACATGCCTTCCGCGCCGGTTTTTACCATCACCCTGCCCTTGCCCACTTGCATGATTTCGGTACAGGCGCGCCCGGTGCCCGCCACATGAAACGGATTTTCCGTGCAGGCCGAATAGATGCGCCTGGCCGCTTTGGCGCGTTCTGGCGCAAGGCCAATGCCGGTGGCAAACTTTGCAAAACCCACCGCAATAGATTTTAACGGCACCGCATAGGTGGGGATAGAACAGCCATCGGTGCCGCAATGATCTTGCGCATGGGGCGCGCCGGTCATGGCTTCCATTACCGCTTTCACTTCACGCTGAACTTTGTGTTCAGGCCCGATATAGCCCTTGTGATCGACGCCCATATGGCAGGCCAGACACAGAAATCCCGCATGTTTTCCAGAGCAATTATTATGCGTTGCCAAAGGCTTATGCCCTTTTATTGCCAGATCAAGACTGGCCTCCAGGTTCATCGGCCGCTGGCAACCGCATTCAAGTGCGTTATCATTAAGGTCAATTTTCCCCAGAACTGAATTGACCGCTTTAATGTGATCGGCCTCAGCAGAATGGGAAGAACAGGCAAGTGCAATTTCCGCATCGCTCAAGCCAAAACGATCGGCCGCGCCACTTTCCACCAACGGCAAAGCCTGCAAAGCTTTGATCGCAGAACGGGGAAATATTGGCTGGTCAATATCGCCAATGGATAAAACCTTGCGGCCGTCACCATCAAAGACAGCCACCGCTCCACGGTGTCGACTTTCCACCAGGAGCCCACGGGTAACTTCTACCAGAACCGGGTTGCTCATTTAATTCGTTCCATGATCGAGACATAATTAGCAACGGCCGCACCGCCCATATTGAATATGCCGCCAAGTTCTGCACCCGGCACCTGAATATCACCGGCGGTTCCCGTCAACTGCATAGCGGTCAAAACATGCATGGAAACCCCGGTTGCGCCAATTGGGTGACCCTTGGATTTAAGCCCCCCGGATGGGTTGACCGGCAATCGCCCGCCCATCTGTGTTTGGCCTTCAATGGCAATCGCTGCCCCCTCACCCGGTTTTGCCAGCCCCATCGCTTCATACTCAATCAATTCAGCAATGGTGAAGCAATCATGGGTTTCGACAAAAGAAAGATCATCAATCGCAAGGCCAGCGTCAGCCAAAGCCCGCTGCCAGGCAACAGCGCAGCCCTCAAATTGCAGAATATCGCGCTTCGACATCGGCAGAAAGTCCTGCGCATGGGCAGTTGCACGAAAGGCTACGGCCTTGTCCATTTTCAATGCGGTCTGGGTATCGGCCAGCACAATGGCGGCGGCTCCATCGGAAACCAGCGAACAATCGGTGCGCTTTAATGGCCCTGCAACAAACGGGTTTTTTTCGCTTTCGGCGCGGCAAAACTCATAGCCCAGATCCTTGCGCATTTGAGCATAGGGATTGTTGACGCCGTTCTTGTGGTTCTTGGCGGCAATATGGGCCAGCGCATCGGATTGGTCGCCATATTTTTGAAAATAGGCCTGGGCAATATTGCCAAATACACCGGCAAAACCGCCGGGCGTATCGCCATCTTCCGGCAGGTAGGATGCTTTCAACAGGTTTTGGCCGATTTCACGGCCCGGCGTGGTGGTCATCTGTTCAACGCCCACCACCAGCACTTTTTTAGCGCCGGTATCAATGGCACGAATGCCCTGTTGAACGGCCGCAGAACCGGTGGCACAGGCATTTTCCACCCGGGTTGCCGGTTTAAAGCGAAACTGATCAGAGGCCTGCAAAATCAGGCTTGCAGTAAAATCCTGATTGGAAAAGCCCGCATTGAAATGACCCAGAATAATCTCATCAATATCGCCCGCTTCGCAACCGGCATTTTCCAGTGCTGCGCCAACAACGCCGACAATCAGGCTTTCAACGGTTTCATCTGAGTGTTTGCCAAATTTGGAGTGGGCCCAACCCACGATACATGCGGTCATTTCTTTTCCTTTCGAAATTCATCCGCCGTGTTTTGCCTGTCTCTTTTAAGGGAATTATTCAAGGTGACAATGGACTTCTATTCAGCTGGACGATAGTTTATCAATCTCTTGAACCATGTTGTATTCCTCCCGATGATATATGGTCAATCCAATTGAGTAATATTCAAGCCAAACTTTTTAACAAAGTAGCAGGCCTTGCACACCCAAAGGAATTCAAATCATGGATATTGTTATTGCCAGTGCCACGCGCACACCGGTTGGCTCGTTTAATGGCGCACTTGCACCGCTAAAAGCCCACGAACTTGGCGAAATAGCCTTGAAAGCCGCCATAGGGCGGGCAGGAATTGAGGCCCGCGAGGTTGATGAGGTAATTTTGGGCCAGGTTTTAACCGCCGGCCAAGGGCAAAACCCGGCCCGTCAGGCATCAATTGCTGCCGGAATTCCGGTTGAGGCCTCCGCATGGGGCATCAATCAGGTTTGTGGCTCGGGCCTTCGCACCGTTGCCATTGCCATGCAGCAGATCGAAGGCGGGGACGCAGAAATCGTGCTCGCGGGCGGGCAAGAATCCATGTCGCAATCGACCCATTGCCAGCACCTGCGCAATGGCGTTCGCATGGGCGATTACCAAATGATTGATACCATGATCCGCGATGGCTTGTGGGATGCTTTTAACGGCTATCACATGGGCAATACGGCAGAAAATGTTGCCAACAAATTTCAGATAAGCCGCGATGTGCAGGACGCTTTTGCCGTTCAATCCCAAAACAAGGCAGAAGCCGCCCAAAAGGCCGGCCTGTTTGAGGCTGAAATTACCCCTGTCACTATCAAAACCCGCAAGGGGGAAACTGTTGTCGACAGGGATGAATATATCCGCCATGGCGCGACCATCGAAGGCATGGCAAAACTGCGCCCGGCGTTCGCCAAGGATGGCTCGGTGACCGCCGCCAACGCTTCCGGCCTTAATGATGGTGCGGCGGCATTGGTAATTATGAGTGCCGAGAACGCTGCAAAACGCGGAATTACACCGCTGGCGCGTATTGCTTCTCGCGCTACAGCGGGCGTTGACCCGTCAATCATGGGAACAGGGCCGATACCCGCCTCCAGGAAAGCGCTTGAGCGGGCTGGATGGAGCGCACAAGACCTTGATTTGATCGAGGCCAACGAGGCCTTTGCAGCACAGGCTTGCGCGGTAAACCAAGAAATGGGCTGGGACCAAAACAAGGTCAATGTCAACGGCGGGGCAATTGCTATTGGCCACCCGATTGGCGCATCCGGGGCGCGAATTTTAGTGACGCTTTTGCATGAAATGCAGCGTCGCGATGCAAAAAAAGGACTTGCCACGCTTTGCATTGGTGGTGGAATGGGCGTTGCCATGTGTCTGGAGCGCCCATAGGGACAGGTTAAGCGACTATTTCTAATTCATCAGGGTTTTAACGCTTCTATCTGAGTTGACTGGGTAATTTTCAGCTACCTAAAATTTTAATCAAATTTAGCTGAAATTCGCGTTCCTTTTAACAACCGGCAATTAACACCAACTTCCAATTCAGATTGAAAAAAAAGCCATTTCATGTAGCCTTGTGAGACGAATAACAGCACAGGTGTGGCCGTGAAAATCAAGGGGACTAAGGGTTCTGACTTCATTACAATTGATGCGGTCGATCTGGTAAACGCAAAGATAAAGCTGAAATCCGGACTGGATACGCTGGCGATCACATCGACTGGTGACTATTCATTTGACACCGATAGCTACCGCGATATTGAAGGCGTAGAGATACTGGATTTCACTGGTATTTCCGGCGATATTTTAAACATCAATATTGATAAATCATTGCTCAAAGATAGCGACGACGACGAACTCACTATTATTTCCGGTGAAAACGGCATTACTTCGCTGCAGGCTGAAGTTGATGATAAAGGCACCTTGTTTGTTGGTGGCACTGGCGTTGTTCAACTTGCCGATGGATTTGAGAACGAAATCACAATTGCTGATAATTCCAGCGTTCAGGTAATTGGCGGCACAGGCCGTGATACAATTACGGCTGCAAATGATGGATCCGTACTCAATGGCGGCGGCGGCAATGACAAGCTGAAACTTGGCGATGGTGCTGATGTCGTTGTATTTGGTGCAGGCAGCGGCGCTGACAAGGTTAAAGACTTTGATATTACCCAGGATCAGGTAAATTTCAGCGATGCAGGCTTTGCCACCGTCAGTGAAATTCTGGCAGCTGCGGTAGATGATGGCGGCGATACGGTTATCAACCTCACCAATGGCGATAAGATTACGCTGAAAGACGTAAAACTAGGTGACCTTGGCGCCCAGAACTTCACCATTGCAGGCGTTGCGCTGGCAATTGACACCTATGTGATAGAAGTTGGAACGACGGCGGCCGAACTCAATTCTTTAATCGCCACTGTAAATGATGGCTCCACCTTTATTTTGACCAATGGCACCCACACATTCAGTGAAAGCATAATCATTGATCGCGGCAACATTAATTTCAAAGGTGAGAGCGAAGCTGGAACGATCATTCAATTTGATTTCCCAGAGGGCCAGGTAAGTGACGGCCTGCAGGTTACCGGCGGCGCACGCACCTATCTTGGAACCGCATCAAGTGGCGTAAATGTCGGCGACACATCTATTGAGATTGCCGGAAACAGCCTTGCTGCTGGCGATACCATTTATATGTTCCAGCAAAACACCCGCGAATGGCTGGATGCAAATGGCTGGCAGAATGTCAGCATGGAAGACGCTGACCGACGCCCGTTTCGCGAGGTCATCTTGCAGGTAGACCGGGTTGAAGGCGATATTGTTCATTTCACCCATGAAATTCCCTACGCGATGGATCAGGGAAAAGTAAAACTCAATTATATCGAGATGTTCGAGGGTTTGAACATCAGCGACTTCACCGTGACCCATAATTTGGGGACGGCCAACAGTTACGACTTTACCAACACTCTGCCTGCCTATCTTTCCAACACGGCTTTCAGCATGGTGGGCACGGTCGGCGCGACACTTGAACGGGTTAGCGTTGTTGATATCGGCAGTAAAGGCCTGGTTATCGGTTCTACAATCGATTTGCAGGCTGACGATCTTTATACCAGCGGCGCTCACAATAAGGGCGGCGGCGGCAATGGCTATGGCCTGTTGCTTTATGAAAGCAACAATAACTCGCTAACCAATCTGGAAATTTATGACACCCGCCACGGGTTCATCACATCCGCATGGAGTGCGGAGACCGACAACTACATTCAGATTGCCGATACCAATCGCGATGTCGGATTTCACGGTAGCCCGGATCGGGGCAATGTCGTTGAAATTGATAACAGCGTTCTAGATTTTGACGTACCGTTTTACGGCAATGGCGGCTCTGGCTGGACTGTCATCAGCGGCAGTGGTTCAACCCATGCTGCAATTGACCCCTATGCGGAAAATAAAATCACATTCGGCAATGTCGAAGGTGTAAACCGCAATGATATTGCCCATGCCAATGACAGCGGCGTTTATATGAACGGCAAATATGGCTATGACACACTGATCGGCGGCGCTGGCGACGATTATATTGTTGGCGGCACCTTGAGCGATAAACTGACCGGAAATGGTGGCAGTGATACGTTCCTGTTTCGCGTCGGTGACGGGCTGGATACCATTACCGATATGGAATTTGGTGCAAACGGCGATCTGATTGTTTTTGCCGACAATGAAAGTGTTACGGCCTTTGAAGATCTGTATTTTTATACCCGCAATGACGAGCTTCGGGTTCGCTTTGGTGCCAATGCAACGGTCATACTTGAAGGCGTTGAACTTGCAGATGTCGTTGCTGATAATTTTGCATTTGATCCGACCGGAACACTAACCGCTGAATTGTATTTCGGCAGCGATTATATCGCAGTTTAATTTCCAGATAGTCTGGCAAATTTGTCCGATTGACCCTGTCGGTCAATTGGATGGCAACCCATCGCGCATTCTTGGAACTGGAAGCGGAAGATATCGACGATTTTTTTTACAAGCGCCATTGAAACCGCTTGAAAATTAGTGCTCATCGCGGCAAAAGGTGTGCAATTGTAATATCATCAGTGAGCATACCATGAGCCTTGAGGCCAGCCTTACCGCCCGCGCGGAAAACAAATGTGAATTGTGCAGCGCCAGCGAAGGCCTTGCCGCCTTTCAGGTTTCACCAACCACGGATGCTAATGCGGAAAACAATATCCTGCTTTGCACCACTTGCCGCGGTCAGATTGATAATCCGGATAAAATTGATATTCGCCATTGGCGCTGCCTGAATGAAAGCATGTGGAGCCAGGTTCCGCCGGTTCAGATTATGGCGTGGCGGATGCTTGATCGGCTGAAGGCAGAAAGCTGGGCGCAAGACCTGCTCGACATGCTCTATCTTGATGATGAAACTCTCGCATTGGCCAAATCGGGGGCAATATCCGGTGCTGCTGAAAGTAATGAAAACGATTCGGTCAAACATCTGGATGCCAATGGCGCGCAGCTACAGGCTGGCGATAGCGTGACATTGATTAAGGACCTCAACGTCAAAGGTGCGGGCTTTACCGCAAAGCGCGGCACGGCGGTGCGCAATATCTCGCTGGTGGCGGATAATGAAAAGCACATCGAAGGCCGCATCAGCGGTCAGCAGATTGTGATATTGACCGAGTTCGTCAAGAAATCCGGTTAAGCAGTGTTACTCAACTACTTTTTCCATTTCCTTTAGCGCTGAGACGGCAATGGGTCTGGCTGCCATTCCCTGCACTTTATCTATTTTATTCAAGGCACGAGAGCGAATTTTCGCCAATTTGGCTAGTTTCTTTTTATCGCCCTTGGCTTTTCGTTTGATGCCATTGTACTGCGAATTCAATATATCAGATATATAGTCGGAAAAAGAGTCTGAGTAGGTGGGAGAAACAGCACCCATACTTAAAATTGTAACGGTGGCCAGAACTGCAATTATATGTTTCATTATTTCTATCCTAATAAATTTAGTAAAAATATAGATTGGCGGCGGCAGGGTTCGAATTTAAATATTTATAACTATGTGAATTGAAATAACAACTTGTTTTTCCTCACAAAATTTATCTAACTGTAACGTTCAACGTGTTCCGGGTCACAGATGGAAAAACAAAATTTGCCCCTAATTTGGAACTACGCAGCACCGTTTATTACGCCCGGCTTGGCTTTTCCAGAGCGCTATACCGCCGATTGCTGAAGCATGTTGCGTTTAATAGTATTCACGCACCACGCTGATGTGTGGAAGCCGCTAAAGATTGTCCCAGCAAAGTTTGAAGCCTTACGGGCCGCCTTACTTGCATGACGCTTTTAGTCCAAAGCAACCCTGTCGCCATTGGCCGGAATAATTGTTTTCCAATGAAAGTGCGCGTTAATTTCACTTTCCAGTGCTGAAGATGCTTTTGGCTCTCCGTGGGTAATAAAGACTTGTTTGGGAGGGGCTTCAAATCCGCCAAGCCAATTTAAAATAGTTTTTCGATCTGCATGGGCAGAAAATCCACCAATGGTAATAATATTGGCCCGAACCGGAATTTCATCACCAAAAATCCGAACACTTTCGGCCCCGTCCACAAGCCGCCGGCCCAGCGTGCCATAAGCCTGATACCCGGCAATTAATATGGTGTTATCGCGATTGCCCAACCCATGCCGAAGGTGGTGCAAAATACGCCCTGCATTACACATGCCACTTGCTGAAATAATGATAGCGCCGGAACGTATGGTGTTAATGGCAATAGATTCCTGCACTGTTTCGGTAAGTTTCAAGGTCAGTTCGTTGCCGTGTTTTTCATACCAGTCGGCCAGCTCTTTCGCTTCTTTGTCAAACAATTCGATATGCCGGCGGGTTAGTTTGGTGACATTTTGGGCCATGGGGGAATCAAGAAAAACACTCAGGTTTTGAACCCTCTTCTTCTTGGTTAAACTATAGAGATAGTAAATAAGCTCCTGGGTTCGCCCTACCGCAAAGGCCGGAATAATTATATTTCCCTTGCCGGTCAATATTGTGTTGTCGATGGCCTCAACAAGCTCATCAAGCGATGGTCCAAGCTCTTTGTGCTCGCGGTCGCCATAGGTGGATTCAACAACCAGATAATCTGTATTCTGGATATATGAAGGGTCGCGTAAAATCGGCCGACCCGGTTGGCCAAGATCGCCGGAAAAGACAATTTTCTGTGTTTGTCCCTGATTGGTAATCCAGATTTCCAAAATGGCCGAGCCAAGAATATGCCCCGCCTCCCGCATTCTGATTTTAATGCCCTCATGCGGACTAAAGCGCTCATCATATTTTTGTGGAACAAGCTGATCGAGTGATTTTTTCGCATCGGCCAGCGTATAGAGCGGGGTAATTTGATTATCGCGATTCTTGCGTTTTCTATTTTCACGCTCAGCACCTGATTCGTGAATATGAGCACTATCGCGCAACATAATCGAGAGCAGCTCAGCGGTTGCATCTGTCGTATATATTGGCCCGCGAAAACCATCCTTGCACAGTTTTGGAATAAGGCCGCCATGGTCGATATGCCCATGGGTTAGAACCAGAAAATCAATTTGTTCCGGCTTAAAGGAAAAATCTTTTCGGTTTTTCGTATCCGCCTGTCGGCCACCTTGAAACATGCCACAATCGACCAGAAATCGAACAAAGGGCGTTTCTACCAGATAACAAGAACCGGTAACTTCACCGGCGGCACCGAGGAATGAAATATTCAAGGTAGAATTACCGCTCATTTGTCTGCTCCGTGATTGAATTTGCTATTGTTGTTCAAGTTTGGTTACTCCGGTGGAACACCGTGGTAAAAATCATTGATGAATTGCACTGCTTCATCGGCAGAATCGGTAATTTTAAACAATGATAAATCCGCATCACCGATAAAGCCTTCCTCCGCCAGAAATTCGAAATTTACTGCCTTTGCCCAATAGTCTTTGCCCATTAAAACGATCGGTAAGGGGGCTACTTTTTTGGTCTGAACAAGGGTTAAAACCTCAAACAATTCGTCAAAAGTGCCGAACCCGCCGGGAAAAGCCAAAAGCGCTTTTGCCCGCATCAAAAAATGCAGTTTGCGCAGGGCGAAATAGCGAAACTGAAAGCACAGTTCCGGCGAAATAAACGGATTGGGTTGCTGCTCTTTTGGCAGATCAATATTCAGCCCAATTGAGCGGGCATTCACATCATCTGCACCGCGGTTTGCCGCTTCCATTATCCCCGGCCCGCCGCCAGTGATCACCACAAAATCGCACCGATGTTCGTCCTGAAAGCGCTTGGAAACGATCGCAGAAAACTTGCGCGCCTCGTCATAATATTTGGCATATTTTTGTCGCGTCTTGAGGGTTTTTTGCCTGGCAAGCAGGTCTTCATCTTCTGGTGAAAGGGCAAGTTGCTCATTTAGTTCGGCAAACTGCGTTTCCAGCTGCTCGGCAGAAAGCAACCGGGCACTGCCAAAAACGATGATTGTTGATCTGATGCCCTGCTGCCGCATCGACAGTTCAGGTTTGATATATTCAAGCTGTAGACGAACTGCCCGTAAATCATTGGTTTCCAGAAATTCTGGATCATCTGTTGCCGGGCGATAGGCCGGGCTTTCAACAAGCGTTTTAACACGGTTGGCAAGAATATCAGCATTCGTGGACGCTGTATGAAACTGAGCGGTCTTCATGACTTACTCCTTCATCCGTAAATTACGGCGCGACTGGAGATTTTAAGGGTCTCGACCCCTGACCCGGGAACATTTGATACAATGCGCCCGGGCCTGTTGTTTAAAAAAGGGTCCTGGGAGGAAAGCCTTTTTCAAACTGGTTTAAGAAAGCTACTGCCCAACGGACAAAACAACGCCTTCAGAGTTCCGGTATTTATTTGCTTTCACATGCTCAAAACTCAAACAGGTTTTACCGCGCTTGGGGCCGCTTTTCATGTTCATACAAATCTGATCACCATTAAACTTCCATGTTCCTTTGCCCGACATTAAAGGCATTTTCATCGTTACGCCGCCATCTTTGCTATAGAATATCCGAACCTTCATACCCATGCGCTTGGTCGTCAGGGTCTTGCCAATTATCTGGTTCGACAATTGATCTTTGGTCAATTGCGCTGCAAATGCTGGCGATGAAAAAGCCACCATTGCACCTAATAAACCTATTGAAAATAATGACCTGACCTTACCAGTTTCAATGGAGGTAAATAGAAAGTTCATCCTGTCAATAATCGGCATGGAGGTGGAATTGAGTAGTTCATTTGTCATTCATTTAATCCAGTACGTAATACATCTTGTTAGTGACTGATAACTAACTTATATAAACACTCAAGCGATTTCAAGATGGATCGCAACTCAAATATTGATCTGTGTCAGAATGAATCACTGAATATAGTATTATTCCACTGAAATGAGTTGAGCGTCAGAATATGGATCCATACCCGTCAACCGATCAACCCCGGCTGATAGGCAAAAATTGATAAGGAAAGCCTGTTATGCGTTGGAAAACCGGATTATTTTTACTCGTCGCAATTGCCATTGGCGGCGGTGGTTATTTTGCCTGGCAAAAATTTAAACCGGAAGGCCTGCCACCCGGCATTGCAAGTTCGAACGGGCGGCTGGAAGCCGAGCGCACGGATATTGCCACTAAATTTCCCGGTCGAATCAAAGAGGTTTTAGTTAAAGAGGGTGACGCTGTTGAGGCGGGGCAAATATTGGTTCGTATGGATGCGGCCGAAATTAATGCCCAGCTTTTAGAAGCAAATGCCGCAACAGAAGAGGCCGAACAGCAGCTTGATCAGGCGGTTGCATTTTTATCCCAGCGCAAAAGCGAATTAACACTTGCAGAACAGGAATACGAGCGTTCAAGGATTCTTGTAAAAAAAGGGTTCGCAACACTTGAAAAAGTCGGCCAGAGAAAAGCCACGCAACTGGCGGCCCAATCAGCTGTCATATCAGCAGAGGCCGGTATTAAGCGGGCAAAGGCTGGCATTACCGCGGCGATCGCCAGAGCACTTAGACTGGAGGAAAATCTCAAGGACTATGTACTTACAACGCCGGTAAGCGGGCGGGTGCAATACCGGCTTGCCCAGCCAGGTGAGGTTGTTGGTGCAGGTGGCAAGATTGTAACAATCCTGGATCTGACCGATGTGTATATGACCATATTTCTGCCAACCGCCGATGCAGGTAAATTGGAAATTGGCGCAGAGGCCCGCATCGTTCCTGATGCTGCCCCTCAATATGTAATACCGGCAAAGGTATCATTTGTGGCTTCAGATGCTCAATTCACACCAAAATATGTTGAGACAAAAAGCGAGCGGGAAAAGCTGATGTTCAAGGTCAAGCTGCGCCTGCCCGTGGATGTTTTGAAAAAATATGCAAAACGGGTGAAGGCGGGCATTACCGGGATTGGCTACGTCAAACTTTCATCCAATGTTAGCTGGCCGGAAAACCTGAAGGTCAACCTGCCCGTTGTTTCAGGCTCTGACGATGGCTGATGCTCAAAATTTTGTTGCAGCACTAAAATCGGTCAATCACCGCTATGGTGAGACATTGGCTCTTGATGGTGTCTCAATTTCCGTTCCACGCGGCGAAATGGTCGGGTTGATTGGCCCGGATGGTGTTGGAAAGTCGACACTCTTAGGCTTGATTGCTGGTGTTCGTAAAATCCAGCAGGGCGATGTGAACGTACTTGGTGGTGATATGGCAACCCGTAAACACCGTGAAAATGTTTACGCACAAATCGCATATATGCCTCAGGGTCTTGGTCACAACCTCTACCCTACCCTATCCGTTTTTGAGAATGTGGATTTCTTTGGCCGCCTGTTTGGGCAATCTGCCAAGGAGCGAGACTGGCGCATCAAGGACCTATTGGAATCGACAGGGCTTGCCCCCTTTGCAAAAAGGCCGGCGGGCAAATTATCTGGCGGTATGAAGCAAAAGCTCTCGCTTTGTTGCGCGCTTATTCACGATCCCGACTTGCTTATTTTAGATGAGCCTACAACCGGCGTTGACCCACTTTCACGACGTCAATTCTGGGAGCTGATTGATCGTATTCGTAAACGCCGCCCGGAAATGAGTGTGATTACGGCGACTGCTTATATGGAAGAGGCCGAGCGGTTTGACCATCTGATCGCCATGGATGACGGCCGGGTTTTGGCTGTTGGCACTTCAAATGAAATTAAGGAGAAAACCGGGGCAAAAACTCTCGAAGAGGGCTTTATTGCGCTGTTACCGGAAGAAAAGCGCGCCGGTCATGAAGTTGTCACCTTGCCGCCAAGAGTTGAAAGTGACGGGGTTTTGGCGATTGAAGCCAAGGACTTAACCATGCGGTTTGGTGATTTTACTGCCGTTGACCATGTGAGTGTGAAAATTCAGCGTGGCGAAATATTTGGCTTTTTAGGTTCCAATGGTTGCGGCAAAACCACGACCATGAAAATGTTAACCGGCTTGCTTGCGCCAAGTGAAGGCATCGCCAAACTGTTCGGCAAAGAGGTCGATGCCAATGATCTGAAAACCCGCCGCCGCGTTGGCTATATGTCGCAATCCTTTTCGCTATATGGCGAATTGACCGTGCGCCAAAACCTTGCCTTGCATGCGGACCTGTTTGATCTGCCAAAGGCTGGACGAAAAGCCCGCATCAATGAAATGATTGAGCGGTTTGATCTTGCCGATGTTCAAAATGAATTACCGGAAAGCCTGCCACTTGGCGTGCGCCAACGGTTGCAATTGGCGGTCGCCGTCATCCATCAACCCGAAATGCTCATTTTGGATGAACCCACTTCAGGCGTCGACCCTATAGCGCGTGATGAGTTCTGGCGCATGTTAATCGCGCTTTCGCGGGATGACGGGGTGACGATTTTCATATCAACCCATTTTATCAATGAGGCCGAACGCTGCGACCGGATTTCGCTTATGCATGCGGGTAAAATTCTGGCCATGGACAAGCCGGATGAGTTGAGAAAAGCGCGCGGAGCCACAACTCTGGAAGATGCGTTTATTGAATATCTCGAAGAGGCCAGCGGCATTGTACCGGAAGCTGAGACGGCTCAAGCGGAACAGGTGCCCCAAAACGCCAAAACAAAACCCAAGGCATCAAGCTTCTTTTCACCTTCACGAACTTGGGCCTTTGCCCGGCGCGAGGCGATGGAACTGGTGCGCGACCCTATTCGTGTGATCTTTGCCCTGCTCGGGCCGATCATTCTTGCGATTGCCATGGCCAACGGTATTTCATTTGATGTGGAGAAACTCAATTATGCGGTTCTTGATCAGGACAAGTCGCAGGAAAGTCACCGGTTTTTAGAGAACTTTTCAAGCTCGCGCTATTTTCAGCAGAAACCACAAATTGCCATTCGCAGCGATCTCGACCGGCGGTTAAAAAGCGGCGAGCTGAAGTTTGTACTGATCATTCCCCCGGATTTTGGCCGCGATCTGCTCAAGGGCCATGTTCCCAACGTGGGCGCATGGTTTGACGGGGCTGTTACCTTTCAGGCTGAAACTTCGAGGGGCTATGTGCAGGGGGTTTTGGCCAATTATCTGGCGGAATATGCGCGCCGCGAAGGCGCCAGCCAAGCCGTGCCACCTTTAGCAAATATAGAAACCCGGTTTCGCTATAATCAGGCATTCCTGAGTGTTTTTGCCATATCACCCGGCGTGTTGATGTTGTTGATGTATATGTTTTCAACCATGCTTACCGCCCTTGGCGTGGTACGCGAAAAAGAGCTTGGCTCGATCACCAACCTTTATGCATCGCCTGCCAAAAAGATTGAATTTCTAGTCGGCAAACAATTGCCCTATATTGGCTTTGGCATAATCAGTTTTGCTTCTCTGGTAGCGTTGATGGTGTTCTTTTTCAAAGTTCCGGTAACGGGTAATTTCTTTGCGCTTGCGGTTGGGGCGATGTTTTTTGCCGTTGCTGCAACCTCGCTGGGGCTGGTCATATCATCCTTTGTTTCGACCCAGTTGGCGGCAATTTTTGGCTCGGCCATCATTGTTATGATCCCGACCCTGAACTTCTCCGGCATGATGTATCCGGTATCGACGCTTGAAGGCGGCGGGCGGTTTGTCGGCCATGCTTTTCCAGCGCTTTATTTCCAGCAGATCACCAGCGGCGTGTTTAACAAGGGGTTGGGCTTTGCCTCGCTTTATCAAAGCTATCTTTGGATTGGCTTTTTCTGCGTGCTGTTTTGGATATTGGCGACCCTGTTACTCAAAAAGCAGGAGGCATAGATGCTCCGCTCGCTTAAAAATACCTACCGCCTTGGAGTAAAAGAACTCAACAGCCTCCGGCGTGACCCGGTGTTGATTTTTTTGATCATTTTCACCTTTACCTTTGCCATTTATACGGTGGCAACCGGGGTGCAGACAGAACTTCGCAATGCCTCAATTGCCATTGTAGATGAGGACCATTCAGAGCTTTCACGCCAGATCAGCGCTTCGTTTTTAAAACCCTATTTCAAATCGCCCGTGCAGATCGGCCTTGGTGAAATCGACAGCTCAATGGATGCCAGTAAATTTGCGTTTGTCATTGATATTCCGCCCGATTTCCAGGCAAATTTGATGGCGCAGCAAACCCCCACTCTACAGGTCAATGTGGATGCCACAGCCATGACCCTTGCGGGCAATGGTGCCGCCTATATTCAGACCATCATCAACCGGCAAATCGGTGAGTTTGTAAGCCAGAGTGGTACGCCCATACAACAGGCCGTGACGATTTCAATGCGTACCAAGTTTAACCCCAATCTTGAATCGAGCTGGTTTATGGCCGTTATGCAGGTGGTCTCCAACATCACCATGTTATCGCTTATTTTATCGGGTGCGGCCGTTATTCGTGAACGCGAGCGCGGCACGATTGAACATTTGCTGGTTATGCCGGTTACCCCGGGCGAAATTATGCTGGCAAAAATTTGGGCCAATGGTTTGGCTATTATTTTGGCAGTTATTTTATCACTCTATGCAATCGTTCAAGGCGTTCTGGGCGTACACATCAGTGGCTCAATTGTTTTGTTTGTTATCGGCACAGCGCTGTTTTTATACGCCATGACGGCGCTTGGTATTGTTTTATCGACCTTTGCCAAATCCATGCCGCAATTTGCCCTGCTGGCCATTCCCTTCTTTGTGGTGATGAATATGCTTTCGGGCGGCACTTCGCCTTTGGAAGGCATGCCGAAGGTCTTGCAAATTATCATGCAGGCATCGCCCTCAACCCATTTTACCAGTTTTGCCCAAGCTGTTTTATTCAGAGGTGCGGGCATTGATATTGTCTGGCCGCAAATGGCTTTGATGCTGCTTATCGGCACGGTGCTGTTTGTTATCTCGCTCATGCGGTTTAGATCAACCATGTCGGCGCGCTGAAGTTCAAAGGCAACAAAGCATATTGCTGGTCGAAAACAATTTCCAACTTTTATATCGCTTTCAAATGAATTACGGCGACGTATTATCAATAAAATGATTGGCTGGGGCGGCAGGGTTCGAACCTGCGCATGGCGGCATCAAAAGCCGCTGCCTTACCACTTGGCTACGCCCCAATCGGTTCCACGCTTTAATCAAAGCAGATTCGAGAACAAAGTTTCCTCAAATTGAACGCGGCAAGCTATATCCGCTAACTGTCGCGGCTGCAATGGTGGATTTTCGAATAAGGTAATTTATTCGTATCTGGGTTAAACCTGCCGGGCAAATTACATCGGCAACAGGGCATTGATCGCAATCAACTGCCGCGATAGGTCGAATAGGACCACGGGCTAACCAGCAAGGGCACATGATAGCCCTGATCGGCATCAAATATGCCAAAGCGCACCGGAATAATATTGAGAAAAGGCGGATTGGCTATTTTATCGCCACGCCTGGAAAAATAATCCGCGGTATGAAACCGCAATTCATATTCACCAACTGCCATCTCGTCGCCACCCATGAGCAATTCGTCGGTTCGCCCGTCAGAATTGGTGACATACTCTTTTATAAGAACAGAATTTTCGCCATCAATGCGGAAAAACTCAATGCGCATGCCTTCTGCCGGGCAGCCATTAGCCGTATCCAATACGTGGGTTGAAAGTTTTCCCATAAAATACTCCTTTAAATAATCAAATCATTCAATCTAAAGCCCGCAATTTTATAAATCTGTTCGAGTGCGGTTTGCTTTTCAACTTCAGTGCTGTTTTTAATCCGGGTTTTAAAGGCTTCCAGTATCGAGTGTTTGTCGTGGCCCTTCACCGCAATAATGAAGGGAAAGCCAAATCTCGACTGATATTGATCATTCAATTGGTGAAAGATCTCAAATTCTTCAGCGTTCAGCCGGTCCAGCCCGGCGCCTGCCTGTTCGGAGGTGGATTCTTGCGTCAGCTCGCCGGAAAGAGCCGCCTTGCCGGCCAAATCCGGGTGCGCCTTTATCAGCGCCAATTGCAAATCACAGCTCGCCTTGTCCACCGCGCGGCACATATTTTTGTGCAAGTCTTCAGTCGAAGAAAAAGGCCGCAAGCCACAAACCGCCTCGCCCACCCAGGGTGAATGCTCAAATATGGTTGCCAATGTTGATGCAAACTCCGCATCAGCGCATTGATTTAATTCGTCAATTTTCATTTACTCGCTACCTGCCGTAACGCGTTGCTTCATATCTTCCACGGCAAATAACACCCGCTCCGGTGTCGCCGGTGCATCAAGATTGGCAGCAAGCCTACCACCAGATATGGACGAGACCGCATCACGCAGCGCAAGCCATACGGAGATTGCCAACATCAAAGGTGGTTCACCCACGGCTTTGGATCGAAAGATAGTGTTTTCATGATTGGGCTTGTCATCCAGAATGGCGACGTTGAATATTTCCGGCACATCTCTGGAACCGGGAATTTTATAGGTCGAAGGCCCAAGGGTGCGCAGCGCACCTTCTTTGTCCCACCATAATTCCTCGCAGGTGAGCCAGCCCATGCCTTGCACAAATGCGCCTTCCACCTGGCCTAAATCAATGGCCGGGTTTATTGGTTTACCACAATCCTGAACAATATCGGCGCGCAGGCAGCGGGTTTCGCCAGTCAGCGTATCAATTGCCACTTCGGCGACAGCGGCCCCATAGGTGAAATAATAAAACGGACGGCCTTTCAGCGTTGCCGCATTCCAGTGAATTTCCGGCGTTGCATAATGGCCTGCGGCCGACAATGAAACACGGTTGAACCAGCAGCGATTGGCCAGTTCGGCAAAGGTCATCGACTTGCCATTGCCGCTGATCGAATTATCGGCAAAGATAATATCGTCCGGGTTTGCATCCAGTTGCTTGGCTGCAACCTCGATCATCCGCGCCTTGATTTCGCTGGCTGCCTTGAAAGCCGCCGCGCCATTGAGATCAGACCCGGTGGATGCAGCGGTTGCACTTGTGTTCGGCACCTTACCGGTATTGGTGGCGGTGATCTTTATTTTGTCAGCATCAATCTGAAAAACCTCGGCCACAACTTGGGCAACCTTGGTAAACAGCCCCTGCCCCATTTCGGTGCCGCCGTGGTTCAAATGAACTGAACCATCCATATAGACATGCACCAGCGCACCGGCCTGATTGAGCGTTGGCAGATTGAACGAAATGCCGAATTTAACCGGCATCATCGCCAGCCCGCGACGCAGCAGCGGATTGGTTGCGTTATGTGCGTCAATTTCTTTACGGCGGCGCTCCCATTCTGCGGTTTGCAAAATCCGGTCAACCACATCATTAATGCGGTTATCAACCACCGGCTGATCGTAAGGGGTTTTCTCGCCCGTATCGGGGCCGTAATAATTGACCGCGCGCATATGGTTCGGGTCCATGCCCAGTTTGCGCGAAACCGTGTCAATGATACCTTCAATCGCCACAATGCCCTGCGGCCCGCCAAAGCCGCGAAATGCAGTGTTAGAAACCGTATTAGTTTTGCAGGCATGGCCAATGAAATCAGCCGCCGGAATTGAATAACAATTGTCCAGATGGGTGAGCGTGCGGGTGATCACCGGGCCGGTGAGGTCTGCGACATTGCCCGCATTGGCAAGGCATTCGGCATTTAGGCCAACAATACGACCATCGGCTTTTACCCCAAGCTTCCAGTTTATCACGTAGTCATGGCGCTTGCCGGTGGCCATCATGTCATCATGGCGGCGCAACCGCAGTCGACAGGGACGCTTTTCACTATCGGCAAAAATGGCCGCAATCGCTGCAATAATGGTCGGGTGGCTTTCCTTGCCACCAAAGCCGCCACCCATGCGCCGTATCTGCACATCGACCGCGTGGGCCGGAACGCCCAGCACATGGGCCACATGGTGCTGCACTTCGCTTGGGTGCTGGGTAGAGGAGTAGACCGTCACATCGCGGTCTTCGCCCGGATGGGCATAGGCAATCTGGCCTTCGAGATAGAAGTGATCCTGCCCGCCAATACGAAATGTGCCTTCAAACTGTTTTTCTGACCCGGCAATGGCGCTTGCCGCATCGCCTTCAATCAAATGCTGAACTTTAAGCGCATAGGATTTGTTCTTGTGGGCCAACTCCACATCAAGCACCGGTTCAAGCGGGGTAATATCGAGTTTAACCAGCCGTGCTGCCTGAACGGCAATTTCAAAACTATCGGCGGCGACCGCTGCAACAATATGGCCGACATGCTCAACCGTGGTTTCAGCAAACAGCGCCTCGCCAGAAAGTATCGGCGCCACATCATTGTGGCCGGGCACATCCTTTGCGGTGATTACTTTTATCACTCCCGGCAGGGCCAGCGCTTCGCTTGCATCAATGCCGTTCAAAGACCCGTGAGCAACAGGCGACAACACTAAAGCTGCATGCATGGTGCGGGGCAATTCCGGCATATCATCAATATAGATGGCCTTGCCTTCAACGTGTTTGACGGCGGAATCATGGGCATAACCCTTGCCCACATGCATTCGCTGCATGGTAAGGTTGCCAAGTTTTTGCTGAATATTCAAAGCGCCATTACCTCCACTGTTTCACCCGCCACATCGCGGACAAAGCGTTCAAACAGGTTTGCTGCAACTACATCCCGATATTTTGCACTGCCGCGCCAGTCATCCAGCGGAGAAAAATGCGCGTTGATGGCCGCTGATACGGCTTCGATTAATTCCATGCCAAGCTGGTTGCCGTTTAGGGCAGCTTCCGCCCCCGGGCAGCGCTGGCTGGTCGCGGCCATTCCACCAAAGGCCACATGGGCATTGGCAATGATGCCATCAACGATCTCAATCGAGAACGCCCCGCAAACGGTGGAAATATCCTGATCATATCGTTTGGATATTTTGTAGACCCTGAATTGTTGGCTGGCTTTTGGCAGCGGCAATTTGATCTGTGAGATAACCTCATCATCTGCCAAAACGGTTTGACGATAGCCGGTGCAGAAATCTTCTAGCAATATCTCGCGCTCACCATCAACACTTGCAAGAACAATGATTGCGCCAAGCGCAATCAGCGCCGGTGGACCATCGCCAATTGGGCTGGCATTGCCGATATTTCCGGCAATGGTTCCCATATTGCGCACTTGCGTGGAACCAAAGCGCCGCACCATGGTGGCAAATGAGGGATAAAGCCTGTGCAAATACGGCAAGGCGCGTTCCCAGGTTACCGCACCACCAAAACTGATATGATCGTCATACTCATTAATTTGCAGCATTTCACCAACGCCAGCGGTGACAATCGCCATCGGCCAGCGGGTTTTTGCCTCAGCCACACCAAGGCCTAAATCCGTGCCACCGGCAAGCAGGGCAGCACTTGGGTGCTCAGACCGGATTGTGCAGAGTTCAGTCAGTGTTTTCGGCCGGAAAAATACCGAATCCTCGTTCCCGATGACATTGGAAGCATCATCCGAGGCGATTGCACTTCCGGCCAGTTTGGCCAGCCGGTCGATGCTTTTATCTGCGGCTGATTTTGCCGCTTCGACAATCGGTCGATAGCCGGTGCAACGGCAAAGATTACCCGCCAGCGCATCATGAATTTGTTCGTCATTGGGATTTGAATTTCTGTTCAGCAGTCCCGCGAGCGACATCACGATACCGGGTGTACAAAATCCGCATTGGGAGGAGCCATTTTCAGCCATATCCACCTGAACCGGGTGGCGTTCACTTTCATTCGGTGACAGGCCTTCTACTGTAATCAGCGAGCAACCCTCGATCTGCCCCATCAACATGATGCAGCTGTTAACGGCACCAAAATCGCCCGCATCGCTGCCGGGATTTGCCAGCAAGATCGAGCAGGCACCACAATCACCTTCGGCGCAACCTTCTTTTGAACCGCATGTTTGTGGATTTGAACGAAGCCATTCCAGCACCGTCATATCGGCGCGCACGAATGCCTCGGTCAATCTGCCGTTAATGTGAAACCTGATCGGGTTCAAAGCAGCATATCCTCCTGTGGCTATTTATTTGCTCTGTTATGGGCGAACCATAACATTAATTTCAGTAAATTGGCACAATAGGTGTTTCAAAGAAAACTTGTAAGTAACGGAATTTTATTCAGGTTTACTCTGGTGCGTGATGCTCATGCCAATGTTCGGCAATATCAAGGCGGCGAGAAACCCACACCTTTTCAAAGCCTTGAATGTAATCGAGAAAACGTGCCAGAGCAGCCGCCCGCCCGGGCCTGCCCACCAGCCTGCAATGCAGGCCAATCGACATCATTTTTGCGCGGCCCTCGCCACCTTCCTGATAAAGCACATCGAAGCTATCTTTTAGATAGGCATAAAACTGATCACCGGAATTAAATCCCTGCGGCGTTGCAAAGCGCATATCATTGGCATCAAGCGTATAGGGCACAATCAGATGCGGCTTGTTTGGCCCATCAACCCAATAGGGCAGATCGTCGGAATAGGCATCGGCCGAATAGGTAAAGCCGCCCTCCTCCATCGCTATATCCAGCGAATTGATTGACGAGCGCCCGGTATAAACGCCTTTGGGGCGGCTGCCGGTCACTTCCGTATGAATGCGGATCGCCTCTTCCAGATGTTTGCGTTCATCTTCTTTGGTGAAATCCTTATATTCAATCCACTTCAATCCGTGGGTGGCGATTTCCCAATTTGCCTCTTTCATGGCGGCTACCGCTTCCAGGTTTTTTTCCAAAGCCGTTGCAACCCCAAACACGGTGACCGGCATATTTCTTTCAGTGAACATGCGCCATAACCGCCAAAACCCGGCGCGCGAACCATATTCATAGATTGATTCCATGTTCATATGGCGCTGGCCGGGCCATGCGGCGGCACCGACAATTTCAGACAAAAATGCTTCAGAGGCCGCATCGCCATGCAGAATGTTATTCTCACCACCCTCTTCATAATTGATCACGAATTGAACGGCAATTTTTGCGCCATCAGGCCATTTAGGATCAGGTGTATTGCGGCCATAGCCAACCATATCGCGCGGGTAATCAGTCATAAACTGTCTTTCGTTTTATTTCATACAAGTCACATTGTGCGATCATAGCGATTGAATACAACGACAATCTCTAAATTTTTATCAAATACTTTTTGAAGCATTCGCTACCAGCTGTTTGATTTTCTCTCGCTGGATTGAGATTGCGGCACCTGTTGCATCAAATGGCTGTTTGAAATTAAACGCTTTCGGTGTCGGGCCTTGTGCGTGCAAATATTCGTGCCGCTCCACCGCTTCGCTCCATTGTGGAACATGGTTTTGCTCTACCCACCAGGTCACATAAGGTGGCCATTTTGGTTTCTCAAACCATTCACGCCCTTTGGACAGCGCCTCTGCATGCAGGCCAAAATAGCTAAATGCCATCATCGATTCCAGATCACGCCACAATGACAAAGTGGCAGGCGACCAACCATCACCCCGCTCCTGATAAAAACGGGGCTGGACCTGCACCCCCCAACTTTCGGGGCCAGGATCGCCCTCATAGCCCGAGCGCGCAATAAAGCCTGACGCGTTTGCAACATCATCCAGAATGGGGTCATTTCTCTGGTGAAACCCATCGTTAGATGGATGCTCCGAGGGTTCAATAAAAACACCAAATGTATAAAGGGCCAGTATGTTACTCATTGGGATATTTTCGTCTGTTGCTCGATTGATCTGGCCGCAGCATTTGCACATGAAGGCGCTCAGTGCAACGGCTCAAGTTCCCCTCATCCGTTTCCGCTGGTTGCAGATTTTGGGGAAAACGTATATTCAAAAAATCGTATATAAATTCCAAAGGAGTTTCCATGAAAGTCTGCTGTGATGCCTGCAAGATTGAGGTGGAACTCGATATGCCAAAATCCGGCCCTGTTGCGGTGAAAGAAACCTTGCCACGTCGCTGGCGGCCCCGGCGCATTGATGGCCAGGTTTATGTTCTTTGCGATATTTGCGGCAATCTTAATCAATTTGTTGGCGGCCTATCAGCCTATTTGCAGGAACTTTTAAACCTGCCTTTCAACGTCGAATTTGAAACGCCCGAATATGATGGATTGATTGAATGTCGTTCTGCGAATATTCCTAAATCCCGAAAAATTGCAGAAAAAAAAGCGGCGGCAATCCGAAAAGGATAACCGCCGCAAAATAACTTGCTAGAGATTAATACAACTCAATCGTCGTCATATTGGCCTCTTTCGGCACCCTTATGACAAGCCACACAATTTGACATTGTGCCAGCGCGTTTCATCGCCCGCTTTGAAACTTCGCGGCGATGCTCGCGTTTGAACCATCGAATTTCGGTAATACGAATTGGCTGCTTGCCGTCTATTACCTTTTTAAACTCTTTCTTTCTGGCCTTTTTGACCAGATAGGCCTCAATCTTGATTCTGGTTTCTTCATCAAGCGTTGCATCTTCACCAAAATGGTTGCCAAGATCAGACATGATGTTGGTCCATGATACGGCAGGCAAAAAGCGTGGCTGGAAAACCATGTGGCAAGCGCCACACTCTGTTTTGGTCAACTCATCTTTTACACCACGGTTTTTCGACCAAGTGTTGGCTGGCGTCAACGCCATTGCGGCTATCATTGCAGTCATTACTAATGTCTTTTTCATAATAATTTTCTCCAGTAAAGGTATGGGATCGGTGGCTATTGACTAAACATGAAGGCCAGGAAGTCGCCTTTTTCCTGCACGGTGCATTCGCGCCCCAAAACGCTGCGGCAATTGCGTCCAAACCATTTCTCGACTTTTTTCAACTCGCCAAAACGATCTGGTGACTTGGAAAATGCCATTGGGGCAATCGGTTTGTTTGCTCTGGTGTGGCCGGTATTGGCTGGCGACTTCGTGTGGCATGATGTGCAAGAAGGTGTTGCCGGTTTGCCGCCGGTGTGGGTTGCACCGAAGAATGCTTTGCCGCGTGATGCGGAAAAACTGCCTTTTGCCAGTTTTTTGTAATGATCCATTACAGCGTCTTGTTTGGCGCCGGCAAATGCAGGTGCCGCCAGCGCAACCATTACTGCGGTTGAAAGTACAAGTAGAATTTTTTTCATGGGAGTATCCTTTATATCTCAGGTATTTGGCTTGGGAGGTGGAATTGAAATTGCGGCATCATCGAAGCGCCCGGTTTTCGCATCGCTATGGCAGGCAACGCAATTTCCTTTGGTTCCAATATTGGCTTGCTTGAATATGTTTTTGTCGATTTCGGAATGTCTGAGCAGCCAATAGGGTGTTTCAGATATGCTCAACGGAGATTTTGGAGAAACCTCGCGCAGATTATTGGCGGCCTCGGTATCCCACGCCTCGGATGAATTTTCATTCAGCCAAGCAGATATGGATTTAACCGTTTCAGCATCAAGGGAAGCATCTTCACCAAAATGATCATCGAGGTTGGCCATGATGCCCTGCCACGAACTTTTTGGTAAAAGACTTGGGTGATAGGCATAATGGCAATCACCACATTCGCTGTTATAGGTCTCGTTTGGCACAAGCCTTACCAGCCCGCTGGCGGGTACGGCCGAATATTTTTGATAAAGAGTAAACCCTGCCCCTCCAACAATTGCTGCAATCACCACAGCGCGCAGGGCAATCGTTGAAACCGACATGGTAATCGGTTCGCTGCTGGTATCCTTTTTCTTGCCGGTGACCATTGCCAAGGCAAGGTTTTCATTACTAATGCGGCTTTCAATAATCATGCCGGCCACATGGGCGATGATGAGAAGAATCAGTGACCAGGCCAGCAATTCGTGAATTTCGACCAGAAACGCGCCAATTTCGAATGAAATAAATCCTGCCAAAGCACCCAGATTTTCTTGCCCGCCAAGGATTATTACCCCCGAAACAGTGAGCAGGAAAAGCACCGCCAACAGCGTAAAGACCATCAGCGCGCCCGCAGGATTATGTCCGGAATAATGAGCTGAGTTTCCGCGGGCAAATTCTTTGATATGGCCAATGGTCTCTTTTGGGGTGAAAATGAAACTTGCAAAACGGGCATATTTTGACCCGACAAAGCCCCAAATCAATCTGAATGAAATCAGGAATGCAATTGTATATCCGGCCCAACTATGGATATCGAGATACCATTCCTCAGCCAGAAATCCGGTAACCAGTGCCGTCGATACGCCAACAACAAGCCCCCAGTGAAACAATCGCACGGGTAAATCCCAAACACGAATACCTCTGGTTGAAATATTTCCGTGGTCCGTGCCACTGATTAAACTGATATCGCTCATTTTGTGTTGCCTGGTTTTCGATACCTAGGATTTACAAAATTAAAGCTGACAGAAACCTTACAATCGAAAATAAAATTTTATCATCGTTAACAAAATACTAATTTTATCTACGATCTGAATAGCTTATGCGTTAGTAGCCTAACATCTCATCTTGCATTTTTCGCATTTTATAAAGCGTCGAGGCCTCATCAACGTTACAATTTGCGCGGGTGAGCAGTGTTCCCATCTTCACATCACACGTCATAATACCGTTTTCCAACAGCCCCACTGGTATGGCCTGCTGGTCACGTGCGTCATCTGCGCGCATGGCCCATGAACGATAGCAATATTCGCCGATAAAATCGAGTTTTTCGCCCTTTTTCAAATCCCGTTTTGCCAATGCACAAACTTCAGCCACAGGCCGGTCCATCGGCTGCATATCTGCCGTTCCATAGAGCACCGCGCGGGCCGCCGACAATGGCACTTCCAAACTGGTAAGATGGTAGGGCCGATAAAACCGGTAATAGGGTCCCGGCCCAAGGTGTAAATCATTCATCCGTTCGCGAATCCGCGGATGAGACATTTCAGCAATAACAAAAATTCCCGGCGCCACCCCCTTGCCGACGGTGAAATCCACGCAGCCCTTCTGAGAGAGAATGCCGCCATCCTCTACCGGGCAAAGCACATCCTGCAATTCTTCCAGCGAACAATCCGGTCCGTGCATACCCGGCTTGTCGGGCACAAGGCCAGTGGCATTGGCGATGCAACACATTTCCACCATGGTTTTTGAACCATCGATAAATTCGACCAGCATACGCGGGTTCATATTGCGCCGCTCGGCCTCTTCGCGGTAATCGTCTGGTGTCGCCTGAACATTGAACGCGTTGTTCTTGCCCTTGCCTGCCGCAACAACGGGATAGCCCATCGCTGTAACAAAATTGATCAACTCAATGGTGGAGCTTGGTTCATCACCTGCACCGACCGTATAGATGACACCTTTTTTCCGGGCCAGATTTTTTAAATAGGGCCCGATGGTGACATCAGCCTCGACATTCATCATCACCAGATGTTTGCCGTTATCAATGGCGCTCTGGCCAATTTCAGCACCGGCGGCAGGGCGACCAGTTGCATCGATCACCACTTCAACAAGTTCATTAGATACCACATCCGCTGCATCACGCGTTATTGCTATCTGGTTGTTTTCAATCGCTAAATTCATTTGCATGGGAGATTCGCAAATCGCCCCTTTGTCAGCGTCATAACCAGCGATTTCAATGGCCTGGGGCGCGCCTGCCAATCGGCGATCGGCAATTGCGGCGATCTCAACCCCCGGCATATGAGCAACGGCGGTCACAAGATCTGTGCCCATTTCACCTGCACCGATAATACCAATTCGCACTGGTTTTCCAATTGCCTCACGCTCGGCCAGATCGGCAGCCAAACCGGTCAATGCTGTTATTCCGGTTGAATGGAGGGTCGATCCAAGAATATTCATAGGTTTCGATTCTGAGGCTGGTTGATCTATATCCGGAGATATTTGTATCCAAGCAATTGATCCAAAAACCTCAAACCTCAGTTTATATTGACATCGGCCAGCAAGGGCAAGAGAGTGCCGCATTTAGGGTCAGAACCCTTGGCTACCAATATCCACAAGGACCAATCGGCATGGCAACTCCTGAGTTCAACAAATCATTTGCCCCGCAATATGGCGAGGCTGTGGAACTTCAACCGGGCATTCAGCGAATGACCGTTAATAATCCAAGTCCGTTCACCTATCATGGGACTAATTCTTACATCATCGGGGAAACCGAGGTTGGCGTTATTGATCCTGGGCCTGAAAACATTGAACATTTTGATGCACTAATGGCGGCTCTTTCCGGCCGAAAGGTCACGCATATTTTTGTCAGCCATACCCATATGGATCATTCGCCACTGGCCCGCAGATTAAAAGAGGCCACCGGCGCTCCGATCTATGCTGAAGGCCCGCACAGGCCAGCCCGCGCACTGCATATTGGCGAACAAAATCCACTTGATGCGAGTGCCGATCACGAATTTTCTCCCGACGAAGTGCTAAAACATGGTGACATTGTTCAGGGCAAGGACTGGTCAATTGAGGCGGTTTTTACCCCCGGCCATACGGCAAATCACATGGCTTTCGCATTGCTGGGTGAAAACATCCTGTTTTCTGCTGACCATGTGATGGCGTGGGCAACGTCCATTGTTGCGCCGCCGGATGGGGCAATGGTTGATTATATGGCATCGCTTGAAACCCTGCTGCAGCGCGAAGAGACGATCTATTTTCCTGGGCATGGTGGCCGCGTAAAGGATGCGCAGAAGTTTGTGCGCGCACTTCGAACCCACCGCAAAATGCGGGAGCGGGCTATTCTTGAACGAATAAAGGCGGGCGACAGATTGATTACAAATATGGTTGCGCGAATTTACCGAGATACGGACCCGCGCCTGCATGGTGCAGCAAGCCTTTCCGTTTTGGCCCATATTGAAGACCTCGTCGCCCGTGGTGCGGTAATTACCGAGGGTGCAGTTTCAATTGACGGGGAATATCAAACGCCCTGATCATGCCTTTAAACGTGAAACGGTCTAACCCTCGCCTGCCACGCCGATCAAAGCTGCATCGAGATCGCGCATGAACTTGGCAATGCGGCGTGCATTACCGCCCAGATCGTGGACGCCCCATCTGGAGGAAGATCGCATATCGACCAAAGCGCCCCCCTCTTCTTCAATAATTCTTACAACCACATCATCTGTAAACCGCATGATCATGGTCGTGGCAACGGCCTCAATACTGGTGACATTGATGCCACCACCCGCATTATCAATCGCCGGCAAAGACCCGGCACCGGCAACAGGAACAATCGGTATTTCAGGCTTTGGCTTGGGGATAGTTACAGAAAGCTGAAGGGTTTTGGCGTTGGCCGATCCTTCGATATCTATCAAATCAATTTCTTCAGGAACCTCTTCTCCAATAATCTTCCAGCCTCTGGCTTCGATGAGTTTTTTCGCAGCAGAATAAACCCGGTCGGTGGATGTGGTATAGCGGCGCGACCCTATGTGAGGGTATGAGATAGCTTGGGTTTCCAGCTCCAGATCGCTCAAATCATCCAACACGTTCATCTTTTCAGTGCGCAGGCTCAGCGCTTGATCGTATCCGGGCGGGGTAAATCTGTCCGTTGTGATGTCGTTCAATGTGGGCAAATTGAAAGCCTGCCAACCGGCCCAACCAAAGGGAATGAGCATCAACGATGCCAGCGCAATTCCTCGAACCGATTGCATGCCACCTTTATGGCCGAATTCCCAGAGGTGATACATGCCAATCACGCCCAATCCGAGCGTGGCCAACAATAGAACCAACCCCCAGGCGATGAGACCAAGGACCGAAGGAGTATCTATCAATTCCCACCGCTGGCCCGCAATTGTGACCAGAAAATAGAACAAAAGAAACACAGCAAGGCGTTGGCACCAAAGGGCTGCCCAGGATTGCCGTCTTTCCAAATATGCTGGCATTAAATTCTATTCCCGTTCATTTTTTAGTTTGCCGTTCATATCATTGCGGCAAGGTGCTGCAACTATGTGTTGCAGGCTGGATAAACCACTCATTTTTTGCAGATGTTCCTCATGGCTTCCCATTCCTGTTTAGTCAACACAGCCTGATTTTGATTGTGATCGACTTTATCGCGCAAATGTTCGATACGTTCGCGGGTAAGTGGATGAGAAGAAAACAGGTTACGCTCTTTCTTGTCTGAATTTTTATCGAATGTTTTGAACAATTCAATCATTGATTCGGCTGAAACTTTTGCCTCATTCAACCGGGCGATAGCAAAATTATCGGCGCTTTTCTCAATATCACGTGAATAGGCCGCACCCAACAATGCCTCCCCGGCAAAAATCACAACCGTACTGCCGGTAACATCGCCCAAAAGCAGGCTAAGGATAAATGAGCGGCCGGAACTTTCGGCGATCTTCCTAATTGAATCGCGTGATTTTACATGCCCCATTTCGTGGGCAAGCACACCGGCCACGCCTTCGGAACTTTTTGCAGCTGTAATCAGTCCCTGCATCAGGTAGATCGTACCACCGGGCAAGGCGAAAGCATTTTTCATATTATGGCGAATAACTTTTATGCGCGGCTCAAATGGTAATTCGGCGCTGCCCCTGATCATTTTTGCCATTTTAGCAACCGCCGCATCGCCGTTTGGGCTGCGGCAAATATAGGCGTTTAAAGGCTTTACCTTAAATACTTCTGCGATTTGCGGCTCAATCAATTCGCCCAGCCTGGCCTCCCACGAAAGCGGCACCAATGGTGCAATTCTGGTGGCAATAGCTGGAATGCCGTATATGATTATAGCGAGCAGTGAGACTATTGCGGCCGCCGACAGGGCAATAATTTTGGTGCGCCCTGATCGCTTCAATTGTTGCTTTTTTTCCAGTGCCGGGGCCGCATGGCGTATTATATCAATCAATTGCCGATTGGTTGTCTCCAGTCGCGCCAGCGGATTATCGCTATCATTGCTGATTCTGAAATATCCGGATGGCGCATCCTCTTCACGAAGATCGTTCCATTGCCATTTTTTAAAAGCCCTGCCGTCTTCCGATTGCATTTTAAGCACCATGCCGCAGGTAATTATTACCTTGGTGGCTTTGGCACTTTTGCCGTCAAAATAAAGGCCCTGATAGGCAGATTCGATTTTGTTTAAACTCATTGCAATTGAATAATCGTTTTAGAGACCGATTTCAAACCCACCTCCCATATCAAGCGCATCAGCATATCCTTCACTAACACCACTTACCGGGTCTTTGGCGCCGGCAACAGTTTCCTCTATGCATTCGGGGTTTTGTATCAACATTGAATTTCCAACATAAAACCAGATACCAAAATGATAAATCGTAATGGAAACCACATAGTTGACGGCAATCCAGACTATATAGGCAATTCCGCCAACCACGGCTAAAAATGCGGGATCTTGGACAATTGCGGTGGGGAGAATAATAGTCGCTCCGGTAAACAGCATGAAACCCAACAATCCCAAAAGCATTGTGACCAGTGACATTACCAAAGCAGATTTAATCCAGACCTTGTAAATCAGCCCGGTTGAAAACTCAGCTTTCAACGAGGCCGTCTTTGCGTTAATGCGGGAAAAATAGGTCCGCATAATCACCGCCTTGTACCAGGGGTACAAAATCAGCCCAATGAAAGGAGCGGTTGAAAAATATAGCCCTATCGCCCCATTCATTCCTGAGTCTTGCAAGCTGCTTGGCAATAATTGGAGCTCGCTTGCACCTTGTATGTAGACCCACAAGCCGATTGCTGAAAACACCAGAATCGGAAATATGAGCACTGCCCAAATCAGTAAATATGGCTTGATAATATCCGATGATTTTGCGGTTGAGTGAAGTTGCAGATTACCATACCAGGTATTGTTTACCCTGTGGCGCTCAAGCGAGGCGGAGGCCCATGGCCACGCAAGGCCGATGGTAATAATTGAAAGTACAAACCAACCCATGGCCTTGAATGCATATTTCCAGGCGGAACCGGTTAAATGCAATCGCAAACCACGCCAAACGGTCCGGTTCAGCCTGTATCTGCGGGCCCGATAAAGCGCATATTGCCCAAGAAATGTAAGCAATATAAAGTATGCAATGTTGCTTGTGATCGCGACTGTTGGAGAAATCAGCGACAGGCCAAACAGCCCCAGTCCGAGCGGCAGTAATATTAATACGGCAATCAAAAACCCGATAAATAATTCCAGACCGCGGCCGGTATATTCCAGCGGACTATCATCCACCAATGTTCGCGACCAGAAGAACCGGCGCAAATCGCTGACAAACCAAAACCGGTAAAGGCCAAGGGTTACAACCATCAACATCACACCACGAATGGACAGGCTGGAAAGTTGGCTTTCCCCGCGTTGCACAAATACAGTCCAATAGGCAGGCTTTTTTTCTGCGCCTTCCCAATACTTTATTTTTTCCATGAAACGCCTTGATTAAGCTGCGCAATTTCTCCTACGCGGTTGGCAATTTGTAATCTGCAAATTGTTTTCTTAAATCCATTTTTTGTATTTTTCCAGTTGCGGTATGGGGAATCTCATCAACGAAACTCACGTCATCAGGCATCCACCATTTGGCAATTTTACCTTTCATAAATCCAAGAATTTCTTCCTTCGATGGGTCGGACCCGGCTTTCCTGACAATAACCAGTAACGGGCGTTCGTCCCATTTTGGATGATAAATACCAATCACCGCAGCCTCGGCCACATCAGGGTGCCCAACGGCAAGATTTTCCAGATCAATGGTAGAAATCCACTCGCCGCCAGATTTGATTACATCTTTTGCGCGGTCGGTAATCTGCATATAACCGTCTTTATCAATATGGGCCACATCGCCTGTATTGAAAAAGCCATCGTCGTCGAACTGCTCTTTGCCGTCACCACCGTAATAGCCGCTGGAAATTGCCGGGCCGCGTACTTTCAAAATGCCGAATGATTTTCCATCCCAGGGCTTTTCATTGTTTTCATCATCGGTCACCTTCATTTCAACGCTGAACGGCGTATATCCCTGCTTTTCCTGAAGATCGAGCAATGCGTCTCCTTTTAAGTGCTGGAATTGAGGTTTTACCGAACCTACAGTCCCGATCGGGCTCATTTCTGTCATGCCCCAGGCGTGGAATACGGTTACGCCATAATTATCCTGGAACTTTTGAATGATCGTGCGCGGGCAAGCGGCCCCGCCAATCACCACCCGGGTAAGATGCGGCAGCTTTTTGCCCGTCTCTTCCAGATATTGCAGCAACATCAGCCACACGGTTGGAACGGCTGCCGAAAACGTCACCTTTTCTGAATCCAGCAACTCATAAATACCCTCGCCATCCATGCGCGCACCGGGCATGACCATTTTTGCACCCACCATTGGCGCGGTAAACGAAATACCCCAGGCATTGGCATGAAATAACGGCACAACAGGCAAAATAGCCTCCTTCGCGGCTATTCCCAAGGCGTCTGGCTGGGTGGAAACCAAAGCATGGATTACATTGGAGCGATGAGAATAAAGCACGCCTTTCGGATTGCCGGTGGTGCCGGACGTATAGCACATGCCTGCGGCGGTATTTTCATCGAAAGTTTTCCAGGTGAAATCACCATCAACGGCCGCAAGCCAGCTTTCGTAGGAAACAATATTGGGCAATTTGGATTCAGGCATATGAGCATCGTCAGTCAGCACGATGACTTTTTCCAAACTTGGAACACTTGCGGCAATCGCTTCGATGATGGGCAGGAATGTCAGATCTACAAAAATCAACTTGTCTTCTGCATGGTTCATAATCCAGGCAATTTGTTCTGGAAACAGCCGTGGATTAAGCGTGTGATAAACCGCGCCGATGCCCATAATGCCATACCAGCATTCAAGATGTCGCCAGGTGTTCCACGCGAGTGTCGCAATGCGATCGCCCAATTTATAGCCATCACGCTCAAGCGCCTGGGCAAGTTTTAAGGAGCGAGCGCGTACTTCGCGATAATTGGTGCGATGGATTGGACCCTCAATTGACCTTGATACAATTTCACGCTCACCGTGCTGTATTGCCGCATGATCAATAATCTTATGGCATAGCAACGGCCAGTCCTGCATCAGTCCAAGCATTCTTTTCTCCCTTATAATATTGTTTTGCTTACTATTGATCATTCCGCATGCGAGCGTCCAGCAAAAGGTTGTGTATATTTGCAATTATTTCAATTTGAATTACAGCGTGAACGTGTACGCCTTATTCCGGCCATGCTCTGACACATAGTTTCCTTATGGGGGCTGCGAATATGTTGAATACGAGTTAAGGAATTATACATGTACGGCCCTTCTTTGGACAACACCTCATTCGATCAGG
>JAJRQF010000122.1 GCA_024280375.1 Alphaproteobacteria bacterium | reverse complement strand
CCGTTTTTTCTTTTTAATAATTCGCACGGGACATCGATTGTCGTCCTGATAAAGCACCTGACAATTCAGGCAGGACAGACATTCATTCGGGTTGATTTCGCCTGTTGGGTGGATGGCTTGTACAAAGCAATCATTGGCGCAGGTTTGGCAGGGGGAGCCGCATTCTTTATAACGTTTGAGCCAATCAAACATCCGCATACGACCAGGGATCGCCAACGCTGCGCCAAGGGGACAAAGATAACGGCAATAAAAACGCTCTACGAAAAGCCCAAGTCCGAGCACCACGGTGGCAAACAATACATAGGGCCAAGAGCGGGCAAATTTTAAGATAATCGACGTCTTAAACGGCTCAATCTCCGCATAATGCTCAGCCAGTGGAATGGAGACCATGGTCAGGCCAAACAGACCCAAAAAGATCATATATTTCACCGGCCACAGCCGTTCATGCAATCCCCATGGCAAGGTCCATTGTGGCACCTTGAAAAACCGGGCAATTTGATTGGAGAGTTCTTGCAATGCCCCAAATGGACAAAGCCATCCACAAAATCCACCACGGCCCCAGAACAGCATGGTCACGGCAACCGATACCCATAAAATGAACACCAGCGGATCAAGCAGAAATGTATCCCAACTAAATCCGGTATTTAGCGAAGACCCAAGTGCCATAAGATTTACAATGGACAATTGTGCGTTTTGCCCCCAGCCCAAGAATACGAGGGTAAAGGCCAGAAACCCCATGCGGAACCAATAGAAGGCCCGCGCGTGTTTGGTTGCTTGCACTTGAAAGAAGAACACGCCAGTGAGAATGGCCAACATGGCAATCAGGATGCCAATTTCGACCTTTTTGTCGCGCCAAATCCGTTGCCACAGCTCAGTTCGGGCCGCCGCATCTTCGGCACTCTGATCGATTGGTGCAGCAACCGTTGCTGGAGCCAAAGCAGTTAAATAACGCGAGGGAATGTTGTAGCCCAAATCGAAGGTTAAAAAACGCTTTTCCAGGGCGCCGACAGACCGCTGAACGAGCAATTGTATGCGCCATGGCTTTGCTGGATCAAAACCGATATCCGCCGGGATGGTAAAAATATCCATTTCAGTAAAACTTGGCGCACCCTCAGCAACGATAGCGCCTAACCGTCGATGTTGATGATCACGAAAACGTACCGACACGTCCCCTTGGATAAGCTGGATACGATCAAACACACCGCCGCGCACATACCCAGTTCCTTTGAAGGAGTACCGCCCACGCCCCATCACCAAGATGGCCTGTTCACCTTCCTCAAGCCAATCCGTTAGATTTTCATATTCGGCTTCCCCAAGCAGGCTCAAGCCAACCCCCGGCGCTGAAACCAGCGCGGTGTGCATATCAATATACACCTCATCGGAGTCACCCGGCTCCGGACGCTTAATGGCTTGAGCATCACCCGTTGCTTCAAACGCGTCATTGATTTGCCCCACATCGAGCGTCAACCGGCGAACAGACCCATCTCCGGCCATGGTCATCCAGTCAGAGGTTTCCAATGCCTGCATATTGAGTTCGTGTGTTGGCCCGCGGTTGGCCGCATCATTGTTGAGACCCCCAAGGCCCAATGCGCGCGCTACTTTGATAGAGGAGCGCACAATGGAATCATCGATAATCATGATGGTAACGGTGGCACCAGAAATAATATCAAGATCATGACCAGACCCACCCGCTGCCGCTTCAGCAACAATGTCTAGCCCGCGATAGCTTTCGGTTAGTGCTTTGATTTTACTATCTGGGATGCCGATGAGAACGATGGGCTCGGAATGTTTGACCAGTTCGGCCCGCAGCAGCTTGCCTTCCAGATCAATGGCCACCATCACGTGAATGGGTTTTCCTGAATATCCCGTGGTGCCGACAAAGTCAGAAGTTATAAAGGCATAGCCTAAAACTTCGTCGCCTTGAAGGACGGGAACAACTGGTAGAGATGCATCGAGTGGCCCGTAGGCCGTCGCCCCGTCAACCAGATCGCCAGCGGCAACCTTATGGATAAACTGGGTAAGTACCGGGGCATTGCTTTGCGCGAGCGCAGATGTGGAAAAAACCACAATGCTCAGCGCAAACAACATAACCAGCTTCAAAAGCTTAAGCGGCGAAGCACCAAAAACTGTCTTCAATATACGTAAAATAGTCATAACCAAATTCTCCTCAAATACCAATCCGTAACGCCAACATCGGTGTCTGGTGGATCTGAGAAAGTATTCACAAACGAGGTCCCGCTAGGTGGCGGCCCCCTGCAACTAAGCCCTTGGCGCAAAAGGTGACCAGAATTGCAATATTGCGCTGAAAAATAGCTCACCGAATGAAAATCAAGCGGTGCTGCCAGACTGTTATGGGGCAATTCAGATGAAAACCCGGTGCTGTTAGGTGCAAGGCAACACGTGCAACCCATTTGAGCGTCAACAGGGTTTTGATCCTGACCTGCACCGGTTTGAATAATCTGAATTCCGGCCCCCGTACAAACGACAACCCAAGAATCAGAACCACTCGAGGCCATTGCTAAAGCCGCAGGGGCTGATTGGCCCAAAGCAAACAATATACAAAGGAAAAAAACCGTAATGCGCCGCTCCAAAATAACCAGCCCATCGGAATCTCGAAAAAATCGAGACCCTCTAAGAAATCGCCAAAAATTTATATGAATACGGGACATTTACCTGCGGCAAACCAGTTTAACAATTATAGATCGTGGGTATCCTTATCTCAACAGAAATTGCTGTAGTTGACATAGGACAATTCATCTAAAATTAGCGAAAAACTGACACTCAAAAATCTATTGAATGGGATTATTCCTATCCACATTCATTTTTTTGCTTTGCCTGTGCCAAGGTGAAGAAAGCGTACGGTTCGATACGCGTTTTAGTACACTTTTGGTACGCGTTTCGATACGCGTATAAAAAACTGCAACATAATATTGACCAACCGGTCAATTCAGCTAAACGGAATTTACAAACTAACTTTTGCTAAGTGGGCATAAAGGGGCGGCATAATTATTTGTAGCGGCCCCCCATTATCTAATTAGACAACTTCACTTGTTTTCACGGCGCGGGCCTCACGCACGGACAACAAAGTTGCCTCAGCAATCTGAAGGGCCTTTAATCCGTCATCCCCACTCGGGGTTGCGGGGGTCTTTTCGCTCAAGCAAGCAATAAATGCCGAAATTTCTGCAGCATATGCGGCCAAATACCGGGTCATGAAAAAATCAAATAGGGGTGGCTTGGTATAACCGTCAGCATTAGCGATTTCGATGCCAAATTCCCGTTGGTTTTCAGCAGAAACCATCCCTAATGACCCGTGCACCTCGATGCGCTGATCATAGCCGTAACTGGCCCGGCGAGAATTGCTTATGGAACATTGCTTGCCACTGGCCGTCGTTAAAATAACGTTCGCGCTGTCATAATCTCCAAGACTACCAATTTCAGGGTCAACCAAAACCGACGCACTGGCAATAACGGTGTCAATCTCTTCGCCCAACAAGAATCGCGCCATATCAAAATCATGAATACTCATATCTTTGAAGATGCCGCCGGACACCTTTATATAATCTGCGGGCGGTGCACCTGGGTCACGCGAGATTATGTTGATCATCTCGATATTTCCGATGCGCCCTTCATCAATCGCCGCTTTCAATGCCAGAAAATGAGGGTCGAAGCGGCGATTAAAGCCGATCATTAGGGTCGCGTTCTCTTGAGCCACAATCTGCAAGCAACTTTTGACACGACCCACACTCAAATCAATCGGCTTTTCGCAAAATATCGCCTTTCCGACACGCGCGAATTTTTCAATCAGATCCGCATGGGTATTTGTCGGGGTGCAAATCAACACCGCATCAATGTCGTTTGCTAATGCTATGTCATCAATACTGCGTATCTCACCCCCATAGGCATCAATCAGCTTTTGAGCCGTTTCAGGGAAAGCGTCAGCTACTGCAACAAGCTCTGCATCGGGATTGGCGGAGACTGCTTTGGCATGAACATGGCCAATTCGGCCAGCACCCAAGAGGGCAAAACGTAGTGTCATGGGAAATTCCTTTTAAATAGTAGTGCGAGTTCCGCTCTGGGCGGACTGGGCAATGGCGTGAATGGTTTTTTCAAACTCTAGGGCATCCGTGAAATTGGGATAGGCCGCCTCCCCCCCGATTTCCTCACTTGCTACTCCTCCTGCAACATGGCGCAAGAAAGCGGCGGCTTCGATGATTTTAAGATCATTAAATCCAAGTTGATGTCCGGCGGCCGGACAGAATTTTCCATAGGGTGCATGCTCGGGGCCAGTCAGAATTGTTGTAAAACCCTGATTGCGAATTGCCCCCTCATTTTGATACAATTGAAGCTCATTCATCCGCTCCTGATCAAAGCAAATCATACCCTTGGTGCCATGTACTTCCCATGCCAGCCGATTTTTGCGGCCCCATGCGGAACGTGACGTGGATAATGACCCGTGCGCGCCATTTGTGAACCGAACCAATGCGCTGGCAGTGTCTTCGTTTTCGACTGCCGCGTGGCCTGAACCATCCGCTAAAGGGCGTGTTTTATGAATTGTTTGCAT
>JAJRQF010000121.1 GCA_024280375.1 Alphaproteobacteria bacterium | reverse complement strand
GGCAATGCTCGGCGGGGTGAATTTTATGTTGCATTCCGCCGGTTGGCTGGAAGGCGGACTTGTATCATCCTATGAAAAATTCATCATGGATTGCGACCAGTTGGCGGCTCAACAAAAAATGGCCGAAGGCATTGATGTGAGTGAGCACGGGCAGGCGATGGATGCCATTCGTGAGGTGGGGCCGGGTAACCATTACCTTGGTTGTGCCCATACTCAAGCCAATTTCAAAACGGCATTTTTTCGCTCGACCATTGCTGATAATAATTCTTTCGAGCAATGGGATGCGGAGGGCGGTAAGCGGGCTGAAGAGGTCGCCAATGCAACGGCCAGAAAATGGTTAGAGGACTATCAGCAACCACCGCTTGATCCCGTCATCGACGAAGCGCTGAAAGCCTTTATTGCAGCTCGAAAAGACTCCATGCCTGACGCATTCACCTGAAAGGGTGAAGGCGCACCGGAAGGCGATGGCCGTGCCAAAACCGCAAATATCATTCACCATGAGGTATGGCGCTCTCCTGTGCGCGAGGAGAAGTAAACTTGTACTGCCAATTATCGCCGTTGATAAAATCGCCTGAATCAGACAAATACTAAAGCAGGCCAAAGGCTTGCTGAAGGAGAGTATTGCACCATGAACCCCTATGACAAGCGAGAAGGTGAAATCGAACTACCGAGTGATCCGGCTGTATTTGCTGATGATGCAAATGTGGTTTTCATCGGGAAAATTCGTACACCCTGGAAAACGCGCAAGGATTGTCCAAAGAACCTGGTGCAGGCGAGGGAACGCGGCGGCGAAGCACGTATTGAATTGGATGAGCTTTGGCGCGAGGGGCTATCAGGGCTGGAAAATTCCAGCCATGCAATTGTGCTTTATTGGATGCATGAGGCCAAGCGTAATCTGATAGTGCAATGTCCACGCCACAAAAAACAGCCAACCGGCGTATTTGCGCTTCGCTCGCCCGCACGACCCAACCCGATTGCCCTTGCAGCGGTCAAGATTATCAACATTGATAAGGAGCAGGGCATTATGACTATTGATGCCATTGATTGCCTGGATGGAACGCCGCTGGTGGATATCAAACCGTGGATCGCCACCATTGATGCGGTGGAAATCTAGCGGTTTTTGATATTAACTGGCCCGACGTCTGCCACGGCGCTCGCGTTTTGGCGTGGTGCCCGGTGCTGCTGCCACCTGATTGACCAACTCACCGGTTGTAGAGATGATTTTGGCAAGATCAGGGCGGTTCAGTTCGCTCGGGTTAGCCAGAAAACCATCCAAAGCAACGCGCATGGCGGCCAGATGTTCAGGAGACGTGCCACAGCACCCACCGATAATTTTTGCGCCACTATCAATCGCCAGACGGACAAAATCGCCCATCAATTCAGGCGTGCCAGTGTAAATAACCTTATCGCCAGAAACCCGTGGAACTCCGCAATTGGCTTTCGCAACCACAGCGCAAACCGGCTTGGCTGACGTAATGTCCAAGACGGATGAAAGCAGATCGGAAGCGCCAACCCCGCAATTGGCCCCAACCGCGATTGGAAGCGGGTCCATGGTTGCGGCAAAGCTGCCAAGTTCGGCAGGTGAAACGCCCATCATGGTTTTGCCGGCCGTATCAAAACTGGCGGTAAAGACGTAATCAAGCCCAACTTGCCGGGCCGCTGCAGTTGCCGCCTCGATCTCTTCTCGTGCCGACATGGTTTCAATCCATGCAACATCAACACCACCGGCCTTCAGGCCTTCCATTTGTTCGGCAAACGATTGAATGGCCGTTTCCATGGTCAGTGCGCCGATAGGCTCGAACAGTTCGCCTGTTGGACCAACAGAACCCACCACAACAACCTCGTGGTCAGCCTCTTTTGCAACACCAAATGCAATATCTGCTGCCGCTTTATTAAGCTCAAATACCCGGTCTTGCGCATGGTGCAGTTTTAGCCGGTTTCTAGTGCAACCAAACGTATTGGTCAAAATAACATCCGCACCCGCTTCGACAAACTGACGGTGCAAAAGTGCCACTTTTTCAGGCGCTTCAACATTCCACAATTCCGGGGAATCGCCGGACATCAGGCCCATATTGAAGTAGTTGGTGCCGGTTGCGCCATCGGCGAGCAGGATTTTCTTCTTTTCCAGCAGTCTGGAGAGCGAGTTTGCCATCGGAGGATCTTTCAAATGAGGTTTAGATAACGATATAAAGAAGTCTTTATGTCAGGTCAATTGCCGCATTCTGAAATTGGAAGAATAATTGCTCCCTGGCAAATCGCGAAAAATTTCGCAAATGTGTCATTTGACATATGGTATAGAAGTATCTTCAAATATAAGGGCAAAACCAGATCGCCATAACTGAACCTTAATTTGCGGCCTATCTGAGTAAGAAATAAACTCATCGTTGAAAAAGAGAATGATATGAAACTTAAGATGATAATTGCCGCCACGGCCTTTAGCCTGATGGCCGGTTTCGCCAATGCTGCAGAAAAAATAGAACTGGGTTTACTAACCTGCGATATTGAGGGTGGTGTAGGGCTTATTCTTGGATCCAGAAAAGATCTGACCTGTGTTTTCCAATATGGCAATAGCCGACTGCCAGACGATCTTTATACAGGTACGGTCAAAAAACTGGGCTTGGATATTGGAGTTACTGCCCGATCGGTCGTGAAATGGGTTGTGCTGGGTGCAAGTAGTGATGCGGCAGCCCCAGGCAGCCTTGCCGGCAATTATGTTGGTGTTTCTGCCACCGCATCCGCTGGAGTTGGCCTTGGTGCAAATGCGCTGATTGGTGGCTCTAACAATGCGATCATACTTCAACCCTTCAGCATTGAGGGCAGTGAAGGTGTAAATCTTGCGGTTGGTTTTTCAAAGTTTTCGCTCAAAGCGGTGAACTAACCGGCACTTTTGCAAATACTATCAGATTTGACACATTCCGATGTTGCCCCCGGATTATGATAAGGGCGATGTCGGAGGTCTGATCAACTGCCCAATAGTCTTTTATCCAGTGGATAGGCAGACAATTGCTCATAGCCGGTCTCGGTAATCAAAATCTGGTCTTCCAGTTTAACACCCTCATGCCCGCCATGGCGGCCCACATAGCTTTCCACACACAGCACCATGCCAGGTTCAAGGCTGCCTTCATATCCAACTTTCTCCCAGTCGGAGGGATAACGGATGGCTGGATATTCATCACACAGGCCAACCCCGTGATAGAGAACAGAATAGCGGTTTGCCAAATATTCGTCCGGTAGGCTTTTGCCCTTTGACGATAGGTCAAAAAAACTTGCACCGGGTTTAAGCAGTTCCCGGTTGTAATCAATTTGCTCAACCGCCATTTGGTAGAGCGACTTTTGATCATTGGTTGGGCGGCCGTCACCGGCAAGCCAGGTGCGCGATATATCACAACAAAAACCATAAGTTCCGATCAGATCCGTATCAAAGGCTACGAGATCGCCATCATCAATAACTCTGGCTGAGCTTTCCTGAAACCACGGGTTTGTGCGCGGGCCAGACGAAAGCAATCGAGTTTCAATCCATTCGCCGCCGCGACGAATATTTTCAGCATGCAAAATTGACCACAAGTCATTTTCAGACATGCCGGGTGTGAGTTGATCTTCCATTTCTTTCATGGCCGCCTCGCAAGAAATGATGGCGCGGCGCATACAGATTATTTCGTCGTCAGATTTTATCTTGCGCGCTTCCTCCATGACATCTTCGCCATAGACGACCTGAATTCCATGAAACGCCAAATGCGGGACACCGTGGGAATCAATCTGGTCAAACGCCAACCGCTTATTGCCACCGCCATGGGTCTTGATCAGATCAGCGGTTACTTTAGCCCATTTTTGCGCCAATTCATCAGTTCTATCTCCGGCCTCGAAATAAAACCAGGCAATGCCCGGATGCACCTCGTCCACAACCTCTGAATGGTCGGATAGATGTTCGCAATTATGAAAATCATATAGAATTACCGGCCCATCGGTTGCAATGAAGCAGGCACGAACCGGATTATGCATCGTCCAAATCTGCATATTGGTGGTGTCTGTAGCATAACGAATATTCAAGGGATCATAGAGATAAATCCCGGCAAGGTCGCGGGCGCGAAGCTGCTGGCGTATTCGTTCCAGCCGATAATTGCGCATGGCCGAAAGGTCGGGTTCGGCTATGTTGGCTTTTTTCCATTCGCCCTCAGCCAATGCACCATAGCCGATAACATGTTGGTTAAAATTCACAGCCTTGGCGCGCGACCATTCTTCCAGTGCCTCAGGAGTAGCCTCATCACCCGGGTGTGCTGGAATTTCAAACGGTGCAATTTTTCGCCTGTGTCGGCCAAAACCACTTCGGGATGACCCTGTATTTGATGGCTGTGTATTATTGTCCGTTTCCATAAATGTCTCCCCAAACATTCACTATTGACGAATTTTGCGGTGCTTACTTACTCCATTGCGACAAATGTTTGTTCATGAAATTTGCCGTGCGCTGAACGGCGTCCTTGGTTGCCAGATCATCTGCAAATGTGCGCACATTTGGCGGGCGAAAATCAAACCCGCGTCCAACACCAGGATAAATGATCAGTTTCACATCCCTGTTGGCCTTTTTCATGAACTTTACCGCAGTCTCTATCGAACGCCGCCGCTGATATTGCTCATATTCCCCAATAAATATCATGGTCGGCAAAGTAAGTTTGTCCAGTTCACTTGCATAGCGATAAACCTGCATTGGTTCAGCCGCATTCGGGTTCTGCCAATGGGGGTAAAAGGAAACATAGCACGCGATCTTGTCCTCTTGCCGTCTATATTTTACGGCAACTTGCAGGGTGTAATATCCGCCACGTGTATGAGAATAAAGGCATGCTTTAGAAGTGGATACATCATTTTGTTGGAGTAAAAAATCAACCCCTGCATTCACATCACCTTCCGTTTCTGGCAAATGCTCAATCGGCAATGTGTCGATAAACCGGGCGGCATAAACGTCTGGTGCCAGAACCACAAATCCACGTGCCGCCATGCGTTTGGCCAGTCGTTTGACCAGCTCATCCAATCCACGACGACCATGTTGAAACAGGATGGCAGGATATTTTCCAGCTTTTTTCGGGCGATAGATAATTGCGGGGACATCCGTCTCGTCTTCGCTATTCACATAGGAGACCTGACGTTCAATGACATCGTAATTGGTCGGCACTTCCAGCTTGCCATCGAGATACCAGGAAGAATCCCACCACCACTTTTGATTTTGTGGCAGCGTATTGATCGGCGCATTCAAGGTTCTGCCGACGGCCGTATCTGAAGCTTCGCTTGAATTTGGGCCAATATCGGTCGCGTTTGCCAACAGCGCCCCGGCAAAAATACCAACTGTAGATACAAAAATGGATGTGGCCAGTTTAATCATTCAAAGCTCCTGTTTCGAAATTCGATACCAAAGCAGAATGACATTAACCGGCCACATCCATCAATCAAAATATTGCTCAATCAGCGAATTAAGCAGCAACCTTAATCAGGAAAGTGTATGTGTCGCCTTCAGAAGAAGAGCTCACAAGCTCATTTCCGGTCTGACGGCAAAATGCTTCAAAGTCTGCAACCGAACCTGGGTCAGTTGAGAGGATTTGAAGTGTTTCGCCTGAGCCCATGGATTTAAGGGTCTTCTTGGCTTTCAGAATTGGCAATGGGCAGTTGAGGCCTTTTGCGTCAAGAGTTTGGTCAGCCATAATATTTAGTTTCCTTCCTTTGAGAATAATTTGAAAATTTAGACAAGTGCAGAATGTTCGCAAATTGTGTTTGGCATGCAGTGTGTCAACAATACCAGTTGCGAACCAATGCGGCTTACTAAACCTTTATATAAACAGATTAATTTCGGATTTTGATGCGGTTTCCATATAGGTTGCAGCGCCACCGAGTTCGATGCCTTCAATCATGTCTTTGGTATCATATTCGAACAGATCCATAGTCATTTGGCAGGCAATCATGCGTATATCCAGATCAACAGATGCTTCACGAAGGTCTTCGATTGAAGCAACACCTTTCTGGGCCATCATGTTCTTCATCATTTTGGTCGCGCCCGCATCAACACCAGGAATCATGTTTACGATATTAGGCATGCCCATATGCATTCCCATCATAGGCATTTTCATTGCTGAGTTGCCTAAAGCTGTCATCTGCAAATCCAGTTTTTTCAACAATAATGGAAGGCCATAAAACGTGAAGAACATTGTTACCTTGATATCCATCGCAGCAGCAGTCGTACCAAGAATAAACGGTGGATAGGCCCAATCGAGCGAGCCTTTGGTGACAATAATGGACATGCTTTTAGCATTTTCCAGGCTTTTTTCTGTCATGAATTTGATCCTCCAAGAATCCCATAGAATGGTGTTTGTGATATATTAGAATAAGTGAATACTATTTAAAAAGCAAGGTCAATAGAGCCGCTATGCAACGAACAGTTACGAGCCGCATTTACACCGACAACTACACGCGGCGCAATAACTTGCTATACCTTTGGAAGCAAAGACAATTCAAACAAATTGAGTCACTAAAATATAACCACAAACAAAAAACCCGCATCAAATTAATGATCACGGGAAATTTTAAGTCGTAAAATTAGTTCTATTGGTGTCGCTAAATCAGGCGCTTATCGGTACACACCCAGCATCAGTGGCGCGTATTTTTTCAATTTTCTTTTTCTGGAAGTGTATTTTGCAACCTTGGAAGACTGTGTTTTTGAGGTTTTTACTTTGCGTTGAATTTTCAACGCCTTGCGTTTATTTGAAGTTCCAAGTGCAATTCTAACCAAGTCGTCGCTAAAAATAGACTTACGATTACTTTGGCCACTGCTATGGGAACTACTGCCTTCTAATGTACCACTGAAATTTACTTCTCTGGTAAGGCTATCAAGATCGGTCTTGCCGGTGGGTATGTTATTGCCGGGCAAAATCAACAATTTGGCAATTACTGGTTTGAGACTATTGCGTAGAAGTCCATCTGCCGCAACAGAAACGGATGGCGTCAATGCGAGGGTTGCGACTGAAAGCGCAGCGCCTATTTTAGCTATTGGAAGCTTGGGCATGTGAATTCCGTTCAAAATGAATGATCTCAAATAATTATAGGAGAAATTGCGTATTTTACAATACCATACATTATTATATGCTAAACAAACAGTAAATTTTCGCCAGTATTATGTAATATATATTGTATTCTCAAAATAGCTTTAAATAAATGGTGATTTACATGATATCCTCTGAATATAACCATTGGAATGTGTTCATAAAATGAAAATTTGGAATCAGTGTAACTTTGCTACTACGATTATTATCCTGCTTGCAGGATATTTTGGTTTATCGAATGCCGCGCGTGCAGAATTTACGGTGTGTAACCAAACGCTTGATGTGGTCAATCTATCTGTCGGGCAAGATGTCGACGAAGTTATTCAAACTGAGGGTTGGTGGACAATTGGGGCCAATCGGTGTGTGGATGTAATTCGTGAAGAACTTAACGGTCGCTATATCTACATCTACGCGACAGATGTGTTCGGCCAGCCGGTACTGGAAGGCGATGCCGATATGTGCATTGGCACCAAAAGATTTATCATACGTGGAACTGAACAGTGCTGGCAAAGAGGGCATAAAGTAGCGAGGTATTTGGAAGTTGATACCCAAGATACCGTGCGCTGGACATTGTTTGTAAAACAGCGTCGGTTTGAATAGCCCTGAAATTGTGGCTGATATCGTGCCTGAAATTGAGATTGAATTATTGCCATAAAACCGGAGATTAATGCCAGCTACCGACCATAAATAATTTCTTTCCATGCGTTTTTGTTTTTTTTCAGTAAATATTGGTTGGGCTGCAATGGCTTATCTGCTATCTTTGCTCAAATCAGTTGGAGTTCTGCCAAACGGGCATATGATTATAGACAACCATAGATATCGGTTTATGCCGCTTGTAATTGCTTTGGCATTTGTCTGGGCCGTGCTGTTTGTCGATCAGATTTACGCAAAGACTGGCGAAATTCAGGGCCGTCGTGTGGCGCTAATTGTCGGAAACTCCAATTATAAGTCGGTATATTCACTGAAAAATGCGGTTAGCGATTCCACATCTATATCCGCCGTTTTGTCCAGACTTGGGTTTGAAGTTATTGAAGTCAGCGATGTCACCAAGGCGGAATTTTCAAAAGCCCTGAAAAAATTCTCAATTGCTGCTCATGATGCTGAAGCCGCGGTGTTTTATTATTCCGGTCATGGATTTCAATTGGGCGGATCTAATTTCCTCGTCCCAGTTGACGCAAAACTCAACAGTCGAAAAACCATTTTGCAAGAAACCATGCGCTTGAATGATGTCATTGAAGCAGTTCAGGATAGAAACCGCCAAACACTGATATTTCTTGATGCATGTAGAAATAACCCGTTGCCCAAATCCGTTCGTGATAAATCGATGCTTGATGGTTTGGCGCAGCTGGAAGCGGGAACGGGCACCTTTGTGGCATTTGCTACGCAGCCGGGAAATATAACACGTGATGGTGCAGGAGATCACAGTCCATTTGCTGCTGCATTAATAGAACATATGGAGACACCGGGGATCAGTATTTCGGACATGATGATCCGCGTGCGAAATTCTGTTGAAGTTGCGACCTTGCAGACACAAACCCCATGGGATCAATCATCGCTTAGAAACCAGTTCTATTTTTCACCGGAAGAAGAGGTGAATGCGGATCTTACCGATGAAGATAAGCAGTTATTATTGTCTCTTCCTCCCGCATTGCGTAAAAAGTTTGCTGCTCAGTTCGGTATTAAGTTTAGCGATGATGGCCAGGTCTTAACCCAGACCGTCGAGATCAAGCGCAGATTTCAAATATCAGCTGGTGGTGGTGGTGAGGCGCCCGATAAGCCGGTTGCAAAAAAGAAGCAGGCAATAAAGGGTAGATTCAAAATTGCCGCCGGCGGTTCAGATGAACCGGCAAAATCTGAAAAAGCACCGGTTATAGTTGCAAGTCTTGAACCCAAAAAACCAGAACGCAATATACCTGAATTGTCGCCTCTCGATGATGAGCTTGCCAGCAATGGTGCAAGCTTTATTCCATTGCCGAATTTTCGAGCCGGCATAAAACGATTTGAACCGAACAAAGACCAATTGGTTGCAGCCCTTTCCCCAAGCGATACCCAGCCGGAAATTGCCCAGAGAATTGCGCCTGTAACGGCAACTGACTCCACATCTAACACCACGGCACTTCCCGTTATTGCTGAAAAATCGGTTGCTGTACCAAAATCAACAATTCAGGGAAAGACGGTTTCAGCAACACCAAACCAGGTCAAATCGCAGCCTTCGGAATCCACGCCGGTTATTTCTGAAACAAGTAGTGCGACAATAGTCGCCAGGCGAATTAGCACACAACAGAGCATCAGCGCATCGAATGTCTCGGCAAAAACCAAAAAGCCGAGAGTAATAGCAATTACCAATCCTGAATTGGCGAGATCATCTAATGTCGGCGTTGAAAAAGATGTGCAAATTGCCCTCAATTCACCCGCCAGAAGTATCCAAACAATAAAACCTTCCTCTGGGCGATCAAGCTTACAGCCAGTGACCATCAAACCCAAACGGTTGGTTGGCAAAGAAGTGTTGAGCAAAAAAGAAAAGGACAGGAAAGCCGAAAAGAATGTTCAGGTTGCGGTTCTTGAGCCCGCTAAAAATGCGTCACCTGAGCCAAATCTGGTCGAGACTTCGGTCGCACCAATTGGCCTGGTGAGTTCTGAAGAAAAGGCCGGAAAAGACGAAAAATCAGTTGAAGTTGCTGCCCTGGGCAATGATCAATCAACAAGTAACAGCAGATCTGACGAAGATGTTGAGCCGATTGTAGAACCCTCAATCACTCCGCCATCCCATGCATTTGAGGTGCAGTCAGAACTGGCGCGCCTTGGTTGTTATCGCAGTAAGGTTGATGGTTTGTGGGGTGCAAAATCAGCCCGTGCGTTGTTCCGTTACTATGGTAACAAAAAGGTTGCACCGACTGAACTGGAACCCAATGCTTCATTGCTTTCCTTGCTCCGCAATGATGAGGTTGTTGTCTGCAAACGTACAATCCACGTAATCAAAAAGAATAAATTGAAAATTGGCATCGGGAAACCGAGTTCAAGAATTTCCGCCAGCCGGAAAAAATCCAAGCGGATTAGAGTTAGAAAGTCGGTTACTATTCGGAAGAAGGCGCTTAAGAAAAGCTTGAGCAAAGGTGTATTTCGTTAATAGCGCGTGGTAGAGGCCCATCTTGAGTTTTTATCTACAGGGAATTTCTACACTGTAAATTTGATCACTGATTGTAATTATTGATCAGGTGGAACATTACTAGTAAATTACCCATGGATATTCTCAAACTCTTTGCATCAAATGCACCAAATCAATAACTCATTCAAAGCCCAAAAAGGCAAAAATAAACAACGGCGCAGAAAAATTCTGTTCCGCCGATTTATGTTTGCAGGTATCGGCTTGTTTTTTGTAATGATCGTCGGGCTGATTTACCTGACCTTTGATATGTGGACGATTGGTTCAGATGTAGGCGAGGTTGACCCAAAAATTGCAGGCATACCCGAAGAACCAATATTGGAATTTGTACCAACTATAGTTGATCTTGCCGGCGACCCGCTCATCATAAGCATTGGCGGCGGCGGGGATGGCGTACCAAAATTGCGAAAGATTGCAACCCCGATAAACCTTATGGACCAGCGGGTTTCTGAAAAACTTCAGGTGCTTGCCGATGTCATGTTGAGTTCCAGTGAACGATTTATGACAACCCTGCCATCACGCCAGCAGGATTTCGCATTTTTTCAGGCGCAGTCGGGCAGGCGGCAGGATATTTCCAGTTCCGAACAAACAACAAATGACGGAGCTGATAAACCATCGACCGACGAGCCGGCCAATAACACTTCTGAAGATGCGGATGACAGCGCCGGCGGTTGGGGGGAAACCATCAGTGATGGTAAAAAAGCACTTCCGAGTTTCAAAAAAACTAAAATCAAGAATAACACCAGCGTGGTGGAAACCACCCGTGAGGCAGATCGCTACCAAAGTACCGAGGATTTTTTTGTCCGCGTGTTGAGTTCGAGAACCCTCGACAGCTTTTTGCTTGAGCACAATATTAGCGCCAACGACGCCAAACTTGCTGGCGAAACTATGAAGGAATTGCTTAAACTCGATAGTATGGAGCCCGGGTTTGTAGTCGGAATTCGGGCGCTTCGCCCAAGCGCCATTTCCACCACATTGCAACTGGCACAGGTTTCCATTTATGGAAAGGAAAACTATCTGGGAACTTTGGCGCTTTCTGAAAAGGGGACATTTGTTATCGGCGAAGATCCCTGGGTGCGCGATGACCTGTTTAATTATTCTGAAGACCAGCAAAACAAAGGGCCAATTCGCCAATATAGATTGCTTGATGCAATTTACAGTACGGCGGCGCGAAATAAAATATCGACCGGCATCATAGGTGAAACCATCCAGCTGATGTCTCGGACACATGATCTCAACGCCTTTGCCGAACCCGATGACCGGCTGATCATTATTTATTCCAAGCAACCGCGCGATGCAGCAAAAAATGCCGGGCGAGTTCTGTATGTAGGCGTTCAGGGTGCAAATAAAAATCTCGAATGTTACTCCTATCGGCTGAAACGATCATCCACATATAGATGTGTATCGGGTAAGGATCAGGTGCAATCAGTAACAATACGAAACGGCATGCTGACACCGGTAAATGGAGTTTTGACCTCCCGGTTTGGTCCGCGCATGCACCCGGTGTTAAAAACAGTTCGCATTCATAAAGGTGTAGATTGGGCGGCCCCCGTTGGCACGCCGGTCTATGCAGCGTTCAGCGGCAAAATCAAGTTTGCAGGAGATGCCGGGTCCTACGGAAATCTGGTAAAAATCAGTCATAGCGGCGGCAGGGAAACCCGATATGCCCATATGAATAAATTTGCCTCAGGCGCAAAAAAAGGACGAAAGGTCAAGGCCGGCGACATTATTGGCTATGTGGGAACAACCGGCCGCTCCACCGGGCCGCATTTGCATTTTGAGCTCTATCGCGGCAAGCGCGCGGTCGATCCACTGAGCAGCGGTATCGCTGTTGCATCGGGTGGTGGAAAATCGGCTGATGTACTGGTTGATCGGATAATACGCATTGAAAGCGGCGGGCGGGCTGATGCAAAAAATCCACTCTCATCCGCATCCGGCCTTGGTCAGTTTATTTCATCAACCTGGTTAAAGATGATCAATCGTTACCGACCGGATCTTGCAAAATCTCTTTCCCGTAAGGAAATTTTAGACCTTCGATTTGATCCAACAATTTCGCGCGAGATGTTGTATAAATTCACCTATGAAAACCAGGCTTACCTTCGCGCCCGCGGACATACGATAACGCCCGGTAGATTGTATCTGGCGCATTTTCTGGGGTCAGAAGGCGCAAACATAGCGATTAGAGCACCTTTGGAATCGTCTGTTGCCGAAGTGATGGGGAGTGCTGTCGTTGGTGCAAATCCATTCCTTAAGGGATGGGATATAGCCAAATTGCAAAATTGGGCAGAGCGTAAAATGAGCAAACGCGGCAAGCGCGTGAAGATTGCCAAATCAGTAACCAGAAAGAAGATCATTCGCGTATCAGCCGCATTCAAACGCTATAAGGCAGCGGTGGAAAATCTTATACGCTCGGTCAAGGCCGTATTGTAGGTGGTGGTGTATAGCATCGGAAATTTGCCGCTATCTTTGAGCTTATACACATCACAAAATTTTCTGCTGCAACTTAACTTGAGGTGAGCATCACGCTGTGTTACGGTTTGAGACATAGTCTTTAATTGTGAGAATTTCGTGCATCTAGATCGCCTTCTTTCAATATTGGAAATGGTTGCTGTCGCCGGGCGCCCGATAGTGGCAGCCGACATCTGTAAGTCGATAAACCTGCCGCGTCCAACCTGTTACCGGCTGCTACAAACACTGATCAAACACAAGTTGATTGAAGATGTTGAAGATACCTCACGTTTCATTATTGGCGAGCGGCTCATTCGCATGGCATTGCTTGGAAAGTCTGATGTGGACGTGCGCCGTGTTTCCGCAACATTATTGAAAACTGCGGCGGTTAAATTTGGCGAAACTGTATTTCTGGCACGTTTTCGCAATGGCGTTGTCGAAATCATTCATGTTGAAACACCCGACGACCCGAACCAGGATTATATTCACCCGGGTTTGGGAGAACGACCCCTGCATGCGTGCAGTTGCTCCAAGGCAATAGCCGCATTTTGTGATGATGAGTTTCAGACTGAAATTCTAAATGGCGCGCTGAAACAATATACCGAGCATACAAAAACCAGCAAAAAAGCCTTGCGCGCCGAATTTGCCCGGATTGTACAGCAGGGCTATGCTGAATGTAATCAGGAACTGGATATGGGCATGGCCAGTGTTGCGGCCCCCGTTACCATTGGCAATATCGGTGCAACTTTTAGTATCGGTGCGGTGGGGCCAATCCGGCGCTTTACAAATACATATAGAAAACAAATTGGTGAGGAATTAATTCAGATTTCAAAAAAAGTAAGCGGCGCAATTCAGTTATGCAATGTGGCTGATGTGTAGTTAGCGCCCCAACAGATTTACCTCGGCAGACCGGGGTAAAAGTGGCCAATTATTGGCGGACTACAAATGGGAGGAATACACATGAACATGAGACCAGATCCAACCTTTCACGCAACCCCAAAGCTTGCGATGGAGGCACCGGTTGAAAAACTGGCTTTCACCCTGATGCTCAGCCCCGATGGCTCTAAGCCTGATGGCCTTGCCGTTGTCGATGTTGACCCGAATTCCAAAACCTATGGCGAGATTATCAACAGTCTGTATATGCCAAACCTTGGCGATGAGTTCCATCATTTTGGCTGGAATGCCTGTTCATCTGCATTGTCACCCATGACCGGGCACGCCTTTCTTGAGCGACGCTATCTGATTATACCGGGCATTCGCTCAAGCAGGATTTATATAATCGACGTTAAAGATCCGATGGATCTAAAAATTCACAAAACCATCGAAGCCGATGAAATTATGTCGAAAACCGGATATTCCCGGCCGCACACCATTCATTGTGGGCCCGAAGGGATTTACGTGTCTACCCTTGGTGGTGGTGGAAAAGACGGCACAGATGGACCTCCGGGCATTTTCATCATGGATTGCGAAACATTCGAAGTACTGGGGCGCTATGAGATGGATCGCGGCCCGCAGGACAAACACTATGATTTCTGGTGGAACCTGCCGCGCGACTATATGATCAGTTCAGAATGGGGCCTGCCGCCACAATATGAAAACGGTATCGTGGCTGAAGACCTGTTGAGTAATAAATATGGCCACTCGATTCATTTTTGGGATCTGCGCGCCCGCAAAAACATTCAGACTATTGATCTGGGTGCTAATCATCAAATGGCGCTGGAAATCAGGCCTGCCCATGACCCGGCAAAAGAATACGGATTTTGCGGTGTTGTAGTTGATACGGAAAACCTGCAAGGGGCCATTTTTACCTGGTGGCGCAATGATGATGGTAAGTTTGAGGCGAAGAAAACCATCACCATTGATCCGGTTCCAGCCGACGCTGATGACCTACCCGAATTGCTGAAAGGCTTTGGTGCAGTACCACCTTTGGTGACCGACATCGATCTGTCGATGGATGATAAATACCTGTATGTGGCCTGTTGGGGCACCGGCGAAATGCATCAATATGATGTATCGGACCCGATGAACCCGGTCCTGACCGGCAAGGTGGAAATTGGAGGCATCACCGCCAAAAAGGACCATCCAAACGGCAAAGACTTTGCCTATGGCCCGCAAATGGTGGAAATCAGCCGCGATGGCAAACGGGTCTATTGGACCAATTCGCTCTATTCCAGTTGGGATGATCAGTTCTATCCCGACGACGAGGGCGGGCAGATGGTCATGGCCAATGTTGGCAAAGACGGTGGCCTTACACTGGACGAAAACTTCTATGTGGAATTTCCCGATGGCTATCGCAGTCACCAGATCAGGCTTGAGGGTGGCGACTGTTCTACCGACAGTTTCTGCTATCCATCTGTATAATTCATGGAAGATCTAAACTCGGTGGCGGCCCTATGGTGGGCCGTCATTGCAGCAGGCGTATATCACGGTATTAATCCCGGCATGGGTTGGCCGCTTGCGGTTTCTGCTGCCCTGATGGAGCGGAAAAAGTTGGCACTTGTTGGCGCGCTGGTGGCCCTTGCCTTTGGGCATTTTCTGGCGATGACCGCTATCCTGTTGCCGTTTTCCATGATGGCATCGCTGGTTGCCTGGCAGAGCGAAATTCGCATTGGTGCGGGCTTGCTGGTTATTGCGCTCGGTATTTATTTGTTGATCAACCGCAAACACCCAAAATTTTTGTCGCGCGTACCACCAACCAAACTGGCGCTCTGGTCGTTTCTGGCCGCAATGGCCCACGGGGCAGGGTTGATGTTAGTACCAATATTTCTGGGGCTCAATGCCGGTGGGGATATGCATTCGAGCCATTCCGCCGCTGGTATTTTGATGGCCAATAATGTTGGCGCGGCATTCTTTGTGGCGTTTGTGCATACAGCGGCAATGACCCTTGCCGGCGGGCTATTCGCTACCATCATCTATTTCTGGCTAGGCTTGAAATTCCTCTCCAAAACCTGGTTCAATCTTGATGTGGTCTGGGCCCTGAGCTTGATACTCGTCGGCGGCATCGGCATTTGGAGTGCGTGGTGATGGAGATGGGCTGTTAATTATTGATGAAAAATTCCCTATGATTGCGTCTTGAAAAAAATGCGACACTTGAGAAATTTGGACCGTGCTAATGGTCACATACGAGTACAGTAATCTTTGCTACGTTTATCCTACCGAAGTTGAGCATTTTTGCATTATCATGATACCACTTTGGGAGGCTAAAAATTATAGAAAAATAGTTCTTACCGGCATAAAATATTGAACACCGAATTCCTGAATGCTCAAAATAACAATCTATTGGAGGAAATTGTGATGGCAGAAATTTCTGTGAATAAAATTGCTCAAGAGGCTAATTTGAGAAATGGTGTGAAGAGGCTTGCTTCCTGCTCCGTGCAAGCGGACAAGGTAAAACGAATAAGCAGGCTTTTAAAATCCGTCAAAGAATCCGCCATCGAAATGGACAAGGCTATCAACTGGGAAGGATATGGACTTGCTCTTGGAGGTGCATTTATCACCATCGGGCAAGTTGCATGGGGAGTTATTGATGTTGTTCACGAAGTTGGCCCGAAAAACGTGAAAGTTGTTACTGGAATTGCAAAGTCTCTCAAGCCAATGGCCGAAACCGCTGGAGACGCACTTGCAGGAAAGAAAGTTGATGCCCTTACACTCGCAGACAGAACTATTGGTGCTGTATCCGGCGCGATTGGCGTAAGACATTCGCTGGGGGGAGCGGGAGGGAAACTCAAAGCCGTAAGTGAAGGCGCGAAGAATGTAAAAGGTGCAATGGACCAATCTATTGCCGGGCATAAAATTTTTGGCAGGGCTGTTATGGTGGAAATGGACGCCAAAGCTAAAGGAAGGCGAAATTATGAGGATCACTACAAGTCATTAAAAGAGGCTGCTGATTTAGCGGCGTCTCTCAAATCCGACACCAAGGCAGGAGGGAAAATAAAAGGCGTGATCGCGGCTCTTGACGCTGCAAAAAATGTATATCAGTGGGCAAATATAACCTATGAAAGTACCACCGATAGCTTTGCTTCCCGCGCTCGCGAAAGAAAGATGATGGCTAATGATATTCGAAAATTGCAACGGGTTTTAGATCGCTTAATGCAAAACCTGGATGAATGCCTGAACCCAATAGAAGCAGAGCCTACGGGTCCGCATTTGGTGTAAATAGAATTTATTTGATTGCAATAATTATCGCAACGTCAGCTCAAGCAATTTTGTTGATACGTGTCGGCAGGCTTTATCCCGCTCATTTTCTGGAATTGAGAGGTTCATTCCGGCCCCGCATAAACCGCAGGAAAAGCCTGCGGCTGCGATAGTGAAATGCGCTGTGGCTTAAAAAAACCCAATTCATGCCGTGGGGCGCCAAACTACAAACTGAATTGAGCCAATTCGTGCAAGGACAGAACGTTGTAAAGGCGTGCAAATCTGATCGCCATTATACTCCTAATTCCCCTCACTCTATCTCATACACGAACACACCATCTTTCATATCAACCTTGGCGCTTTCGATCTCGTCTTTTTCCAGTGAACGATTGAGGAAATGGCGCGAAAGCTCCGGCAGCAAAGTGTTGGTGATGATGTTATCGATCATCCGACCACCGGAATCAGGATCATTGCATTTAGAAACAATATGCTCGACCACCGCATCTGAATATTCAAACACCGCATCGTGGTTTTCCTTAATCCGTTTGGTGATACGGTTAAGCTGCAATTTGACAATGCCACCCAACATATTGCCCGAAAGCGGGAAGTATGGAATGGTGACAATACGGCCAAGCAGGGCAGGCGGGAAAACCTGGGTAAGTGATGGCTTCATCGCATCGTTCAGGGTTTTAGGGTCTGGCCGCACCTTGCCGTCTTCGGCCATTTTCATAATGACTTCTGTGCCCACATTGGAAGTAAGAATGATCAGCGTATTCTTGAAATCAATCGCCCGGCCATTGCCGTCTTCCATTAACCCCTTGTCGAAAACCTGGAAGAAAAGTTCATGCACATCTGAGTGGGCTTTTTCAACTTCGTCCAGCAACACAACGCTATAGGGTTTGCGGCGCACGGCCTCGGTCAAGCGACCGCCTTCGCCGTAGCCCACATATCCTGGAGGTGCGCCCTTAAGCAACGATACGGTGTGTGCTTCCTGAAATTCAGACATATTGATAGTGATGATATTTTGCTCGCCGCCATAAAGTGCTTCGGCGAGCGCAAGTGCGGTTTCGGTTTTGCCAACGCCAGAAGGTCCGCAAAGCATGAACACACCAATCGGCTTGTTGGGATTATCCAACTTGGCGCGGTTGGTCTCAATGCGCTTGGCGATCATTTCCAATCCGTGGCTTTGGCCCAGAACCCGCTCGTTCAGCGTTTCGGCCAGCTTGAGGATATTCTCAACTTCATCCTTGACCATCTTGCCGACAGGAATACCGGTCCAGTCGGACACGATGGAAGCGACGGATTGGCTGTCCACATGGGCATAAATCATCCGCGCTTCCGGGTCGATTGCTTCAAGATCTTCCACCCGGCTGGTGAGTGTGGTTTGCAATTCATCGGTATCTACTTCTGCAGCATCGACCTCCGGTGCAGGCGCATCACCTTCCTCTGCATTGTCATTGTTGGCATCATCCAACGAGCCAAATGGTTCGGAGCTGGATTCAACAGAAGCTTCTTCATCTGCATTAGTTGCGGCTTCATCGTTACCCTCTTCAACGGCGATATCGCTTTGCCCGTCTCGGGCCTTGGCCATTTCAGCGCGTAATTCAAGAATTTCATCAACCAGGGCTTTCTCGCTGGTGAATTTTTTCTCCAATTCAGCCAATTGCTCGTTGGCTTCAATAATCTCGACTTTTAGCTCATCAATGCGTTTTTGATCGACAATGCCGATTTCAATTTCGCGCTCTTGCGAATCCAGTTCTTTTTCGCAGGCCTCAATTTTTACTTTCGTATCAGCGATTGCAGCAGGTGTTGTGCTTTGGCTTATGGCAACGCGGGCGCATGCTGTATCCAGCAGGCTCACCGCCTTATCGGGCAATTGCCGGGCCGGAATATAGCGCGACGAAAGGGTGACGGCTGCAACAATTGCCTCATCTGATATGCGAACCTGATGGTGCTTTTCCATTGGTGCGAGAATACCGCGCAACATATAGCAGCATTTTTCAATGCTTGGTTCTTCAATCTCAACCGGTTGGAAACGCCGGGTAAGGGCAGGGTCCTTTTCAATATGCAGCCGGTATTCGGCAAATGTGGTGGCCGCAATTGTGCGCAATGTACCGCGTGCCAATGCGGGCTTTAGCAGATTTGCCGCATCTCCGGTGCCCGATGCGCCACCGGCACCAATGAGAGTATGAGCCTCATCAATAAACAGAATTATTTTGGTAGGCGAAGCTTGTACCTCATCGATGACCGAGCGAAGCCGTTGCTCAAATTCACCCTTCATCGAGGCACCCGCCTGCATAAGGCCAATATCGAGCGCACAAAGGCGCACGCCCTGCAATTGTGGTGGCACATCACCTGCGGCAAGTCGTTGGGCAAACCCTTCAACGACAGCCGTTTTACCAACACCTGCCTCACCGGTGAGGATCGGATTGTTTTGACGCCGGCGCATCAACACATCAATGATCTGGCGAATTTCTTCATCGCGCCCAACGATCGGGTCCATTTCACCGGTTGCCGCATTGGCGGTTAAATCAACGGAGAAACGGTCCAGCGCCGTCGTCCCGCGCTGTGCATCACCATCACCACCGGTAGCCGAAGGAGCCGCAAGGCCGGAACCGTCCATTGGTCGTAGATTGTCTTCATCCGAATTTGACCAAATTCTGGAGCTTTCGGCCATGAGCTGGTCAATATCAATATCTGCAAACAATTTGGAAAGCTGCTGGAATGCACGGCGCAGTTCGCGCGATTTATAGGCGGAGGCCAGTAAGTGACCGCTGCGGATCTGGGTCTCACCGAAGAACAGTGTGGCATAGTGCCAACCACGATCCAGAACATCGGTAATTTGGGGTGAAATGTCCGGCATTTCGGTTTCGTTTTTGCGAAACCCTTCAACAATTTTTGTGATGTCGCCCAACACTTTAGAGCGGTCGATTTTGAAATGTTCAAGCGTTAGGGAGATATCAGAACGCTCATTTTGTACAAAATGCAGCATCCAGTGGGCAAGTTCGACATTCCTGTTGCCTGCTCCTTTGGCCTGACGCAGAGCCTTCATAAAGGCATCATATCCAACCCGGTTCAATTTGCCGGTGACTGTTTCTAAACTGATATCACTCATAACATTCCCCCTTCAAGGCGGTTCAAGCCGCTGTTGCTTGTTTTGAATTTGCCCTTTGTTCCATCGGATTAAACCGGGCATTATCTAAATATACATCATCTGGCGCATTATTGTCGGGTGCAATCCACGAGGTCCATCCCAGCTCGCCAGAAACCCCCAATTGGGCCGCAGGCGCATATCGTGCCGGAAGGGACAATTGAACATCAAACTCATAGCGATGGCCAATATAAAAGAATATCAGGTCTGTCAGATTGTCAGATATATCGCCAGATGGTAAAAATTTGCGATATTGTTCAAGGTCTTTTGCTTTGATTGAAATTCTGATTTTTTCATTAATACTGTAAACATGAGAACCAACAAACACATTTCGCCCAAAGCGTAACCACTGGAACCCAGGCTTGTCATGTCAGATTTTTCAAAAGACAGCCAGGAGCCAATTCGTTCCTGTACCTCGACATCAACATCAAAAATGCCGCGGATAAGCTGCATCAGGCGCGAACCGCTTTTGACTTTAGAACCAACCAGACCGGCAAATCCAAGTTTTGCAATGTCGTCAACGCTGTCGCGGTCAAAATAACTATTGGTGCCAATGCCAGCCATTGAGCCGATATAGGCATAAAAGCGGTCTTGCTTCCGGCGGCCAAATTGAGCGATTGGTCGTGAATCTGCCCATGCTCGAAAGAACAATTGGCGAAACCGTGTGCCAAATATATCCAAAAATCTCGAGAACGACGGATCATGCCTGGAATTCCAGTGATACGCCTCGATCGTCTTGTCCAGGGGCAGGGCACCTTGAGGCCCAAGGTAGCCCAAAAATTTTGTGTAAATTTCTGGAATTTTGTCTTTTTCTTCGACATATTTCGAAATGTTTGACGCAGGAAAATCCAAAAACGGATCCTGCATGATGTTGACGATCTCTTCAGAAAGAACCGTACTGTCACCAATTCTGGGCTTATCCCGATTAGCGCGCTCAAACTCCCGCAATACGGAAAACAGATCAAAATTCCACGGTTCAGCTTTAAAATCTTCACGATAGGTCATAACAATTGTCCTGACCCGGCTCGTGGCGACCAGCGTTTGATAATGCCGCGCTGGGTGGATACAATTACCGTTTCAGTAAATGAATTCATTGAGGCATATTCAGCGAAGAACCGGTCGAGCACCGCCCCAAGCAAAAATATGCCCGTACCCTCAAACGCCTTTTCATCAATTGTTACCTTAATTTCGATACCACGCGCCGCATTAAATCCGTTATCTTGCTTGATGCGGCGAACGATGGGGCGGCTGTCAATGCTCTCAATCCCCCGAATCCTTCGTTCAGTTACTATGTCCGAGAGATCGGAAAATATCGACAATAATTCGCGCAAGCCACCAGCCTTGTCCTTGTCATTTCTATCCAGCAGGCCCAGGTGATTGAGGCTAAGAAGATTAATCAAATTCCACAAAATAGTGCCGGATGGTGGACTGTCGCGCTGCTTTTTTTCCAGATGTACCAGCGATTCTCGCGGCGAAGTCGGGCCAGCAATACATCGCATTTCAATCGATGTATCATTGGACAAATAGAAATCTGCGCCCGCTTCGCCAATCGGCAATTGGTCGGTTAAATGGCGATTGCTCGCCATGCATTTAACGCTCAGTTCGCGCACCCGTTCTTTATCGTCCAGCGATTCCGGTTCGTGCAGAGAAAGAAATAATTCTGTGCCTGTATAATTGCTTTGAACGCCAAATCGACGTTCCTCAGCCGTTCGTCGACGCGGAATTCTGCGTACTGAATAGAACAACGCATCGTCAATCGGCGTATTACCCGTCGGAAGACTATAAAGCGGATAAACCCTGATCTTTTCCTTACTTCCCGGATAATGAGCAAATACGTCGACGATTTTATGCGCTTCAAAATCGAGAGGTTTGCTGCGATCAGGCAATACGTGATGCTCATGTTCCCGGCTTCTAACTGGCAATCGACTACAATTCATTTTGAAATAGTTCGATGCAGGAGCCGAATATACAGAAAACATTTCCGGCTTTACGACCGAGGAGAGCCTTGAAATTGAAGTGTCAAACTCAATGAGAATATCAAAAGATGGCGCATCAATTTTTGACAGAATTTTTTGCAAACCGACAAGTTTAAAACCAAGAAACTTGCTCGGAAAGGTGAAAAATTCGCGCAGAATTTCAAAGCCTGAAAAAATCCGGTCATCATCATCGAACAGTCTTTCATGAAGCTCAAACCCGATTTGCTGAATAATGTTCTTATCCGCAATGATAAATTTAGGATCACCAAACTCATCAAGGTATCGAAAACTGATGCGATTGCAGTTGGCAAATATTTGCTCATAAAAAGTAATTGTATCGCTTGGTGAACCAATTATGTGAATTGGCATTTCATCAATCAATATTTCATTTACCGGAGCAGGCACACTACCTTTTGCCTTCTTTTTTACGTTGAGTGCTTGTGTCCGTCGTTTGAACCCAAACCGGATTCCTCCGGTTGTCCCTGCAGCGATTTCCAGGCCAAGTGCCTGCAGTGGCGCAGGAGTGGAACAATATTCGGCAGATTCCAGATGCAAGGGCCACAGACTGAGATCGCTGCAAAGTCGATACCGGCAGGATACCCTGCGTTCCTGCTCCACATAGACCGCATCAATATACGAGCCTGCTTTAAAGTGAATTCCTTCGACCAGATTAGGGTCATCATAAGCCGGAATTGCCTGAACCAGGGTGGCCGAGGGAATGGGCGCCAGGTAGTTGGGTAAAATTTGGTCTAGCAGTGCAGATGTGAATTCAGAGAACTCACTTTTCAGTTTCAGTTGAACCCGCGCCGCCATGAAGGCAGAACCCTCCAATACACCCGCAAGGCCCGGGTCCATGGTATCTTCGGTCATTCCTCCCAGGCGTTCGGCAACACCGGGAAACTCCGCCGCGAAATCTGAAGAGCGCTCATAGAGTATCTTCAACTCGCGATTATAATGCTCCAGAAACTCCCGGTTCATCGATTTGCTGTAAGTTGTGAAAGGTGAACTTTACCGGAAGCCACATCGACCTCGGCCACAAATTCCAGAGGAATATCCAAAGGCTTGCTTAACATTTCAGCGCTGATCTCATAGCGCATTTTTTGGTTGGTTTCATCAAACTCTTTGCTGCGTTCAACCAGCAACGTTTCTTTATTGATGCGCGGTTCGTGTTGAATGAGTGCATTAACCAGATCGGCGGCAATTTCATTGACTGCCATTTCATCGCTGGTTAAGTGAGCAACATCATAGAGCCCAAAATTTAGGACTGAATTGCTGACAAATTCAAGATCGGTAAGGTCAATCGCTGAGCCCAAATCGACCGTGTTGACCAATGAAGTTAAATCTATCGCCAAATCACGTTTTAATATAGCTTCACTGGCGCCACGCCTCTTCAGCGATCCGCGACCGGAAATAACTTTTTCTCCGGCAACCCGTTCGACGATTTTTCGTTTTGAATCTTTCGCATCAAATGCATCGCGAAAAGCATGCATGAGCGGCACCTGAAATTTGTCGGAGTTTTTATTTTTTTTGCGCATTACTCTGACACCGGTTGGATCTATCGTTGGAAGTCTGAATATTTACAAATAAAATAGCGAGGTTCCAAATCAGTTGCCACAAAAATGTGGCTCTCGGACAATAAAATACAGGCCCGCGACACCTGAAGGGAGGCGCGGGCCTGCCGAAATTTTTAGGCTTCTTCTTCGTTTTTAGCGAAGTTCCAACCTTGTGGTGTTGCGGCACCAGCGCCGCCATTGACCAACTGTTCGGTATAGGTGGTGATGTAATTCTGGAAGTTCATTGTGATGTGTTCTTCCAGACGGTCAGCACCATCAGATGATCCACCGGTTTGATAAGAAGTGATAATGATGTTTTTCATTTCAATCTTGAGGTATTCGACCGGTGTGTCCCCGCCTGCTTTTCGAACAGTGAGAGTGCCTTCATCGATATGCGTACCCATGCAGCATTTAGCCATAATAGCGGGAGTTGCTTTGTCAACTTTCTTGGAAAGTGACATATCACCTCCAGAAACCTTGCCGCCGCCTGCACCTGGGCCTTCATGGGTTGTGCCGCTCTGGACCATTCCCCAAGACCATGAGTCTACGGCAATTTCATTTTCATGAGCTGAGTCGATTGATTCACCATCGATATCCGTCAATTTCAAAAACATGTCTACTGGCATAATAATTCTCCTAATATTGTGAGTATAAGTGTTTTGCCCCAATTACTCAGGAAACCACTGTGGTTTCCTGTTACCCAATAATTGGTCGTTCATTGCTCGTTACTTCAATCTCTTTAGTCTGCTTTACCTGGTAGGCGGGATACGAGGCTCATGCCGATATCCATGCCTTCCAGTTGGAAATGGGGGCGGAGAAAAAAGCGGGCACCGTAGTAACCTGGATTTTCTTCATCCTCATAGACTTCAACTTTTGCTTCGGCCAGTGGGCGTCTCGCTTTTTGCGCCGAAGACGAGTTCTTTGGATCGCCGTCCACATATTGATAAATCCAGCTTTGCAACCATTTTTCGAGTTGCTCGCGTTCTTTGGTTTCACCAATCTGGTCTCGCACCATGCATTTGAGATAATGCGAAAAGCGCGATACAGCGAACATATAGGGCAGGCGGGACGATAGATTGTCTGATGCCGTTGCTTCCACTTTGTCGTACTTTTTTGGCCGATAAAGTGATTGCGCGCCGATAAATGCTGCCTTGTCTGTGTTTTTGCGGTGGATAAGCGGCAAAAGACCTGAATTTGAAAGTTCCGCTTCACGTCTATCACTAATTGCAATTTCAGTTGGGCATTTCAGGTCGATATCGCCATCATCGGTTGGGAATGTGTGTGATGGCAGGTTGATAACTTCACCGCCGGATTGCACACCCCGAATACGAACGGTCCAGCCATATTCTTTGTAAGCCCGGTTGATGTTTGCAGCCATTGCATAGGCCGCATTCATCCAACCGTAGTTCTCGCCGGTGTGACCATCGGTTTCCTCTTCGAAGGCAAATTCTTCAACGGGATTTGATTTTGCACCATAAGGTTCACGTGACAGAACACGCGGCATGCAAAGCCCTACATAACGAGAGTTCTCAGAATCTCGCAACGATTTCCAGGCTGCATAGTCTGGCGTATCAAAAATCTTGCTCAAATCACGAGGATTGGAAAGCTCTGTCCATGAATCCATACCCATCAACGTTGAACTTGCGCCAGAAATTAGCGGGCAATGGGCTGCAGCGGATATTTTACCCAGGTCACGAAGCAGCCGGACATCAACAGCGGAATGGTCGAAATGGTAATCGCCAATCAGTGCGCCATACGGTTCGCCACCCAATTGGCCAAATTCCGCCTCGTAAACTTTCTTGAACAGCGGGCTTTGATCCCATTTCGCATCCGGATACATCCGCAAATCACGGTAAAGTTCCTTTTTCGAAACATTCATCACCTTGATCTTCAGGGTAGAGTCGGTTTCCGAGTTATGGGTCAGATAGTGAAATC
>JAJRQF010000120.1 GCA_024280375.1 Alphaproteobacteria bacterium | reverse complement strand
CGTAAGGCTGGTCGGCCGCCATTCGGGAATATTGATTTGGCCGCGCTGATCGGTAATTGTCGCAATAGCATGGGCAAGAATTATCGCCGGGTCAGCCAGCAATCCACCCCAATTGCCCGAATGATTGGCACCTTTTCGCAAATTTACGCTCAGATCGAAATTAAGCCCGCCACGCGTACCCATAAATACGGTTGGAATATCCGGTTGCAACCGCGGTCCATCCGAGGCGATCAACACATCCGCCGCCAAACGCTCTTTGTGTTCGGTAAAAAACTCAGCCAATCCGGCTGAACCGGTTTCTTCTGATGTTTCAATGATGATTTTTACGTTGAAGCCCAGCGAGCCGCGTTCCTGCAACACAAACGACAGGGCAGACAGGTTGATCAGATGCTGGCTTTTATTATCGGCCGTGCCGCGCCCATAGATCTTTTCGCCCTCAACCACCAGCTTGAACGGGTGCAACCCCTCACGCCACTGGTCGGTTTGGGCCCGAATAACATCACCGTGGCCATAGGTCAGAATGGTAAAATAGTCGGGGTTTTCTATGCGTTCGCCCAAAAGTATTGGGCCGCCCATATCGTCACAATTATCAAATATTTCGGTGACAAACCCCATATCCGCCAACAAAGGTGCCATCTCGTTGGTAAGGTAAGCATAAAGCTCACCATGTTGATCAGGGTTCTGGCTCTCGGTCTCAATTGCCACCAAACGGGCAAGATCTTTTACGAATGAGCCGCCATCGAAATATGTTTCTGCACGCGCTATGCAATCTGCTCTTTGAGGCAAGGAAATTGGCCTTTTAATAATCCGGTTACACTGCGCACTACACCGTAAAGATCATTAAAATTCAACTGCTCAATTTTTATCCGGCATTTGCCAGCGCATCTTTCAGGACCGTTGCTTTATCGTGCGATATATTTTCCAGCAGGGTAATTATTTTGGATACCTTATCTTTGTCACCAGACTTCACCCAGATCAGACCCGCATCGAGAAACTGTGTCGCGGCTTTTTCGCTATCCCCGGCTTTGATGTAAATATTGCCAAGTTCACCCCTGATATCCGCCTTGTCGGGATATTGCGAAATCAATTCCAGATAGGCATTTTCTGCGCCCGTATCACCCGCCCAATAGGCGCGCCGGGCATCAGCCCATTCTGTTTCAAACGTTTTTTTTTCAGATGATTTAACAATTTTGACCTGCGGCACATCAGATTGAACCGGCTGAATAACACCTTTTGGCGCTTCCTGCTCTGTTGCAGTCTCCGCAATTTTGGCAGCAGCAGCAGGTTCTGCGACCTTTGCAACCTCAACCGGTTTTGCCGCTACTTCCTTTGGTGTGCTTACCGCTTCGGCAAGGCCCGGTGCCACTGTCGATACTTCTGCCGATGTTTCAGCTTCAGCTTCAGCTTTAGCAACGACTGAAGTGGCAACTTTAGCCTGCTCTTTAGTCACTGCAGGCATGTCTTCCTTCATGGCAGACGCCGGATTGTCAGCTTTCATCGCGGCAGCAGCGGATGCAACTTCTTTATCTGCATCGGATTTTTCATCTACCTTCATTTCAGAAGATTGCTCACTTGCAGGCAGCTGTTTTGGCTGCACAGTTTCGCCAGCTTTCTCCTGTGAAGCAGGCAATGCCAAAGGTTTGTCACCCGGCAGGCTCGAACCATACCGGCCAAGCACCTCATAGGCACATACCCTGCCACCAGCCTGTGAAAGCAGATCTTCCCAATGGAAATACCCGCCCACACCGGCAACGGCCAGTGCGGCAACGATTATATGGCTAAAAAACGATCTCATAATTCCTCTTTTCCGACGCGGACGGTCAGTTTTGCTCTTTGTTACAGGCTTTGCCTCGAATTCAGCCTTTGATTTTTCTTCCATCGGTGATGCAACAGATTTGGCAGTTTCTTGCCCACCCTGTTCTCCAGACGATGGAGGTTTGTCTTGGTCATCTTCGTTCATAGCCGAAAATTTTCTCATACATCGCGCTGGTGAATACCGCGTTCAAACAGCGCAAGGCGTATTATCCAGGCAATTGCCCGGTTTTGTATTTGCGATTCAGCGCCCGGGAAACAATCCCGCGCGCCAAATCGGTATAGTACAATACATTAGCCAACCGGCAGTTTTGCCGGCTTGCAATAGGTGCAGACCTAGTTGGTTTTAGGCGCAACAGGTGCTGGTGGCTGCATTGGAGCCTGTGGTGGCATCGCGCCATAAGGCATGCCAGGCTGTGGAGGCATTCCACGATAACCGTTTGGAGCCATTGGCATTCCATAACCGTTAGGGCGACGGTTCCAACCGTTGTTCCAACCATTATTACTATTGCCAAAACCACGACCATTTGCATTGCCGTTGCCTTTGAAGCTCATGGAGAAATTACCATTTCCCATGCCATTGCCCCAACCGTTACCCCAACCGTTGTTATTGCCGTTCCACGGCATATTCCAACCATTGTTGCTGCCATTGTTGTTCCAAGGCATGTTCCAACCGTTATTGCCGTTGTTATTATTCCAAGGCATATTCCAACCGTTGTTGTTGCCATTGTTATTCCAAGGCATATTCCAACCATTGTTGTTGCTGTTCCAAGGACCGTTATTCCAACCGTTATTATTGTTACCACGATTGTTCCAAGGACCATTGTTCCAAGGGCCGCTATTATTATTCCAGCCATTGTTATTAGATGGACCCCAACCGTTCCAGAACGCACTGGCAGATGTGGTTGAGAAAGCCGTTACAGCCAATCCCATCATACCTGCAAGCATTGTTGCTTTAAGAAATTTACTCATTGATACTACTCCGATATTTTCGCTTTCTTACATTTGCGGGAGAAGCGATTTGCCCCGCTAATTATCAAAGTGACTTTGTTAAAGTACACTTTGACCAAAACTCTTGGTCTTTGATCTAGAACATCGGGAACCCCATGCCCCAGGGTGAAAATCCTGTCCTTGGATACCCGTATGGATTGCCATAAGGGTTGCCATATGGGTTCACATTTTGATATCCGGGCACCCCTCGATAAGGCGCGCCATAATTGTTTGATCCGCCGAAAAATGGCATCGTTGGAACACCAAACCCGAAGGGCATACCTGTTCCGCCAAAGCCCCGAGGGAAACCCTGAGAAAATCCTTGGGGAAAACCCTGGGGGAAACCTTGAGAGGAACCTTGCGAGAAATTCGGGGCAAAGTTCATTCCAAAGCCGAACTGCCCGCCAAAGCCACCTTGGCCAAAAGGTTGAAAACCGTATCCCTGCCTATAAGGCTGTCTCTGAAACTGCCCGTTTGGTTGTCGATTGCGGGAATTAGCAAGGTTTTGATTATTTCCAAGCGGCGCATATTCGTAGCCAAATTTCTGAGGTGCCACTCGCTGCTGTTGAGACTGTTGCGGGTTCGGCACTGCTGCAAACCCACTTGAATTTACACCGCCGGTATTTCCGCCACGCTTTCCACCATACATCGCCCAGGGGTTCTGGTTTGCAGCATTGGCCAGACCGGCGATCAAATTGATCACCAATCCAGCAACTACAATAATGTTAAGTCGATATGTCACTTAACGTTCCCTGTTCAGCTACCTTGCGGGTAGCAATTCAATCTCAGTTTCCGGTAGAACTATTGTTCTGCGGTAAGTTTTGTTGCGGCTGGCCCATAGGTGGCTGGGGCTGTCTGGCCTGCGGTTGTCTGGCCTGGGGCTGTTGCTGCCATTGCTGCCAACCTTGCGGTTGTCCATACGGGTTCCAGTTATACGGATTTGGAAACCCATAACCCGGTCGTTGGGTTGGCCACGGTTGTTGCCATTGCGGCTGTCTTTGTGGCTGCCCCTGAGGTTGCCATCGCGGTTGCCCCTGAGGCTGTCTTTGTGGCTGCCCTTGAGGTTGCCATTGCGGTTGCTGATAGCCCTGCGGTCGTTGCGGCATTTGGCGTTGATAAGGTTGCGGCCAATATCCGCGTTGAGGCGGGTAATATTGCGGCGCATATCCATAACCTTGCGGTTGCTGCTGCGGTTGATACTGCGGTGGCCGGTATTGCGGGTTTTGATATTGTTGCTGCCCATATTGCGGCACCTGAAACCCGTAGGCAGGCGCAAAATTAGTAGGAGGTGGCGCATTGCCGGTTCCTGCGGGCGCATAGTCCGGTGTTTTGGCTGCCTCGACAGGTTTGGGCACAACAGGTTCTTTCTTGATTTCCGGCACCGGAATTTTTGCCGTATCAGCCGGCGCATAGGCTGGCAGTGTTTCGGGTTTTACCGGCGCAACATCAGGCTCTTTTTCTTCGCCTGATACTATTGCCGCTGGCGCTTTTTCCTCAGGCACTTCAGCCGTTCCAGCTGGTGCATATTTGGGCGCGTCTTCTTTATCTTCGCCCGCAGGTGTTACCACCGGCTGCTTTTCGCTTACGGCTTCAACAGGCTTTTCAACTTCAATAATTGGAGCGGCTTTTTCAGCGTCACCCTCAGCAGGTTTGGCAACCATGTCATTTTCAACCGGCACAACTGTTTTTTCAGGCGCCTCATCAACTGGAATTTTTGCCGTATCAGCCGGCGCAAATACCGGCTTTTGCTCGCCGTTTTCGTCCTTGTCTTCGGTTTTGACTTCTGACTTTGGCTCTACAGTTTCAGCTTTCACATCTTCCGTTGGCTTTTCCGGGTCAAAATTCGGTGGCGCGAAGCTTCCCGCCGGCACAGGTTCAAAATTCTTTGTGTTATCGGTTGCACCCGAACTCGCATCGTCCGACATTGCCGGATTAGCCGCCGGAGTAAACGGGCCTGGAGGCGGAAGCGGCATATCGCTTTTCTTTGTTTCTGCAAATGCCGAAACCGCTGTTAGTGAGGAGCAAATCAGCCCAACAGCGATAAGTGACTTTGATCGTTTGATCGACATATCAGCTACCCCTTATCTTTGTTATTTGCATTTTTGTTGCTGCTGGGCACCTTGCCCGCATCAACCCGTTCGGAAAACTCTGTTGCCTCTCCAGCCGCCAGCAATGCCGCCTGTTCCAGCCATTCATCCTTCTTCGCCCGCTGCATGATGGTAAGTTTCATCCGAGCATCTTCAAGATCTTCGATTGTAAGATCGGCAACCTGTTCATAACGATTAATACCAAGCGCGTTGAGCTCTCTTTCAAGCACCGCACCGATACCCTTGATACGCTTCAAATCATCTGCTTTGGACGTATTCGCTTCGATTGCAGAAGCAACATCCGCCAGAATATCTTCCTGTTTATCAACACCCTCTGGTTCAGCATCAGCATCAGTCGTAGAAGCATCCGCCACAGGCGCATCTTCCGGTTCATCAGCTTTTACAGGTTGGGTATCGTCCGACGACTTGTCAGATGATCCATCATCAGCTGGATTGGCTTTTGCTTCGCCATTGCCACCATTATCAACAATTTCTTCAACATTGGCGACGGCCTCATTGATCGCGGCAACTGCCTCATTCACATCGGCAGATGCAGCAGCTTTAACGGGTTTGTCTTCTGGCGAGGTATCTTCAATCGCGGCCTTACTGGCTGATACAGGAGCCTCTTCAACCAAAGGCTCAACTACAGCTGGTTCTGCGCCATCATGATCAGAAACTTCAGCTTGATCAACCGGCTCAGCAGGCGCTCTGGCAAGTTCACTTCGAACAGATGCCTTGATATCTGCAACCGTTTGGCTGGTGGTTTCACCGGTATTACTCACGGCCGTAGCAATGGTGTTGTCCGGCTCAGTGGCATCAACAGGCTGATCTGTTTTCTTGATAAATCTGGCAACCAAAGGAGACGCTAATTCTTTGATCATCATCCAGGCAAAATATGGCAAAGCGCGCAGCGCGTAATATACCATGGACAGCCCGCCACGAATTGCGGCAAACCGTTCTCCAACTGAGATTTTTTCTAATGCCACCTCAGAAGTTGCGGATGCCTCTTCACTTGGTTCACTAGCAGATGCCACGGGGAATGGATTTTCACCGCCAGAACTACGATAGGCATTTGGTGCATTAAAACAGGCAAGCGGAATAACGATCAATGTCAGTGCGGTTGCAACAATTGCACCAAACAAAAGCGATATTGCCATGCCCTGAAAAATCGGGTCAGCAATAATTGCAATCGACCCGGCAATCATTGTCAGCTGGGTGATCAAGATCGGCCGTGTTCTCGTGCGAACCGCCAAAATAACAGACTCACGATGATCCATTCCTGAAAGCACAGCCTGACGTGAGAAATCGACCAACAAAATAGAGTTTCGAACAATAATACCCGCAAGCGCAATCCATCCGATCATCGATGTCGCAGTAAACTCTGCACCCAACAGCCAATGGCCCGGAATGATACCAATTAAGGTCAATGGAATCGGTGCCATAATAATGCCCGGCATACGGAAGTTGCCAAACTCAAGCACGATCAACATATAGATCAGTATCAGCGCACCCATGAAAGCCAGCCCCATATCGCGGAACGTCTCATAGGTTACGGTCCACTCTCCGGTCCATTCAAAGCCAGATTTGAAGCTGTCTGTTGGCGGCCCCATGAGTTCGCCTGAAAGCGATACACCATCAGGCGATTTGTAATCTTCGAGCAATTTGCCAATATCGAGCATACCATAAACAGGTGCAGCAAGCCGGCCAGCAACTTCACCGGTAACATATTCAACCGGGCGCAAATCCTTGTGATAAATCACCGGATCAGCAAGTGTGCGGACAAATTTGCCAAGATCACCAAGCGGTACTGTCTTGCCATCGCGGCTTTTGATTGGCACTTCACCCAGTCGGGAAATTTGGCCGCGCACATGCAATGGTGCCTGAATGATAATATTTCGTGGTTCAAGCTCGTGGCCAACTTTTACATTACCAAGCTTAAACCCGCCCATAATCATCGATAGCTGACGGTTAAGATCCGCAGTCGAGACATTGCGGAATTCGGCCTTGTCCTGATCAACTTCGAATGTCCAATTGTCATGTGGTGCCTGAATGTAATTGCCAACATCGACAATTTTGTCTGACTTTTTAAACAGGCCGGTTAAATCCTGCGCCACCTGGCGACGAACCTCATCATTTGGCCCATAAACTTCAGCAACAACAGTTTGCAGTACCGGCGGCCCCGGCGGCATTTCAACGACTTCAATGCGACCACCCAACTTGGTAATCAATGGGGTCAGCATCTCGCGAGCCTGCACCGCAATCTCGTGGCTTGTCCGGTCACGATCACCCTTGTCGAGCAATTGAATTTGCAAATCACCCTGCCAGGGCGAACGGCGCAAATAGTAATGACGCACCAGCCCGTTAAAGTTAAACGGTGAAGATGTGCCAACATAACTTTGCACAGCGGTCACTTCAGGCATTGTCAGAATTTTCTCACCCAAGATCTGGGCGGCATTTGCCGTTGCCGGAAGCGCTGTTCCCTCTGGCATGTTGATAATCACATTAAATTCCGGCTTATTATCCAACGGCAACATTTTTACCGCCACCGATGTGAAATAGAACATTGAGCAGGCAAGCCCCAAAGCTCCCCACATACAAAGCTTGAATATAAACGCCTTCCTTTTGCTATCTAGCAGTGGGCCCAAAAGCCGACGGATGAACCCATCCATTCTTTCCGCCGAACGATGTTCAGACTCCTGCATTGAACGCAGTTTCGAAAGGCTTGGGCGTACCCGCATCACCAGCCACGGGGTAAAGATGAATGCCGCAAACAGCGAGAATATCATCGCCACTGAACCAAGCACCGGAATTGGCCGCATATAAGGGCCCATCATGCCAGACACAAATCCCATTGGAAGCAATGCCGCAATAATCGCCAGCGTTGCCAAAATGGTGGGATTACCCACCTCGCGAACAGCATCGATCGTTGTAGCGGTATCCACCCGGCCATTCATCAACCAGCGTCGATATACATTTTCAACAACAACCGTTGCATCATCAACCAGAATGCCGATTGAGAAGATAAGCGCAAACAACGACACCCGGTCGATGGTATAATCTAAAACCCAGGCTGAAAAAATAGTGATCAAAATGATCACCGGAATAACCACCACAACAACAATGGTCGGGCGCAATCCCAGAAAAAAGAAAATCAAAACGGTAACAGCCAATGTGGCGCCGAGCATTTCCGAGATCAGCTCATTGACCTTGTGATTGGCCGTCTCACCATAATTTCGGGTAATAGAGACATTTACATTATCAGGAATAATGCGCCCTTTGATCGATTCAATTTTCGCTAAAATCGCATTGGCAACCGCAACACCATTGGTGCCGGTTTTCTTGGCCAGCGAAATTGTAACCGCCGGCGCGCCATTGGTTTTTGGCGTGTCTTCTCCTGCAGCCTGTCCAGAGAAATATTGAACCACACTATTGGCTTCGCCAGGACCGGAAATAACCTTTGCCACATCACGCACGTAAATCGGGCTGCCATTGCGCACACCAACAATCAGGCGTTCCAGATCAGCAGCATTGCGCAAAAAGCGGCCTGAATAGACCGTAAAGTAATTTACCCCGGTTTCAGTACCACCAACTTTTCGCTTCTCGTTGGCCGATACAATCGTATCTGCCAATTGATCAATACTAATCCCAAAACTGCGCATCCGCTCAGGCTGCACCTCAACGCGCATCTGTTCTGCACGACCACCGGTAATAAAGCTCTGGGAAGTATTTGGAACTTCTTTTAGCCGCTGCATAACTTCCAGCGCGATCAGGCGCAGGCCGGAATCGTCAACTTCCTCAGACCAGATGGTCAAGGTAACAGCGGGCACATCATCTGCGCCTCTGGGTTTCACCAGCGGCTGCGATACACCAGGTGGTATCTTGTCCCTGTTGGACATCAGCTTGTCGTAAAGTTTTACCAGAGAATTTTCAGTCTCTTCACCTACTTTAAACTGAACAGTGACCATGCCCCTGCCCCGTTCCGAGGCGGAATATACATGTTTAACACCCGGAATTTCACTCATCATCCGTTCAAGCGGATCGGTCGCCAAACTTGCAACCTGCCGGGATGAGGCACCGGGAAATTCAAAGAAAATATCAGCGACAGGAACCAGTATTTGTGGATCTTCCTGACGCGGCGTGATGAACAATCCAAGCAGGCCAAGCGCCAGACATGCAATCAGCAACAAAGGAGAAAGAGGTGAATGAATGAAAGTTTTAGCAAGCCCCCCGGCCATGCCTAAAGGCTTTTCTTCACCCATCGCCAGATTATCAAAATCACTATCTGCCATTACTCAAACACTCAACTCTTACAATTACTTTTCACGTTGCTGGCTAAAGGCCAAACAACTCGATTGCGCCGGTTTTTAGTTCAATTTCGATGAACCATCCGCATTTGTACCAGCACTTTTGGTATTCTGCTTGCCCTTGAACAAAATGACGACCTCATCACCAGCACTGATGCCGGATATAATGCTCACCTTACCTCCAGGTTTTACGTCGCCCAAACGAACAAGACGCATGGATTTTTTTCCATCTTTAATGACATAAACCCTTGGCAGGCTGCCTTGCATTTCAATCGCAGATTCAGGAATAACCACCAAACCTTCATCACTGGCATCCGGGTCGGGAATATGCACTTCCGCATACATACCAGGGCCACCTGGAACACCTCTTGGAAGATCAAATTTTACTGTCACCGTATGGCGCGCCTGATCAGCAACCGGGAAAATCTGTGCAACACGCACCTCGATGTCCACACCACCACCGGCATCCACCCGTGCGGGCAGAATATCCAAAACCTTGAGCGAGGAAACCAGACGAACCGGCACTTCTGCCTGAATGCGCAAATAATCAACAAATGCGAATTTCAATAACGGCGTTCCCGGCTGTACAGTTGTGCCTGTTTCCACGAGTTTTTGAACGATAATTCCATCGAAAGGAGCAAGCTGGCGGGTATCTCGAAGGTTCACATCAAGCTCCTCCAACCGCGCCTGGGCCGAAAGCACCCGGCTTTGAGCCTGGCGAATTCCATTAAACTGACCCTGCAAGTCTGAATACCGTTGCAATCCTGGATTTGACATACCAAGCCCACTGGAAAGCGGGCGAGTAAACATCTGGTCAAACATTGTAGGCATGCCAAAACCCGATGACCGCGATTTACCATTAATTGATGGAGAATAGAGTTCTCTATTGTACTGAACCTGCGCATAGCGAAGGCCTGCTTGAGCCGCCAGCAGATCGGCATAGGCGGCCCTGCGACGTGCACGAATATCATCATCACTAATAACAATGAGCAAATCATTTGCCTTGAAGGATGATCCCTCTTCCCCGGCAACGAAATTCACCCGCCCGGGAACCTTGGCCGAAAGCGTCACTTCCTTGTAGGGAATAACAGTACCCCCGGTCACAATATTTCTGCCTGATGACTCAACCTTGGCCACAACAGTTTCATACTGCTGTGCCACGGCCACCTGCGCCAAAATCAAAACAGAGGCGACTATACTCAATACTCGGAGCGCCATTTTCATTTGTCTATGCCTTCCCCATCGCTGCAAAACTTTTGATAAAAGGACCAGCCATGCGAGGATCTTTCATCATCGCACCGTAGTCGCCAACAAGAAATTGCAGTTTTTTGGATGTATATGCCATTCCCAAACCCATCATTCCTGGAGGTTTGGTAATCCACTTTTCCCACGTCGGCTTATCCGCCCGCAGGTCCCAATTAAGCTCTTCACCATTGTACGCGCCGGCAGAAATGCCTTTTCCGCCTTCAACGACAATTACGCCCAAAGGTTTTTCATCACCCTTGAAGCCATAGCCAATTGTAGATTTGAATCCGATTTTCTCCAGTTCGCCTGCGATACCTGCATCAGCATTCCACACCGTCTGGAAATTCATCATCCACTCATCAGAAAATAATTCTGACATACCGTCCTCCTGATATAACCGAAAGATGTTACTCAGTCGGCCCCATCCACATTTAAGCAAAATCGAAAGAGGTAAGTCAAAACCTAATCCCCTCCCAAGGTATTATAACTAAAATTGAAGTTAACAATAAACTTATACTTCAGCTCTGAATATGTATAAACGATTGTTTTTGCTTACGAATCCTTGAGATATACATATAGATAAAACTTTAGCTATTTTAATTACCAATTTTTAACTATGTCTGTCACCGTTAAGATTAATAAACGACTTATTGGTGACCGTCATTTCTACACCTAAAGTCAGCTCCATACACAGCAAAACACCGGAAACAACTGAAGATCAGCTTGATATATATACATATTCAACTATATAGATACATTAAGGTTTCAATAATAGCAAGCCACTTCATTGATTGTAAAATGGCAATATAACCTAAACTGGACTGAAGGTTATGGTTAAGCGTTAACCTGTGCTTCAGCATCCATTTACCATTGATAACCGGTTAATATAATTGGAATAATTTCATCAGGGAGCAATTATACACGTGGTGGATGGGCAGTAAGTAAAGGTAAAAACCAACACTATGGCCACACACCGTCGTGAATATCTTGAATAAAATTTCAACATCAGACAGTTGATATATTGCGTTTTCTCTATGTATGGTGCCATATATTGTAATTGATACAATTGAGTCTCAAGGAGAATACCTAATGGTCTTCAAGAAATTGTCCGCGCTGGGCGGCAAAGTCTTTGGCGGCGGTAACAGCTCTGATGAAAACAGAGAGATTGTTTCTCGTGCTTTAAACGTACATGGACTGGAAGAATATCGCGAAACCACCATAGAGGTCGAAAGGCTTCTGGAAGCGATAGATAGTGCACCAACCAGGTTGCAAAAACGCGAGCATGAAGAATTGCTAAGTCGTTATCGCTGCCGACAGGATGCTTTGCGCAGTGCTGCTGTGGTACTTGCCAGTCAGCTGGATGCAAATGACACGCCACAGACATTTAGAAATTTTGCCATCACCGAGAAGGATCAGTCGAAAGTAAGTTCCGGCATTACTGACCCTCGTCAATGCCCGGCACACGAGCTGGCCCGGTATTTCATCGAAGAGGCAGAGAACGATTACATCATGGGTCGGACTTAGTTTGTATTTCGAAAACCCATCCGGCCTTTCGTCCGTTCCGAAAACCCATCTGCCCTCACCCATCAAAGTATAAAACACCCGGCCCTGGAGCCGGGTATTTTTTAGCATAATAGAACAGTCTGCGTCTATTTTTGTGGTTCAAGAGCTGCTGCAGATTTAGCCAGCCGTACCAGATTGACAAATTCGGCACGATACCCAAACCGGTCCTCTCCCTTTGCGCTGATAGCAAGGGCGATTAAATCGTCATACGAATATTTGCCGGTATATTTTCCACCCTTGAGCATTTGCCCAAAGGCTGCCACTGCGGCTGCAAAATTAGCGTCCTTTGGTACATCTGCGCCAGTAACCTCATTGGCAGCGGTCACCGGAATTGTAATCAACTGACTGGTATCGCTTTTGGGTTGCTTATAGCGAATTTTCACAAAGGCATATTCATTTGCCGACTGCTCAAACGTTTCATCAATCGGCTGAGTTTTTGCAGCTTTGGTTTTATAGCGAAGTTCATCAACCAGACGACCCGAAACACCCTTGGCAGTGATCTCATACAATGCGGTAACTGTGTGGCCTGCACCAATATCGCCGGCATCAACCTTATCATTGTTGAAATCCTCGCGCTTGAGTTTGCGGGTTTCATAGCCAATCAGGCGATATTCCCCAACCATTGCCGGGTTAAATTCGACCTGGATTTTCACATCCTTGGCGATGGTAAACAATGTTGAACCAGCCTCCTCGACCAACACTTTGCGCGCTTCGCTCAACGTGTCGATATAGGCCGCATTACCATTGCCGTTTTGAGCAAGGGTTTGCATCAGCGCATCATTATAATTGCCGCGACCAAAACCAAGAATGGAAAGTGTCACACCGGATTTACGTTTGCGCTGAATAAAGCTTTTCAATTCCTCACGGTTTGAAATGCCCACATTAAAATCACCATCAGTTGCAAGAATAACCCGGTTCACACCGTCCTTGTCGAGGTTTTGTTCAGCCAGTTGATAGGCCTGCCGGATCCCTTCTGCTCCGGCCGTCGAGCCGCCAGCATGAAGTCGATCGAGTGAGGCAAGTATCTTATGTTTGTCGGCAACCTTGGTTGGAGCCAAAACAACGCCCGCCCGCCCCGCATAGGTGACAATTGAAACCGTGTCATCTGGTTTGAGCGATTGCAGCAAAAGCTTGAATGAATTGCGCAATAGCGGCAATTTGTTTGCCGCATTCATCGAGCCGGATGTATCAATCAAATACACCAGATTGGCGCGCGGTGCTTCGCCCTTAGGCAGCTCAAAACCCTTAATACCAATGCGCAGTAGTTTTGAGTTGGCATTCCACGGCGTCGGCATGATGGAAACATTGGCGTTAAACGGCTGCGCCCGGTCGCTCGGTGCTTTGTAGTCATAATCAAAATAATTGATCATTTCTTCAATTCGCACAGCATTTTTTTGCGGCAGCACACCACGGTTTATGGCTGAACGGACAAACGTATAAGATGCCGTATCCACATCAACGGAAAATGTTGAAACCGGGTCTTCAGTTGCAAGCTTAATCGGATTGTCTTCCACATTGGAAAACTTGTCCCGGCCTTGCACCTCGAATTGCCGACGAGCAACATCGCCAACAAATCCAGATTGTTGGCCCAGACCCACATTTGCTGACTGACCAACAATACCGCCAATCGCTGTTCTACTGTCGTGTCTTGCCCGCTTAAGACCGGCCATCGGCGCAGGTTTCTTCAAGTTGGAAGGGGCTGGTGAAACCACAGTTGAGGGTGCTGGAACCGCGGCAACTTCTGCATCATTTGATCGAACAATCGTTGTCGAACCGGAGCTTGCTTTATCCTGCGCCTCGACCCGGACATCGTTGTACTTTTTTGCCTTTGCCACTTCTGTCAACGGCTTTGGGCTTGTTTCTTTAACGGTCGCAATGGCCTCTTTTGAAGAGTCAGGCTTGGCTTCAAGCTTTGCAACTTCACCGGTCTTGGTCTCTTCAACAACGCTCTGATCGACCTGATCAGTGATAATCGGCGCTTCCGGCAATAGAATATTGATATTGGATACAACCAGCGCCATTACGGCGAAGCTGGCGCCACCTGCCAACAGGTGTTTATAATTCATATGGGTCAAATTCATTTCTCGTCTCCTTGTGAGGGCGGTTAGCATTTTGTTGCCTCGCTCTCTAAGACGCGCGCCAAACCCTAATCCTTGGGAGATAATTGAATTTTCTTTTTTTAATTTGTTTTCAGCCTCAAACTGCATCATGGCATTTTGAATGGCAGACTTGCGCGCAGCATCGCTTGGCGGAACAATGTTCTGCCGTTTAAACGCTTTTTCAGCTCTGTTCAGTTCGTCACTCATAATTCAGCTTCCGCCAATGTTTTAAGTTTCTTTCGCAGTTCGTGCATTCGCCACGATATTGTGGACTCCTTTAGTCCAAGAATTTCCGCCGCTTCCGCATGGCTCATACTTTCCGCCAATACCAAAATGGCTGTCTCCCGCAAATCATCACTCACCCGATCAAGAGATTCATACAACCAGGCTATTTCTTTGGCCGCTTCCGCCTCCTCCCCGCGAGCAAGCACCTGCAATTCGCTATAGTCGCGGTTTATCCGTCCGGCATTTGCCTGCTTGCGCTGCATATCGCGAACCGCATTAACAACAACCCGGTACAGCCAGGTGGTGAATTTCGCATTCCCCTTAAAGGAACGCAGTTTCACAACCAGTGACGCGCACACCTCTTGTGCAATATCTTCAGCGTCTTCACGCACACCCGAAAATCGAAACGCGATGCGGTAGACAACGTCATAATGCCGCTCCAGGAGAACCTGGAACGCCGCTGCATCGCCTCCAGCCGCCCGCGCCGCCAGTTCGTTGTCACCTGTCTTCATGTACATGTCACTATATAAGACGCATCCAAATGCCAATTCCTTGGTGACAACAGAAATATTATTTAAGTTTTTGTTTATATTTCAAACATTGCCGCACCTGAAAATCGCTACGGGCTTGTAATTTGTTCAAAATAGCCTCAATTATTGAACTGATACTACGTTTTGGGAGGGATGCATATAATGTTGTCACGGTTGGTATTTTCAACACTGGTTCTGGTTTCGCTGATAATCACACAATTTCTGCCCAGTCCGGCCTACTCCCAGTCACAACAGATACTAATCACCAAAGACAGCGATTATTTCGGGTTTGATCTCGAAACCTTAAAAGATGTATCACTCGATCAATGCAAGGCCAGTTGCCAGGGAAACCAGGCTTGTCTGGCTTTCACCTATAATACATCCGCGCAATTTTGTTTTTTAAAGTCTGATTTCAGCAAGTTAAAACCCTTTACAGGTGCTGTTGCGGGACGAAAAATCACCCTTGGCAACGAGCCGGATATGGGTGCACCACCGAAGCTTACCTACATTCCTTCATATCTGCAAAATGAAGCCAAACAGTTTCGTCTTGGGCTGAAAAGCGGTAAGCCAGTGCCTGATACCACCGGCTATTTATCCATGATCAGCCTCGGCAATCTCAGCCTCAATGCAAATGATACCAAGAAAGCAATCAGCGGATATTATACCGCACTTCGAATTGACCCAGACAGTGTCAGCGCCTGGCTGCAATTGGCTTCCACTTCGCTAATACACCCATCGACCAAATCAAAAGACAAACGATTTTATCGAAGAATAGCCACCTCATCCGCCTATAATGCCTATCAACTGGCCCGCGCGCGTTCAAAACGAGCCGAGGCTTTAGCGCTGTTGGCGAGAGGGTTGGAAGCCCGAACAAATTATCGCCCGGCACTCATTGCGTTTAAGCAAAGCCTCGCCTTACGCGAAAACCCGGTTGAACGTGCTGCCTATGCCGAACTTCTGCGCACCCGCGGTTTCCGGGTTCTCAAGCATACGGTCAATTCAGACAATCTTTCACCGCGTATTTGCGTTCAGTTTTCCGAAAAGCTCAAATCCAAAGAAACCGATTACGCCAGCTACCTGACCCTTGACCAAAAAACGCCCCAGGCAATTGACGTTCAAAACAAGCAAATCTGCTTCCAGGGCCTTTCCCACGGCAAGAGTTATCAGATTGGTCTACGCGAAGGCCTGCCATCCTCAATTGGTGAAAATCTGCTGACCAATGTAAATCTCAAAATTTATGTTCGTGACCGCAAACCTTCCGCACGCTTTACCGGCGGCAACTTTGTTCTGCCGCTATCAGCAAGGCGTGGCATACCCATTGTTACGGTCAACGCAAAGAGCGCTGATCTCAAATTATACCGGATTGGCGAGCGCGCACTTTCATCTCTCATTGGCCGGTCAAAATTCCTGCGCCAGCTGGAAAGTTACCAGATTGACTACCTGATCAATTCTTTGGGCGAGCCGGTCTGGAACGGCAAAGTCGATATCAAGCCCGATCTTAACAGGGAAGTCACCACCAGTATTCCAATTGACAAGGCATTGCCAAGCCGCAAACCGGGCGTATACCTGCTCACCGGTGAAGCCAGCCAAGGCGGCAATGGCAATCGCGATGATATTGCATCCCAGTGGTTTGTCATTTCAGATATTGGGCTGACCACCTTTAGCGGCAATGGCAATATGCGCGTTATCACCCGCTCGCTTTCAACAGCTGCACCATTGGCCAATGTGGAACTCACATTGATCGCCATAAATAACGAAATTCTGGGCACTGTAAAAACCAATGATCAGGGCGAAGCGGTTTTTGATGCGGGCCTTACCCGTGGCAAAAATGGGCTGGCACCAGCAGCCATTACCGCAAAAAGATCCGCCGAAGATTTTGTATTTCTCGACATTTCCCGCCCCGGATTTGATTTTACCGACCGTGGTGTAAAAGGCCGGGCGGCCCCTGCGGGCGTTGACGTTTATGCATGGACCGAGCGCGGAATTTACCGCACCGGAGAGACCGTGCATGTGGCCGCATTGGCCCGCGATGCATCGGCCAAGGCGATTGAAAACCTGCCGCTGACATTCGTGTTCAGACGTCCGGATGGTGTGGAAGAACGCCGTATCGTCAACAAAGGCGAAGCGCTTGGCGGCTATGGGGTGGAATTGCAACTGACCACCAATGCCAAACGCGGAACCTGGCAATTGCAGGTCTATACCGACCCGAAAAAAAGCCCGGTTGCCGAGCAAAGGTTTCTGGTTGAGGATTTACTGCCCGAACGCACCGATTTTGAAATATTCCCGCCGCAGGAAGCCCTGTCCGTTGGCACACCTAAAAGCGTAAAGGTCAAAGGCCGCTATCTTTATGGCGCACCTGCATCAGGCCTTACCCTCAATGGCGAGATGATTGTCCGCACAATACGCAAACGTGATGGTTATAAGGGCTATTTGTTTGGCCTTGCCTCTGAAAAGCAAGGCTCATCGCAGCGCATTTCAGTCAATAACATTCCACCACTTAATTCGGATGGCGAAGCCGTGTTTAATGTGGTTTTGAAAAACACCTATGCGACCACCAGACCCCAGATGGCCAATCTGACCTTGCGCATGCGAGAGGGCAGTGGCCGCGCGATCGAAAGAAATGTGTCGCTCGATTTAATGCCGCAAAATACCATGATCGGCATACGCTCAGATTTTGAAGATAGTCAAACAGCCGAAAATTCCACCGTCGAGTTTAACATTATCGCGGTTGATCCTGCGGGTAAAAAAGCAGCCATATCAAACGCTCGATGGGCGCTGATTAAAGTCCGTCGCGATTACCAATGGTATCGCAATGGTTCTTCCTGGCGCTATGAGTCCTTTGATCAGGAAACCAAAATTGCCGATGGTTCAATCAATATCACAACCGAGAACCCTGCAAACCTTCAATTGCCGGTCAAGTGGGGCCATTACCGCCTTGAAATTACCGTTGACGGGCAAGATACACTCACATCCAGTGTTGAATTTAATGCCGGTTGGTATGTGGAAGCAAAGTCCACCCAAACACCGGATGGTCTGGAAATCGCGCTGGACAAGTCCAGTTATAAAGCCGGCGATGTTGCAAAACTAAAAATCTCGCCACGCTTTGCCGGCGAAATGCTGCTTGCCATCGGCACCGATACGATTGTCAAAACCATGTCCGTTTCTGTGCCCAAAGAAGGCACTACAATAGACATTCCGGTTGAGAAAGATTGGGGCGCTGGCGCCTATATGCTGGCAACACTTTACCGCCCCGGCAATGCGGGAAAATCGCGTTTACCGATGCGCTCCATCGGGGTTAAATGGCTTTCAATCGACCCGGCAGAGCGCGCATTATCGGTTTCGCTCGACTTGCCAAAACTTTCAAAACCCAATGCACCTTTTACAATTCCGGTTGAAGTTGCGGGTCTTGCCCCCGGCGAAGAGGCCTGGATTGCGGTTGCTGCTGTTGATGTGGGCATTCTCAATTTAACCAACTACAAAACCCCCGATCCGGTCGGTCGTTATTTCGGCCAGCGGCAATTGGGCATATCCATGCGTGATATTTATGGACGGCTGATCAACGGCTATCTGGGTTCAACCGGCGCCCTTCGTACCGGTGGCGATGGCGCCGATGGCATGAGTGCCAATGGCAGCCCGCCAACCGAAAAACTGGTCGCATTTTTCAAAGGGCCGGTAAAACTGGATGAAAACGGCAAAGCCAATATCACCTTCGATATTCCGCAGTTCAACGGCTCTGTTCGTGTTATGGCAACCGCCTGGACAAAAAATGGCGTTGGTTCGGCTGAGGGTGAAGCGATAATCCGCGACCCGATGGTGATCACCGCCAGCCTGCCAAAATTCATGGCACCGGGCGATCAAGCAAGATTACGGATCGAAATCGCCAATACGGACGCCCCTTCCGGCACTTATTCGTTAGGGCTTGAATCGAGCGACAATCTAAGTTTTGCCAGCGAAGGGCTGGTGCAGGCGCTCAATTTGCCATTGGGCCAAAAAACCAGCCTGTCTATTCCGGTATCCGCCAAAAACACCGGCGAAGGCTGGGCAAGAATCAGCCTTACCCACGAAAACGGTTTTGCCATACAACAAGACATTGTCATGAAGGTGCGCTCGGGATTGTTGCCGATCACCCAAAAACTCAGCGTCATGCTAAGTCCCAATGGTGGCAGTCTGCTGGTCGATAAAAATCTGCTCGCCGGTTCTAATCTTGATGGCGCAAAAATCAATGTCAGCGTCACCCGTCCATCAGCCATTGATGTGCCTTCGCTACTGTTGCAATTAAACCGCTATCCGTTTGGCTGCGCTGAACAGACAACCAGCAAGGCGCTGCCGCTGCTTTATGCGAGCGAATTTAAGGGCGGCATTCCAGGTTTCGACGAGGTGTTGATTAAACAGCGGGTGCAAAAAGCCATCAACAAGGTCCTGTCCTATCAATCCAGCAGCGGCGGTTTCAGCCTCTGGGGCAGAAATTCAGACGACCTTTGGTTAAGCGCCTATGTCAGCGATTTCCTCACCCGTGCGGTTGAAAAAGGCTATGACGTACCAGCTGAACCAATGAAACAGGCATTAAACAGCCTGCAAAATGTGCTGGCCTATCAAAATGATCTGAAAAAGAACAGCGGCGCAATTGCCTATGCGCTCTATGTTCTTGCCCGCAACAAACAGGCTTCAGCCGGCGATTTACGCTATTATGCCGATACCCAGTTGGCGCTGTTCTCATCGCCGATTGCGCGCGCGCAACTGGCTGCAAGCATAGCGCTTTACGGTGATCATGAACGGGCCAATCGCACATTTGGCTCGGCGTTCTCATTGGCCAAAACCACATGGCAGCCCAACGCCAAGCGTTATGTCTATGGCTCTACCCTTCGCGATGCAGCCGCCATGTTGGCACTGGCATCGGAATCAAAGCCTGAACCGTCCAATGTGAATGGAATGCGGCAATTGGTTTCCAAGATCAAAAACGCCGACAGATATACCAATACCCAGGAACAGGCCTGGCTGGTATTGGCCGCCCGCGCCGGGTTGAAACTTGATGATGCCATAACATTGGAAGTTGACGGGCAATCTCATCAGGGCTCCTTTAGCCGTCGGATTGAAGGTTCAAACCTTGCGCTTCAACCGCTTCGGGTTTCCAACACATCAGGCCAGGAATTGCAGGCAAATGTGACCACAATTGCGGTGCCAGAGCAGCCGCTTCCAGCCGGAGGCAATGGGTTTGAGATTTCACGTACCTATTATCGGCTCGATGGCAGCGAGGCTAATGTCAGTGAAGTTCGTCAAAACGAGCGCTTCATTGTGGTGATCAAAGCAAAGCAATTACAAGATATTGCCTCCCGCATCATTATAACTGACCTTTTGCCCGCCGGATTTGAAATCGACAATCCGCGGATTGTTAGCAGCGCAGACTTGAAGAACTTCAAATGGCTGTCGCCGACAACTACGGCCCATTCAGAATTCCGTTCAGATCGGTTTGTTGCAGCGTTTAATCGCCGCAAACGTGGCAAAACAAACTTCACAGTGGCCTATCAGGTTCGTGCGGTCACACCGGGCATCTACACACATCCGGCAGTAACAATTGAAGATATGTATCGGCCTGAAAATTCAGCCCGTAGTTCAACCGGTTGGATGCAGGTCAAAACGCCCCTTTAGGGAAAGCATAACCACATGCGTATTTCACCTGCCCTTTTGATTAAGACCACACTGGTTGCTGCTTTTTCCGCAGCGGCTGGTGCGGGTTTGCTGGTGGCCGGGTTCTTTGCGTTTGATCACTATAATCCGCCAGCACTTCCGGGCAATGCCGAATTGTCCAAAGAGGTGCTGGATGCGGATGGCAAACTGCTTCGCGCATTTGCAACACGTGCGGGCCGTTGGCGGCTTGAAACCAGCGCAAGCGATGTGGACGCCGAATATATCAAACTGCTGATCGCCTATGAGGACCAGCGTTTTTGGAGCCATCATGGCATTGATCCTCGCGCCATGTTGCGGGCAACTGTTCAGCTTATCACCAATGGACGCATTGTTTCCGGTGGCTCGACCATTACCATGCAATTGGCAAGGCTTTTGGAGCCGCGCAAATACCGCTCGCTATCATCTAAAATCTTCCAGATGGCCCGCGCCCTACAGCTTGAAATGCGCCTGAGCAAAAATGAGATACTCAACCATTACCTGATGTTGGCCCCCTATGGCGGCAATCTTGAGGGCGTGCGAGCCGCATCTCTTGCCTATTTTGGCAAAGAGCCAAAGGGTTTGAGCCTTGCCCAATCGGCATTGCTGGTGGCGCTTCCCCAATCGCCGGAAAGGCGCAGACCTGATCGATTTACTGCACGCGCTCAAAAGGCCCGGAATACGGTTTTAAAGCGTGCCGCAAATTCAGGTGTCATCGCAGTTGGAGAGATTGAGCGGGCGGCAAAAACGCAAGTTTCAAGCACCCGCCATGCCCTGCCCCGGCTTGCCGCCCATCTGGCTGACGCGCTGGTTAAAAAAGAACCGGATGCGCAACGCCACCGCGTTACCTTAAAGCGCAGATTACAACGCCGAATGGAAAAAATTGTAAAAAACGCCACCCGTCGGTTTAACAAAAATGTCTCCATCGCACTTATATTGGCTGAGGCACAAACCGGAAAAATTCTGGCAGAGGTCGGATCACCTGATTATCTGGATGCCAATCGCGCTGGTTGGGTCGATATGACCAAGGCACTTCGTTCGCCCGGTTCAACCCTAAAACCTTTTATCTATGGTCTGGGGTTTGAGGAAGGATTGATCAAACCTGAAACCCTGATCAATGATGCGCCGGTTAATTTCGCCGGATACCGCCCGAAAAATTTCGACATGCAATACCAGGGCGAAGTCTCGATCAAGCGCGCCTTGCAATTATCGCTCAATGTTCCTGCTGTTTTGGTTTTGGAAGCCGTTGGCCCTGCCCGGCTAATGTCGAAATTCAGCCAAGCGGGCATTAAGGCGGTTCTTCCACCATCCGATCAACCGGGGCTTTCCATCGGCCTTGGCGGTATGGGTATTTCGTTGAAAGATTTAACCCAGGCCTATACGGCCCTGGCCAATGGCGGGCGCTCGTCAATTTTGCACAGTAATCCAGACAAATCACCGAAAAATTCCAGCCAGTTATTGCAACCAGTCGCCGCATGGCATGTGACCGATATTCTTTCCGGCACACCGCCACCAAGTGGATCAGGCGCATCCGGCATCGCCTATAAAACCGGCACCAGCTATGGCTACCGCGATGCATGGTCGGTGGGCTATGATGGCCGCTATGTGCTGGGCGTATGGGTTGGTCGCGCCGACAATGGCCCGGTTCCAGGCATTACCGGGCGAAGGGCAGCCGCCCCCATTCTGTTTGAGGCATTTGCCAAAACCGGGTTTGAAAAGACTCCGTTTAAGCACGCCCCTCCCGGTGCGCTTAGGCTTGAAAATGCGGAACTGCCAATAACCTTACAACGCTTTGGCAAGAATTTTCGCACCGCATCAAAGGTCGCTGGCATTGGTGTTGTGCCAGAATTACCGCCTGAATTTATTTATCCCCCGGCAGCCGCAAGGGTGGAACTCGAGCGCTCCCCATCGGGCGCAATATCGCCGCTTGTTATGAAATTGCAAAATGGTCGCCCGCCTTTTCGCTGGTTGGCCAATGGCAAAGTATTGCCCGGCCGTTCGCACAAGCGTGTTGCATTGTGGGAACCCGATGGAAGCGGCTTTTCAACCCTCACCGTTATTGATGCCGGCGGCCGCGCTGCCAGTGTTGAGGTTTTCATAGAACTTGCACAAAACTAATCTGGGATAAAAATGACTGATAATAACAATTCAATTGCGCAGGTAAAAAGCCTTGGCCTGTGGAAAAATCTCAACAGTTGCGCCCCACTCACCGGCGGCCTTACCAATCATAATTTCCTGGTGAAAGACCAGACCGGGCAATATGTGGTCCGACTTGGCGATGATATAATTGAGCATCACGTCATGCGATTTAACGAACTCGCCGCAAGCAAGGCGGCGCACCTTGCCGGTATCTCACCAAACATCGTTCACTCAGAACCCGGTATAATGGTGATGGATTTCGTTCCCTCGCACACGCTTTCCCCAGAAGATACAAGAAGCCAGAACTATCTGGACAGAATTGTACCGCTGATTAAAACCTGCCACCTGGAAATTCCGAAATATCTTCGCGGTCCCTCTTTGTTGTTTTGGGTATTTCAGATCATCAGAGACTATGCCTGGACATTGCGTGATGGTAACAGCACCCATAGTCGGATTTTGCCAGAACTGGAAGAAAAGTCCGGTAAACTTGAAATCGCATCGGGTCCGCATGAATTTGTCTTTGGACACAACGATCTAATCGCCGCCAACATCCTTGATGATGGGAAAAAATTATGGTTGATTGATTGGGACTATGCGGGATTTAATTCGCCATTATTCGATTTAGGTGGCCTTGCATCCAACAATGAATTTAATCCAGCGCAAGAAAAATATTTGCTTGAAGCCTATTTCGAAAAACCATTAAATGACCAATTGTGGCGGCGCTATCAGGCGATGAAGTGTGCATCTTTATTGCGCGAAGCCATGTGGAGCATGGTATCGGAAATTCATTCAAAAATCGATTATGATTTTGCGCCATACACGCAAGAGAACCTTGAGCGGTTTGAGCGGGCCTATGATGAATTTTGTGCATTACAATAGCAACGCATCGCAAAAAGTCACAATGGCGTGAGTCTTCCGCTTACTGCATTGTCTGTTAATTAATCTTCGGTTTAACTACCTCAAACGATTCAAGAGGTATGAAATGCTGGACAGACGACAAATTCTCAACAAGTCACTAACAATAGCCCTTGCAGGTGGATTGGGGCTTGTCAGTTTTTCAAGCAAACGGGTGGCGGCAAAATCGCAAGTGCTTGAAGGCATTCATCATCAAAACTGGTTTCAGGAAACCAGTTTTGATCTGCAAAAAGATCTGGCAAACGCTAAAAAATCCAATAAAAATCTGGTTTTACTTTGGGAACAGATTGGCTGTATCTATTGCGCCAAAATGCATGCAAATGTGTTCACCCGACCAGATATAGTTGAGCTGATTACTGATAATTTTCATGTGGTGCAGATGGATATGCGGGGCAAACGAAAATTTGTCGGATTGGATGGGCGGGAGGCAACGGAGTCTCAAATTGCCAACGCCATGATCGTCAACGCCACACCAACCACCATGTTTTTGGACCATGAGGGCGACATAACTTTTCGCGCGCCAGGCTATGTGAAACCCAAATTTTTCAAAGCGATATATCAATATGTCATTGAAAAGGCTTATGAGGATCAGACCATTTTTGAATGGCTGAAAACCCACAAGTTTAGCTAGGGTCAGTCTCTATTTTCCAATTTGCGTACCAAGCACCGCCAGCAATATCATCGTACCACCGATAAAACTGGCAGTGGAAGGAATCTCCATGAAAATAAGCCAGCCAAATAATGGCGCAAGCGGAGTTTCAAGCGCGCTTAGAAGTCCCGTTTCACCAGCCGATAGACGCTTTGCTCCTTCCGCGAAGGTGACGGCGGCAATTGCAAACACCAGCCCAAATGCCACCAGCACCAGTATTTCGTGAACAGGCACCGAATTGGGCATGCCAAACAGCATCGCTACAGGCACCAGAACCAATGACGAAAGTGCGGCGGGTCCTGCGGCCGGGGTTTCGGGATAGCGGCGATATATTGCCATGATAATGGCCAGTGCGCAGGTCATCCACAATGCCAAAAGATCGCCGGTAAAACTGATACTACCCGCAGAACCATTAAAAATAATTCCGACACCAATGAAACTGACAACACACCCAAGGGCAATTTTCCTACTTAGTTTTTCACCAATCCAAACCCAGGCCAGTAATGCCGCCAGCAAGGGCGCAGATGCGTAAATCAATGCGACATTTGCCATTGTGGTTAGTTTTAGTGCTGGAATAAATGCCGCCGTGCCCGTTGCTCCAATCAAACCAACGGCGACACCACTTTTGCCCATCTCAAATATTTCAAGCTTTGCAGATCCCTGCCAAATTATGTAGGCAAAGGTAAAACCTGCTGCAAAAACGCCGCGCCAAAAAATAATCTCCCATGAGCCAGATCCAACGCCTTTTGTAAATATGCCCGCAGTGCTGAACACAATGGCGGAAATAACAACCAGAATCACACCGATTCTATGGGAATTATTCAGCGTATTTTTGCCCGGCATACCTTGCGACCCTAATCTTATCTCGACTAATAATTTTTCGCTGATACCATCACCCTGCTGCCAACTAGCTGTCAGCAGACATCGCGTAAGGTTGAGAAAAAAAGAGGACGCCATGAGCAAACCAACGCGCCTGTTTGAAATTATCCAACTGCTTCGCGCGGCCAAAAAACCAATGACGGCACAAGAGATTGGTGATCAACTGGAGGTTTCAAAGCGCACGGCTTACCGCGATATTGCAACCCTTCAATCAATGCGCGTTCCCATAGATGGTGAGGCCGGGATCGGCTACATCATGCGCCCCGGGTTTGACTTACCGCCTTTGTCTTTCGATGCAGAGGAGATCGAAGCAATTATTGTCGGGCTGGCATTGCTGGGGCGCACCGGTGACAAAGGCCTGTTACGCGCCGCCAACCGGGCTGCAAATAAAATAAACACCGCCCTGCCGGATGGTGCAAAGCACGGCTTTGATCAGGATGCGCTGCATGTATCCTCATGGAATATCGTACCAGCCTCAATGGTTGATACCGCGCTGGTCAGGCGCGCAGTTCGTGAGGAAGAAAAGCTGCAAATATCCTATACAAATGCCGAGCTGGTCGAGACCACCCGCGTGGTTCTGCCTTTGGCAATAACCTACCATGTGGATGTAATCGTGCTGGCTGCATGGTGCGAACTGCGCTCAGATTATCGGCATTTTCGCCTTGACCGGATAAGTAAATGCTCGCCTGTTGGTCTCAATTTCCACGAGATCGGCGGAGCACTTAGAGGCAAATGGCAGTTGCTGTAGGTTTGGTGTTCCAATCCAGTAATAGTGATGACCGGTTCCAAGCATGCCGGAGAACAGTGAGCCGCCATAAAAATATATTTCAGGCAGCAGATTTGGTATACATCGCCAGAATCCCTTTCACTCGATTTCCGGTGCGTAAAACCAGGAACTGTCCCCAATTCACACCTTGACCTAAATCGAACAAAAGATATTCAGATAATATTTATGGCTATCGACAGTTTTTAAGCAGTTTCTGCAACTCATCGAGCGTGTCTAGAAGCCGCTCCATTTCATCATGGCCGAATGCGGCTTCGATTTTGGCATAATGCTCACAGCATTCAGGTGATACCTGCGCGATCAACTCATGCCCCTTTTTGGCAATGGCAAGCAGCGTGCGCCGCCCATCATCCTTGTCTTTACTGCTGGTAATCAATTCAGCTGCTTCAAGTGTTTTGATAATCCGCGTCAAACTGGGCGCCAGAACACAGGCCCGCACCGCAAGCTGGCTTGCCTCCATTGCGTCAACTTCTGCCAATACCCGCAAAACGCGCCATTGCTGCTCGGTAATATTATGGCTGAAAAGCACCGGGCGAAACCGTTCCATAACAGCTTCGCGTGCCCGCAATAGCGTCATTGGCAGTGAACGGCCCGTATCAAGGGGCAAAAATCCATCATTACTGCTGCTGTTTTTCATCCCGATTTCAATACCCGCTTTACTATCAAATGTAATCCTGCGACAAAAATTTCACCATGACAGAAGTTTTGTTATACATGTTAACTAACAACAATTGCTTGTATCGAAACGATGTCACCAGCGACTAACCACCAACAGGAGCAACAAATTGAACTGGACTGATTTTCGAAACTGGGCCCATAAAATTGCCGACTGGGGCACCGATTACAGATTATCACTGCGCGATCGCCCGGTACGCGCTTCCACCAGTCCGGGCGATATATTAAATGCCCTGCCAGAGGCACCGCCAGAAACCGGCGAGCCGATGGAGCGGATATTTGCTGATTTCGACCAGAACATCATGCCCGGTATGACCCATTGGCAGCATCCAAGGTTTTTTGCGTATTTTCCTTCAAATGCAGCGCCTCCCGCTGTGCTGGCTGAACAATTGGTCGCCGTTATTTCGGCCCAATGCATGTTGTGGCAAACCTCGCCCGCTGCCACCGAACTTGAAACCCGGGTGCTCGACTGGTTGCGCCAAGCGCTTGGCCTGCCGAAACATTTCACCGGTGTCATTCAGGACAGCGCTTCCTCTGCAACCCTTGCCGCCGTGCTGACCATGCGCGAAAAAGCCCTCAATTGGCAGGGCAATGTTAAAGGACTGGCCGCCCTTTCAACCATTCGCATCTATTGTTCCAGCGAAGTACACACATCCATCGATCGCGCCATCTGGATTGCCGGTATCGGTTCTGACAATCTGGTGAAAATCCCTTCGGTGGGAGAAAATCGCAGTATCGATGTTGACGCGCTAAAGGCGGCAATCAAAAAAGATCGTGCCAGCGGCCTGTTGCCCGCCGGTATCATTGCCTGCGTTGGCGGCACTTCCATAGGCGGCACCGACAATATCGAAGATGTAATTGCGCTTGCCAAGGCCGAAAACCTCTACACCCATGTGGATGCGGCCTGGGCCGGCTCCGCCATGATTTGCCCTGAATTCAGGCATTTATGGAAAGGTGTTGAGGGTGCAGACAGCATTGTATTTAACCCACACAAATGGCTCGGCGTACCGTTTGATTGCGCCGCACACTATCTTGCAAAACCGGACGAGCTGGTATCCACCCTTGCCATAAGGCCTGAATTTCTAAAAACCCACGGCCGCGATGGTGTCATCAATTATTCTGAAATGTCAGTCCCGCTCGGCCGTCGCTTCCGCGCCCTAAAGCTGTGGTTTCTCATTCGCGCCTATGGGTTGGAAGGCCTGCGCAGCATGATCCGCAATCATGTGAAATGGTCGGGTCAGCTTGCAGAAAAACTTGTGGCCCACCCGGATTTTGAACTGACCAGCAAACCAATGCTTTCGCTGTTCAGTTTTCGCTATGCGCCAAAAGGTGTTGCAGACCTTGATGCACTTAATCTGCAATTGCTGAGCAATATCAACGATGACGGGCGTATTTACCTCACTCAAACAAATGTCGACGGAAATTATGTTATCCGCTTTCAGGCAGGACAATTTGAAATGAATGAGGCAGACGCCATCCTTGCCTATGAGGTGATTGTCGAGCTGGCGGGAAATTTAGCCCGATAAAATTAGGCAGAACTCAGCTCTTTCTAAAGCTTGTTTCCTAAAAGTGGGCACCGGTTTTAGGAATAAAGACATGCGACAATAAAAGCTTGTCTCCTAAAAGCATGCCCTCGGACTTGATCCGTTGGTGGGCACCGGTTTTAGGAATAAAGACCAAGCGAAAACAGATATATAAAGCATATCCCATTTCACCGCATCTTCATCCGGCACCGCACATGGGTGGAAGGCACACTATTTTCAACAATCCAATTGGAAATCAAAGTCTGGCTTTTTTCCCCTCAAATATCACCAATTCACACAAACAACTTGAAATTAGTTGCCTTTGAAACTAAATTCCCCGAATGAATATTCCTGCCAAAGCCGTATCAACAATTCAGGATCAATCGGGAGAGCTCGATTTACCCGTATTCTTCCCCTATCAGGTCAGGGCATTTTACCGGGCGGTCAGCGATGCGGTGGCAAAAGCCTATTCCTCCAAATACGGCCTAACCGCCTCCGAATGGCGAACCATGGCAATCCTCGGCCCGGAAAAATCCCTCTCTGCTGGCGAGATTGTTGCCCGCTCCACTATGGACAAGGTCAATGTTTCGCGCGCGGTTAAAGGCCTTGAGACGCACGGTTTTTTGACCCGGGACACAGACAATAAAGACAAACGCCGCTCGCTGTTAAAGCTAACGGATAAAGGTGCTGCGGTATTTCGCGAGCTAATCCCGGCGGTAAAGCTGGTTGAGCAGGATTGCCTCACCGGATTAAACCATGACGAACACAAAACACTGTGTTCGCTGATGTTGCGGGTTCAGCAAAATATTGAAAATACTACACCAGGGTAAAACCAGATGGCCGATATAATACTCTACGATTATTGGCGCTCATCGGCGAGCTACCGGGTTCGAATTGCGCTTCGACTTATGGGGCTGGAACATAAAACCAGCTCCATCAATCTTTTGGCCGCCGAACACAAGACATTGGAATATTTAGAAAAACAACCGCAAGGCATCGTACCTGCTCTGGATGTGGATGGGCAAACGATTACCCAGTCTCTGGCCATCATTGAATACTTAAGTCAAACCCGACCGGAAGAATCATTGCTGCCTGCTGATGCTTTGGGCATGGCGAGAGTGCGCGCCATTTCCTATGCGATCGCCATGGAAATTCACCCGATCTGCAACATGTCGGTGGTCAGCCATATTGAAGAAATTTCCGGTGGCGGCGTTGAGGTTAAAGCCGCGTGGATGCAGCGCTTTATCCGCAAAGGGCTGGTGGATGTTGAAACCTATTTAAGCGATGGAAATAGCGGCAAATTCTGTCATGGCGACATGCCCGGAATGGCCGATTGCTGCCTCATCCCGCAGCTTTTTAATGCGGCGCGCTGGGGCGCCAATCATGATGATCTGGCAAATATTTGCAGGATTGAACAGGCTTGTAATGAATTACCGGCTTTTCAAAAGGCCCATCCAGATAACAACAAGCCTGAATAGAACGAGTAAAACGTCTCATTCTCCCTGATAAATCTCTTCCGGCGGTGCTTTTGCCCCGGTCATGAAGGCCACCGCATCGGCCATCGAATGCTCCTTTGGATTGAGCACACAGAGCCGCTTGCCAAGCCGATGAATATGAATACGGTCTGCAACTTCAAACACATGTGGCATATTATGAGAAATCAGCACAATCGGCATGCCGCGCGATTTTACGTCCTGAATGAGTTCAAGCACCCGGCGCGATTCCTTCACCCCAAGCGCCGCCGTAGGCTCGTCCATGATAATCACCTTTGAACCAAATGCCGCCGCACGCGCAACCGCAACCCCCTGCCTTTGCCCGCCGGATAATGTCTCAACCGCCTGCGAGATATTCTGGATGGTCAAAAGCCCCAGTTCGGTGAGCTTATCGCGGGCAAGCTGTTCCATTTTCTTGCGGTCAAGCTGGCGGAACACGCTACCCATAATGCCGGGCTTTCGAAGTTCGCGCCCCAAAAACATATTATCCGCAATCGAAAGCGCCGGCGAAAGGGCAAGCGTTTGATAAACAGTTTCAATTCCGGCAGCACGCGCCTCTATCGGCGAGTGAAACCTGATTGGTTTGCCTTCGAGCTTAATTTCACCCTCATCTGGCTGAACGGCACCGGATATGGCTTTGATCAGGGTTGTTTTGCCGGCCCCATTATCGCCAATAACGGCAAGAATTTCACCCGGATAGAGATCAAAATCAGCATGATCGAGCGCGGTTACCCGACCAAAGCGTTTAACGATTTTGCGGGCGGTCAAAATAGGTTTGTTCATGCGGCAACCCTCCTGATCCACTGGTCAACCGCCACCGCACCGATAATCAATACCCCGATCAACAAATAGGTCCATTGCGGGTCGGTGCCTATCAGCCGCAAACCAAGCGAAAACACCCCAACAATCAGCGCGCCAAAGAGCATGCCCATGATAGAGCCACGCCCGCCAAACAGCGATATGCCGCCGATCACCACAGCGGTAATGGACTCGATATTGGCAAATTGCCCCGCCGTTGGAGAAACCGAACCAATGCGCCCGATTAGCGCCCACCCGGCAAATGCGCAAATCAGGCCTGCCAAAACATAGACCGAGAGCAATACTTGGCGCACCCGAACGCCAGAAAGCTCTGCCGCTTCCGGGTCATCACCAACCGCATAAACATGCCGCCCCCAGGCCGTATTGTTCAGCACATAGGATAAAATGAGAATGAGCAGTACAAACCCGATCACCCCATAGGTGAACACCGCCCCGCCAATACGAATTTTCTCGCCAAAAAACTGTAAAATCTGGGCGCTTTTTTGAATGTCCTGGCTGCGAATGGTTTCATTAGCAGAATAGAGAAAATTCGTCGCCAGCACGATCTGCCACATACCGAGTGTCACGATGAATGGCGGGAGACGCACGAAGGCTATCAAAAAACCGTTGATAAACCCGCAAAATGCACCCGTTGCGAGCCCGGCAATTACCGCCAGTTCCGGTGTCCAGCCATAGCGGAAGGTAAATTGACCCATAACGACCGATGACAAAACCATGATGGCACCGACGGAAAGATCAATCCCGGCGGTTAGAATTACCAGAGATTGTGCCGCACCGACAATGCCGACAATCGCCACCTGTTGCAAAATTAGCGTCAGAGCAAAAGGTGAAAAGAACTTGCTGCCAAGCAATATCCCAAATGTGGCAATCGACATGATCAAAACCACCAGCGGCACCAATGATGGCGTCTTGTGTAGCCAATACTGTACGGTCCCCAGCAGACCTCGATTTTGATGGTCAAATGAGACGACGTCTTGTGCGTCCTGTCCCTCTGGCAAAATTTCTTCCGGCTTCATTTATCCCCCGTGGAAATCATCTTCTCCGGAAAGTAGCCTCGCAAACATTGTGAAGCAATGCCTGCTTTATTTTCTCGGCCTGCGTTGTATTCTGATGAGACAAAATCAGGCGACCATAGGGCCGCCTGATCCAGTTAAGCTGCTCGATTGTTGCTGCATGAACAATCTCGCCCCAAAACAATTAGCCCCAGCAACGATCGGTGCCGGTTTTTGTATCAATTGATTCAACACCAGCAACTGCCTTGTCGGTTACAAGTGCAACGCCAGTATCAAAGAACGCTTTGCCGGGCGTATTGGCAGGCTTGGTGCCGTCCTTGGCCCATTTTGCAATTGCTTCAACGCCTTTGGATGCCATCAGCAATGGGTATTGCTGTGATGTCGCTCCAATGACCCCTTCTTTAACATTTTGAACACCCGGGCAACCACCGTCGACGGACACGATCAACACATCATTCTCACGCCCGAAAGCTTTCAATGCCTCATAGGCACCGGCTGCCGCAGGTTCATTGATGGTGTACACCACATTGATGCCGGGCTCCTTGGCAAGAAGGTTTTCCATCGCCTTGCGGCCGCCTTCTTCGTTACCGGCAGTTACCTCGTTGCCAACAATACGCGGGTCAGTTTCATCACCCCATTTGTTTGGATCACCCAGTTCAATGCCAAAGCCTTTCAAGAAGCCCTGATCGCGCAAAACCCCAACAGAAGGTTGGCTAACCGCCAAATCAAGCATCGCAATTTTTGCGTCTTTTGCCTTGTCACCCAAGGTGGCTGCGGCCCATTTACCGATCAGCTCACCGGCCAGAAAGTTATCGGTGGCAAAGGTAGAATCGGCTGAATCAATCGGTTCAAGCGGCGTATCCAGTGCGATCACCAAAAGTCCGGCTTCCTGCGCCTGCTTTACCGCCGGAACAATGCCTTTTGTATCTGAGGCGGTGATCAAAATGCCCTTGGCCCCATCAGCGATGCAGGTTTCAATCGCCGCAACCTGACTTTCACTATCGCCATCCACTTTACCGGCATAGGTTTTAAGATTGATGCCCAATTCCTTCGCCTTGGCAAGTGCTCCCTCTTTCATTTTCACAAAGAACGGATTGGTATCAGTTTTTGTAATCAAACAAGCGCCAATACCTTCAGCCTGAGCCGGTGCACTCAACACGGTTCCCATGGCCAATGCGCCAATCGCAGTTGCAATCAATGTATTTTTCATCTCATTCTCCCTGATATTTCTCGATCTTGTTTTCATTAATGACCTTACGGGCAAAATCTTGCACTCAACGTGGAACGCTGTCAATAAGTAAAACGAATTGATTTATTCTTTTTTTCTGGCATTCTATGGTAAAAATGGCCATACCGATTAACTGGGATTGAGGGGAAGTGATAATGGGAAAGGTTTTTAGACCGACCGTTGACACGTCCGCAGGCGGCACAAATCAGGCACGGCTTCGTGCCCATAATGAGCGCCTTATCCTTTCGATTATCCAGCGCCACGGGGAAATTGCAAAATCGGAATTGGCCAAACTTGCGGGCCTGACCCCGCAAGCGGTTACCATCATCATTCGTGCGCTGGAAAATGACGGATTGTTGCTGCGCGGCGAACCACGGCGCGGCAAGGTCGGCCAACCCTCTATTCCAATGTCGCTCAACCCTAAGGGCGCCTACTCAATTGGTCTGAAGATTGGACGCCGACGCGCAGACCTGATTTTAATGGATTTTACCGGCCAGCAGGTAGCACTGCGGCACAAGGTTTACCCCTATCCCGAGCCCGGCAAAATTCTGGAGTTTATCCGTTCCGGTTTAAAACCGCTGTTGAATGAGCTACCCGCCTCGGAATGGCAAAAAATCGTCGGCATTGGCGTTGCCATGCCGTTTAGCCTGTGGGATTGGGCCGATAAAATAGCGGCACCACCGGGCACAATGGATGCATGGCGAGAATTTGATATTAAGAAAGAAATCGAAAAACTGAGCGATCTTCCTGTCCTTATTGAAAATGATGCGACCTCTGCCTGCGGCGCGGAACTGGTTTACGGGCGCAGCTCAAACATCGCCGATTTCATTTACTTCTTTATTGGCTCTTTTATTGGCGGCGGCATCGTCCTAAATCATGCGGTATATCGCGGCAAAACCGGCAATGCCGGTGCCATTGCCCCAATGCCCGTTATCGGACCTAATGGCAAAGCCTCCCAATTGCTCGAACATGCGTCGATTTACGTGCTTGAAAAACAATTGCGGGAAAACGGCATCGACCCCTCGCCGCTTTGGCTATCACCAGACAATTGGGACGAGTTTGACGATCTGGTTTTTGAATGGGCGGCCGTTGTTGCCAAAAACCTGGCATTGGCAATTCTTGCCAGTTGCAGCGTCATTGATTTCGACGCCGCCATTATCGACGGCTCAATTCCAGAAAAAATACGTGCAAAAATCGTTGAACTAACCCGGCTTGAGCTGGCCCAACTGGATCTGCAAGGCATTGACCCGCCGCTTGTTGAAATGGGAACAACCGCAAATGACGCCCGCGTTATGGGCAGCGCTTCGCTACCACTCTTTGCTCGCTACTTCCTCGATAAAAACACGATTTAGAACTATTGCCCACCAAGCACCGCCCCGCCGGAGACGATTACAAAGTAATTCGACGTGAGGCAGTTAATGCGAAGAACAACCTCATATCCGAACCAGTAGCACAAGTGCTGCCAGGCGAACGGCCTGCGCCATCGCAGGCGTGAACGAAGTGAACTGCCGTAAGATATGGAAAATGCTGGGTCTGGAAGGAGAAACCCCAACCGAGCGGTTATGAGCCACTTGGCTAGTTTAGCAATCCATTAAAATACAATGACTTAGACAAGAATTGATCAAGTTAAACTCCAATGAATTGGCTTTAATTGCACTGCAATTGCACCGCAGCAGGCATTATTATTTGCGTTAAGATAAATCTGGCAACCCGTAACATAATATCTCCGGTTCAATACCCTTTTGATATTTTCAGAGAGCGGCACTTTCTTATCTATCAGCAAATTCCAATTTCACACCTCATCATAGAAATGACATTCACCACTCTAGGCACGGCAAGAGCTCCCAATGTATTATTGGCAATTCAATACATTTCAGATTAATAACAAGGCTATCATTTCGCCTCCGAAACTATTCCGGCTATAGTCCAAATATCGCTATCTTATGTTGGTACAAAATCGATACCAAATTGCATAAGTGTTACAAAGCTTCGAAAAACATCATTTAAGCGCACGATAATGTTCAAGAATGTGCAGGAATGTTCAGATCATTTTGTGTATATAGCGCCAAAAGCCCTCCTTATTATTCAAAACCTATATATTTCAATGGCTTGCGGATTGAACATGTTTGAACATACATTTTGCTGAATGTGTTAGGTGCGATATTGCTATGGCATCAGCTTGCAGATCTCAAACGGGAGAAAATTTACAAAATTCTTTCCCGCACAAATGAATAGGCAAGCTAACGCGTGCTATTGGTGTGCAACTTAAGAGTTAAAACGATCCCTATTTTTGAAACAACTCATCATGAACCGCTGATGCTAAGACTTGTGTTATTTCGGCGAACATCATCCTTTTTGCATGGTTATAGTGCACGCTTCTGTCATTAAAATCATCATTAAGATATTGCATATTGGTAATGTTCTCATAATAAGCTTTGCCCATGGAAAATATTTGTTCGGAACGGCGCAGCAAATTCAGGCTGGTTTCACCCAAAGCCTCACGCGTTACCAGTGTTGCAGAAAGATTTGGCATATTGTCCCACTCTTGAGGTTTTGTTCGAAATAAATCTTTTGGTTGCTGAAAATTTCTGACCCTGTCATCCTGCTTTTTGTTGCCGGTTTGTGTATCATACAGAGCCCAATATCCATTTCGCACACAATACAGATAAGCAAGCGCCTGTGATGCCCCTTGATCATAAGGTGAAAAATGCATTTCAGAATCGTACAAATCGGCTGTTACCGAAATTTCGTCAACCAATCGGCCTATGATTGCCGCATGCTCTGCATTCTTCCACTGTTCACAATCTGCTGTATTTAAGTTTTCCGGTGCTTCAACAATTGTCGGGCCATGTATAATTGCCGCATCTAAAAGTATTTTCATGGACTTCAATCGATTGAGCACCGGAAAACGATAACGCTCACAAAGTCGAAAAAGGCCACTAAACGTGCGTTCTGTGTCATCCGGAAGCCAGCCAGTATTGCCAGGGCGTTCTGCAAATAAGCCAGCACCATGTTCCTGCAAAAACCCATCATAGACATATTGAGCAATCATTTCTGTTTCAAGATTGCTGGTTTGCTTGCCCGGTTTTGATGTCTTTTCACCGACCAGTGCGAGAATCAGACTTGCTGCATATGAAAGAATTCTCGGGTCATCTCGCCAAGGTTGAGACATGTTGTAGTCATCGCCAAGAAAACTATTCTGGTCACCCAAAAAGCAACCGGCTGCAAATTTGCTATATCTCTCTGTTATTTTATAATAATCACTATTCTGATACTGTGCCAGTTTATCCTTTATTCTCCAGAGTTCTCCTGTATCAATGAATAACTCTTTAAGCTTGGGTGCTTTCTCACCTACCTTCACTTCAGTATCTACATCTCCTACCAACATGGCAGCAAGATTAAAATCCAGATTTTGTTCAACTATTCTCCAATTGATCGTCGAATTAGACCGATCATCCGATGACACCTGCTTAACAAGGTTTTTAACATCATTCAGCATCTGTCCACGCATTTTCCTTGGGTCACCATGGTTCTGCCCAGTTCTTGAAGCGGAGGGGCGATAGCTTATCTGAATAAGATTGGCGGCCTTTCGCAGAGCATTAATTGCCATAGTTCCCAATACACACTGGGCTGCACGGATTTCTTCTGGATCTATTTCTTTTGCATCACCCGATAGTAATTTTTCAACTTTTATCTTGGTCTGATTACTACCGTTAGCATTTAGACATTGAAGTTGGCGAATAGACCACAAAACCGAGATGGCAGTTTCGGCTTGCAATAGATATTCATTAGCCGCATCAATGGAATAGCCGCCCAATTTATAGCTTTCAGCAGCCACAGAAGAAAAATATATATAGGCAAAGAGTCGTTCTTTATCGGAAGTAAGCTGCTTAAATACCAGTGTTCGTTGTTTGGCGTAAGTATCAGAATTCTCTGGCCAATTTCCTATATTTTTATTGCCATCAATTGGCATACCTAACCACAATAGAGCATCCGCAGCTTCAATTCGATTACCAAATATTTGAGTTGCTACACAATATCTTTTGATTATTGAACCATTCTCATCGCGGTGTGAATAATCAGGAGTTAAATGGGAACGGTGTTTTGAATAACCAGATATTCCCACATTATAGGAAAACAAATCGAACCCATTCAACGCATCATCTGCCTTACCAATTTTGGTTCGAGGTAGTTTTTTTAGAAAATGAGCAACACTCTCACCAAGATTTAAGGAATATTCATTAACTGCTTCATCTATCTGATCTATGTTATCACAGTGATCCAATTGCATTGTACCGTTGGCAAAATCTTTAATTAACCCACTCAATGATGTCCTAGCAAGAATGGCTTCAGACATATCAGTAATTGAGTTGCCCAAGCTATTGTGGAGCATATCAGGCAGCAATCCATCATCACGAATAGTTGGCCTTCCTTCGTAATCACAATCCTGCAAGATGTTAGTGCGGTAGGCACTCGTTGTATGCCGCAAATTTAAATAATTGCGAATATTCCAAATACTCATAGCGTAGTGATAGTGTGCTTGCAGCAAATAACCGAATGGTAGAGATTTATTTTTGCGATCAGCCAACAAAGGTTTTCTTGACGATCCCCGCATAGATTGCTTGCCTTTGTAGAAATAGAGGTCTCCCACTCGGTCATGCATGTCACTAGCTACCAGCATCACTGATGAATTATCAGGAGCAAATTGGGCATTTGGCTTAGTTAGCGCTTCCCAGTGTTCGCGAAATAATATGCTGTTATGAGAATATAGCCACCCAACTGTGTGTTCGGCATGGGTAATTGAATCATCAATATCTTGGTTATCCTTTTCAAATATCCATGCGGCCGCAAGGCTAGCTTGATAAAGAATTGAATAGTTCTCACCAGTCACCGTTCTTTCCATGCCAAGCCATAATTTTGGGTCAACTTCTAGAGGTTTAGAAAGCACGGTTGCTCGTAATACTGACTGACTAAACCTATGGCTATGCATGTAGGAACCGAGCGCCCGCTCATAATTCTGTTCCTGCTCATACGTGTGACCAATTTGCAGCATTAATCGTAGCCGGGCGATCGCCCAAGAAAAATTTGCTTTGATTAACGCAGCTGTTTCATCGCAATCTGCACTTTGCTGAACAAACCCCAAAGGCAACCACTCTGCTTCCCCTGGTTGTTCAATCTCTTGATGGATGGTTTTGGTGTTGAAATTTCTTGTTTTGGTTTGACGATTTCGCAATTTACCTGAAGTTGAGAATTTTACACCGGTACTTTCACGGAAAGATCCATCCAGTACAGAGATTGCCCGGCGATAGTAGTTACGGGCAACCTCGAATTCCTGATCATACTCATAAAGCTCGCCCAACCCAGAAATAGTATCGACATTCTCGCGCATGCCAGTTTGCATGGTTTTTTCATATAGGCCTTTTAGGCTTTGCGATTCGTCAAGTGTAAAATTTAGCGCTGCCATTTCTTCTTTTGATATTCGTGAGAGATAATCGATCTCCCGAGAGAAATCACTGCGAAAACGAAATGAATAAACGCCATTCAGCACTCGGTGGAGGAAACGTTCAGAAGACACCTCAACCAGAAGACCCATCATTGATTTCAAGTCTGGAGCCCGGTGAATATGAGACAGTTCATCAACGCGCTGAAGATTGGTCCATGAGAACCCGCGGTTATGGAACTTCATCAAAAAATCCATTAAATAAAATAACGACATAGCAACTTTGTCATCACGTTCAAGAATACGGCTTTCAAGATGTTCAGAAAGATGCCGATAAAGAATATCAATGAACTGCATCCGATAAATGGTATGGTCATCAAGTAAAATAACGTCGTGATGATGTTCGACCTTGTTCCAGCGCGCTTCAATCTGGTCCTCAACCGGATACCGTGGCAACGCAAATGCTTTGGAACTTGGAAGAATTAATGATTGCAACATTTCCTTCAGTTTTTTCGGATTGCCAGCACTACGATAGGTCAGGAAATTCAGCAATTGTTCAAGTGTTTCTTGCTCACCAAGAGCGAGTTTGGGAGGATGGTCACCTGGTTTTTGATCGTGTTTGGCAAAATGATAGAAATCGCCACCTTCATCATAAATCCGCAAGTTGACGTGATGGGCCATCGCAGCCAATCGCCTTGGATGCCCAGAATAAGGCAAGATGGATTGCTTGTAGGTTGGTTCATCCAGCTCGAGGGAACCAAAAAATGCCGGAGATTTCCGCAATTGCCGCCAGTATTCAAACCGGTGCCGCGCATTGCGGTACATCAATAACAGAAACTCTGCGATCCTGTCATTGAACCTCCCATAAGCGTGTTCGCGGTCAGTCAGCAATGATGGTAAATAGATTTGCCCAGTAAAGATAGAATTTAATAGAGGGGCACGGTTAGCCTGATCTGCCAACCATTCATCATGATAGAGCCGACCACCAATGAAAATGAAGCGTGCCGCATCAGAACTGACTAATCGTTTCATATCTGAAAGCAGTCGATGTAATTGAAGTGACCGCTGGCGTTCCTGGGTATTTTCCTCAACAATCGATAGCACTTCATCAGATCGAGAGACTTCCGCATCAACTTTTCCCGATAATTTGTCCATTTCATCAAAAACAAACATAATTTCAGGTTTGGCTTCCAACATGGTCCAGAACCGATGCTTGGCCTCTCGTTCGCCGACGGTAATTTTTTTTAGCAGATCAATAAAACTTTGTTCGACAATTCTCGGATCAGGATTGGTTTCAATAGTTTCGTCGCGACGGCGAAGCCCAAGTAACCGTTGTATCCATCCGGCGCTAGGCAGGTCGCTGTTGGTGTATGTAATCCGTCCCCTGATGAGGCCGATTAACCGCGTCATTTCCGCAATGCGTTCGCGATAGGGCAACACATGGAAAATACTGTTTATGAATCGGAGGGCAGCAATGACAATGAAGAACAAAAGAATATGGTATACCCGTAGGGTGGGAAACGCATATTTATCGAATTCGGTAAACTGGCAACGATTCCCAGACGAGCAGTCTTGAATTGGACTACCGCGAGGTTGTTCAAATTTATTACGTTCTCGCTTTATCGGGTTAAAAATCACTTCCCGATTTGTCATATCGCCGGACAATCCGGAAATCACTGGCAACCCAAGATTTCGGTCCAAAATCTGATCGAACAGAATTCTGCTGGCGAGAGGTGCTGAACAATAAATTCCATTTGGAGAAGACGCCGTCCCCTTGAGACAAATAAATTCTGCCTTTGTTGCAGAAGGTTCATTTTTCAGCTCTCCAAATCGTTCTGTCGCAAGCCCTCCTTTTGGATTTGGAGTGATTGCAGTAAAATCAATACCAAGACTAAAGACCTGCGAATAAAGGAGTCTAAATAACCTCTCATTGTATGGGAGCGCGCAAATGGCGCTTTTAACCGCTGGGGATACTTCAGGATTACGTTCAAAAAAACTGCAATAGCTGATTGATTGGATACCCGTTTTCTCATCTTTCGCCAGTTTAACAATTTCTTTACCTGGTAACTGGTTGACCGAGCCCACATGAAAAAGTGTAGCAGCCAGGTGCTTGGTCAAAACCAGCACCAACAGCATAGCAACAACAAAAGTTGCAAGACCAATCTGACCAGAAAGAGTAGTAAACTTATTTCGGTATCTTTCCCTTAATTGCACAAGCATCGCTTCAATGATACGGGCATGTTTTAGATCATCAAATCCGAGGTTGATCCAAATAGTGATAACCGGCACCCGGGTATTATAAAATAAATATGACAACGACGCCTTTTCAATGGTACGAGCAATCTTTCTGCGCTTCATCCAAAGCCGTACTCCCCCTTTCTTCGTTATATTCAACATATTTCCATCAGATTGGTCCATCCAGTTGGGTAGTTTTTCGCCTTCAAAGACCTTTTCTCCACTATCTGCCAACCACTCATTTCCACCCTTTCCATTGGGCCATAATTGGTGAATTTGTGAGTGATCCCTTTTTCGTCCAAGAGAGGCGATAGTGGAATCTTGTCGCTCGGTCCGCATAGTTCGACCAATCCAGTCATATTCGAAGTAAAATGCCGTAGTAAGAAATAGAAAAATTACTGGAATATGCTGTTCATCCATGGTGAACATGCTTGCCATAGAAACCGAGAGCTCTGGATTGGTGACACCCTCGAAATAGGCAAGTCCCAGCTTTATGAGCGGAAAAGATATTGTTACCCACAGCACCACTAGAAAGGTCGACTTAATAATCAGAGCTAATTCAATTGGCGGACGATCAATATACCAATAAGAAGAACTGGTTCCATCTGTTCCGTTTGTAAGTTTTTTCTTAAAATACAGAAAACAAAATTTTCTTGCACAGACAAACAAAAATGGAATAATAAGTAAAACAAAATATACAATTAAAGGAATCATGTATAGATAACTTGATTCGCCGTTGACAACATACCCTGATAATAATAACGCCGATAATATTAAAAATAACAATAAATATAAAGCAAAATGAACCCCTGAATACGACTCATATTCAATAGAATCAACACTATTTTCACTAATTAAATTTATAATATAATCTGTATACATTACAAACAGGAATGTAAAAAAAATCAATAAATTCCCAATCCATTTATTTGGGAACAACTCTGTAAATATAGCTTGATACGAATATTCATACATTACAAAAATAAATGCAGATAAGATAAATTTCAGAATCACTGAATGTTTGATGTAATGACTAACATCATTTTTTCTGTTTCTAGGAATATTCTTGAAAATTGTATTTGACGATGCGATTGCCAAATATACAAAGATCAATGCAACAACCAGCCCAAAAAATCCATTTATTTTAATCCATTTCCACGGAGAATGCTCACCAATACCCGCAGGCAATAACCAAACATCAACAGCACCAGAAAAGTACGATAGAAAAAAAATTATACAAACCGACCACGCAATAAATTTACCCACCCGCTTCATCGCGTTATTTTTCGAAGTCAACATGGCCGCTAGATAGCCTTTGATTGCAAACATCAACAGCCATGCCGTTGGTGCAATTAAAAATATTAAGGGTATCCAAGTCCAGGTCAAATTACTGAATGGACGCCTTGTTCCACCCAACGAAAGATACGCATTCTGGGCCAGAAGCTCATTGGTTTCTGCTAATATGACAGCCAGAGTAGAAACAAACACGCCAAGAAATACAGCAATAAGAAAATCCTGAACACTACTGTTCCTGGCAAATCTAATAAACCTATGGAACGAACTCTTTTCATATTCTGAAAGAGCATATTCCACAAAACTGGTTTTACCGCTTCCTCTTCGACCTGAAACCAGAAAGGCGCCAAATTGCTCCTGATTTGTCAACAGCTCAATAAAGGCCGCCCGCTCCTTCCCTCGACCAACATAAACCTGATTAAAGGGGCTTTTCCCTCTGCCAGAAATTGAAAATTTACCGAATGGTATAAAACGAAATCGATTACGAAACTGCCGATAATTCATATTTCCCGCCAAATTGAATAAAATATCTACAAATACTTGTAGATATTTACTCGGTTGTGAAGTGATATTTTCACCAACTAACAAATTGTTTTATCTGATCACCGGAAATTTTATGCGTTGGTAGGCCAATTTTTAAAACTAAGTTATGATATCAAAGTCTTGCGAGTTATACTCGTTAATATATTCTTTAAAGTTAGGCTTTTTGATTCCCATCGATATTTACCGTAAAATAAATGTTTTCATCGAATACATTGGTTCTATACAAAATACTCTGCAGACAAAAACACTCATAGCATGAACTCATAATGTCGCAGAGATAATTACATGGACAATTCTGCAGCTTACATCCTCTCTGTATGGCAATACACCTAGCGTGTCCTATGAGCACGAGAATACAATGCGCTCCCTACCGTTTTGGAATAAAATAGTGAATTGTGGATATTGTTACACTCTGGACATATCATGTTCGTTGAACACAGCATCGAACATGATTGAAACAAGTACGCACCATTCGCATTTGGCTTATTAATTTGCATCATGAATGAAGACGGCACTGTAAAAATTGCACCAAAAACTCCTGAAGCTGCTACAATTGAAGTGCCGGTTCAAAAAGTCTTTGATGGTGGCGGTTTTCTAACCAAAGTCAAAACGTATGAACTAACCCGCAATCCGAAAGACAATTCAGAGCTCGAAGCCAGCATCCGATTTGGCTTCATAGACGCACCAGAATTAGGACAGCCCGGTGGTTATGAAGCTAAAAGCTTCCTTTCTTCTCTCATCACCAATCAATGGTTAAAACTCGTTGTGCTGACAAAGATGGATACTGGCGGATCACTTGATCGGCACGGACGGATAGTTTGCATTCCTTATCTAACGCAAAAATACTCTTCTTGTGAATTTAAGACTGCGTCAAGCCACCTCCACCAAATGCAGACAAATGGGGGACCCTTAATAGTTACCAGAAACATCGAGTTGGAAATGGTCTTAAATGGTTGGGCATGGGTACTTGAACGCTATGGACCAGACGAACGATATTTTGAAGCGCTGGACGATGCTCGTCGGAATAAAAGAGGGATTTGGTCTTTCAAAAACAATGTTCGTCCATGGGAGTTCAAGAAACAGAACTATCGAAAGAAGCGGGCCAACTCCAATCTTGAGCTAAATTTCGATACTGATTGCCCGATAGAAAATTGCAACGGTCACTTAGTAAATCGAAACGGTAAATATGGTGCGTTTGTCGGTTGCTCAAATTTCCCAGGCTGCAGATTAATTGCTGCCTTATGCTAACGCTCATTTGGCAGCTACAATTTGCAGAAAACAACCACTACTCCAGCTTCACCAGCATCGCGGTTTCAGTATCATAGGCATATTGGGTGAGCGACTTGTCTTGCAGCCGTGCAACAGCCTCATCGATTGCTGATAAAGGCACAACGAACCATTCCCTTGGCTTTACCGGGTGACCAAACCGGTCTTCGATTTCCAAATCAAGCCGAACCGCAGAAAAGAACCGATGAATGAGGCTTTCCAGTTTGGTACGGTTGATATTATATAATTTGTACTCCGCAATAATCTCAACATCCGCCAACAAAAAGGTTGGATCGATCTTCGCATTACCGATGCGCTTTTCGACATCGCCACCAGTGACACCAATCTTGTGAATAATATCTCGATTTGCCGCAATGGTTGGGTGGTCCGACTTGCTCCGCAAAACATAGATCGTGCCACTTTCACTGTCTTCGTCGCTGCTTTCGCTACCAAAGAGTGGCCCCGCCGCCGGTTCAGATATTCTGCGACCCAACTCATCCTTGTACAATGCACGCTGCAGCGAACGCAGCAATATGTTGCTTTCTGTACCATTGTCATAAATCAGCCGCAGGCGGGCATCCTTGTCGCCATTGGGTGCTTTAATAGTTTCACCGACTTCTGCCACATACACGGTTTGGCCACCCAGAATGAAGAATTGCCCTTTTTCGATATCGGCCTTTTGAAACCCAGCATCCCGGACAAATTTACGCGTTTCCCTCACGCCATCACCCAATTCCTGTTGAATTAGTTTGAACAATGGCTTGAAGGTTTCAAAATCTGAACATTTGGTGCGATTGGCAATTTCTTCTGCTGCTCGAACTTCTGAACGAGGTCTTACATGCTTTAGTTTGGTAATATCATCTTCTTTGTCCGACCCAACACCTAGTTCGGCCAGCAAAGCAGCATCATCAAGATCGCTGACCTCACCTGTATCAAGTGCAGTTGCTCCATCCAAAAGAGCTCCCTCGTCCAGTTCTACAAGCAATTCTCGGCATTCCTTTTGCGCGCGCAGTCTATCCAATCGAACGGCATATAATCGCTCAAAAATATCATTGTCTTCACCATGCTTTGGCAAGCGGCCGTGCTCTTCAACAAATTTCTGAATTTCTTCAAAACCCGCGATAATTCGCGCTTCTTTTGGTGTATGAACAGCCTGCTTCTTTGCTTCGGTTGAGATCCCAAGTGCGGCAAGCAATTCCTTATCGGAAAGTTCAGTCATCAGAATCCTCGGTGGTCTTGCGAGCAAGGAAAGCGATACCTTCGGCCATTTTTCTTTCCCATGCATCCTGCGATGTAAGTTCCGGCAATCGACCACGTTCGTTTTTGAATTTTAACGCCCGCAAAGTTAGCTCGCGGGCTTCCTCAAGTGAAAGATTTATCCGCTTGTTGGCAATAGCGGCCGCCACCTGCTTCAAGGTTTTCTCATCCATAGAGGCGGCAAGTACTGCATAGGCCTGTTGAAAAGGGTTGATGCGGTCAATCAGGTCGATATCAAGATCGCGCACATCCATCCTGAATTTCCGCACTCCTTGAATCAAGGCCGTATTTGCTTTTGCCTCATCGTCACCACTTCCGGAGATGTGCGGCATTAGCTTCTGTGTCAGGTTTAAAGCCGCAACAGCGCGCTGCCTGATCGCCTCATGATCAGCCTCACTCAAATCAGGGTATTTGTCTTTGACAATCTTCCCCATTCGAACCTGTGTCAGCTCTTCCGGTACAACCTCTTCATCAAATATGCCGCGTTCAACCGCCTGTTTATCCTGCACAAAGGCGGTGATTACCTCATTGATATCCTCGGTGCAGATACGGCTTGCCTCTGCGCTTTCCGGTTCAACCAGCCCTTTTATTTCAAGATGAAACTGGCTTGTTTTATCATTGAAACCAACATTGTTCTCACCCTCCTGATAACCGGCCTCGCCATAATCATAATCTTCCTGTTGCCCTCGGTTTTTCGGCGTGAAATTGAACCGGGGTGCAAGCACCTGTTCCATCAACAAGCTGGCTGCAATGGCCTTGAGCGTATCGTTGACCGCATCGACCACAAGATCTTCGCTAGCATCCGGTTCAGCAATCAGATTGGTAAACCGTGCACTCGTCTTTCCTGGCGCATCACGGGTGGCGCGTCCGATAATCTGGATGATTTCAGTCAGGCTGCTGCGATAACCGATGGTCAGCGCATGTTCACACCAAATCCAATCAAAGCCCTCTTTTGCCATGCCCAGCGCAATGATGATGTCCACATAATCGCGGTTCTCGTTGGCGGCAGGGTCTTTCAACGCATTGGCAACCTTTTCGCGCTTGGCATCATCATCCACCAGATCAGCGATTTTGATGGTCCGGCCATCAGCCAGTTCCACCAGATGAAAGCCGGTTTTCTCATCCATGCCCTTCCAGGTTCCAAGCTCATCAATGATATGATCAACTTCCTTGATTTTATCCTTGGTGCTTTCGCGCGAATTGACATTTGGAATATGAATGATGGTTTTCTTTGCCGGGTCCAGCACATCGAGAATGGCCGTTTGATACCCGCCGGAATAGAAATAATAGCCAATATCCAGTGATTTCAAATAGTCATAACCGTTGAGTTGTTCGTAATAGGTGTAGGTCACCGTTTCAAACTTTGCCTCATCCTCCGGCATCAACACCGGCTCCGCATCACCGCGAAAATAAGAGCCGGTCATGGCCACCAGGTGAATCTTATCCCGCGCGATCAAGTCACCAAGATGAGCGCCCAGCTTGTTTTCCGGATTGGCGCTAACATGATGAAATTCATCAACCGCAATCAACCGGTTGTCAAAGGCCTCGATGCCAAGTTCATCTATGGCAAAACGGAATGTCGCATGAGTACAAACCATCGTTCGATCATCACTGGCCAAAAACTCCGCCAGCGCCTTGACCTTGCTCTTCGCCACCCGTGGTTCATCAATACCCGGCGCATTACACAGGTTCCATTGCGGCTTAACCTGCCAATCCCAATGAAAACCAAATTCGCTCAACGGCGTATCGGCAAAACTGCCGCCAATAGCTTTTTCTGGCACTACGATTATCGCCTGCTGCAATTTCTGATTGTGCAGCTTGTCGAGCGCGATAAACATCAACGCGCGCGATTTACCCGATGCCGGAGGTGATTTGATCAGCAGATATTGCTCACCGCGCTTTTCAAAGGCGCGCTCCTGCATTGCCCGCATGCCAAATTCATTGGATTTGGTCGATGCACCCGTTCGAGCATAGGTAACGGAAACGGAAGGAACGGTTTTGGCAGAGGTCATGAAATTTACCTTCTGAAAAGAGCGATATAATCTCGAAAAACAAATAAACGATTGCGGCGTTGACCCGTCATTTCGGACAAAATCCCATGATCGACAAGATCGGAAATCAAGGCCGATGCGGTGTTGGCGGTGCTGTCGGTCAATCTCGCTACAGCCTTTATATCCACAATCGGCTGGCCATAAAGAAAGCGCATCACGGCTTGGGCATTATCCTGACGCCGCGCGCTGAATCGGGGTAAGACATCGCGCTCGATTCCGCCCTTTAAGTCCAAGATGGCCCGAAAGGCATTGGCAGAACTGCGTGCTGTTTCTTCTATCCCGTGCAGAAAAAACACCAGCCAAGCGCGCAGATGATTGCCTTGTCGCACCGCCATTAAATGATCCACATAGGCGGTTTTATTACGCTCAAAATAATCTGACAGATACAGTGCCGGTTTGGCCAACAGCCCTTCGGCTGCCAGATAGAGCGAAATCATCAACCGCCCCAATCTGCCGTTTCCATCGAGAAACGGGTGGATGGTTTCAAACTGGTAATGGGCGATCGCAATGCGTAACAATGGGTGGACATGAATATCGTCAGTGTGCAAAAATCGCTCCAGATCACTCATCAAATCGGGGACATGTTCATGATGCGGCGGCACAAATATCGCATTTTTCAGGCTAACCCCGATCCAGTTTTGGCTGCTACGGAATTCGCCGGGCATTTTATGCTCGCCGCGCACCCCATCCATCAATGTGGTGTGGGTTTGACGCAACAAACGGTTTGACAGAGGCAATGTTTCCAATGCCGCGATTGCCTCGTTTATTGCACGAATATAATTTTGCACCTCACCCCAATCATCAATCGCCTCGGCATCCAGATCGCCTATATCTTTGAACGCATCCTCAATGTTGGTCTGGGTGCCTTCGATCCGGCTGGATTGTGTGGCTTCCTTGGCCACATACATGGCAATGAAGAAATCAATATCGGGGATCAGCGCGGCAAAGGCGTTCAATTCCCCCAAGGCCCTGTCCGCGCGACCTAACAGATCAGTCAGTTCGGCATCGCTGCTAACCCATTCATGGCAAATGCGGGTCGGCAGGAACGCCTTGTATTCATAGCAATCCTCAAACTCGCCTGCCTGAAACTCTGAAATGTCCATATGTCAGAAAACCCTAAGTTTTTTTACATAGTATGTTTCTTATATCAAATTGCTCATCTTGCGCAAGGATTACATCAAAATTCAACGGGGTTTCTGACATTGCTCATTACCAATATCAAAAACTGCCCGTGTTTCTTAATTAAGGATATTCGTAATGAAGAAACTACACGCCGATTATTGATAGATATCGTGAACAGAAAGAACGGGTTTGGTCCTGATAAATCTCTATGGCAACTATTTTCAATAACCTTGAAAAAGCATATCAAGGGCGTTGGTTATCTCATCAAAACGGTCGGCAAAATTGGCGACAGGCGATTTAAGTAAACTTGCAGGAAAGGCTGCAAGCGCCTGGGTCAGCATGATATAATCCTTACCATCTATTTCAAATACCGGGTTAAGGCGCGTGGCCGGTGGGGTTAAGGATGCGGGCAATAGGGGAACAACCACCCGCGTTTCCATATCTTCCAAAATATCACTTTGCACATCCAGTAAATAGCCGTTGCCATCTGGATTTTTGTAGGCGTTGTATTTCGACATTAAAACCGCCTGTATTTGGCAAGAGGCAAGCCGTGCTCCGCAATATACTGGTTGTAGCCTTCAATCGCCTGCGCGTTTTCGCGTTTCCATTGCCTGGCTTTGGCATTTGCAACTTCCCACTGAAGACCAGCTTCAGCCGCGCGGGAAAGGTTTACACCCAATTCTCTGGCTTCTTTTAACAGCGCCTGATCCAAAGACAGGTTGGTTGGCTTTTTTGATGATGATGATCGCATGAAAACTCCTTTCCATATGCATACATCATGCGCATAAATTTGCACACTAGTTTTTCTGTATGCTTTTTCTTCTCCCCTTACTGCGCACTCCCTGCAAAGGCTGGCTACGAAGGGGTTGAAGGTCTCAACCTCCCCCTTGTGGGGAGGTCGCAGAAGCAAGTAAAGCGCAGCTGATGCGGGTGGGGGTAGTGCTCTCACCAGCCATTTAATTTAGTTGAATTTTGACAACATTACCCCCACCCGAAGCTGGCAAAGCCACCTTCGACCTCCCCACAAGGAGGAGGTAGGAACAAGGCACATATCCCATATGTAATTCGCCCCACAAGGAAGAACCTTGAAAAATTGCCAGGCTCAATTCGTCCCTCCCCCCGTCATTTTTACATACATTTCAAACAGTTTTTCCAGCCGTTCGGTATCGTTTTTAAAACGACGACCGATATAGATGCGTTCAAGGGTTTCATCGTTTTTTTCATGCGCGCGGCGCAGGTCTTCAGGCATGAAGTCGGGTTTGTAGAGGTCGGCAATAGTCGCCGGGAAATGCGCCTCGCGGGCCAGCAAAATATCCTCGGCGCAACGGGTAAGATCGGCCTTGTTTTTCTCGGTTAATTTGGGAACCGGAAACGTGTTCCAACCAAGGGTGTTGGAATAGCGAAAATCTGTTTTCAGCTTACCGCAGACGGTGGCAATCCACACCAGATGAATGCGCGAGGCAATCAGCGCCATATTCCACAATGGGGCATCATATAGTGCGAAAGCAAGATTTGAGACGATTGAATTTTGGGGCAACAATCCAATTGGTAGGTACTGACGACTTTCTGAACTAACTTGTGGCATAATCATGGAGTATTTCTCGGCCACAGATTGAATTTGCCGAAATCGATGAGGATAGCTGGCGGCGGGTCTTGTTTCTGCGGCCTTACTGTTCGCTCGAAACTCTCTCACCAACTCAAATCTGGTTCTAAGTTCTGGGATATTGGTAGCAAATTCAACTTCATCATCATTAACCCAAATGCAAAACCTCTCTAATCCTCGAATAAATTCCGCGGCACCAAAGTAATGCTTAATGAAATTCCTAGTTTTGGGAGCCTTATTAACAAGATCAGATTTTTCAATAGAAGAAAGAACAAGATTGCCACCGTCTGTTGGCTTATTTCCCCAAACCATAGGGGCTCTACTCCCCGGAGTTCGAGAAATAGAATTAACGATAATGTTATTCGCCGCCACCAGATAAGCACAGATATTCTCTGCCTCTTTGACAATCACCTTGCCGTCATCTGCTTCAGAAAACAGTTGCCGCATTTTGCCTGCATGGTTGGAAATGCCGACAATCACCACCGTTACACCGGCATTATAGCTGGCGAGATTGGCCCATTTAAAACTGGTATGGGCGAATACGATCTCGTGACCGGTGCCAAAAATCAATGGCCAGAGGATCGGCACCTGCTGCCCCTGATTGATCGAATTAGTCGAGACAAAAGCGGAAACCGCATTGGTGTGGGTGCCATAATCGGCGGCTTTCATGAACCAACCCGAGACATAATCAAGCGACTTCCATTGTTTGGTGCGGCCCTCAAATATGGCTTTCAAATCTTCTTTCTGCGCTTTCGATTGCCAGGTGCTGCCCAAATAGGGCGGATTGCCGCAAATATAGGTTTCGCCGCCCTCGTTTTCGAAATCAATTTCCGCCTGTTCCAACGGTGTGTGAAACAGGTCTTCGGACCGGTGCTTAACCCCCTGCCCGGTGGGTGGGCAGATCGACAACCAGTCGAGCCGCAAGGCATTGCCGCAGGTAATCCAGTTTCTGGCATCAAGCGGCAAAAACTCCATCAACGCATCGCGTTGACCGCGATAGGTAACATCGCATTGATATTCGGCAATGATCAGCGCCAGACGGGCAATTTCCGCTGGAAAATCGCGCAATTCGATGCCGCGAAAATTGGTCAGCGGAATGATGGATTTTCGTGTCGCATCATTGACCCTTTTATTGCATTCCGCCTCAATCGCTCGCATTTCCTTATAGGCAATCACCAGAAAATTGCCGGAGCCGCAGGCCGGATCGAAAACACGGATATTGGACATGCGCTTGCGCAGATTATTCAGCTTGCGGGCGTTATCTCCGGCCTTTTCCAACTGCTCACGCAAATCATCCAAAAACAACGGATTGAGCAATTTCAGAATATTCGGCACCGAGGTATAGTGCATGCCTAGCGAGCCACGTTCGTCATCATCCGCCACGGCCTGAATCATCGAACCGAAAATATCCGGGTTGATCGCCGTCCAATCCAGATTGCCGGTATTCAACAAATAGGAACGCGCCATGCGCGAGAAGCGCGGTACGCTTTGTTTGTTCCCCGTCAGGCCTCCGACCTTCCCCGCCTCTTGTGGGTTTTCACCAAACAAGCCGCCATTAACATAGGGGAAGCCATCGGCCCAGGATTTGATGCCTGCCGCTTTGTGATCTTCCGGCCTGGTGTTCATGGCACGAAACAGTTCGGCAATAACCTCATGGGTGTTGGTGCTATCGGCCATCTGTTCAATGGTGGCGGTAAACAAATCATCACCATTGAAAATGCCGGTATCCTCGGCAAAGAAACAGAATATCAGCCGCGCCATAAAATGGTTGAGGTCTTGACGTCGCTCATCGCTGGACCAGTCTTCATTTTCTTTCAGCAGCTCAACATAAAGTTTATTTAACCGTCCGGTAGCCTTGATATCAAACGGATTATTGGCAATCTGTTTTACGTTGGATATGCCCGCCAAGGGCAGAAAAAAACCAAAATGATCAGCAAATTTGGGATAATCACAGGCGATCATCTCACCGGAACCGACCTCCTCTGCTTCCAGATATTCGCCGTCGGTTGCGAGAATGAACTTTGCTTTGGCCTTGGTGGTCTTCGGGCTTTGGCGTAGCTGATCAAGCGTTTCGCGAACCCTTCCCTCATCACAGGTGGCAATGTGAATATTGTTGCGCTGCAACACGCCATCTTCAATGTCAGATGAGTTGGAAGACCCCGCCCGCAGCCGCTTGATGGTGGTAGCCTTATTGCCAAAGGCGGTTAGAAAATCATAGGCAAAATCCCGCCGGTTGAACGGCTCTACCGCCAGCGCCGATACGGCTTCTTCAATCTCAACAGCGTTCATGGCAGATGAATTTTCTCTGTCTAATATGAAACGATGGCTTCACACGCCGCCGATTCCCTTAAAATATAGCAGTAGTCTAGCGGGCCTGAACGATACAGTCGAGGATTGTTAAAGACTGGCGCAGCTGCCCAAATAATTTGACCAACCAGATCGCGCCATAACAATTCCACCCATTTTGAGAAGCCGTTTGAAACCGACCAGCGACGGCATTATGTGTCACTCACGTTTTGCCGCAAAGGGGATGGGCGCTAAATTCCGATGCCAATCCGTTTCAAACGACCATGATCTATATAGGAGCTATTCCCTCTAGGACTTCGCTATCACCTGAAACCGACACAGACGCCGCGTGAGAGGTGTGATGCAGGGCTGGCAGTTCTCACAAAACAAAAGAACCGCGCCAGAGGGCTTCATTACCCAAATTAGCAGCATTCTTACGCCGACAGACTTATTTATGATTATTGCAACAACTCTTACCGATGTATTTTGTTACCCATATTATTTATCAATTTTATAACTTTCAACAACCTATTCATTACTTCTTGCTCCATTTTGACAATTGGTTTCCACAATGACCACATCCAGCGCCGCAACAACCGCCTACGATAAGATATACAAAGGCGAATTTACTGCCATACTTCCACGCGAAGATCAGGAACCGGCGCTTGAACTTCATTATAAAAAGCTAATCGCCCATTCGGTTCATGGCAAAAATGAACAGAAACGATTGGCGGACAGGTGTGCATTAATACCAATAATTGATATCAAAAACTATCGTTGCAAGGCAGTTATTGATTATGTCGTTCTTGAAATCGAAACTCATGGACCAAGAGAATTTTGGAAAATCTATGAAGTTTTGCGTTCTGTCAGTTCACGCAACCCGTGGATGGATCAACAAGGAGGGTTTGGTTTTGAACCAGAAAAATACATAGTCAGAATACAAGATCCAAATTTGCAAAAAATCGCATCAATTCCTTTAGCCAGTCTTTCTGGTTATCTTAAAGGCATAAAGAAGATCAACATTCGCGAAATTGAGATCAGTGTTGATTTTTATTCTCACATGGGCGGTGAAACAGCAAGACAACAAATGGTGGGCCTGCTTGCAAGACATTATCTGCCGCCAGAAGGAATGATGAACAAAAAATTTTATGCAATTCGCGTTATTAAAAAACAGGGAAGTTTTATTAGACGTAGATGGAGCGGCGTCAGCGGTGTTCGTCGCCTAGATCAAATATTTCCAGAATTGAATGATATTGAAACGCCAATATCTCGAGGAGAGATTAAAGATGAGATACGTGTAGACAAAACAATAAGCGTTGGGAATTACGCAGCCGATGCCAGAATGAAAATTATGGAAAAAGTAGCTGACCACCGTAATCCAAATTCTGGCCAAGCCGATCCGTTTGATGAGGCGATGAAACGCTCGCGCATTGAAGTGACACTCAAAGGCGAAGCGTTAAGAAAACTCAATATCACAACATTTGAGAGTTTACGAAAGTTTCAGTTTAGAAAGCTTCGCAGAGAGTATTTTGAGTTTCGGCTCATTACATTACCCCAGTTGACCGCCAGAAAAAACAAAATTGACACCACCACAGCAGAGGCTGAAATGCCATTGTTGGATATATTTATGAAGATGGGAGTTGCCAATTATCAACGAGAACAATTCAGAATTGAGAACATTACACATCGCAAACATCTGGCTGCCGACAGAAATTTGGGGCAGTTTAAGTTACCGGTTATACGTAATCGAGTTGGAACTGGGCACAATACCAACATGGTCGCGTTTAGCGAACTTAATGCCAAGATACACGATGCCTTTCGCAATCTCGAGCAGCGGATCTCGCGAAAGGGCAAATAGGCTATAAGCCAATAAGCGTTGCTTTGGATCATCGCGTTATTCCAGTACTTATAAATCCGCGAAAAACCCTTTAATTCATAGGCTTATACAGACAGTTTTAAAAAAAATACAAATTCTTTAATTTTGAAAAACACCAGAATAACTTGCAGAACTTGGCTCTTTTCTGCCGTTATTCCTCTTGAAATCTAGGCTTCGCATCCGCCAATTTAAGAAAACCACTCATTCAGAGTCTAGATAATTAACAAAGAATTCCACGCCAAAGTTGCAACCTAACTACAGCGCAGCTAGTCTTTATCCTCATTTCAAAACTAAGTTAATTTGATAAACAATCTGGCAATTCAAAGTGCAGATAAAAGGGGAACAGAATGCATGTTACCAATCCATATGGCACAACCAGAACCAAAGACAATAAACGCAAACTGATATTACGAAACAACCGAAAGAACACCGCATTCCTGAAAGCAAAATCAGAAAACAGCAGTTTAGAGCAAGATATTCCCAAATTCGCTGATGAAAACCCCAATTTGCTGATTGCCCAATGGATATCCGCTATTGACAAAATCATCAAAAAACCGAAACCAGATAAAAAACCGACCACCACGCAATATAATGCTCGCATATATCTAGGCGCAGCCTGCTGGAAGATTCTAAAAAACAGAGAATCCATCGCCAACGATATTATCACACTGCAAGAAACATGGGATTGGAAACTTCATCCTTATAAACAGACTCCCGATGATTCTGGTGATTACATTCCTAATATCAAGGGACGTTGGTTTACAACGTTTTGCGGAGATGTGGACGAAGCGGCCATCAACAACAACAAAGTTGCAAAGAATATAGAGAGCCACCTTCACAATGACGAACTTACCATAATTGGAACTAAACGTCGCTCATCCCATAAAGTCGGCCTGATTGAATCAAGGGCAAAATCTATTGAAAACAATGTTCTGAAACCCCGCGATAAACAGGTTACGCATTCATGGTCAAATTCTGATGAAGCGGCATTAAGAAAAAATAGTGACCTAGCAGAACAAATTTATCTACAAAATGAATGGCTTGAAAATCAGGAGCGCGGGAGCCGCAAAATCTGGGCCAGTGAAGTTGGTGAGATTATATTTGCTCATTATAAGAATCAATTTCAAACCAAAACCGGAGGGGTTTTTAAGCGACAGGATATTAGAGAAACCCAAAAAGGCTTGTTAAATTTGTATGATGAAATCAAGCCATATTACAAACGACTGCTTCGAGGAACGAAGAAAAAGACACTCATCAATATTTTACCAAAAAACAATCGCGCACTGATTAGTCTACTGGGCAAAAAAAATAAAAACCGGGATGTCAACGGTCTCATCAGATTGGGCCGCATAATGCACTATGAAGCTGCGCGACTGGAAGACGAAAGCTCATCTATTGAGCGAATGGGAGTTGGGCTAGTTCTGCAACATGGCATCGAAAACAGTAATTACTGGACCAGTGAAGGCCAGGCAGAGATCAAACGCTCGGAAGCATTTGTCCGCGTTTGGAGAAACACTATCAGCCAAGCAGGGCGTACACTAAAGGCTTGGGTGGATCCCTTTGATAATATTGAGGGTGATATGTTGGGTGACATGCCAACTATGCAAAGAGCAGCAGGAGAAGCATGGGGCAAAACATATTTGTCCAACCACCTAAAAGTTCTGTTTGGTGCCTCTGCATCACAATTCACTAAAAAAATTGAAGACATGGCAGAGTTTGCACATGTTGCCATGAATATTGCGCGGAAATCTCGCAACCAGGTTTTTCACTTTCGCGGCCGCAAAAGATTTGTCAGCAAACTGAAAGAAGCGTTGAATTCAAATGATATAAAACAATTGGGTGACAGAACGATTCAACAGGCTATTACTGATTTCCTCGCCAAAGACCGCGAAGATTTAAAAGGCCGGATCTACGGCATTTGCGAAGGTGCGCAATTGAATGCCTACGCTGGTCCAAATCAACTGAACGCATATCTTGAATTACTTAACCAAGCATCTGATTGCGACATTGTTTTACCCAAATTCAACCGCCTGTTACTACGGCTGGAAAATACCGGTCAACGGGAAAGTCATGACAGTAATGGCAAGACTGCTGGCACATTACCAATGCCTGGAAAAGCTGTCGACTTGGAAAAAACACCTTTGTTGGCGAAGCATACCGGCTTCAAATTGGTTTATGAAGGCCCGTTCAGGCTTTGGCTGAATAGCAAAAAACATGACTATATTAACCGCCTTATAGACAAGGTCGTCGTTTTTGGAACCAGTAAAGCCCGCAGAATTAACGGCACCGAAAAAACTCGCCCTCTGATTTTTTCCAAAGCGGCCGATATGGAGCGATTGGTGGAAAACGAAACCCTCAAGGACTTCCTTGAAAACCTAACGGCAGAAACAGCTAGCGAAATGCGAGTGCAAAATGCCTATGAAAGTGTCGGTAAGAATGCCAAAGAACAGGCAGAATGGATCGATCATTTTCGTTGCGATGTAATTGGTCGGGCATTCCATGACTTTGTAGAAGAAAACGCTCTGGGATGGTTGCTTAAGCTAAGTGAAGTTTCCAATACCTTGCCAAACATAACACTCATGCCACGGCCATCGAACACCCGGCCGCGGGAAGAAGAGCAATGGCTGGCATATATATATTTATTGCTGCACATGGTACCTGTTGATGATATCGTTCGGCTTGCTCACCAATTCCGAAAATGGGGAGCCCTTGAGTTCAAGGCTGAATTGGGAGAATACAAGGATGCTGATGTGGCAAAACTAAGAGAAGTTTTGCTCCTTTATATCAAAATGCACGATGACAAATTTGATGGCCAAAATGTTGGTATCAGTATCCAACCTTTCCGTGATCTGTATGAAAACCCGAAAGATTTTAATGATCTTTTTTGTGATCCTGATGATGAGGCATCTGGCCGTCTTTCAGGCACAAGGCGAGGCTTGCGTGAAATTATGCGTTTTGGCCATATGCCGCTGATAAAAAATTTGATTGGCGATCTGAAAATCACCCATTCAGATGTGTTAAAAGTTGCATCGCTAGAAAGAAAACGTGAGGGAGGAGGAGCTTCCGATATTGTATCCGCTCAAACCCGCAGAAAAGCTCTGCACAAGAAAGCCATTGGCAAGGATATTTTTACCGACAATGATCTCAATGAATATAGAAACCTTGTTCAAACAATTGTCAGCCACCGAGAGAGTTCAGCCCATGTCAAACTTCTAAATCATGTGAAATTACATCGGCTGTTAATGCGTATAATCTCGCGGTTAATCGATTTTGCAGGTCTTTGGGAGCGCGACAAATATTTCATAACTCTTGGCCTTGCCTACCAGGAAAATGTTTTGTTGAAAGACCTTTTTGCTAACACAGCGCCAAGAAACGGATTTCGAAAACAGGGCATAGTCGATGAGCAGAAAATGTCCAGCGCCAAGGTCAAATGCCTGTTGGAAAAATTCCACACACCGCAGCGCAAACAGATACGCAATGATCTTGACCACTTCAATATTCTTTCTGCGGATCGGATGCCGGTCAACCTCACCAATGAAATTAATCTGACACGGCAATTGATGGCCTATGATCGCAAACTAAAAAACGCGGTAAGCAAATCCGTTATTGAGATGATGGATCAGGAAGGCTTCACATTAACATGGAAGATGAACGACCATATGCTTGAATATGCTAAAATTGAAACACGCAACATCCCCCATCTCAAAAAAGCCAAAAATAAAACTAGAACACTCATACAAAACCCAATTACTGAACCATTTCATGATGTTGGATACGAATCAATGGTGAAAAAATTGTTTAGATGAAATTATTTAGCTTCAGAAAACATATAAGCATTTGTTATATATATTGAAAACACACTACCAGCTTCCAAATTTGTAATTTTATCAAAATCGAATTGATAAAATGGAGTTTGCAACAGAACCACACTCATTAAACCCTTGTAATTTCAATGGGCTACTGATACCCTGAAGCATATCACTGCCAATATGACGGCAGACTACAACTTAATTTTATTTGCGGATACAAAGGCCATTCCAAGAAGCATATCACTGCCAATATGACGGCAGACTACAACTTGCAGTATTCCAGAATCCAAAAACATTAGGAAGCATATCACTGCCAATATGACGGCAGACTACAACCTCCTGCGAATAGTACTCCAAGGATTATAAGAAGCATATCACTGCCAATATGACGGCAGACTACAACCTGGGAGTTTTCCATTCGCAAGAAGGATATGGAAGGATATCACTGCCAAAATGACCGTTGAATATATTGGAATTAATCAATGTCAAAAAACTTGTGGGACGAAATAATAGGCACCACAAACCTTCGTCTGGCTTGGGACAAAGTTCGCTCAAATAAGGGTTCAGCCGGTGGTGATAATGTTTCTATCCACGCTTACAATAGACATTTGGAAGCAAATCTAAATACCCTGACAACAAAACTTAGCTCCGGCGACTATCTTTTCAAGCCTTACCGGCTAGTCGAAATTGCCAAGCGCAAAGGTGGTTTCCGACGATTAATGATCCCATCTGTCGAAGACCGGCTGATACAAACTAGTATTACCAGAATCCTGACCGAAATTATCGACCCGCAACTGGAAGAATCCAGTTTTGCTTATCGACCTGGCCGCTCGGTAAAACAGGCCATTTATGCAATAGAACGCTGGCGCGACGAAGGCTATTGGCATGTAATAGAGGCTGATATTATCAGCTATTTCGACCATGTGAAGCACTCACCACTGCTCACAAAACTGGAAGTAGCGCTGGAAGGTCATGCCGGTGTTGCTGATGTCATCAACTTCATTAGTGATGACCTTGAACATCAAGCTGAAAGCCTTGGAACAAAAGAAAAAGGACTTGTTCAAGGCTCTCCCCTTTCACCGCTATTGGCTAACTTGTATCTTGATGTTTTGGATGAGGAAATTGTTGGGCGCGGCATCCGCATTGTTCGTTTTGCCGACGATTTTGTTATATTGTGTAAACGTCGCAAATTTGCAGAAGACGCCCTTGAAGAAACCCGTGCAATACTTGCAGAACATGGGCTTGAGCTTCATAATGAGGGGACCCGAATTTTGGACTTTGATCGTGGCTTTGAATTCCTGGGGCAGCTCTTTGTTCGTTCAATTGTATTGCAGGTAAAGCGGGGTAAAAATAATACCGACAAACCGGTTGTTGATCGTAAAAGAATTGAGCAACCGGCCAAAGACCTGAATCCCATCAATTCAATTTATAAAGAAGCGCCAGCCAGCATAAATCCAGCGACGCATAGTTTCACCCATCGAGATCACGGCCCACGTATCTTATACGTCAACGAATGGGGCTCGACGCTTAGTTTACAGAATGAAAGTTTTGCAATCCAAACCAAGGATGGCACGCTGTGTGCGGCAATTGCACACCATCGCGTAGATAGAATTGAAGTTGGCCCTCATTCGAAGACATCCAAGTCAGTGATGGAACATTGTCTGGCAACTGAAACCGAGTTTGCATTTGTAGATAGTTATGGTTCTACCCAAGGCCTTCTGGTAAACAAGAACAATCAAAACGGCGCACTGCACCTCGCACAGGCACGCTGTTGCATTGATCCCGAATTGCGAAATCAACTAGCGAGAAATCTTGTTGAAGCGCGGATCAGAAACTGTCGTACTCAGTTATTCCGCTTAAACCGCCGGGCCAACAATAATGACGTTGTACATGCACTTAATGCTATGCATCGGCACTTACGTAAATTACAGCCATCACTTAATGTGGCCCAATTGCGAGGAATTGAGGGGGCAAGCGCCGCGGAATATTGGCCAGCCCTTGGTCTCTTGTGTGAAGGAGCTTCCGCTCCATTTCGCAGGCAAAGGCCAGCTAAGACCCCCCTCAACGCAACACTGAATTATTTAGCAGCGATGTTGGAGCGCGATATACGTTCCGCCATTCTGGCTTCTGGCCTGCATACCGGCTTTGGTACATTACACGCGGCCAACAACTATTCAGATGCCGCAGTCTATGACATAATGGAAGCATTTCGTGCGCCATTAAGTGAAGGACTAGCTGCCTACCTATTTAATGCAAAACGGCTTCGAATTGAAATGTTTACATCAGCCGACCACGATACCATACGCATTTCGGGGACTGCTCGGCAGGCAATTATTAAAGGGTATGAGGCCGCAATATCAAAACGCATCAATATAACCGGAAAGAAAGGAAAGTTAGCTTGGCGTGCCATGATGAGAAGACAGGCGCTTGATCTTGCCAAAGCCGTGCGTTCTGCTGATCTTTCATTATTTCAACCTTACCTGATGGAGGCGTGAATGGCACGCGATGAAATGCTAATGGTATTTTGTTATGATGTATCGGCAGACAAAAATCGTAGCCACATTGCCAGCATTTTGGAGGAGGCAGCCACCCGAGTTCAATACTCCGTTTTTGAAACTAGAATGCCTCGAATTAAAGCAGAAACAATCGCCCAACATGCTGCCAGTTATCTTGGTCCAGGTGACAGCTTACGAGTTTATGCAATCGGTAAAAATGGCGAGCGGCGCAGCCGGGTTTATGGAGATGGCGCACCAATAGAAAGCACTGAAGGCTATTGGATGTTTTAATTTTCCATCCAATATGCAAGCGTATAAATTTGGATGACATTATTTAGTTTACAATTTGGAGGATGATATGGAGTGGTTGAATGCAACTTGGGATGTTGTATCTGGATGGTTCGAGCTAAAATCTGGCGGCGTATTATCTTTTAGCGGCCAACTGATTTTCGCATTTATAGGCGGTGGAATTGTATCAACATTTATTTCAGAGCGTTGGAACCGTAAAAACGCTCGCAATTCATTGGTTCTCGAACGAACCAGCACTGTGGTGAGAGCTTATTATGCGTATATCCGCATGTTGCGACAAAAACCCGAATTTTTTTCGGAAACTGAGTTCAATACCAATCATGTAAATTTTCTTGCCGAAGCTCGAATTCTTAGTTTTGATCCCCTGCTGAAAAAAGAAAGCGAAGCACTTAGGGCGCTTTCGACCAAAATGGCCAATTTACGGGTGTCACCAGGCACCGCCAAAAACAGAAAACTCGCAATCAATTCATTCTTCTTTGAGTTTGAAAAAATACTGGATTGCATTCTTTGCAAAGTCACCAAACAGCCATCAGGATTCTGGCAAAACAGCAGTAAGCATAATAAAAATTACGAACCTAGCACTTAGGTAGCATTGATTTAGGCGCCTTAAATTTTCAGGAATATCCCCATCTCACGGGAAATTAATCGCTGTTCGGAAACGGCTTTGTCGGCTATGTTCTTAAGGTAGATGAACATCTTCACACACAATGACTTTGATGGCGCTGGCTTTGGCTGGCGTCATTTTTTGTTTAGGTATTTATTTACGATACTTTGAATTTGTATGTGTATAAATTGACATTTGTCAAGTTTTGTATATAAATACATATACGACTTAATTGCTATAAAGATAGAACAATGAGCATCCATCACACGATTCAAAAACAATATCAGCGTATTGTTGATACAGCAGCTTTGCAAGCGGCTGACATTCAAGCCCCGCCCGAAGGCTGGGTCGTTACTGTGCGCAAAGCGCTCGGCATGTCCGGGGCGCAATTGGCGCGTCGTCTTGGTGTTACCCGCGCGGCAATCTCACAGCGTGAGAAGGCGGAGATTGATGGCGGCGTATCGCTTAAACAGATGCAGAAAACAGCCGAATCGCTTGGCTGCAAATTTATCTATGCCATTGTGCCGGATGACAACACAACGGCCGTCATTCGCCGTCAGGCAACGATTAAGGCCAATGCAGTCGTGAAGCAGGCCAGCAGTCACATGGCGCTTGAAAGCCAATCCCTGACCCATCAGGCCAATATTGAAAAAGTTGAGGAACTGGCAAAGGAATTGATGGGAAACCAACCCTCAAACTTTTGGGATTCAAATGATCAATGACAATGCCCCGGTCGGGGCAACGCCACTTGATCCTGACGAGCAAGAGGGCTGCAAGCACAAACATATCACCACCCGCGAACAGCTCGACGAGCTTGAGCAGGTTAATATCCAACAAGGCCTACAGTGGCTTCAAAGATATAGGCAAAAAGACGTTTTAACCGATGCCTTTATGCGAAAGCTGCACATAAGGCTTTTTGGAGAAGTTTGGAGCTGGGCCGGAACCTATCGGAAAACTGAAAAGAATATTGGCATTGATCCAAGAGAAATAGCTGTGCAATTGCGGATGCTGTTGGAAGACGCGCAATTTTGGGCAGCAAACGCCACTTATCCTCCTCTGGAGGCCGCCGCACGCTTTCATCATCGCCTGGTATCCATTCATCCCTTTCCTAACGGAAATGGTCGTCATGCACGCATTGCCACCGATGTTTATCTCAACAAAATGTTCGACCACCGCCCCATTGAATGGGCGCATGGCTTCGATCTGCAAGCCAACAACCAGCGCCGCATTGATTATCTGGCAGCTTTGCGTGCGGCAGATAAAGGCAAATACGATTTGCTATTCCGATTCGTTGGTATCAGTGGCTAATTTTTGAACCCCCTAAGGTTTGATCATGTCTCCTTGCCCTGCAATTCAAAGCAGGCTTTGATAACCAACCCATATACAAGATGATGAACGTCACAAGCTGGCATTTCCTCTTCCCCCTCAAGTTGCTCAATCGCCTGTTCATATTGGTCCTTCAATTCACCTGACAGCTCATTTCGGTGCATAACGCCTTGCAGCACATCAACGGCAAGGAGAGTTTCGGAAACGTCCTTCTAGCTAAAGGCAACCATCAGCTTTTCAGAAACAAGTTCATCAACATCGCCACCTTTAACACTCAATGCCGAGGCAATTCGATCCTGTACAAATTTCGACGGCTTAATCGTGATTTGTTCAATGATGGATTATTGGATTTCTTTGACATATACGGAGTGATCCTTTCTCAAAATCTGCCATGGCTTACGGCAGCAAAAGATCACTCAAACAGACCGCTTTCGGGAAATCAGATTTTTTTGTTCCTAGATAATAGCATTTCTAAATCCAATAATTACCGTTGAAATTTTGCCTTCAAATTATTCTGGTGGAGCGAATTTGATGTAAATAAGACAATCAGCACCACCAGTTTTACTATGAATTCAGGCCGCTTATTGCACCTTGTTCAAAATCGAATTTCACAAGCAGTTGATAATATTACCAAATTTACAATAATTGAAAAAGCTTGCCGTGGGAACTTATTTAGTTGATTTCCCGAAAATCTCTTGAGAGAATATTGTCAGGACTTTTACAGAACGAAGAGCAACAATATATTCAGGATACTACTGGCCATCTGGTGAACCAATTGGACTTGATGAGCCTTTGCGTCTCAAAGATGCAGTCACCATAGTGTACAAAGGGAAGCTTGGCGTTTCAGCTTTGAAAACCGAGGCCGCTAATGGACGCCTCACCATTGAGAAAACCGCAAACAAAGATTTTGTTACACTTCGTAATATTCAAGAAATGAGAAAACTTTGCCGCGTAGGAAAAGCCCCCCGAAGCTTATCCTTAAAAAGCAGCGAACAGGAAACCGGTACTGGTATATCCGACACAAGCACCGGGAGGTCGCGACAAGCTGCGATTAATCATTGGCTTAAAGAAACAGGCCAACAAATTGGTAGGTTCTCTATCTGGATGCCACCAAACCCTCCTCCACGCGAAGAGTGGTTTACCCGTTCAGAAGCAGCACAAATGCTTTGGTCCATGTATAAAATGCGTGAGAAACAAGGCTTATCAGAAACATCAAGACGAACTCAATTACACGTCGTCCGTTTTGTTGTTATTGCACTTTATACCGGCACCCGTTCTGGCGCAATATTTGGCCTGCGATGGATGCCTTCAACCGATTCAGGTTGGATCGATCTCGAAAACGGATTGATCTATCGTGAAGGACAACGCTCAAAACAAACCAACAAACGACAAACACCTGTAAAAGTACCGCCACGTTTATTGGCTCACTTAAGACGATGGTGTTCAATTGATAAAAACCCAGCAGGTTATGTAGCAAATTTTAATGGAAAACGCATTAAAAGCATCAAGACCGCATGGAACAAAGCAAAGGGGGTTTCCAACATCCCAAAAAGCCATACTCCCCATACTTTAAGACATACGCGAGCTACGTGGCTTATGCAAAAAGGTGTTCCAACTTGGGAAGCCGCAAGTTCGCTTGGAATGACCGTACAGCAGCTAGAGCCCAGATATGGACATCATCACCCTGATTTCCAGAAAAACGCTACAAACGCGTATTAGATTGCGGCTATTGGGACAAGCGATCAGAACGCATCAGGCACAAAAACAGCTCCAAATGCACTGCAGCATATACAGGCAACAGCAAGCAACCTATAAATTATTGATTTAATAAAAGAATTTGGTGAGATATGGAAAATGCTGGGCATGGAAGAAGAACCCCCGAGCCACAACAGCAGCACAAGTGCTGCCAGGCGAACAGCCTGCGCCATCGCAGGCGTGAACGAAGTGAACTGCCGTGAGATTTGGAAAATGGTGGGTCTGGAGGGAATCGAACCCCCAACCGAGCGGTTATGAGCCGCTAGCTCTAACCAATTGAGCTACAGACCCGGCAAATGCGGTTTATAGCGATTTCACCGGATGCAACAAGCCCCAAAATCTTCAAACCCGATCT
>JAJRQF010000119.1 GCA_024280375.1 Alphaproteobacteria bacterium | reverse complement strand
GGCGTCATGACCGAGTGTCAAGAATACCGGCCGCACCACATCACTGGTTTTGCTGTCAGTAATAATCATTTTATTGATCGGCTGCGCATCTTTCAGCATATCATTCCAGATACCCAACTCATTCAACATCCGGCTTGCAGCCGCAGCAATTGCAGAAGCACGGGTCTCGTTTTCAATTGCTGCGCGAGGCGCCACATCAACAATGGTGATATTCAAATGGGGCGCGGCAGACTTGATTGCCACTGCAACACTTAGCCCCACATAGCCACCACCGGCAATCAAACAATCTACCCGATTAGCTGCGACATTGGATGTATCGGAATTTTTAGCCATATTTTCATTCATGGAAACTCACTCCTGAACCTTGCTCTTTAACTGTTTATCACATTCTGTCCGACTGTCACCTTGACATTAAACAATCTCGCTGTTGCAAAATAACCATCGCCGATATACGCCATCCCAATTGATCCTTTCCATGGAAATCTGACTTTATGACGACTGCTGTTGAAGAATTGCTCGATATACTCGATCTGGAAACACTGGAACACAATCTGTTTCGCGGCCACAACCCCAATACCGGTTGGAAACGGGTATTCGGTGGTCAGGTTATCGCCCAGGCACTGGTCGCAGCCCAACGAACCGTCGATCCCACGCGCCATGTTCATTCGCTCCATGGATATTTTATGCTCGGGGGTGATCCCAAAATTCCGATAATTTATGAGGTTGACCGCATTCGTGATGGCGGTTCTTTTACCACCCGCCGCGTGGTCGCAATCCAACATGGGAACGCAATATTTTCCATGTCGGCATCATTTCAGCGAGAAGAAAACGGCCTCGATTACCAGGCCGAAATGCCATCTCAACCGGACCCGGAAGAAATTATTTCGGAACGAAATTCAAACAAAAAACTGCTGGCAAGCATACCGGAAAATGTCCGCGCCTATTGGATGAAGGAACGCCCCATTGAAATGGTGCCAACCTCGCTTGAACATTATCTATCGGACAAAAAATTACCCGCGGAACAAAATATATGGCTAAGGGCATCGGGAAAAATCCCCGATGATCGCGCTTTGCAGGCAGCAATTCTTGCCTATGCATCGGATATGACTTTGCTGGATACTTCGCTTTATCCACATGGAAAAAAGGTCTTTGATCCCGATATTCAGGTTGCCAGTCTGGACCCCTCCATGTGGTTTCACCGCCCGGTAGATCTAAATAACTGGCTACTGTTTTCACAAGACAGCCCAAGCACATCTGGTTCAAGAGGCTTGGCCCGCGGCAGCCTCTTTACCAAATCAGGCCAACTTGTTGCATCAACCGCACAGGAAGGTCTTATTCGTATTAAAGACCCAAAACGAGCCTAACATATAAACTGTTCAATAATTGTGCATATTATAATTTATGCTTATTTTTTAGCCATGCCCAGCACTTGCTCAATTTCACCGCCCTTGCGCCCCAAAAAATCCCTTTATTAAACAATAACTTACCAAAGCATTCCGAATCTGGCATGTAATTTGTATCTATTCTGTGATCAGCGCCACGCCATGGGGGTAAAGGTGTCTAGGAACCCGGTTATCGAAGACGGTAGCCCAACCACAGAATGGAAATACCATGAAAATAGTGATGGCTATTATCAAGCCCTTCAAGCTCGATGAGGTGCGCAATGCACTTACCGATCTTGGTGTTCAGGGTTTGACTGTCACCGAAGTCAAAGGGTATGGGCGCCAAAAAGGCCATACTGAAATTTATCGCGGCACCGAATATGCCGTAAGCTTTCTGCCAAAACTCAAGATCGAAATTGCTGTTGCAGCTGGCGATGTTGAAAAGGTTACAGAAGCAATCTCAGCCGCCGCAAATACCAGCCAAATCGGAGATGGCAAGATCTTCGTTTGGGATCTGGAACAAGCCATTCGTATTCGTACAGGAGAAACCGGCACTGAAGCACTTTAGTTTGCTTCGTCAGGCCTTTTTGACCAAAAGTCTATAGGAAATTCCAATGAAAAACTTGATGTCTATTACACCAAAGCTGGCGGGGCTTTCAGCTCTTACAGCTTTTTCGCTCGCAGCTTGGCCAGCCTTTGCAGCCGACACCATGGATAAAGGTGATACCGGTTTCATGATGCTTTCAACCATTTTGGTGCTGTTCATGATCCTGCCCGGTCTCGCCTTGTTTTATGGCGGACTGGTTCGCTCAAAAAACATGCTGTCAGTTCTAATGCAAACCACCATGATTACAGCAATTGTCATCATTATCTGGGTAACTTACGGATACTCATTCGCATTTGGCGGCTCGGAAAGCCCTTATTGGGGTGGGTTTGGCAAATTATTCCTCAAGGGCGTAACCGCAGATTCAACCGCTGCCACCTTCACCGATGGCGTGGTAATTCCTGAATATGTCTTTATTGCCTTCCAGATGACCTTTGCCGCCATTACGCCAGCACTGATCATCGGCGCATTTGCCGAACGGGTGAAATTCTCAGCCATCATGGCCTTTGTGATTTTGTGGGTAACCTTCGTATATTTCCCAATTGCCCACATGGTTTGGGATGCAAACGGCCTGATCTTCAAAATGGGCGCGCTTGATTTCGCCGGTGGTACAGTTGTCCACATCAATGCTGGTATTGCAGCCCTTATCGGCAGCATCATGATTGGCAAACGCATCGGCTTTGGCCGTGATATGATGGCACCACATTCCATGACACTCACTCTTGTTGGTGCTGCAATGTTGTGGGTTGGCTGGTTCGGCTTTAACGCCGGCTCCAATCTTGAAGCCAATGGTGCGGCAACGCTTGCTATGATCAATACATTCACTGCAACCGCCGGTGCAATCATTGCCTGGTCTTTGATTGAATCCGTACTGCGCGGGCAGGCTTCAATGTTGGGCGCTGCATCCGGCATGATTGCTGGTCTTGTGGCGATTACTCCGGCAGCCGGTTCAGTTGGCCCAATGGGTGCGATCCTGCTTGGCGCGCTCGGCAGTGCTGGTTGTTATTTCTTCGTATCTCTTGTGAAAAACAAATTTGGATATGATGATAGCCTCGACGTTTTCGGTATCCACGGTATTGGCGGCATTATCGGTGCTGTTGGAACCGGCATTTTCACCAGCCCACTGCTTGGTGGTACGGGCGGCGCGGATTACTCCATCGCTGGCCAGACCACAACTCAGATTATGGCTGTTTTGATCACCATCGCCTGGTGTGGTATCGGCTCGGTTATTCTGTTCAAGCTGGTTGATGTGATCTTTGGCCTGCGTGCATCTGAACAAGATGAGCGCCAGGGACTTGACTTATCATCACATGGTGAAGCCGCTTATCATTCATAAGTTCTTAACCGATAAGAGGGCTGAAAAGTCCCGGCACTAACAATTAACTCAATTACCCGGTCTGATTTATTTCAGATCGGGTTTTTTTATCTAGAGATCACAACCTAATCACCAGTTTTGTATCACGGCCGATATGTTGAAGCAGCCAGCGCATATCCGATAGTTTTATCGCAACACAGCCTTCCGTTGGCTTGAAATCTTCACTGGCAATGTGGAAGAAAATAGCGCTGCCCATCCCGCGCATTCTTTTTGAATAGTTTTGGTCAAGCACCAGACAATAGTCATAAAGATGATCTTCGCGCCACAATTTTTCATGACGTCCCGAATAGGGTAATTTTACCAATCTATTATAATTCCGGTCACCCGGTTCATCGCACCAACCAAATGTTTTACTGTTCTGTAAGAGAGAGATTCCCGCCGACAAATGCAAAACCCGATCGGCGCGGTAAAACCCATATAGAATTCGGAAAGTGCCCACCGGAGTAGCCCCATCACCCTCACGTTTTTTAGTACTTATACCGCTTCGTCCAAGCGCACAGGAAATATACCGCGAGCCGGCAAATATCAAACCCTTTGATTTATTTGAACCACATTGACGAACAATTATATGCTTGAGTCTACTTATTTTGATCATCATTGATACAGGCCATCATTCACGTTATAAACACCAAAGTTTCCATAGCTTTGACGAATTTGTGTAACAAAGTGAGTTTACAATAGGTTTCATCACAAATTAGCACCATAATTGCTGTACATGATATAACAGCAAATAATTCACTGAAACAAATTAGAGAAATTTCATGACAGCCAGAACAATTCTCCTCGTAGATGACGATCAAGACCTGCGCGAAGCTTTAATCGAGCAGCTCGATCTATATGAGGAATTTGAATTATTGCAGGAAGATAGTGCCACCCGTGGTATTCAAACTGCACGCGCCAACCACCTTGATCTGTTGATTATGGATGTGGGTCTGCCAGACATGGACGGTCGAGAGGCTGTTAAAATCTTAAGAAAAGGCGGTTTTAAATCGCCGATCATCATGTTGACCGGTCATGATACCGATGCTGATACCATTCTCGGTCTCGAATCCGGTGCCAATGACTATGTCACCAAGCCCTTTAAGTTTGCTGTATTGCTGGCCCGTATTCGAGCGCAACTGCGCCAACATGAACAAAGCGAAGATGCCGTATTTACCATCGGCCATTACACCTTCCAGCCATCGCAGAAAATTCTGCTGGAGGAGGAAAACGGCGACAAAATACGCCTGACCGAAAAAGAAACCGCCATATTGAAATACCTTTACCGCGCAGAAAAGCAGGTTATTACCCGCGATGTGCTGCTTGAAGAGGTTTGGGGATATAATTCCGGCGTTACAACCCACACACTTGAAACCCATATTTACCGGTTGAGGCAGAAAATCGAGCGCAATCCCTCAAATGCACAATTGCTTGTGACTGAAAGTGGCGGCTATAAGTTGGTTCCGTGATTCGGTTTAGGATGATTCTTTAGTTTTCAAGACCCGTCCCGAAATAATTTGGAATTTATAATGAGCCTTGATCAGGACATAGAACTGCTCTCACAAGTTGCCCTGTTTGAAGAATTTCATACAGAACACCTTCGCCTGCTGGCATTTGGCGCAAATAAAATAACTGTCCAACCCGGGTCAGAGATATTTCACTATGGCGCAACTGCAGACAGCGGATATATTATTTCCTACGGCACAGTTGAAATATTATCTGGCAATCAGGAAGATGGCAAAATTTTTGGGGCCTTTGGCCGCGCCAGCCTGATTGGCGAACTCGCCATGATTTCGAAAAGTAAAAGAAACACCACAGCAATTGCAAAGGACGAGGTCGAGTTAATTGAAATTACCAGAATTCTGTTTCGTCGCATATTGCAGGAATATCCGGACCTGGCCATTAATATTCACGCCAAGATATCCAGCAATGTTCAAAACTTCATCGCAAGGCTTCAGCATATCCAGCGGGAACTCGACCGAACTGATGCGGTTTCAAGTTAAAATTCGAAGCTGGCAATGACCGGTACATGATCAGAGGGTTTTTCCAACCCACGCGATTCGCGAACCACATTAATATCCACCAGAGACTTTTTAAGTTCCGGTGCCGACCAGATATGATCCAGTCGCCGGCCTTTATTGGCCACATTCCAGTCTTTTGAACGATAACTCCACCAGGTAAATAGAATTTCTTCTGGTGGAATATGATGGCGAATTAAATCTTCCCATCCGCCAGCATCCATAACATCACCCAAAGTTTCCGTTTCAACCGGTGTATGGGAAACAACTTTCAATAATTGTTTGTGCGACCAGACGTCTGTTGGCAGTGGCGCAATATTCAAATCGCCAACCAATATCGAAGGGATACCACCGCTATCGGCATCCAGCTGTTTCATTTCATCCAGAAATTTCAGCTTGTGGGCAAATTTGGGGTTTTTATCGACATCAGCCTCATCACCACCGGCAGGCACATAAAAATTATGCAGGCGTAATTTTTGCCCCCCCGCCTCAACCACACATTCCACATGCCTGGTATCGCCCATTTCACAATAATCCGTAGACGAAATATCAGCCAGCGGTAATTTTGATACGGTCGCAACCCCATGGTAGCCCTTTTGGCCATGTACCGCCTGATGCACATAACCAAGTTCATTGAACGCGGCAGTTGGAAACAGGTCATTTTGACATTTGATTTCCTGCAAACAAAGAACATCCACCTGATGCTCATTGAGAAAATCCTCAACCATGGAAATGCGCAAGCGAACAGAATTAATATTCCAGGTGGCAATCTTGAAAGTCATAGTGATGGTGCTCTTTGATTTGACTATAGGCCTATGCGAACAGATAACTTGGTTCGCAAAGGCCTTGCATACAAGAGAAGGAGCTGAATAAATTCAGATCATCACAGGAAATAGCATCGCCCAACCCATATGCCAGGGTCTAAATCCGATCAGTTATCAAATCTGGCTTCTTTTTCAGCCCGGATTTTATGATAATCAATTTTAAACAATCGGCTGGAAAGTTTTACGTTTTTCTCCACGTTGAAAATCATTACCGATGTGTCTTTTCCCTGATTATCGGTAATCGTCCATTGGCGCAGCTCGAATGTTTTGGGGTCAAACATCAGGGTAATTTTAGAATCGCCAAAAACAGACGTATTACCAAGCACAACAGTTGTTAGATCAACCTCATGTTTGACGCTTTTGATCGACTTGTCGGTCACATCAATTTCTTTGGCAAGCAGCAGTCTGAGCGGTGTTTTGGATAGGGGAATAAAGTCCCATGTCTTCAGTTTTTTATTATTTATAGCAATGGTTTTTCCATCAGCAAAAACACTGATTGCCGAGGGCTTATCATAATCAAATCTAATTTTACCGGGACGTTGCAGATAAAATTTGCCGCCGGTTTGTTCGCCCCTGGGACCAAATTGAACAAATTCGCCCTTGAGGCTTGGAACACCGGAAAAGTGCTTACTGATAGCTTTTACAGTTTCTGCATCAGAAGCGTTGGCAGCCAAAACCTGCGTTGTGCCCGGCGCGATAACCAGCACTCCTGAGATAATGATGGCCGAGGCGATTGTTTTTATTTTACTAAATTTACCTGCATGTATTTGCATTGAAATAATATCCATTTGCTACCACCACCCAGTGTTTGGTTTTGTCCGAGAACTATGGCAGTTTATTGACCTCAGTTTAATCGGTCTTCAATTTATATTTCTAAATTGTCTCATCTTCAGCTGGAACAAGAATTTCTCTCTTGCCCGCATGATTAGCACTACTGATCAGGCCTTCATCTTCCATGCGCTCAATCAAGGAGGCCGCCCTGTTATAGCCAATCGACATTCGGCGTTGAATATAAGAGGTCGAGGCTTTGCGATCCCGCAGCACAATCGCAACTGCCTGATCATACGGATCATCAGAATCGCCACCTGCTTCGCCATCATATGATCCAGCAGAACCTTCTTCTTCCTCTTGATCTTCCGTTATCGATTCCAGATATTGAGGAATGCCTTGAAGTTTCAAATGTGCAACAACTTCTTCAACTTCCAAATCATCAACGAACGGACCATGCACACGTGAAATTCGACCACCACCAGCCATATACAACATATCACCCATGCCGAGCAGTTGTTCTGCGCCCATCTCACCAAGAATTGTTCTTGAATCAATTTTTGATGTGACCTGAAATGAAATTCTTGTCGGGAAGTTCGCCTTAATCGTACCGGTGATCACATCTACCGATGGTCTTTGTGTTGCCATCACCACATGAATACCCGCCGCACGGGCCATTTGGGCCAACCGTTGAACGGTGCCCTCAATATCTTTCCCGGCTACCATCATCAAATCGGCCATCTCGTCAATCACCACCACGATAAATGGCAATGGTTGCAAATCCAGCTCTTCAGTTTCATAAACCGCCTCACCGGTATCACGGTCAAATCCGGTTTGAACGGTTCGGGTAATCACTTCGCCTTTTTTACGGGCGAGTTCGACGCGGTTATTAAAGCCTTCAATATTTCGAACCCCGACCTTCGACATTTTCTTGTAGCGCTCTTCCATTTCGCGAACGGTCCACTTAAGCGCTACAACTGCTTTTTTCGGATCGGTAACCACCGGCGTCAGCAAATGCGGAATTCCGTCATATACCGATAGTTCCAGCATTTTCGGATCGATCATGATCAACTTACATTTTTCCGGCCCAAGCTTATAAAGCAGCGAAAGAACCATCGTATTAATTGCAACCGATTTACCAGAACCCGTTGTACCGGCAACCAGCAGATGGGGCATTTTTGCAAGATCAACGATTACCGCATCACCGCCAATAGTTTTACCCAGGCAAATTGCAAGTTTGGCCTTGCTGTTTTCAAAATCTCGACTGGCCAGTAATTCGCGCAGATAAACAGTTTCGCGGTTTAAATTTGGCAATTCTATACCAATCGCATTACGACCGGGAATTACAGCCACACGCGCTGCAATTGCACTCATTGAACGGGCAATATCATCGGCAAGGCCAATCACCCGCGAAGACTTGATACCCGGTGCCGGCTCCAGTTCATACAATGTCACAACCGGGCCTGGGTGTACTTTGATTATTTCGCCCTTAATACCGAAATCTTCCAGCACGCCTTCAAGCAGGCGGGCATTTTGCTCCAGCGCGTCATCACTCAACAACCGATCTTTAGCAACCTGTTTTGGTTCAGCCAAAAGATGAATTGATGGTAACTCAAAACTGTTCGATGAAAGAAGCGACGCCTGCGCCTCTCGCACAATGCGCCTGCCTTGTTTGGGGGTTGCGGCAGGTTGCATCACCCGACCCGAATTACTATCTAAATTCGCATGCGGACGATCAACTTCTGGCGCCGACATTTCCTCCCAGCCGTCGTCTCCGGTTTGTGCACCATCCAGATAAGCCCCGTCGTCAAACTCTGGTTCCATCCGACGTTCAAAATGATCAGCCTCATATCCATCATCGGATTTAGACAAAAGATCACTCCACGGAACTTTTGCACGTCCCGCATTGCGTGAACCGCCTGAAGCCCGGCGGGAACCACCCGAATTTCCAAAAAATGCCTTTATGCTCAACCCCCAATGAATCAGCAGCCCAATTGGCGCCATAAGCGGCCCGGTAATCCAATGAAACAGTGTATCGCCTTCATCGAGATCATCAATTTCGGCATTGCGCTTTTTTGAAGAACGTTTTTTGGCGGGTTTTTGTAGCTCAACCCGGCCAATCAGGCCCGAGGCATGTATCAACAGCCAGATACCAGGAATGGCAAATCCAATTGCCAGAACGGCAGATAAATCTCCGCTTGGATATTCACCTGTGATCAATTGGGGAATTTTAAGCACCACATCCCCAATAACCCCGCCAAGGCCCACCGGCAATGGCCAGGTTTCAGGAACACCCAGACTGCCAAATGCCGTTGCCAGCAAAACAACTGATAACGCCCAATAGGCACTTCTGCGGCGAACATTCATAATTGGACGCGAAGAAAACATCAGCCAGCCCCAGATAGCCGCCGGCACCAAAGCCAAAACGCCTGAAAGCCCAAGGAACTGCATGGTCAAATCGGAAAAACTGGCACCCCAATAGCCAAGTGCATTTTGCGGCTCACCATGAGTTGCATAAGTCAGGCTTGGGTCGTCAACCGACCACGTGGCAAGACTGGCCGCAGCAACCAATGTTACCAAAAACAGGGCCAGACCGCACACAGCAATAATATTGCGCTTGATCGCACCGGAAAAGGACGATTGTTCAAAATCAGAATCTAGCGACGTCATATTTCTTTCCGCACAGGTTTAACGGAAATCACTCCGTTTGAATTATTCAAGTAGGAAAGAATAGAATATTGATGGTTAAAGTCTGATTAACCATGGAAAAATGTGACGCTGATTTAGCTTACATTTTATCCGCGACCGCCAAATATTGCGCTACCAACCCGAACATGGCTCGCACCAAATTCTATCGCTGTCTGGAAATCCGCCGACATACCCATTGAGAGTTTTTTCACTTTGGCCTTTTTAGCAAGCTCTGCCAAAAGTGCAAAATGCGGCCCGGAGTTCTCTTCAAACGGCGGAATGCACATCAAACCGCAAATATTGAGGTCATGAATTTCAACGCAGCGCTGAACAAAGGCCACAGCATCGCGCGGCGCAATTCCAGCCTTTTGTGGCTCTTCGCCAGTATTGACCTGCACAAATAATTTCATCTGCTTTTGTTGTGTCGAAATTTCCTTCGCCAGAGCCTTGGCAATTTTTTCGCGATCAACCGTATGAATGGCATCAAACAGCGCGACCGCTTCCTTGGTTTTGTTAGATTGCAAGGGCCCGATTAAATGCAATTCAATATCCGCATATTTTTCTCGCAATATTGGCCACTTCGAATACGCTTCCTGCACCCGATTTTCACCAAAAACCCTTTGCCCGGCTTCAAGTGCCTGCTCAATTTCTTCCACACTGAAGGTTTTAGAAACCGTGATCAGTTCAACATCACCACCCTGCCTATCACTTTTTTTAGCCGCATCAATGATTGATTGACGAATTTCGGTCAGGTTTTGTGATACCACGCTCATAACTTATCCTCGAAAGAGCCTCGACTGTTGACCCCATGCATCATTTCTGTTGAGTGTCACAAACAACATAAAAGAACAACCTCAAGAATATTCATATGACCAGTGAACGTTACAATCCGCGCGCTACCGAATCAAATTGGCAATCCAAATGGGAAGTGGCCAAATTATTTGAAACCCCGTTAATATCCGACAATTTGCGGGAAAAATATTATGTGCTGGAAATGTTCCCCTATCCTTCCGGGCGCATTCATATGGGCCACGTTCGAAACTATGCAATGGGCGATGTGATTGCTCGCTATAAACGGGCCAAGGGATTTGAGGTTCTTCATCCGATGGGCTGGGATGCATTTGGCATGCCCGCAGAAAATGCCGCCATGCAAAATAATGCTCAGCCAAAAGCCTGGACTTATGAAAACATCGCCGCCATGCGCCAGCAGCTGCAATCGATGGGTTTCTCACTTGATTGGTCGCGTGAATTTGCCACCTGTGATGTGAATTATTACCATCAACAGCAAAAACTGTTTCTGGATTTTTACAAAAATGATCTAATTTACCGCAAGCAATCAAAGGTCAACTGGGATCCGGTTGATCACACAGTCCTTGCCAATGAGCAGGTGATTGACGGTTGCGGTTGGCGTTCAGGCGCGCCGGTTGAGCAGCGTGAATTAACCCAGTGGTTTTTCAAAATCAGTGACTATAGCGAAGAATTGCTCAATTCACTCGATGATCTGGATCGCTGGCCGGACAAAGTGCGGACCATGCAGCGAAACTGGATTGGCCGTTCTGAAGGTTTAAAGGTCCGCTTTGAATTTTCTGATGCTGGTCAGACAATTCTTGAAAAGTTGAAGATCGAAACTGACAAAACCTCAAGTGCACTTGAGGTATTTACAACCCGCCCGGACACATTGTTTGGCGCAAGCTTCATGGCACTTTCCCCTGATCATGAATTGACAAGCTGGTTGGCCAAATCGAGACCGGAGCTTCAGGACTATGTGAAAGAGTGCCAAAAGCTAGGCACCAGCCTGGCGGAAATTGAAACTGCAGAAAAAACCGGTTTTGATACAGGACTGAGTGTGAAACACCCGTTTATTGATGGGAAAACCATTCCGGTCTATGTGGCCAATTTTGTACTGATAGATTATGGCACCGGCGCGATTTTCGGCTGCCCGGCACATGATCAGCGTGATATGGATTTTGCCCGCAAATACGGTCTTGAAGTAACGCCTGTTGTTTTGCCACCGGACCAGCAGGAGGCTGCATTCTATTTGCAGGATGAGGCCTATACCGGTGAGGGCAGCATTTTCAATTCAGATTTTCTCAATGGAAAATCCATAGAAGACGCAAAAAATTCTGTCGCTGAAATGTTGGAAAGCCGGTCTGTAGATGGAGCGCCACAGGCTGAACGTCAAATAAATTATCGATTGCGCGATTGGGGCCTTTCCCGCCAACGCTATTGGGGTGCGCCCATTCCTTTCATCCATTGCGATGATTGCGGTATTGTACCAGTTCCCGAAAATGACTTACCAGTAATTTTGCCTGATAATGTAAGTTTTGAAAAACCCGGCAATCCGCTGGACCATCATCCAACATGGGCAAAGGTCGATTGCCCCAATTGCGGAAAAGCTGCACGACGTGAAACCGATACCATGGATACTTTTGTGGATTCCTCCTGGTATTTTGCCCGCTTCACCGATCCAACCGCCAAAACCCCGACAAACCGGGATCTGGTTGATCAATGGTTGCCGGTTGATCAATATATTGGCGGCATTGAACACGCGATCCTGCATTTGCTCTATTCTAGGTTTTTCACCCGAGCCATGGAAATCTGCGGCCATGTGGGCATAAAAGAACCAATCAAAGGCCTCTTTACCCAGGGAATGGTTGTACATGAAACCTATCGCAACGCCGATGGCGGGTGGGTATCTCCGGCAGAAATTCGCATAGATGACATCGACGGCAAAAGAACCGCGACGATGCTTGATAGCAATGCCGAAGTAAAAATCGGCAATATCGAAAAAATGTCAAAATCAAAACGCAATATTGTCGACCCGGATGAAATTCTGGAAACCTATGGCGCAGATACCGCCCGATGGTTTGTATTATCCGATTCCCCCCCCGAGCGTGATGTGATCTGGAGCGAGGCAGGTGTTGAAGGTGCGCATCGTTTTGTTCAAAGAATTTGGCGTCTGGTCAATAATACCGCAGCGCTTGATGCGGAAAAATCTACGGCTGATAAGGCCGAACTTTCAAGCCAGGCCCTGGATGTATTGAAAGCCACTCACAAGGCACTTGCCAAAACCGATACCATGCTTGGCGATCTGCGGTTTAACAATGCAATTGCTCAGGTTCATTCAATCGTCAACACACTTGAACAGCATCTGCGCAAAATGTCAGATAAAACGTCTGATAAATCCAATTTATTACAGTGCGTAAATATTGTGATTCAAATGTTTGCGCCTATGATGCCGCATTTAGCCGAGGAGTGCTGGCAAAAACTTGGTAATGATCATATGGTCGCAACGGCCCTATGGCCGGAAGCTGATCAGACGTTGATTGTAGAAAGTGACATAACCCTACCGGTTCAAATTAACGGAAAGAAACGCGGTGAACTTACTATAAGCATAAACGCTGACAATGATGCGGTTAGTGAAGCAGTGTTGGCGCTCGATTTTGTACAATCAGCACTTTCTGGTAAAACACCAAAGAAGCTGATTGTTGTGCCCAAGAGGATTGTAAATGTCGTGGTTTGAAAGAGTGATTAAATCTTCATTAAATATACCGGTTCTGGCCTTTGCCTTGCTGGTGATTTTTGGGCTGGTGATATCCAGCTGCACCGTCCAGCCATTAGATGCGCAAAAGCCAAATTCAGCCCTGTCGCCAACCACGCTCTCCAATGTGGATATTCTCGGTGTCTCAAACCGGGTGGGTCAACAAGTTCGCAATAAGCTAATTTTTGCACTTAATGGTGGCAAAGAACCAATTGGCGCAACCTACAGCTTGAAAATTACTGCAGTTGCCAGCAAAGCCGCAATTTCTGTTGTTACCAGCACCAAAGCACCAACGGCTTCTCAGATTACCGTTTCAGTGAGTTACACTTTGAAGGAAAAATCCAAGGGTGAAATTATTGCCACCGGTTCCAGACAGGCAATTGCCTCTTATGATCGGACCAACCAAAGTTTCGCCAATCAGCGCGCTGAACGCGATGCCGAAGATCGTGCTGCCAATGAAGTCGCAGAGCAACTTCGATTGCTCATCTCCGCAACTCTGGCAAATAAGTAAGTTTCATAATTGGAACATTTTGAAAGTATCCATTAATGGCACAGCGAAAGGCTCATGAAGTTGACCGCTTTTTGCAAAAACCGGAACCGCAATTTAAAACCATATTAATTTATGGACCGAATACCGGGCTGGTTTCTGAACGCGCCAAAAAATTTGCTGCAAGCTCTGGTGTAGACCTGGATGATCCCTTCAGCTTAATAAGAATGGATGCTGATTCCGCCGCTGGCAACCCCAATAAAATCGCCGAAGATGCCCACACGATTGGAATGTTCGGTGGAACTCGGCTGATCTGGATTAGCGGGACAACCTTAAAAAATCTCGCAAAATCATTAGCGCCGGTTCTCACAACGCCGCCTGAAGATGCATGGATTTTGATCGAGGCCGGAGATCTTAAAAAAACCTCACCATTAAGAAAGTCTGTCGAGCAGTCAAAAACCGCTATCGCGCTTCCCTGCTATGCCGATGATGATCGCTCGATCAATCAGCTGATTGATGAAGAAATTCAGCGCGCCGGACTTGGCATCGAACCGGCCGCACGCGATTTGTTAAAATCATTGATCGGTGCAGATCGTCGCGCGTCCAGAAATGAAGTTGAAAAGCTTTGCCTCTATGCGCAGAAAGACGAGGTCATCACCGAGGTTCATGTGGAAGCAATTGTTGGTGATGCATCGGCTTTTGCCATAGATGAAGTTTTGGATGCTGCCAGCACTGGCGAAATAAATCTGGTTCAAAACACACTTGCCAGATTGCTGGATACGGGCACCCATCCAAGTGTTATTGCCAATGCCGCCCAACGTCATTTTCAATCTCTGCACAAGGCACGTTCAGAAATGGAAATCTCCCGGCAAGGGGCACAGTCAGCTGTTTCAAGAATGCGACCGCCGTTAATGTTCCGGCGCAAAAATATGGTCACCAATGCCTTAAATATCTGGAACACAAAAGCGCTGACAAAAGCGCTTGAACGTCTCGATAAAGCCAGCTTTGAAACCAGAGCAAATGCGGAAATGGCAAGCGCTATTATCGGCATGGCGCTCATGGCGATTTCAATAGATGCCAAACGACAAAGTGCCCGGCGTTAATTATTCACTCATCGCCACCAAGTGGTTCGATTGAATGTTTTGAAATCAATGGCATTTGCGAAAATGTAAAGATCATCGATATCGGCATCATTCCCCATACTTTGAACGACACCCAGAAATCAGTCGAAAAATTACGCCAGACAATTTCATTAATCACGGCCAGGCACAAAAAGAATATACCCCAGCGAAATGTTAAAATTCGCCATCCCTCAGC
>JAJRQF010000118.1 GCA_024280375.1 Alphaproteobacteria bacterium | reverse complement strand
GGCTGAGGCAACTTATGAGCCGCGTCTGAAAAAGCATTATGCCGCCGTTGTGCAGCCTAAAATGCTTGAACAGTTTGGCTATAAAAACCCTATGCAAATGCCCCGCATAGATAAAATTGTGCTCAATATGGGTATTGGTGAATCTACCAATGATTCCAAGAAAGCACGTATTGCAGCTGCAGATCTGACGCTTATTGCTGGTCAGAAAGCGGTTGTGACCCGCGCCAAAAAGTCGATTGCGACTTTTAAGGTTCGTGAAGACATGCCGCTTGGTGCTAAAGTGACATTGCGCGGCACTAGAATGTATGAATTCCTTGATCGTCTTATCAATATTGCGCTACCGCGCGTGAGAGACTTTCGTGGTTTGAACCCGAAGAGCTTCGATGGAAATGGCAACTTTGCCATGGGCATCAAAGAACACATTGTGTTCCCGGAAATCGACTATGATAAGGTCGACGAAATCTGGGGCATGGACGTTATCGTTTGTACGACAGCTGATACGAATGACGAGGCGAGAGCATTGCTTGCAGCCTTTAATTTCCCATTCCCCGAATAGGGCTTTGGATTAAATTCACCTGTAACGGCATCCGTTTGGAAGGAATAAAAGATGGCGAAAGTTAGCGCGATCGAAAAAGGAAAAAGAGTCCGCAGGACAGTGGCAAAATTTGCTGCTAAACGTGCGATACTTAAAGCAATCATCTATGACAAGACATTGCCAATGGATGAACGCTTCAAGGCTCAGCTGAAACTTAATGAACTGCCACGCAGTTCCAGCAAGGTTCGTATTCGTAACCGTTGTGAAATTTCAGGCAGGCCTCGTGCATTTTACCGCAAAATGAGAATGTCTCGTATCGCGCTGCGTGAACTTGGTTCCCAGGGCAAAATACCCGGCATTGTAAAATCCAGCTGGTAAGGAAAATCAGATATGTCTATGACAGACCCCTTGGGGGATATGCTTACCCGCATTCGTAATGCTTTGATGCGCGGCAAGCCAAAAGTTTCGAGCCCGGCATCATCATTGCGGGCAAATGTTCTTGATGTTCTCAAGGCCGAAGGTTACATCCGCGGTTATACCCGCGTTGATTTTAACAATGGCAAAGCCGAGTTGGACATTGAACTGAAATATTTCGAGGGAGCACCCGTAATTCGTGAGATTACGCGTATTTCCAAACCTGGTCGTCGGGTATATTCGTCGGTCAAATCGATTCCGCGTGTTGCGAATGGGCTGGGAGTTTCCATACTTTCCACTCCAAAAGGCGTTATGGCCGATCATGATGCACGGGAACAGAATTTAGGCGGCGAGGTTCTCTGTCAGATCTTCTGATCGGCCGGGTGAAACGCAATAACCGAACAGGCAGAAAAATATGTCGCGGATAGGTAAAAAAGTAATCGCCGTCCCTGAGGGGATTACGGCTACACTGGATGGCCAGACGGTCACTGCAAAGGGGCCTAAGGGCGAACTGACCTTTGTTGTGAACGATGACGTTCTGGTGAAATTGGAAGATGGGGTGTTCAAGGTTGATCCGAAGAACAACTCAAAGAATGCACGTTCTCAATGGGGTATGTCGCGGACGATGATTTCTAACATCTTTGATGGTGTTAAAGAGGGTTTTTCTAAAACTCTTGAAATCAACGGCGTTGGTTATCGTGCTGCCATGCAGGGAAATAAGTTGCAATTGCAGCTCGGTTTTTCTCATGAAGTGCTTTATGACATTCCTGAAGGTGTCGATGTAAAAGTGACCAAACCAACTGAAATTATTGTTTCAGGCTTTGATAAGCAAAAAGTTGGCCAGGTTGCTGCGGAAATTCGTAAATATCGCCCACCAGAGCCTTATAAAGGCAAGGGTGTAAAATACGCTGATGAATTTATCTTCCGTAAGGAAGGCAAAAAGAAGTAAGGCACTGAACAAATGGCAAGTTCTTCTAAAACAAAACAGCGGCGCGCATCGCGTGTTCGTCGCGATCTTAAGAAAGTGGCCAATGGCCGCGCCCGTTTGAGCGTTTATCGTTCTGCGCAGAATATTTACGCGCAGGTGATTGACGATTTAAATGGCCACACAGTTGCTGCTGCTTCCACTTTGGAAAAAGATGTGACAAAAGACGGCAAAGGCGGAAACGTCGCTGCTGCTGCGGTGGTTGGTAAAATGATTGCTGAACGTGCATCAAAAGCTGGCATCAAGGATGTGGTTTTTGATCGTGGTTCTTATCTTTATCACGGTCGTGTTAAAGCATTGGCGGAAGCTGCTCGCGAAGGCGGGTTGAACTTCTAGTTTGAAATTTCTCAAGGGCATTCACCGATAAGAAGGCCTTTGGTGCTCCGGAAAAGAATAAGGGTTTAAGGATATGGCACCGAGACAACAGCGAAATGATCGCGATGAGCGTGACAGCGAGTTTGTTGATAAACTGGTACACATCAACCGTGTGGCAAAAGTTGTAAAAGGCGGTCGACGCTTTGGCTTTGCTGCACTTGTGGTTGTTGGTGATCAAAAAGGCCGGGTTGGTTTTGGCCATGGTAAGGCTCGCGAAGTGCCTGAGGCTATTCGCAAGGCTTCTGAAGCTGCAAAACGCGATATGATTTTCGTGCCTTTGCGCGATGGCCGCACTTTGCACCATGATGTTAAAGGCCGCCACGGTGCCGGTAAGGTTGTGCTGCGTGCGGCGCCTCCAGGAACCGGTATTATTGCCGGTGGTCCAATGCGTGCGGTGTTTGAAACTGTTGGTATGTCTGACGTTGTTGCCAAATCTATTGGTACATCGAACCCATACAACATGGTTCGGGCTACTTTTGATGCGCTGAAGCGTCAAATGCATCCTCGTGATATTGCGACCCAGAGAGGGCTTAAATTTGCCACTCTTCAGGCCCGTCGTCGCGATCTGGTTGGCAGCGAAGACTAAGTCACGTAGCGGTGCCTTAACCGTTACTTTGAATTCTATTATTTGCGCTTATATTTGAATATAAATTGTGCGCAAAACAACATGATTAGGGAGCCAGCCTAGCTGGATTTCAAAATGGCTGACAAAAAATCAGGCAAAACGGTTACCGTTCAACAGACCGGAAGCCCGCTTCGTCGAAGGTCAGATCAGCGCGCAACGCTGATTGGCCTTGGCTTGAACAAAATGAACCGCCGTCGCACTCTGGAAGATACTCCAGCTGTACGTGGCATGATCCGTAAAATCTCGCACATGGTGCGGGTGGTCGACGAAGCCTGATTAGCGGCTTACAGAGGTATTGAACAATGAAACTCAATGAAATCAACGACAATGAAGGCGCTATTCATTCTCGTAAACGCGTAGGTCGCGGTATTGGTTCCGGTAAGGGCAAGACTGGCGGACGTGGTGTAAAAGGCCAAAAGTCTCGTTCAGGTGTTGCAATCAAGGGTTTTGAAGGTGGGCAAATGCCCCTCTATCGCCGCTTGCCTAAACGTGGATTTAACAATATTTTCGCCAAGAAACTCAACATTGTTTCTATTGCTCGCATTGAGCAGGCAATTGAAGCGGGTAAGCTGGATGCAAAATCTGCTATATCTGCTGAAAGCCTCAAGGAAGCTGGCGTTATTCGTCGGGTAAAAGACGGTGTCCGTCTGCTTTCTGATGGTGAAACCAAGAAAAAACTGACTTTTGATATTGCTGGCGCTTCTAAAGCCGCAATTGAAAAAATTGAAAAAGCTGGCGGCAAGGTGAACTTGCCGGTTGAAAAAGAAAAAGCGGACGCTTAATTAAAATAGTACCGCTTTATAATTACCGGAGAGATTGATGGCATCGGCAGCAGAACAACTTGCAGCGAATCTGAATTTTTCCTCTTTTTCAAAAGCGACTGAACTTAAGAAGCGCATCTGGTTTACACTGGGTGCGTTGGTTATTTATCGCCTTGGGACATATATCCCGCTACCGGGAATTAACGCTGACGCGTTCGCACGCGCATTTGATCAGCAAAGTCAGGGCGTCCTTGGCCTGTTTAATATGTTTTCTGGCGGTGCGGTTGAGCGATTAGCAATTTTTGCCCTGGGTATCATGCCCTATATTTCCGCTTCCATTATCATTCAGCTGATGACGTCGGTTATTCCTACTCTTGAGCAACTCAAGAAAGATGGCGAGCAGGGGCGTAAAATAATCAATCAATATACCCGCTATGGCACGGTTATACTTGCAACCCTGCAGGCTTACGGTATTGCAGCCGGGCTTTCCGGTTCTGGTAATATTGTGAATGATCCAGGCTGGTTCTTCACCATGTCTGCGGTGATTACGCTTGTGGGCGGCACGATGTTTCTTATGTGGCTTGGTGAGCAGATTACTGCACGTGGTATCGGTAACGGTATTTCCCTTATCATCTTCTCAGGCATTGTTGCAGCGCTTCCAACGGCGATTGCGCAATTGTTAGAAGCTGCGCGAACCGGTGCAATTACTACAATTATTTTGCTGGTGGTGCTGGTTTCTGCATTGGGGCTGATTGGGGTTGTCGTGTTCATTGAACGGGCGCAACGTAAACTCTTGATCCAGTATCCAAAGCGCCAGGTTGGCAACAAAATGTTTCAGGGCGATGCATCCCATCTGCCGCTTAAACTGAATACAGCCGGTGTTATTCCGCCTATCTTTGCCTCATCGCTGTTGTTGCTACCCGTGACTGTGGCTAACTTTGCCGCGTCTACGGATGTTCCCGGTTGGCTCGGGTTGATTATTGCATCGCTCGGGCGAGGGCAGCCGCTGTATTTGTTCATCTATGCCAGTTTGATTTTGTTCTTCGCATTCTTTTACACAGCGATTGTTTTTAGCCCGAAAGATACGGCCGATAATCTGAAGAAGCATGGCGGGTTTATCCCGGGTATTCGTCCTGGTGAGCGAACTGCGAGCTATATTGACTATGTGCTAACTCGAATTACTGTTGCAGGTGCGCTATATCTTGTGTTTGTATGTCTTATCCCGGAAATGTTCATGTCGAATATGGGGATATCAGTGTTCCTTGGGGGAACATCACTGTTGATTATGGTGAGTGTGACTATGGATACGGTTTCGCAAGTTCAAGGCCATCTTTTTGCCCAACAATATGAAGGTCTGGTGAAAAAATCCAAGTTGCGCGGTGGAAAGCGCAAGAGATGAGATTAATCCTCATAGGCCCGCCTGGAGCGGGTAAGGGGACCCAGGCAATGCGCCTGGCGGACAGTCATAAAATACCTCACCTTTCTACAGGTGATATGTTGCGAGCTGCTATTGCTGATGGCTCCGACGTTGGTAAACGTGCACAAGTGATAATGAATGCTGGTAAGCTTGTGTCTGACGATATGGTCAACAAGATCGTTTCTGACCGGATTGACAGGGATGATTGTGCAAACGGATTTATTCTGGATGGATATCCTCGCACTCTGGCTCAAGCTGATTCTGTCGATGAAATCTTTGCCGACAAGAAAATTGACCTCGATGCGGTTGTCGAGCTGCGGGTCGATGACGATGCGTTGGTCGATCGGATAACGGGTCGCTTTTTATGTGCCAGTTGCGGGGAGGGCTATCATGATCGATACAAGCTTCCGGTTGCCGATGGTATTTGCGATAATTGTGGGTCATCGGATTTTAAAAGACGTCCTGACGATGTGGAAGATACTGTGCGTGTTCGGTTGTTTACCTACTACAAACAGACCTCGCCATTGATTGGATATTACTATGCCAGACGTAAATTGTTACGGGTTGACGGTATGGGCAGTATCAATGATGTATCGCAGGGAATAGAAAAAGTACTGGAACATGTATAAAGTTTGAAAATATTGTTTCTGGGTAGTTGACGAAGAAGGGTGTTTGCCGCTAATACCATCAAAATTCAGATCAAATGTGCGATCGGAGTCGGTTTCGAGAGAGATGCGGATCCCGGTCGTTAAGTTTTGGAATGAAACCATCAATTACCTTCTGGGTACGAATATAAGGATAGCGCTAATTGTGGCGTTGTTCTGGTAACAATCAGGCTTTGCCCTGAATGATAAGGAGAGTGGACGTGGCTCGTATTGCTGGCGTCAATATTCCGACGAACAAGCGCGCTGTTATTGCGCTTCAGTATATTCACGGAATCGGCCAAAAAATTGCCGGAGAAATTATAGAGAAAGCGGGAATACCGCTTGATCGCCGTGTAAATACACTGTCGGATGCTGAAGTACTTCAGATTCGCGAAATTATTGACCGCGACTATATGGTTGAGGGTGACCTTCGCCGTGAGAAATCAATGAACATCAAGCGTTTGATGGATCTTGGTTGCTATCGTGGCTTGCGGCACCGCCGTAGTCTGCCTGTTCGTGGTCAGCGCACCCATACAAATGCGCGTACCCGTAAAGGCCCAGCACGGGCAATTGCAGGCAAAAAGAAATAGCATTGCTGGCCTATGGGCCGGCTTTTTCGTGTTTGCAGGCTTGTCTTGCAAACCGTCCTTGTAGAAATAGAGTAATGGAGTGCAGGTGTTAGCCTGTATTCCGGTGGAGCTGCCGGTTTTACGGCAGTGTAGAGATCGAAGGAAAAATAATGGCTAAAGAAGCCGGTCGCGTAAAACGTCGCGAACGTAAGAATATTTCGTCGGGCGTTGCCCACGTACATTCCACATTCAACAATACCATGATCACAATTACAGATGCACAAGGAAATACAATTTCCTGGTCGTCTGCTGGTGCTCAGGGGTTTAAGGGTTCGCGGAAGTCTACACCTTATGCAGCGCAAATGGCTGCGGAAGATGCCGGGCAGAAAGCTGCTGAACACGGTATGAAAACACTGGAAGTTGAAGTTCGTGGCCCGGGTTCTGGCCGTGAATCTGCTTTGCGGGCGCTGCAATCGATCGGGTTTATTATTACAGCGATTCGCGATGTTTCTTCTATTCCGCATAACGGATGTCGTCCGCGTAAGCGTCGTCGCGTATAATTTACAGTTCCGCTCAGAGCGGAATATCGACAGACTTTGTCACGAATGGATAGTGGCGAAGGTATCGAAAGGATTTAATTCATGATCCATAAAAATTGGCAAGAATTGATTAAGCCGAACAAACTTGAAGTTTCTTCGGAAGGCAGCATTGGTAAAGTTTTGGCCGAACCTCTGGAAAGGGGTTTTGGCCTGACACTTGGCAATGCTTTGCGTCGGGTATTGTTATCATCACTTCAAGGCGCTGCTGTGACGGCTGTGCAAATTGATGGCGTGTTGCATGAGTTTTCATCAATTCCCGGTGTTCGTGAAGATGTTACAGACATCATCCTGAACATTAAGGAAATTGCACTTCGTATGGAAAGCGAAGGCTCAAAGCGGATGGTCGTTCGTAAAGAAGGTCCAGGCGTTGTTACCGCAGGTGATATTCAAACCGTTGGCGATGTTGAAATTCTCAACCCTGATCTGGTTCTGTGTACGCTTGATGAGGAAAGTGAAATCCGCATCGAGTTTACCGTGGAAACAGGCAAGGGCTATGTGGCGGCAGAACGCAATCGTTCGGAAGATTCGCCGATTGGTATGATCCCGGTTGATTCGCTGTTTTCTCCGGTCCGCAAGGTTTCCTACAAGGTTGACAAAACCCGTGAAGGCCAGGTTCTGGATTACGACAAACTGACCATGACACTGGAAACGGATGGTTCTGTTTCTCCTGAAGATGCGGTGGCTTTTGCGGCTCGCATTCTGCAGGATCAATTGACCATATTCGTCAATTTTGAAGAGCCGGAAAAAGAGGTTGTTCAAGAACAGGTTGCCGAGCTTGCATTCAATCCTGCATTGCTCAAGAAAGTTGACGAGCTGGAATTGTCGGTTCGTTCTGCAAACTGCCTGAAAAATGACAACATCGTTTATATTGGTGATCTTATTCAGAAAACTGAGGCAGAAATGCTTCGCACACCAAACTTTGGCCGTAAGTCGTTGAACGAGATCAAGGAAGTTCTGGCTTCCATGGGGCTGCATTTGGGAATGGAAGTTTCCGCATGGCCGCCTGAGAATATCGAAGATCTGGCAAAGCGATACGAAGATCAATATTAGAAAACTGGCAGGTGAACTGCCGACCATTGAGTTAAGGAGAGCGCTATGCGCCACCGTAAACAAGGCCGTAAATTAAATCGGACCCATAGCCATCGCAAGGCGATGTTCGCTAATATGGCAGCATCATTGCTGTTGCATGAGCAAATTGTCACCACTTTGCCAAAGGCGAAGGAAATGCGGGCGATTGCCGATAAACTGATCACTCTCGGTAAACGTGGTGATTTGCATGCGCGTCGTCAGGCGATTTCGCAGATCCGCGATATTGCTGTTGTTGGAAAACTGTTCAGCGAACTAGCTGAGCGTTACGCGGACCGCAAGGGTGGATATACCCGCGTGCTGAAAGCTGGTTTTCGCTATGGTGACAATGCGCCATTGGCTGTGATTGAGCTGGTCGATCGTAATCCTGAAGCCAAGGGTGCCGGTGATCGCGCACGTTTGGAAGAAGAAGATGCGCTCGATGAGACAGAAGAACAGGCTGTATCTGCTTAGTTCTATTGTTCATTACATATTTATTCGGAAGAGGCGGCGCGATTGTGCCGCCTTTTTTGTTTGCAGAAATGGGTGATGGTGTTCAAAACAGATGCGCTGAAAATTAAAAATTACTATCTGCACTTTCAATACGCGGTACTGTGCTGAATAATGGAATAGTGTTCAGGCGTTTGGGAGCGGATGCTCCGATGCTTGATTGTTATAAAACTGACAGGATTGCAGAATGAAAAACTGGAAAATTCAGATTGTTATTGCTTTGATGTTTGTTGCCGGTTCGCTTTCAGCAACGCAGGCACAAGATAGCCTCGACAAGATATTTAGGGGCATAATAAGCGAGTTTTCCAGTGCTGACAGGAAAACGCCCGCCGTTAAACGCGTGGTGCCGGAAAATCCTATTGTTCAACAATATTCGTTTGCGCCACTGGTTAAGATTGTTGCACCTGCTGTTGTGAATGTTTACGCGGCGCGTAAAACCAAGCGGCGCTCTCCCTTCGAAGGCGATCCGTTTTTTGAACGGTTTTTTGGTCGTGGCGGTATTGATGGAAAACGCCCTAAAAAGCGGGTGCAGCGTTCTTTGGGGTCAGGCGTCATCGTTGGTTCGCGTGGCATTGTGGTGACAAATTATCATGTCATTAAAGGCGCTACCGAAATTAAGGTGGCGCTTTCCAATGGGCGTGAATACGAGTCTAAAATTCTGCTGGCAGATGAGAAATCAGACCTGACAATATTGCAAATCCTATCTAATGAGACTTTTCCTAAGGTTGATCTTGGAAATTCCGATGGTCTTGAGGTTGGTGATATTGTGCTGGCAATAGGCAACCCATTTGGGGTTGGTCAAACTGTCACCAGCGGAATTGTTTCTGCACTTGCCCGGCCTAGTCTTGGTAAGGGTGATTTTGGGTTCTTTATCCAAACGGATGCATCGATTAATCCGGGGAACTCCGGTGGCGCTCTGGTTGACATGCATGGTCGCCTTGTTGGCATCAACACGGCTATATTTTCACGCTCGGGCGGTTCAAATGGTATTGGTTTTGCCATTCCCTCTAATATGGTTGAGGTGGTATTGCGATCTGCTGCTGCAGGTAATAAAAAGCTGGTTCGTCCCTGGATTGGTGCCGACTTTCAAAACCTGACCTCCGACATCGCCGAAAGCCTTGGAATGCGTCAGCCACGCGGCGCTTTGGTTGCCGGTGTTACGCGCAACAGTCCTGCTGATAAAGCGGGATTGAGGCCGGGTGATGTGGTGCTGAAGGTCAATGGTGATACCGTTCAACATATTGATGCATTGGGCTACAGGTTGGCAACAGTTGGCATTGGGCGCGAGGCGCGGTTTGAAATTTTATCCCAGTCCTCAAGAAAAGAAATCAATATTCTGCTTGCCAGGGCCCCTGAAACTGTTCCGCGTGATGAGCGGTTGATTAGGGGGCGCTCACCGTTTTCTGGAGCGACGGTGGCTAATCTTTCTCCCGCTTTGGCACGTGATATTGGCCTGCGTGGCAGTGCACGTGGTGTTATTGTCACCCGAATTCGCCGAGGCTCGACCGCCAACAGGTTGGGGCTAAGACCGCGTGATATTATCAAACTGGTCAATGATGAGAAAATCAAGACCAGTAAGCAATTGGATGAAATTGCTGCTAATGGTGCGCCTGTTTGGCGCTACACACTTGATCGCGGCGGGCGATTGATACGGCAGGTTGTGCGCTAAGCGCATATTGGTGATGATAATTGAGCGATCTATTTGAAAGCAAGGACAACGCAGAAAATACGGCCGCTTCAAATCTGCATCGGCCGCTGGCTGATCGGTTGCGACCGAAAAACCTTGGAGAAGTGGTCGGTCAGGATCATCTGCTTGGTGGGAGCGGTATTTTATCCCGCATGATTGATGCGCAAACGCTTGGAAGTATGATTTTTTGGGGCCCGCCTGGAACAGGTAAAACTACCGTTGCACGATTGTTGGCAGATGAGACAAATTGGGCCTTTGAACAGATTTCTGCAATTTTTTCCGGTGTTGCCGATTTAAAGAAATGTTTTGAAGCCGCACGAATGCGGCGAAGCAATGGTCGCGCGACCTTGTTGTTTGTCGATGAAATACATCGGTTTAATCGGGCGCAACAGGATTCGTTCCTGCCTGTTATGGAAGATGGCACCATCATATTGGTGGGAGCGACCACTGAAAATCCATCGTTTGAACTGAATGCAGCCCTGTTGTCGCGGTCGCGCGTTTTGACCTTCAAATCGCACGATGATGATAGCCTTGGTTCTTTGCTTGGCCGGGCAGAGGAAGTGGAGGGGAAACCTCTGCCGGTAGATGAAGCGGGCAGGGCGGTATTGTTGCGTATGGCAGATGGCGATGGCCGTTCGGTGCTGACATTGGCGGAAGAGCTTTGGCGGGCGGCAAAAGCAGACGAAATTTTTGGTGCAGCCGATCTCCAGCAAATTTTGCAACGTCGCGCGCCGATATACGATAAGTCTCAGGATGGTCATTACAATTTGATTTCTGCCCTGCATAAGGCCGTGCGCGGGTCTGATCCGGATGCAGCGCTTTATTATCTTGCTCGTATGTTAGATGCCGGCGAGGCGCCGCTATTTCTGGGCCGGCGGCTTGTGCGTATGGCCTCGGAAGATATTGGAATGGCCGATCCGCAAGCATTGATTGTGGCCAATGCGGCCAAGGATGCCTATGATTATTTGGGTTCACCGGAGGGCGAGTTGGCGCTGGCACAGGCTTGTGTCTATCTTGCGACGGCGCCAAAATCCAATGCGGTTTATGTGGCCTATAAGGCTGCAATGAATTCAGCCAAGGAGCACGGCTCATTGCCGCCGCCAAAACACATCATGAATGCGCCTACAAAACTTATGAAGTCTGAAGGGTACGGTGAGGGCTATGAATATGATCATAATGCACCGGGTGGATTTTCCGGACAGGATTATTTTCCCGAAAGTATGGGTCGCCAAAGCTATTACCAACCGGTTGAACGTGGATTTGAACGGGACATAAGCAAGCGGATGCAATATTGGGCTAAATTGCGAATGGAGAGGCAGGATAAATAAACCTGTGATAATCGCGTGACTTTTGCCTTGTATTGGTTTATCTCGCAGACAAATACAATAATTTGAATATGTCTAGGTGACATTGCTCGCGCATGCGGGCAGAACTAATTTCCATAATAGAAAACTGGAGCACTATCATGTTGAGTTTTATTGACCGGATACCATTGATGTATCTTGTAATGATTACGATATTTTTGGGTCTGGCGCCGTTTTTTCCCGAGCCACATTTATGGGAGAAATTGAAAATGCTGGCGGCTGGAACTCTGGTTAAGCCGCTCGATATATTTGATCTGCTATGGCATAGTTGGCCGATTGCTATATTGTTGATTAAACTCTATCGAATGAATGCGGCTTAACAAAAACCAATTCACATGACACATTTTCTCGTAGTATTTCTTGGTGGTGGCCTGGGTGCCGGCCTGAGGCATCTGACCGGACTGGCCGCATTGCGGCTGTTTGGCCCGGGCTTTCCCTGGGGTACATTTATCGTGAATGTGGTCGGATCACTGATCATGGGTATTTTTATAGCGCTTCTGGGGCGCAAAATTCAGGCAACAAATGAACTGCGTTTGTTGGTTGCGACCGGCTTTTTAGGCGGTTTTACAACCTTTTCTGCGTTTTCTTTAGATGTTGCTGTAATGTGGGAGCGTGGCGCGAATACAACTGCTTTCATTTATGTGATGGCAAGTGTATTGCTTTCGCTCCTCGCGGTATTTGCCGGCCTTTGGCTGGTTCGCTCAATCACCTGAAATTTAAAAAAGTTTTAGTTACATGGCAGGCGTAGTAAACAAAACGGTTGACGATGATGAGGCCGCCATGCGGCTTGATCGCTGGTTCAAGCAACATTATCCCGGCCTTGGGTTTGGGCGATTGCAGAAATTATTGCGCTCCGGGCAGATCAGGATTGATGGCGGACGGGTGAAATCTGATACGCGTGTTCAGCCGGGGCAAACGGTTCGTATTCCACCCAATATTGATGAGGGCAGGGAACACCGCCCGCTGACAGCTAATACAATTCGCGATCGCCACGATTTTGATGTGTTGAATGATATGATCCTCTATCAGGATAAAAAGGTCATTGCTTTCAACAAACCGGCCGGGCTTGCGGTGCAGGGAGGTTCTGGCATCAATCGTAGTGTTGATTCGATGCTTGAATCTTTTCGCGACCTGAAAGGGCAAAAGCCGCGTCTGGTACATCGGTTGGACCGGGATACTTCCGGTGTGTTGATGGTTGCGCGTACCCGCGCTGCGGCGGCAAACCTGACCAAGAGTTTTCGCCATCGCAATACGCAAAAAACCTATTGGGCTTTGGTGTTTGGGGTGCCGAAAAAACGTGAGGGACGCATTTCCACCTATCTGGTTAAAGAGCCTACGCCGGACGGCGACCGGATGCGGATTGCAAAGCACGGCGAACGCCATGCGGACCATGCGGTTACCGACTACCGGGTAATTGATCCCAATCCGCGCCGGGTCAGCTGGGTGGAATTTCAGCCGGTAACCGGACGCACCCATCAATTACGCATTCATGCCCAGTCAATTGGGCACCCGATAATTGGTGATCCGAAATATTTTGATATTGATAATTGGGATGCGCCGGGCGGCATTCAAAAGAAGCTGCATTTGCATGCCAGAAATATCAAGATACCGCATCCTGACGGCGGCATGATTGATGTAACGGCGAGCCTGCCGCAACATATGCAGCAAAGCTGGAACCTTTTGGGTTTTGAAGAGGCCGATGGTATTCGCGATGAGGATGAATAGGGATTCCCCAGCGCGTATTTGGCAAAAATTACGTCTTTGAGGTCACTTTGAATTGAATGATCTCAGCTTTTCTTGAGCCAGTTGAAAGGGTTGGAGAAATTGTGCCGGAGCCGATAAGCAATACAGTTTCACGCAGCGCCGGTAGTTCGGGGTTTTTTCCCATCGTTATATAGGTGCCGCCAGAACTGCGGTCGACCAATTGGGCTTTGTTGCGCATAACGGAAATTGTTGCGTGTTGGCGCGAAACCCATGGTTGGGCAACAACCAGATCATTTTCATCAGATCGGCCAATGGTCACACTGGATGATTCCGAACTTGAATAAACCTGACCTTTATAGGTGAGTTCAACAATTAATTCAGGTTCAACACCTGATCCTATGTCACCACTTACAAATGTGAGAACGCCGACTTCTGTATGTTGTGATGTGGAGTCCGCTTGCATTGAATAAACCCGAATGGCCTCGTCTTTACCCTTGAATTTAATATCGTCGAGAACTCTCAAACTACCTTGTTGGGGTTTGCTTAACTGATCAACAAACAACTGACTAAGCAAGACTTCACCAGGGTTGGCAAGTGAGGCTAACCGGGCGCAGACATTGACACAATCGCCATAAATATCATCGTCAGTTTTAATAATTTCACCGTGGTGCAGGCCTGCATGAATTGTGAGATTACTGCGCTGGTTCTTTGTTAGGATTTCGCGTGCGGCATTGATCGCACCAAGTGGTTCACTAAATGTGCAAAGCACATCGTCGCCTTTGGAGTGGATGAAGTTGCCACCTTCGCTGCTTACGATCCGCCGAATTTGACCGAGGTAATTTTGAATTTGAGCCAATGCTTCGGAGTTGCTGGTTTTGTCATATAATGAAGTACTGCCCGTTACATCTGCGAGCAGAATTGATACTTCACGTTTTTCTTCCCAAATACTCATTATTTAGTTTGATACATCCAGAATTACGAAGTACAGAAAAACCAGTAATAAGCGTAGCTTAATAACAAGGTCAGGTCATCAGACGAATATGAAATTGCAGGCTGTTTCCCCTAAACAATCCGATTGATCTGCAACAAACTGATTGTGTCGTGTTATCGTGGTTTTGGCAAGTGACAGAACTCACAATCTGAACGCCCAATTACGGGGATTTATCAACGCAGATTGTCACAAAACTCAATAACTGCTCAATAACTGCGACAGATTGAGTAATATTGGCATTGCCAGTGCTGTTTGGATTGACAGCGGGATTTTGATGCCTACATTGCAACAAATTCAAATTTTAGCATATGCTAATTTGCGATGACCAATTGAGGAAAAATATGGCTAATTTAACACAAGAGCAAGTTCTGGAAGCGCTGAAGTCAGTATTGCTGCCAGATGGACAGGATATTGTCAGCGCAGGCATGGTGTCAGAGATTTTTATCGATAAGGATAAAGCAATTTTCTCGATGAATGTTGCCGCAGATCAAGCAGAGGCGCTTGAGCCTGTGCGGAAAGCCGCTCAAATCGCGGTTTCAGATCTTCCAAATGCTGTGGGTGCTATGGTTGCCCTTACGGCCGAGCGAAAAGCCGGCTCGGCTCCAACTACACCGCCGCCATCTGCCCAGCCTGCAAAAAAGCCACCGCGGGCAAAAACCCCTGCGCCAAAGGGGCCTGTTGTCCCTGGCATTGAAAATATAATTGCGGTTGCATCCGGTAAAGGTGGTGTTGGTAAATCAACGACTGCGGTCAATCTCGCCTTGGCCTTTAAAGAAATGGGCTTGAAGGTTGGAATTCTCGACGCGGATGTTTACGGACCCTCGTTGCAGCGCTTGCTTGGTTTAACCGGTAATCCCGAGACCGATGGCAAGAACAAGCTAATGCCAATGGAAGCATTTGGCCTCAAGGCCATGTCGATGGGTTTTCTGGTGGAAGAGGGTACGGCCATGATTTGGCGTGGCCCGATGGTTCAACAGGCTTTAATGCAAATGATCCGCGAAGTTGAATGGGGACCGCTGGATGTTATGGTGGTCGATATGCCTCCTGGGACGGGCGATGCACAATTGACAATGGCGCAGCAGGTTCCATTGGCGGGCGCGGTTATTGTTTCCACACCACAGGACCTTTCACTCATTGATGCCAGAAAAGGTCTGGCCATGTTTAAACAGGTCAGCGTTCCTATTTTAGGCATCGTCGAAAATATGAGCTATTTCCTTTGTCCTTCCTGCGGTGAGCGCTCCGAAATTTTCGGTCACGGCGGTGCTAAAGATGAGGCTGGCAAAATCAATGTGCCATTCCTTGGCGCTGTTCCGCTTCATATGGATATTCGTACCACCAGCGATGAGGGAACCCCGCTGGTTGCCAGCGCACCGGATGGCGAGCATGCAAAAATTTACCGTGAGATTGCTAAAAATACATGGGATGAGCTTGAGAAAATCAAGGCGAAAGAACTTGCCAGCGGTCCCAAGATTGTAATTGAATAGGCTATTAAATTCGATCAGTCAGATTCAAAACGAGATTAAAAAAAAGCCATTGTGAACAGTTCACAATGGCTTTTTGGTTTAGTGCTGGAGATGATTCTATTGTTGAACGACGATTTTAGCACCTATTTTGGCGCGATTATAAAGGTCGGTCACATCTTCATTTGCAAGGCGAATACAGCCAGAGGACATGGATTGACCAATTGTCCAGGGTTGGTTTGTCCCATGAATTCTATAAATTGTTGATCCAATATATAGCGCTCTTGCACCAAGTGGGTTGTTTGGTCCGCCGGGCATATATGCGGGCAGTTTAACGCCCTTTTTTGCTTCGCGCTGGATCATGACTTTGGGCGGTGTCCAGCCTGGCCATTCGGCTTTACGGCTAAGTTTATGCTTGCCCTTCCAGGTAAAACCATCGCGGCCAACGCCGATGCCATATCGAATGGCGCGATTGTTTTCCAATACATAATACAGGCGATGTTCGGATGTTTTTACAACAATGGTGCCCGGCGCATAATTTTCTTTGAACCGGACTTTTTTCCGTGGGATAGGCGATTTATTGGAAACATATCGACGGCCCTTCCAAATTTTCCACTTGCCATCGGCGTAATCGTAATACCGCTCACCATAGCCTTTACGTGCCGCAGAGGCGTCGTCTGGAATGACTGTTAATCCTGCAAATGCTGCCAGAACTATTGCCATTGAAAATATTTTCAGTGTCATCAAAAACTCCCGATCGTGTTATTTTGGCCGAATCATACCCCGCTACAACGGCTTTTTGCACAATTTTACACGATGATTCAATTGCTTGGGTGCACAATTTTTTGTCAGATGCTATTTGGTGCAAGCAGCGTTGCTTAAAATCAACTCAAATTCAGCTCTTTGAAAAAGTCGTTGCCCTTGTCGTCGATGACGATAAAGGCTGGAAAGTTTTCAACCTCAATCTTCCACACAGCTTCCATTCCCAGTTCTGGATATTCATGAACCTCCACCTTTTTGATGCAGTCTTGAGCTAGCCTTGCAGCGGGCCCACCGATAGACCCCAGGTAAAAACCACCATGGGCCTTGCAGGCATCGCGAACCTGCCTTGAGCGATTGCCCTTGGCCAACATAATGAGGGACCCTCCAAAGGCTTGAAACTGATCGACATATGCATCCATCCGGCCGGCGGTTGTTGGGCCAAATGAGCCGGAGGCGTAACCGGTTGGGGTTTTTGCAGGCCCCGCATAATATACGGGGTGGTTTTTCAGATATTCGGGCATTTTGCCACCGGATTCTAATAGTGCCCGAATTTTCGAATGGGCAAGATCTCGAGCAACAATTACCGTGCCTGTGAGTGAGAGCTGGGTTTTTATCGGATGTTTGGTCAGTTCTGCCAGTATTTCTTTCATCGGCCGGTTCAGATTGATTTCGACAACATTTCCAGAAAGGCTGGCCTCATCAATATCCGGCATATATTTCGACGGATTGGTTTCGAGTTTTTCCAGGAAAATGCCGTCTTTGGTAATCTTTCCAAGTGCCTGGCGATCAGCAGAACAGGATACACCTATGCCAATTGGCAGGGATGCGCCGTGGCGAGGAAGCCGGACGACCCTTACATCGTGGCAGAAATATTTGCCGCCAAACTGTGCACCGACACCGAGAGATTGGGTTAGTTGGTGAATTTCCTTTTCCAGTTCGATGTCTCGAAAGGCATGGCCGGTTTCCGACCCGCTGGTTGGAAGGCCGTCCAGATATTTGGTGGATGTGAGCTTCACTGTCTTGAGGGTTTGCTCGGCAGACATGCCGCCAATAACAATTGCCAAATGATAGGGCGGGCAGGCAGCGGTGCCAAGGGTCAGAATTTTTTCGTGCAAAAATTCGATTAATCGATCATGGGTGAGCAGTGATGGCGTGCCTTGATATAGAAAAGTCTTGTTCGCTGAACCTCCACCCTTGGCCACAAACAGAAACTTGTATTCGTTTTCGCCATCAGCATAAATATCGATTTGGGCGGGTAGATTGTTTTTGGTATTAACCTCCTCAAACATCGAGAGCGGTGCCAATTGAGAGTAACGCAGGTTTTTCTTAAAATAGGCGTCAAGTACACCTGCACCAAGGGCAGCCTCGTCTCCGCCTTCTGTCCAAACAAGGCGACCCTTCTTCCCCATAATGATGGCGGTTCCGGTATCCTGGCACATTGGCAAAATACCGCCAGCGGCAATGTTGGCGTTTTTGAGTAAATCGAAGGCGACGAACCTATCGTTGTCGGTTGCCTCGCTGTCATCAAGAATTGAGGCGAGCTGTTTCAAATGCGCTGGGCGTAACAAATGGTTGATGTCGGAAAACGCGGTTTCTGAAAGCAATTTCAACCCTTGAACATCAACTTTCAACAATGTGTTGCCTTCAAAATGTGCCTCACTGACAAAGTCTTTGGTCAGCAGGCGGTATTCTGTTTGGTCCTTGCTTAAGGGGAACACGTCAATATTTTCGTTGTTCATTGAATCTTACCGCGTTAAAATTGAAGGTATAATTGACATGTATCCTCGAAGTGAAGGGCATTCAAGTAAATTGAATTCCAGTAGATTGGATTTCACAATTGTATTTGTAATGAAAATTCATCGGACCGGATTGTTTCTCATGTATAATAGTAACACTTCAATTGACTAAGTCTTTTGAGTATCGTAATTCCGTAAGGGAAGATTTGGAGTTGCATCAGCGAGGGCAGTACGTTGGGCAGTGTAGTAAGAAATATTTGGAACAAAATGTCTTCTAGGTCGAGCGACCCGGTTGACCCGGCTTTTTGGCGCCATAGGACGACCGTGGCGGCACTTTTGTTTAAAGTCATGCCAATTGATGGCGAAATTCATAAATCTGAGATAGCCAGATTGCATCGAATTCTCGCAGATGAGTTTTCGATAGAGGAAGGTGAAGTAATATCTCTAATTGAGGAAGCCCAGTTTGCGGTCGATAGCGCATCCGACATCTCTGATCTTTCCAAAACTCTCGAAATATCATTGACTTATGAGGAGAAGCTTAACCTAATTTCTCATATGTGGGAAATGGTATTTGCAGATGGAAAACTGCATGAATACGAATTGCTGCTTGTGGAGCGGGTGGCCTCGCTGCTCGGTGTTTCACCAAAGGCGGTATCATCGCTCATGCACAATCAGCGATCTTTTTAGCGGCGTTTAGCCAGTGTTGTGCGACAGTGAACTAGGGTCAGGACCTATTAATCTCACACAATTCTGTTTGGGAAGAAGTATTCGAATGGATATAACAAAGCGCAAGGGCAGATCGGGATCTTTTCGAGCATTTGTTGCAACCAGGCGGGTACTTATCTCCAAACCCTTTGGGCGCGGTTAATTTGATTGCTGAATACGTCGTAATATCTTGAAAATATTGATATTGCCT
>JAJRQF010000117.1 GCA_024280375.1 Alphaproteobacteria bacterium | reverse complement strand
CTGGATAATGGCGGTCATGCTTTGGCCTCCGAGCCATTGCATGGAGATGGCACCAAATGGCAAAGAATTAAGCCCGGAACTTTGGTGGAATTGTCAGATGGATCAACAAAGATCCATAATTTAAATCTTGAAGCTGTGCGCAAAACTTGAGCCGTTAGAAAGCCCCGATTAGCCGCGAGCGAAAGCATTCAGAGCGCTTTTATCAAAAAATGACCGAGCCTAATACCTTCATTACTTTTGACACGTCCCGCAATAAAATGTTGAGCGCCCGGATTGTGCCATGCGGGAAATTTTGCCCTTACAATCGGGTTTCAAACAATTCTCGCCCTCGCGGTCATAAACCGCAAACCGGTGTTGAAAATAGCCAAGCGAGCCATCGGTCTGCCGGTGGTCTTTCAGGGACGATCCGCCCGCCTCAATCGCCTCATTGATCACATCGCGAATATGGCCGGAAAGACGCTCGGCCATTGCGGTCGGTTTGCCAGATTTTTGCGCAAGGGTTTTGGCCTGCCGTGTAGGGGCGAGGCCCGAACGCCATAGCGCTTCACACACATAGATATTGCCAAGCCCGGCAATCATTTTTTGATCCAGCAGGGCGGATTTCAACGGCGCTTTCTTGTTTTGAAATTTCATTGCCAGATGAGCGCCATCAAGCGCATTGCCAATAGGTTCAATGCCCATATCCTTAAACCATTTGTGGGTTTCAAGATCTTTGCGCGCTATCAGCGCCATATAGCCGAACCGTCTGGGGTCATTATAGATTACCTGCACAGGATTGTTTGATTTGTCGGTCAGATGAAATACCACATGGTCGTGTTTCTCGTGGATACCTTTTGGCAGGGCGAAATTGCCGGGCTGGCTTGCAGCCGACGATGCCTCAACCCGAAACGAACCTGACATGCCGAGATGCATGATCAGCACCAGGCCGTTTTCGATATCCAGTTGCAGATATTTTGCCCGCCTGCCAACGCTGGTGATGGTCTGGCCCTCAAGGCTGGTAATAAAACCATCCTCAAATGGAAAACGCAGATCAGCCCGGCGCAATTCAACCCGCTCGAATTTGGCACCTTCCATATGTGGCTCAAGCCCGCGCCGAACCGTTTCAACCTCTGGCAATTCAGGCATGACACATTGTCCTTATCTGGTTCTTTTGTGACCGTAATCAGTGATCTTGGTTGAATTTACTGCAAAACAGGTTATTTCAGTTCTGGCAACCAAAACATAGCCATAGCGAAAGGCTCGAAATATCGCTAAGAACTGCGCCAGATTGTAAAATGGTAAAACCGAGTATTTGGGCGCTTTACTTGAATTATGGGAAATAAGCATGTCTGACACCCGCACCACCGTTCCAGAAGAAATGACCACGTCCTATGGCTTCACGCAAGTTGGAGACGGCGAAAAGCAGCCTTTGGTTGATGAGGTGTTTCACCGGGTGGCAAAACGCTATGACCTGATGAATGATGTCATGTCGGCGGGCATGCACCGGGTTTGGAAAGATGCGCTTGTGTCAACCCTTTCACCGCCCAAAAGCGCCGCTTCAAACTGGACTTCCCTCGATGTGGCAGGTGGCACCGGTGATGTGGCATTCAGGATAGTTGAAGCGTCTAATCGCACGGTTCATACAACGGTTCTGGATATAAATTCCTCAATGCTGGAAGTCGGTGAAGAGCGGGCCGTCAGGAAAAAGCTGTTGGACAATGTCTCCTTTGTTGAGGCCAATGCGGAAGAGCTGCCTTTCGACAATAATTCGTTCAACGCCTATACAATTGTATTTGGCATTCGCAACGTGCCAAAAATCGATAAGGCGCTTGCCGAAGCGTTCCGTGTTTTAAAACCCGGTGGCCGGTTTTTGTGTATCGAATTTTCCGATGTGGATATGCCAATTCTCGACAAGTTCTATGAGCAATGGTCGTTTAAGGCTATTCCGCCGATCGGCAAATTTATTACCGGTGATGCCGAACCTTACCAATATCTGGTTGAATCAATCCGTAAATTTCCCAATCAGGAAAGCTTTGCCGCAATGATTAGCAAGGCTGGATTTGAACGGGTCACCTATCGCAATTATACCGGCGGTATCGCCACCCTGCATTCGGGCTGGAAGATTTAAGGGCTTACCCACATGAATCCTGTATCGGCGATGTTTGCATTGGCTCAGGCCGGATTTATTCTGGCTCGCGAAGGCGTGTTTGAGGATATTCCGGTTGATGATATGCCGCTGCCGGCACGCCTTGCACACCGTGTGGCCGGATTGATTGCGCGGCCCAAAAATGCAGGCCTGCAACAATCAGAACGCCTTTCAAAAGCCCTTAACCGGCTAGGCCCATCATGGGTGAAGCTTGGGCAGTTTATGGCCACAAGGCCCGATGTTGTGGGCACGCAAATGGCGCTTGATCTTGAATTGCTGCAAGACCGTATGGATGCCTTTCCAATGGGCGAGGCGCGCGCTGCAATTGAAGCATCCCTTGGCCGGCCAATGGATGAAATGTTTGCGACGTTCAGCCAGCCGGTGGCAGCCGCATCCATTGCCCAGGTGCATAAGGCGACGTTGAAAGACGATCCGCAAAAGATCGTCGCGGTCAAGGTCATACGCCCGGGCGTGCGAAAACGCTTTTTGCGCGATCTGGATTTGTTTTATTTTGCCGCCCATTTGCAGGAGCGCTTCATTCCGGCAGCAAAACGCCTGCGCCCGGTCTCGGTGGTTGATATATTAGCCCAATCCGCCCGGTTGGAAATGGACCTGCGATTAGAGGCGGCAGCCTTTTCCGAAATGCACGAAAATACCGCCGATGATGAAGGCTTTCGGGTGCCCAATGTCGATTGGGAGCGCACCGGCCGCGATGTGGTGACCATGGATTGGGTGGATGGAACCAAGCTCACCAAAATCATGGAACTGGACAAGCTGGGATTGGACAAGAAGCAAATTGCGGTCAATCTGGTCCAGTCATTTTTGCGCCACACGCTTCGCGATGGTTTTTTTCACGCGGATATGCATCCCGGCAATTTGTTTTTTGATCCAGATGGAACAATTGTTGCGGTTGATCTTGGAATTGCCGGGCGACTTGGCAAGAAAGAGCGGCTTTTTCTGGCGGAGATTCTCTACGGCTTTATTACCCGAAATTATATGCGCGTGGCGCAAGTGCATTTTGATGCGGGCTACGTGCCGATGCACCACGATGTGGCAAGTTTTGCCCAGGCCATTCGGGCCATTGGCGAACCTATTCACGGCCAATCAGCAGAAACGGTGTCGATGGCAAAACTGCTGACATTGCTGTTTGAAGTTACCGAACTGTTCGATATGCAAACCCAGCCGCAACTGCTGTTGCTGCAAAAAACCATGGTGGTGGTTGAGGGCGTGGCGCGCAAACTCGATCCGAAATTTAATATGTGGGCCGCATCTGAACCCGTGGTTGCACATTGGATTTCCAGTAAACTGGGGCCCGCCGGTAAGCTGAGTGACGCTAAAGACGGCGTTAACGCGGTTGTAAGGCTGGTTGGCATGGTGCCGGAATTTGTTGAACGAACCGAGCGGCTTGGCAAGGAAATAGATAATATGAGCCAAAATGGCATCCGCCTGGATGCGCCGACAATTGAAGCCATTGGCAAGGCAGAAGCACAGCATTCACGGATGGGAAGAATAGCGCTTGTGGTTATCGCAATCGCAGCAGTGATTGCAGTTTGGCAAATGTAGTGCTGAAATTTTGATTGCATTGATTGCATTGCAATCATATATTATCTGGAAATGACCTTCCGGAGTGTATAATTGGCCAGCATCACCATCAGAAAACTCGATAGTAAAACCAAGCAATGGCTGCGCATGCGGGCGGCCAAAAATGGTCATTCGATGGAAGAGGAGGCGCGGTTGCTGTTTGATCACATGCAATCAAATGAGATTTCCAGGCAAGTCTTGCCTGCCGAGATTCCCGATAATAATGCAGCAGTTGCAAAGCCAAAAAACCAATCCAAAAACACCAAAAGGGCGATTGCCAAAGCCACCCCGTTCAGCCACGAAATATTGGCTGAAAAAAACATTCTCCTGATAATTTCCGGTGGCATTGCCGCCTATAAATGTCTTGCGCTCATTCGTCGGTTGCGCGAACGTGGCGCGCGCATCAAAACGGTTATGACTAGAGCAGCAGAAGAATTTGTCACGCCAATGAGTGTGAGCGCGCTCACCGCTGAGCCGGTATATTCAGATTTGTTTGACCGTGATGACGAACATGATGTCGGCCACATTCGCCTGTCGCGCGAAGCCGATCTTGTTTTGGTGGTGCCAGCCACGGCCAATTTGATGGCCAAAATGGCCCATGGTCTGGCCGATGATTTGGCCTCCACCATATTACTGGCGACCAACAAACCGGTGTTGCTGGCACCTGCGATGAACCCCATGATGTGGCAACATCCTGCAACCGTTCGCAATATGCACACATTGGCCGATGATGGCATTTATTCAATTGGGCCGGGCACCGGCGAAATGGCAGAAAGCGGCGAGGCGGGCACCGGGCGCATGGCCGAACCTGAGGAGATATTGCAAGCGGTTGAAACCATGCTGGACCACCGGCCAAAGCCATTGAAGGGCTTGTCTGCTGTCATCACCTCCGGGCCAACCAGAGAGGCAATTGATCCGGTGCGTTATCTTTCAAACCATTCTTCCGGCAAGCAGGGACACGCAATTGCAATGGCGCTTCAAGAGGCTGGCGCAGACGTGACCCTGGTTTCCGGGCCGGTATCTATCCCCGATCCGGCAGGTGTGTCAGTTGTTCATGTTGAAACTGCAGAAGATATGAAGCTGGCTGTGGATCAGGCTTTGCCTGCTGATATGGCGATTTTTGTTGCCGCCGTTGCCGATTGGCGTCCGGCCTCAAATGCGGATGAGAAAATCAAAAAGGCAAAAGGCAAAGCGCCGCCCGCATTAAAGTTGATGGAAAATCCGGATATTCTGAAAGGCATTGGCAACCGGACCAAGTCCCGACCGACCTTGGTTGTGGGATTTGCGGCCGAAACCGAGGATGTAATTGCCCACGCAAAAACCAAGCTGAAAAAGAAGGGAGCCGACTGGATTTTGGCAAATGATGTATCGCCTGAAACCGGCGTTATGGGGGGAGATTTCAATACCATACGGCTGATTTCGGAATCAGGCGTAGAAGATTGGCCAAAGCTCAACAAGCAACAGGTGGCGCATCGTCTGGTTGATAAAATCGCCGGGTTTTTTGATGAGGTCGTTGTCGAGGTTTGACTAGACTCTTTCATGTTTACATGGAAGCAGTCAGACTGCGAAGAGCAGCCCGATGCGAATGCATCGCTCTCGCGAAGGCTGGTGCGCAGCGCCAAATGGCCGTGAGCGACATGAAAATAGAGTGTGACCGTCAAAGACGGACACGCTCTAATACCGCGCGATTTTCGGCGAAAAAGGTGAAAGTGCATTAGGTTCTTATGAAAAACGATCAATATACCGGCATAATCCACCGAAAATGCTGACTAAATTCAAAAAAACCTGTATTTTGTCATAAAAATGTTACAAACAGTTTTTTCAAAATCAACTGAGATGAAAGTAAATACGACCGAATGAATGGAACACAAATTCTCATAAACCTGCTTGGTGGTATTGCCCTATTACTTTGGGGCAGTCGCATGATCCGCACAGGTATTATGCGCGCATTTGGCAACAAGCTTCGGCATTTGCTCGGCGCGCGTTCAAATGGGCGGATTGTTTCCGCACTTGCCGGAACTGTGGCAGGCACCGTTCTTCAAAGCTCGACCGCCGTCGCATTGCTGATCGGTTCTTTTTCCGGCCAGGGGTTGATCCTTTGTTCGGTCGCGTTAGCCATCATGCTCGGTGCAGATTTGGGCGCTTCCTTTGCTGCCCTGATTTTCTCTACCGGAATTTCTGGATTTTGGCCGATAATGGCGTTTGGCGGCTATCTTATCCATACCATATTTGACGGCAGAAACAACAAGATCAAAGCGATTGGCCGGGTTGGTATTGGGTTGGGTCTGCTGTTTTTAGGTCTGCAAACACTTTCTCATTCTGCGGGCGATTTATCTTCCAGCCCGGTTGTGATGATTGTTATCAATGCTGCCTCATCAGAATTGTTAATGGCAATCCTGTTGGGCATTATACTCACATGGATCGCCCATTCCAGCATTGCGATGGTTTTGTTGGCGGTTAGCCTTGCCGGTGGTGGTGCGATATCGGCCGAACAGCTGTTTCCCTTCATTCTGGGGATCAATATTGGTGCGGCGTTACCGGCGATTTCAGCGACCATGTCGGAACCCGTCGAAGTGCGCCGCATACCTTTGGGCAATTTGATTTTTCGTGTATGTGGCGTCATCATTGCGGTGCCATTTTTGCCATTTGCAATAGAATACATCAACGCGTTCAGCAACAATACAGGGGTCAAAATTGGTGCCGGGTTTGAAATAATAATATTCCACTTGATGTTCAATGCGGCACTGTTGGTGGTGTTTATTTCATTCACTCAAATTGTCGCAAATCTAACCGAACGAATTTTACCCGGACTTCCCGTGTCAGAAGATGAATTTACCGGCCCTAAATATCTTGATCACAAATTGTTCGAAACCCCCTCAGCTGCCTTAAGTGCTGCCTCGCGCGAGACCTTGCGAATTGGTGATGCCGTTCGCCTTATGTTGTGCAAAACAAAGCAGGTTTTGGATAACGAAATTAGCGCCAAGCAGCATAATTTGAGCGATGACGACGACCTGGTCGATGATCTGAATAATGAGATCAAATTATACCTGACCAAACTTATGTCTGAGGAGCTTGATCAGGGCGATAGCAAGCGCGCTGTTGATATAATCAGCTTCTCCACAAATCTCGAGCATGTTGGCGATATTATCGAGCGAAATTTGATGGGGCTTGCCGAGAAAAAACAAAAGCTTGGCGTGGCTTTTTCAGATGAGGGACAGCAGGAAATTGATGCCATGCACGAACGGGTATTGAACACGCTCGATCTTGCCATGAATACTTTCCTGTCCGGACATATTGATAGTGCTCGTGAGTTAATCGCCCGCAAAACAGAGCTGCGGCAATTGGAAAGAAGCGGCACTGAAAAACATCTAGAGCGGTTGAGCGATGGGCAGCCGCAAAGTCTGATTACCAGCGGCATTCATTTGGATGTAATACGCGATTTCAAGCGAATTAATTCCCATTTGACATCGGTCGCTTACCCGGTTCTTGAGCGCGCGGGCGAATTGCGGCCATCGCGGTTGACTAAAAAAGCCCAGCGAAGAATTAAATATCAACCGGAAATATCGACGAATTAAAGTAGTTTTTAAACCAGATGTACAAAATCGAAAGTACCAGAACAGGGTTGAAAGGATATCAAACAGAATTAACTTGCTGAATCAACATAATGAACGCTAGTCTATTATGACTAATCAAAATAAAAATTCCTGGGAGGGATACATGAATATTAGAAATATATTAGTCGCTACTGCTGGTTTATTGGCCGGGGCGAGCATGGGTTTTACAGCAACTGCTGCAAAGGCAGAAGAATGTAATCGCGGTACACTCGATAAAGCTTATTGTGACCGTAATTTTGACCAGACAGCTGACCTGCCATTGGATCCCAAAGATTGGGTGAACCCTGATACAATTATCTTCACCTATACTCCGGTTGAAGATCCTGCAGTTTATGCCAGCATTTGGGATGGCTTTGTAAAACACATGGAAAAAGTGACCGGCAAAAAAGTCGTATTTTTCCCAGTTCAAAGCAATGCCGCTCAATTGGAAGCCATGCGTTCTGGTCGTCTGCACGTTGCAGGCTTCAACACCGGCTCCAATCCAATTGCTGTTAGCTGCGCAGGATTTGTTCCATTCGGCATGATGGCTAAAAATGATGGCTCATTTGGTTATGAAATGGAAATCATCGTACCAATGGATAGCCCGTTGAAAAGCCCATCTGATCTAAAAGGCAAAACTCTTGCTTTCACATCACCCACATCAAATTCAGGTTTCAAAGCGCCGTCTGCGATTTTGAAGGGCGAGTTTGGCCTGGTAAAAGACACGGATTTCAAAGCCACCTTCTCCGGCAAGCATGACAACTCCATTCTTGGTGTTTACAATGGTGACTACGAGGCTGCCTCTATCGCAAACTCGGTTTGGACTCGTATGGAACGCCGCGGCACCATCAAAAAAGGTAAAATCCGCTCAATCTACAAGTCACAGACATTCCCGACAACAGGGTATGGTGTTGCACACAATCTCGATCCGGCGTTGACCGCCAAGATCAAGCAGGCTTTTTGGACTTTTCCATGGAAAGAAGATGCAAACTTTACCAAGGAATTTAAGAAAGCCGATCGTTTCATTGGCATTACTCACAAATTTGATTGGGCGGTTATCCGCGGAATCGATAAAGCCAATAATGTGAGCTACGATTGTAAATAATTGAATTAAGCACATCTAGTTCCCGGGCTGGGCATAATTGTCTGGCCCGGATTTTTCTTACTATTTGAGGATAGTCACCCCCCATGCTGCGTCTAGAAAATGTATCCAAACGCTATAAAACTGGCGATTTGGCGCTGAATAATGTTACTTTGGAAATTCCAGACGGACAGCTTATTGCTCTGATTGGTCCTTCCGGTGCCGGCAAATCGACCTTGATTCGCTGTGTTAATCGGCTGGTAAACCCGACTGAGGGCAAGATATTTCTCGGTGATACCGAGCTTACCTCGCTTTCATCCGGCGCCCTGCGTAAAGCCCGCCGTAGAATGGGAATGATTTTTCAGGAATACGCACTGGTTGAACGTTTGACCGTTATGGAAAATGTTCTGTCCGGCCGTCTTGGTTATGTCGGATTTTGGGCGAGTTGGTTCCGAAAATTTCCCAAGAAAGATGTGCATGAAGCATATCGTTTGCTCGATCGGGTTGGCCTGATGCATATGGCAGACAAGCGTGCTGATGAGCTTTCTGGTGGACAGCGCCAGCGGGTAGGCATCTGCCGCGCATTGATACAGGACCCCGAACTGTTGTTGGTGGATGAGCCAACCGCCAGTCTTGATCCAAAAACATCACGCCAGATTATGCGGCTTATTAATGAATTATGCGCCGAACGCGGCCTGGCAGCAATTATCAATATTCATGATGTGCAATTGGCACAAATGTATTCCCAGCGCGTGGTTGGTTTGAAAATGGGTGAAATTGTCTTTGACGGACCACCGGACGGACTGGTTCCAGACGTTCTGACCGAAATCTATGGTGAGGAAGACTGGGAAGCCACTATCGAAGAGGTTGATGAAGATGAATTGGAAGAGGCAGACGCATGAGCAGCCAATCTCTTCCAGACACCTGGAAAAAACCTAATTTCATCAAAAACCCTGTGCTTCGCCTTTCCTTGTATATCGTGATCGTTGTCTATTTCACAGCAGCATTTGGAACGATGGAGATAAACTGGAGCCGGGCTTGGCAGGGCATCCCACGCGGTGCTGAATTTGTGGCATCGTTTTTCCCGCCGTCAATTATCGATTCCAACGGTGTTAATGCAACGACGACCATTGTTAATGGCATTGTGGAATCCATCTGGATGGCAATTCTTGCGACGATTGCAGGAATTATCTTATCAGTTCCAGTTGGTCTTGGTGCGGCAAGAAACCTTGCTCCCGCTCCGGTCTATTATGCTTGCCGCTCGATTATTGCAATTTCACGTAGTTTTCCAGAGATTATTCTGGCAATTTTTGCGGTAAAGCTATTTGGGTTCGGTGCTTTTGCTGGTCTGGTGGCCTTGTCGATCAGTACGGTTGGTTTTTTCGGAAAACTTCTTGCCGAAGATATCGAGATCACAGCCACTTCACAAAACGAAGCCGTCAAGGCGACCGGTGCAGGCTGGTTCCAGTGGGTCAATTACGCCATTCAGCCACAAGTCTTGCCACGTATGATCGGACTCTCCATGTACCGTCTTGATATCAACTTCCGGGAAAGTGCGGTGGTTGGAATTGTTGGTGGCGGCGGCATTGGTGCAACGCTTAAAACATCTTTTGAGCGCTATGATTTTTCCATTTCCGCAACAATTCTACTGGTGATTATCGCCATTGTTATGATGCTTGAATATACTTCGGGTTACCTAAGAAAGTGGGTGCAGTAATATGCCTATGATTCAAAAAGCTGACGGCCCCGTATGGCGTCGTCGCACAACAAGCCGACAATATCTAATCTGGTTTGGTTGGCTTTGTGGCCTCGCGATTACTGTATATGCCTGGAACCGTATCTCGGATAATGACCTGTTATGGGTTTATATGCCGACCGTGGGCGCACAAGCCGCGGATATGGTATCAAGAATGGTGCCACCAAAATGGTCCTATATGGATGTGTTGTGGAAGCCCATTTGGGACACGCTCAATATTGCTACCATTGGTACGGTGATGGCGATGATTATTGCGGTTCCGGTCGCATTTTCTGCTGCGTTAAACACAACACCGCACCCTGCGGTTCGTGCTATCGCGCTGTTTATCATTGTGTCTTCACGTTCGGTCAATTCGCTCATTTGGGCGCTGGCACTGGTGTTTATCCTTGGCCCCGGCGTGTTGGCAGGAACCATTGCTATCGGGCTTCGTTCAATCGGTGGTTGTTCGAAATTGCTTTATGAAGCGATAGAAGAAATTGATCATAATCAGGTTGAAGCCATTGAAGCCACCGGTGCATCGCGGCTACAACAAATTGTCTACGGTATTGTGCCTCAGGTTATGCCGACTTTTGCCGGTGTTGGGGTTTTCCGTTGGGATATCAATGTTCGCGGATCGACAATTCTCGGGCTGGTCGGCGCGGGCGGAATTGGCCTACAGCTCAGCAGTTCGATGAATACGCTTGCATGGACCCAGGTTTCGATGATCCTGATTGTTATTCTTGGTACGGTGGTCGTTTCAGAATATGTGTCTGCTAAGGTCCGGCACGCAATTATTTAACTTTATCATCTGTCCAACAGAACTGCTTGCTATTATTGGGCGTTGTCAGCTTGGCAGCGCCCAATTGCGTGTGTATTTGTAAGCTAGCGCTTGCGGCGTGATTCGATATTTTATCAGGCAACTACAGACTTCGAGGAACATATGACCAATCTCCCAAAATTGTCCGCACTGGATCTTGCAGCTCTTTTAGCAAGCAGAGTATGTCACGATATCATTTCTCCGGTTGGTGCAATTACCAATGGCCTAGAAGTTCTGGACGAGGACAATGGTGAGGAAATGAAAGAGTTTGCAATGGATCTGATCCGCAAAAGTGCATTTTCAGCATCTGCCAAATTGAAATTTGCCCGACTGGCTTTTGGTGCATCGGGATCAGCCGGTGCAATGATAGATACGGGCGATGCTGAAGAAGTGGTGCGTGGGTTTATTGCGGGAGAGAAACCGGAAATAGAATGGGTCGGCGAGCGGGTATTAATGCCCAAGAACAAAGTAAAACTCATTCTTAATCTGGTTTTGGTGGCACTTAATGCCATACCGCGGGGCGGTCTTATCAAAGTTTTGATGGAAGGCAGCGAAGACAATGTTCGCTTTTCGCTAAATTGTTCAGGAACAAATGCCCGTGCACCCTCAGTATTTTTGAATATGCTCAATGGCACTATTGAAGGTGAGCTGGATGCGCACGGCGTGCAACCATATTATACCGTGTTGTTGGCAGAGGCGTGTGGCATGACCCTTGGTGTTCGCCTTGAAGGTGAAGATGTGGTTTTGACCGCGCAATAAACTACGAAAGTTTTATTCGTTCCAACCCGACATTATTCGGCGATTGAGCTCTTCGATATCCGTCAAAATCAGCGCCCCCCGCGTTTTTTCCAAACAACCTTCGCGCTCCAGTGCTTTCATTTCGCGGGAGACAACTTCCCTGCGGCTGGCAATTCTATCAGCAATTTCGCGCTGAATAGGAGGAGGGCTGATGACCCGCTGATCTGGATGGCCCGAACGTGGTTGCGACAGACGCAGCAATTCTGCATAGAGCCGGTGACGGGCCTGAAGAAATGAATATTCAGACAACCTGTTAGAAAGGCGCCGTACATCATCGGTAAGTTTTCTCAAAACAATATGGTTGACGGAAGGGGTCCGGTCGAGAATATCCATAAAAACCTGCGCTGGCATTATGCACATGCGTGAACGGGTAATAGCGGTAACGTTGGCCGACCTTGTGCTGCCATCAATTGCCGACAATTCACCAAAAAAATCTCCGGGCTTTGCGTCATTCAAAATAACTTCACGCCCTGCAGCAACCCGGATAATAATCCTAACAATGCCGGTTAAGATAAATCGCACATCATTGCTTTGGTCATTGTGATCAATAATCAATTCACCAGCTTGGTACTCCCGCCACACGCAACGAGAACTGAAGAGTTTAGAATCACCTTTACTCATTCCTGAGAATAGAGGAATTTCGATAAGTTGATCCATCAATAAGCACCACTCCAATTCGTGAATTTCAACATTCTCAAAATAATCGCCCACTAATGCAGGAGCTCAAAAAGTTGAACATTCTCTAAAACGATAGGGTAAAAACCTAGAGCGGACAAGCGATTGCTGGTTGTAACCACCTCAAGAATAACAATTTTTGATTTTGATTGAGAGAGAAATTGATGAGTTGCCGTCAAGTTCTCCATTAATCCGAAGCTTAAGCAGCGGCAAAAAACCTGTTAATTGAGCTCATTTTTTTCGTTTGAAGTCAGTTTTTTGCTTCTTTGAACGCGGGTTGACGATCGCCGCTGAACAATTTGCAACCGGCGAATGCGTCTTGGGTCAGCATCCAGGATCCGAAATTCAAATCCGGCGATGCCATCGATCACTTCGCCACGTACCGGTATGCGCCCGACAAGGGAAAACACCAATCCGCCGATCGTATCCATATCTTCGCCCAATTCGCCATACTGGAATTCGGCGCCGATCAGCGCTGCGACTTCGTCGAGTTCAGTGCGCGCATCGGCGATATATACGCCTTCCGCAGTTTTCTCGATCATCGGACCGTCATCATCATCATGCTCGTCTTCGATTTCACCGAAGACTTCTTCGACAATATCTTCCAGAGATACCAGCCCATCGGTGCCGCCATATTCATCAATCACCAACGCCATCTGAGTTCTGGCTGTTTGCATGCGGGTCATCAGTTCCGTGACCAGCATAGAGGGTGGTACGAACAGGACTTTTCGAACCAGTTTCAGAGCATCGAGCTTTTTCGACAATACAATCTTCGAAAGGTCGAGTTTACCTGGCCGCTGTTTGCCACTTTTGACGGCAGATTTTTGCTGTCGGCTGGCTGTTCTTACGATGTAGGCCTGCAGGTCCTTAATCATCACCATGCCGCGCGGGTCGTCCATCGTGTCGCAAAAAACCGGAAAGCGCGAATGGCCGGATGCCTCAAATAATAGCAAAAGTTCATCCAGAGTTATATCGCTGTCAACCGCAATGATGTCGGCACGTGGCACCATAACATCTTCAACCCGAACCTCCCTAAGGCGCAGGATATTGTTAAGCATCGCCCGCTCTTCAGGCGAAAAAACTTCACTTTCATCACCGCGGGCACCGGAAAGCGCGTTTTCCAGATCATCGCGAAGGGTGCCTGCCGGGCGCAGGCCAAAAAGGCCTAGAATTTTAGAGATCAGGCCACTTTGCTGGGAATTGACAGAATTAACCGGGTCCGGCGTGGTGACAACCAGGGCCGTTCCCGGCCTGGTCGGAGCACCTGTTTCCGGCTCAGGATCAATATCCACGCCATCTTCAGCTGAGGTTTCAGCCGGCGGCTGTTTATTTGATGAAGATGTGTTCATTGATCCTGATCGTTCGTTTTACTGGTATTCAAACAATATCGTCGTTGTAGGGATTTGCAATGCCAAGTCTTGAAAGACAGGCAATCTCTACGGCTTCCATTTCCACAGCGTCTTTGTCGTCAATATGGTCATACCCGAAAATATGAAGAAAACCATGAATAACAAGGTGCAAAAAGTGATTGTCGAACGAAACACCCTGATTTTCGGCCTCTCTGGTAATCGTCTCAAAGCTCAAAACGATGTCGCCGAGCAGCATTCCGGGCATTTCTCCAACAGAAATATCTTCAACAGGAAACGATAAAACGTTGGTCGGGCTGTCGATTTTTCTCCAGTTTTTATTGAGAACCTGCACCTCTTCATCATTGCTCAAAACCACACTAAGTTCTGAATTTTGCCGAAGCTTGAGTTTTGCCACATCAATGGAAACAGAAATGGCTTTTTCAGTCAGGGCTGCAATTGCCTCTTCGATGGGCCAATTGCCGGCTTGCTGAACAATATCAATTTCAGGGTTATCGAGCATTTTTTACCGGCGCACTAGAGCGTATCATCTTTAAATGGAATCGCTCAAGTTTGTTTTCGCTTACGGCCATTTGGGCTTGCGCCCGGCCTCCGCTGGGGCGGTGCATAAGCACCGGGCCACAATTCTTGGCCTGATATGCTTCCATGTAAATGTGAAGCAGTCTAACTGGCGTATTGGCTGTCATAGGCTTTAACAATCTTGGTCACCAGCCGGTGGCGCACAATGTCGGCTGCGGTAAAGCGCACGCTCACAATGCCAGATACATCGGACAATAGATCAAGCGCCTCGACCAGTCCTGATTTTTGACCCGAAGGCAGATCAATCTGGCTGGGGTCACCGGTGACGATCATTTTGGAATTTTCGCCGAGCCGGGTCAAAAACATCTTCATTTGCATGGAGGTAGTGTTCTGCGCTTCATCCAGAATGACCACTGCATTGGCCAAAGTTCGACCGCGCATGAAAGCCAATGGAGCAATTTCAATCGCACCGGTATCAAGTGCGCGTTCAACTTTTTCGCCCGGCACCATGTCATAGAGCGCATCGTAAAGCGGTCGAAGATAGGGGTCGACCTTGTCTTTCATATCACCGGGAAGAAAGCCCAAGCGCTCGCCTGCTTCAACGGCGGGCCTGGACAGGATTATGCGGTCGATTATGCCTCGATCAAGCAGCGATGCTGCATAGGCAACCGCCAGATATGTTTTGCCGGTTCCCGCCGGGCCGCAGCCGAATACCAGTTCAGAGCGTTCCATTGCTCTGATATAGGCGTCTTGGGTGGGCGAGCGTGCGTGAATTGTTTTTTTGCTGGTGGAAATTGAGGCCAGAGCCAATTTGCTTTTCTTGCCGTTTTGGGCATCCGCTGATGATACATCCATCGACATGGCCATGCGAACGGCACCTTCAACATCACCGGCAACGAGTTCGTGGCCCTGCTGCAATCTGGTATAAAGATTGTCGAAAGTAATGCGGGCAAGGCCGGTGGCATAGGGCGTTCCACGAACTTCCAACTCATTGCCACGCGCAACCGCATCCACATGCAATTCACGCTCAACCAGCGCGATATTTTCATCAAATTGGCCAAACAGTTCCCGCACCAGCCGGTTGTCATCATAGACCAGCACAATATGGGTAAGGTCAGAGGCCCCTTTTTGGGGACGTCCGCTGTTTGAAGGTTGAATTTTTATGTTATTCAAGTGGTTCTCCGTAGGGTCGGGAAAATTCTATGCCCCGACTACTTTCAAGCTGTTTGGTCCCGCTTCAGTAATCGTAACATTGACTATATCACCTATTTTGCCAACTGAAGCATCAACAATTACTGATTGCAACCAGGGTGAGCGGCCAATCAGTTGCTTCGGGTCGCGCCCGGGTTTTTCCAACAATATGTCCATCGACTTGCCGATGAATGATTCATTAAATTGAAGCTGCTGTTCATTCAGCAATGCCTGCAGCCGTGCCAGCCGTTCACTTTTAATATCTTCCGGCACCTGATTTTCAAGCTCTGCACCGGGCGTTCCGGGGCGCATAGAATATTTAAACGAGTAGGCCTGCGCATATTTAATCCGCTCAATCAGCTTAAGCGTTGCTGAAAAATCTTCCTCGGTTTCTCCTGGAAAGCCAACGATGAAATCTCCGGAAAGCGCAATATCCGGCCGCGCCCTTTTTACCGTATCGATCAGCTCTATATATTCCTGCGCGGTGTGTTGGCGGTTCATCGCCTTCAATATTTTATCAGATCCAGCCTGCACCGGCAGGTGCAAATAGGGCATCAAAATATCAAGATTGCGGTGTGCATCAATGAGCGCCTCGTCCATATCGCGCGGATGGCTGGTGATGTACCGCAAACGCACAAGCCCATTGACCTTGCTAAGTTCGCCAAGCAATTGGCCAAGCCCCCAGGATTTGCCATCCAATCCTTCACCGTGCCACGCATTGACATTTTGACCAAGCAGGGTGATTTCGCGCACCCCCGCATCACAAAGATTTCTCGCCTCGGTGATAATTTGGCGTGCAGAGCGCGAAACTTCGCTGCCTCTCGTATAGGGCACAACGCAGAATGTGCAGAATTTATCGCAGCCTTCCTGCACGGTTAAAAATGCCGTGACACCGCGCGAAATAGTGCGTTTTTTCTCCGGCAGGGGCAGGTGGTCAAATTTATCTTCAACCGCATATTCGGTTTCAACCACCGGCTTGCCCGGAGCGGTTTTAGCCAAAATTTCCGGCAGACGGTGATAGGTCTGCGGCCCAACCACCAGATCAACCGCCGGTTCACGCTTGATGATTTCGATGCCTTCAGCCTGCGCCACACAGCCCGTCACCCCAAGCGTCAGCGGTCGGTCGGTGTCCTTACGGGCGTTCTTGAGTTTTCGAATGCGCCCCAGTTCGGAATAGACTTTTTCAGCCGCTTTCTCACGAATGTGGCAGGTGTTGATCAAAATCAGATCGGCATCGGCCAGATCGGAAATTTCACTATACCCAACCTTTGCCAGCGCATCGCTCATACGAATGGAATCATAAACATTCATCTGGCAACCATAGGTCTTGATATAGACCTTTTTCTGGTTGCTCAGCTGATTGTCTGGCAAAATTGTTGTTGTGGCAATACCTTCAGGCATTCCGGCAACCCCTGGCTTTTGAGTTGGTTTCGCTAAAGCATGTCATCTAAAGCAGAACCGCTGCAATTTAAACCAAAATCGTATGAATAGAGCTTCAACGCAAATTAAGGCTCATCAGAAGGCGGTGCTGCCGCCGCAACCGGCTCTACTGTCTCTTGAGCCGCACCGGCAATGGCTTTTTTAACCTCGGGCGTAAGTGGCTGGTCGCTGATAACTTCAACCTTCACATTGCGCTGGGCCAATTCAATGCCATTGGCCTCAAAAATATCGCGGATTTTTTGATAGGCGTCCTTACGAATGAGCCATTGCTCTCCGGGTTTGCACATGAACTTTGTACCAACCACCATGTTAAATTCTTCCATCCGCCGAACGCCTTGCGATTTCAGCGGTTGAATGAAATGCTTACCATACATTTCATTGGTCAACAATTCCTGGCCAACCTGTTTCACCAGTTTCTTGATCAGTTTCAAATCCGAATCAAAGGGAACACGAAATTCGAGTTTCATGATTACCCAATCGCGGCTGTAATTTGTAAGCGAACTTAGTTCACCAAATGGAATTGTATGGATCGCCCCGCGATGATGGCGAACCCGCAGCGAGCGCAGCGACATGGATTCCACCGTGCCGCGCAACGTGCCCATTTCGATATATTCACCAACCCTGAATGCATCATCCAGCAGGTAAAATATACCGGAAACCACATCGCGAACAAGCGACTGCGCCCCAAAGCCGATGGCAACGCCGACGACACCGGCACCTGCCAGCAATGGTGCGATATTGATGCCCATGGCGGAAAGAACACTGAGCGAAACCATGATGACAATGGTAACCAGCAGTATTTTGCGCAAGATTGGTAACAGGGTTGCCATCCGGGCTTCGGGACCTGCGGCCCCGCCACCTTCGCCGCCCATTGCCCCCAAGCTCTCGTTAAAATCAGCGAGCCTTCGGTCTATCGCGGTTTTAGCCCAGACCCAGATCAGGTCCGCAATCAAAAGCGCAACCGTCACATCAACCAAAACGCCAAATACACGGCCGGCAAATGTGGAAGAGCCCGTAAGCGATAATACGCTAACACCCCACGCCCCCCCAAGTGCGACCAGCGCAAACACGATAAGTATAAATCTGATCAGCCGAATGGAGATCGGGCGATGAAGGTCGTATCGCCCGGATAGGGAGCTGATTTCAGCAGGTGCAACTTCAGTTTCTGGTTCAGGGCCTGCTTTGTCATCTACAATTTCATTAATCTCACCTTCCGCCTGATCGAATAGGTGGTTTATCAACCGGCTGACCAGCAAAATAGCCGGAATTAGCAAGCCCAATATGATCAGCGACCACATGACTTCACCCGCATCTGCGAGCCATAACAGCAAAGATGATATGATCAACACGCTCAACAACACCTCCATAAGGTTCATTGAGCCGCGTGCAGTTGTGGAATTTTGTTTGCCGCTATATTTGGCGTTTCCACCGAACCGCCAAACCGCTGCAAGCAGCAATGTCGAATTAGCGATTGCGATCAATACAGATATCGCCAGCGCAGCGCTGCCAACATTGCTACTCCCTTGTTGAATGTTTGCAAGATGAGCAAATGTGTCTGAGATAAACATGCCAAAAACCAACACGGCGGCAATATAATGTGTCCAGCGATACAGCCTTTTTGCCGGGCTGGAACTTAATGGGACAAACCGCAATTCCGGCACGCGTGGCGCCAGAATAAATTTTGCAACGGCAAGAATCGCCCGAAATATTATAACAGAGACGAGAAAATTCAGAACAATTCGCTGTACCAGTTGCGGCCAGTCAAACAACAGAAATGTGCCTACACTTCCCAATCCAAAGATAATGAGCGCGCTGCCAATCAACCCGGCTCGTATCATTGCAGAACGCAATCGGGACCAAAGCGCCAGATGCCTTTCGAATTCCACCCTCAACAATAGAGGCGTAAAATATTGCCAGAAAAGCCATTCCAGCCCGGCGCCAACAAATAGAAAAATAATAGTAAAAGCGATGCTGCGAAGCGTTTCGCCATCATTGATTTGTGATTGCCACAGCGATAAAATAGTTGCAGGCGCAGTTGGCAAATATTGCCAGGCGGATACAAGCTCCATCACGCGTGCGCGGGTTCGAATTATACTTTGCCCAAACTGATCGCGAATGGAGTTTTGGCGAAGATTGCCAGCGTCCTCATCAATTGAAGTTTCTGCCGCCGATTTTCTCAGCCATTCTATCATGCGCGGATCGCTTAAGAGCCGATAAAGCTCTTTTTGATCATTCGGCGAGGGCGCCTCGATTGTGGGGGCTTTTGCCGAGCTTTGACCCGGAAGTCCAAATTGGGCCTGGGCTGGAATTGCAAATGAAACCAATGAATAAACCAGCAATGCAAACAGGTAACCAGAAAGAACTTTCATGCAGATGCCCCCGCAGAACTATCAATTTCTTTCTGCTGGTCAGACTGCAATTTGCGGAACGTGCTCTTTAGGTCTTTCGGGTCAATATAGGGCGGCACCAGCCGCTTGACCGTGAGCAATCCTTCGCACGGCTGCAACTGGCAAGCCAGTCGTTCATCTGGTCCGGCATTTACTTTTTGTAAGGTCGCGAGTTCCAATTCTCCCGGCAGAGGCAGCCCTTCCGCGGACGAGATAATTTGAACCCTGCAGGTGCCGCAACGCCCACGACCACGACAAAGGCTGGCATGGGGCACATCATTTGCTATTGCGAGTTCAAGCAGACTTGGTCCAACTTCCGCATCCACATATGGCCCGTCAACAAACTGAATGAGAGCCCGGTATGGACGATTGCGCACCCGCATATACCGCGCCACAAGCACAATAAGGACGATTGCAATATAAACCCAGATCATCGACCATTTAACGCTGCTGATTGTAGAAAGTGCTTCCGCCAGCGCGCCTTCTGGTTCGAATGGTTCATAGTTCGGATTATCGGCAATCACTTCTTTGCCGGCTTCAACAAACCCCAACAACGCGCTAACCGGTACGATGACAATTAAGGGATTGATTATTGAGCCAAGTTTTGCCCACCAGCCTTGCAACCGAAAATAGGTTAAAATGCCAATCGCGCCGTGAATCCACAACACAACCAGTACCAAAATCTGGCGTAATCCTTCCAGCGGGTTTTGAATCCAGAAGAAGTGCAGGAGTGATTTATAGGATGGCTCATATCCCGGTATCAGGTCGGTTGCTAATTTGATGCCCACCACGTGGGGAATTAGGATCGGCAGTATTAATAATCCAAGGGCAAACTGAACCATGTCTGATGGGGACATTTTCAGCGTGTTTCGCCGATAAAGCGAATAGAGGCTTAAGGATGCATGGAGGATCATTGATCCTAATAAAACAAGGCTGCCAACGGGGTTGGTCCAGGGGGCACTGAAAAATCCGCGCCAGGAATCCATCAGTTCAACTGACTGCAAGCCCAGAGCCAGGTTTAACAAATGTCCTGTTGCAAACAGGAACAATACCAGCCCGGTAATAATTCGAATGGATCGGATCAAGCGGCTTCCCCCATAATTGCCCCGACTATGTTGGGGGAAACCAAACTAACAATCAACCTTATCGCAGCCTGTTATAATACTTAAGCCAGCCTTTCTCGATCATGCGGCAGGTTATAATCGACAATCGGCCCCATTGGTACAATGCGCGTCGGGTTAACTGTTTCATGACTGCCGTAATAATGGGTTTTAATATGGCCCATATGCACCGTATCTGCGATGCCGGGTTGCTGGTAAAGATCGCGCAGATAGCCCCAGATATTGGGATAATCAACAATGCGTTTCAGGTTGCATTTAAAATGCCCCACATAGACCGGATCAAACCGAACAAGCGTGGTGAACAGGCGCCAATCTGCTTCGGTGATTGCAGCACCCGTCAAATATCGTTGAGCTGTAAGCGTGTCCTCGATCCAGTCCAGTGTTTCAAATAATGGAATAAGGGCCTCCTCATAGGCCTCCTGATTGGTGGCAAAGCCACAGCGGTAAACCCCATTGTTCAATGTGTTGTAAATCCGTTCATTGGCCGCATCAATTTCATCGCGGAGCGGTTCAGGATAATAATCGCCAGGAAGCGCGCCAACATTGTCAAAGGCTGAATTGAACATACGAATGATTTCTGATGATTCATTAGAAACCATTGTCGATTTTTGCTTGTCCCACAATACAGGCACTGTAACCCGTCCGCTATAGTCGCTCGCAGCCGCCGTATAAACCTGATGCAAAAATTCTGCATTGTTGATGCTGTCGGCGATCACCCCTTCGCCCGGCTCAAACGTCCATCCATCCTCACCCATTTGCCAGTGAACCACCGACAAGGAGATCATATCTTCCAGGCCTTTAAGTTTTCGAAAAATCAACGTCCGGTGAGCCCACGGGCATGCATGTGAGATATAAAGATGGTATCGGCCCGCTTCCGCTTTAAAGCCACCATCACCGCTGGGGCCGGGCGCACCATCACGGGTTATCCAGTTGCGAAACCATGAATCTTTTCGCACAAATCGTCCTTCTGAGGCGCTGGTATCATACCATTTATCGACCCATTTTCCCTCTTGCAGCATTCCCATTTGTGTTCCTGACTTTGTGGTTGATTTTTTTTGAATTTGGTTGGCGTGTCCCGGACAGGACCAAAAAGGAATTGTCCGGGGACAATTTATTTGCGGTTGTCGAGAGCATATGCACCAGAGCCATTGGCGACAAGGAAGAGAAACCCACCGGCAATTGCAATGTTTTTCAAGAACATGATCATCTGGGTTTGATCGGCAAAATTGGCATGAAACAAAATGGCCGAGATAACGCAGAAACCGGCAAGTGCCAGAGCTACCAATCGGGTCTGCCATCCAACTATAATGGCAATCCCACCTGCCACTTCAAGCAATATCACCAATGGCAATAATGCGCCCGGCACGCCTACTGAATCCATATAGGCTTGGGTGCCTGAATAGCCGGTAATTTTGCCAATTCCTGACATGACAAACATAATGGCGATTAAAAAGCGCCCGGCCGGCGCTGCATATAGTTGAACTGCTAACATAATAAACTCTCCTGAATATTCACCGCCCCCTATCAGGTGATGAATGTTTGCGATGCCCTGATAATAACAATTGCAATTTCAAGTATAAAGGGGGATATTATAAACAAACTGTTCTGAAATGGAGAACAAATAATTGGGCCAGCTTGAAGAGATAAATACATTCGTTCGCATCATTGATGCGGGAACCATAAGCCGTGCTGCCGATCAATTGGGCATTGCAAAATCGGCAGTCAGTCGGCGGTTGGTCGATCTTGAAACAAGGCTTGGTGTTCAGCTTCTCAACCGCACCACAAGGCAGTCGAGCCTTACGGATGCGGGCCGGGAATATTATCAGCGTTCGGTGCAAATTCTGGCAGATGTGAATGAGTTGAACGCGGCTGCATCCGATAGCAAAACCCTGCTAACGGGAAGAATATCAATTGCCGCACCGCTGTCATTCGGGTTGCAGCATTTAACCCCGATCATCAATAAATTTGCATTGGCACATCCCGGCGTTGAATTGCGGTTGGATTTTTCAGACCGGCCGGTGGATTTGATTGAGGAGCGATTTGATGTGGCCATTCGCATCGCTAAATTGAAGGATTCAAGCTATATTGCCCGTAAGCTCACGCCCATTAGTACCGTGCTTTGTGCAAGCCCCGATTATCTGAAGCGAAACGGTACACCGCAAATACCGGAAGATCTAAAGAACCACGAAATCCTGTATTATTCAAATTCCCCGGACCATTCGGTGCAAATTATTGACCCAGATGGCAAACCGGTCAATATCAAATTGCCTGCAAAAATTATGGCCAATAATGGCGATTATCTTCGCGATGCCACGGTTGCGGGCCTTGGCATTTCCTTTATCCCCACATTCATGGCCTGGGAGGAAATCGAAAATGGCAGCCTTGTTTGCGTGATGAGGGATTACTCATTTCCCACGCTCACGGCCTATGCGATTTACCCGCAAACCCGCCATTTATCCAAGCGCGTGCGTGTTTTCATTGACATGTTGGTTGATGCATTTCGTGAAGAACCATTTTGGGACAAGTGCCTGAAGGACGTCCGGGTGGACAACGAGGACAAATAACAGAACAATATCGCACCAGACTTCACGAAAATTCACCTTTGTTTGTGTTGCTCCAGCGCACGTTTCAGCTAAACACAAACCAACAACACAAAATCTAAATGGGGAACTATGAAAAACTCAACTTTCAACATTGTGAAATCCACGGGCTTGTCACTGTTACTTTCGGCAGGTCTTGCATTTGCAACGTCATCCGTATTTGCAGCCGAGCCCAATTCTGTCGACTGGCAAAGCACCGTCAAACAGGCCAAAGGCCAGAGCGTATATTTCCACGCATGGGGCGGTTCGCCCCGCATCAATGATTATATTGGCTGGGCGGCAAGCCAGGTGCAAAAGCGCTACGGGGTAACCGTAAACCATGTAAAAGTTACCGATACTGCCAATGTGGTATCCACCGTTGTGGCTGAAAAAGCCGCCGGTAAAGACAGCGATGGCAAGGTCGATCTTATCTGGATTAATGGCGAGAATTTTGCCTCGATGAAACGGCAAAAACTGCTGTTTACCCCCGGTTGGGCAACAAATCTGCCAAACTGGAAATATGTTGATGTGGAAAACAAGCCAACCATTACGGTTGATTTCACCATTCCAACAGAAGGCTTGGAAGCGCCCTGGGGCAATGCCAAGCTGGTATTCTTCTATGATACGGCCCGCACCAAATCCGTGCCAAATTCAATGAAAGAACTGAGCGCCTGGGCCAAGAAAAACCCCGGTCGATTTACCTATCCGCAACCGCCGAATTTCATTGGCTCAACTTTTTTAAAACAGGCATTGAGCGAACTGGCAACCGATCCGGCCAAGCTGCTGAAACCCGTTGTTGAAGAAGAGTTTGCAAAAGTTGCACAGCCCCTGTTTGATTTGCTCGATGAACTGCACCCCAATATGTGGCGCAAAGCGCGGGCCTTTCCAAAAACCCATGTGGCCATGCGCCAATTGATGGCCGATAAGGAGCTGGATATAATATTTGCCTTCAATCCGTCCTTTGCCTCAAGCGCCATTGCCAATAATGAACTGCCCGATAGCGTTCGTTCATTTGTGTTCAGCAAGGGTACGCTCGGCAATACCCATTTTGTTGCCATTCCCTATAATGGCGCATCGAAAGCAGGCGCCTTGGTGCTGGCCAATTTCCTGATGTCGCCGGAAGCACAAGCCCACAAACAAAACCCAACCATTTGGGGTGATCCAACGGTGCTGAATGTGGATAAAATGAATGCGGGCGATAGGGCCCGGTTTGCTAAACTCGAACTGGGCGTTGCAACGCTTAAACCCGAAGAGCTTGGCCCGATGTTGCCAGAGCCGCATCCAAGCTGGATGAACCGGCTGGAGAAAGAATGGCTAAACCGCTACGGGGTGAATAACTAAGCTCTGCCGAGGGAACCGCATGCTAAGGCTGGCGCCAACATTGGCGATTGCGATATTGATCGGGCCGATACTATTCGGCCTGATTGCCACCGCATTGCCGGCTTTTGGTTACTTCCCAACCCTTGGCGGCACCAGTTTTTCGTTCAGCGCTTTTGTCGCGCTGTTCGAACGACCGGGCCTTTTACGCTCCGCTTTGCTTTCTTTTTCCTCTGGCTTGATCACCACATTTTCATCATTGCTGGTGGTTGTGCTTTTTGTCGCCGGGTGGTCAGGAACCAAGGTTTTTCGACGGTTGCAGCATTTGGTGTCGCCGCTTTTATCGGTGCCCCATGCGGCTGCGGCCTTTGGATTGGCGTTTTTGATTGCCCCTTCCGGCTGGATTATGCGGCTTTTATCGCCTGAGTTAACCGGGCTATCCCGTCCGCCGGATGTGCTGATACTCCAAGATGCATTTGGTTTGACGATGATGGGTGGTTTGATCGTCAAGGAAATTCCATTCCTGCTGCTGGTAACATTATCGGCCCTGCCGCAAAGCAATGCACGCCAATATTCACAAATGGCAACCTCACTTGGTTATGGCCGCATTGCAGGTTTCATTCATTGCGTTTGGCCGAATGTTTATCGGCAAATTCGGTTGGCGGTTTTTGCCGTCATTGCCTATGCATCATCCGTGGTTGATGTGGCGATTATTCTGGGGCCGGATAGTCCAGCCCCCCTGTCGCCGCGCTTGCTTGGCTGGATGAATGATCCCGATCTTGCCCTGCGGTTTGAGGCATCGGCAGGTGCTATCCTGCAGCTTGGGGTAACGGTTTCAGCGCTCGTAAGCTGGTTGGCACTGGAGAAGTTTTTCGCCGCCCTGCAACGCCATTATTGCCAAAATGGTCAACGGTTTGCTCGTGATAAAGCCGTGCGCCAGATAGGGCTGATTTCAATTTCACTCGCGACCACGATTGTCTTCGCCGGTCTTGCAATATTGGCGATATGGTCAGTTGCAGGTTTTTGGTCCTTTCCCGATGCGCTGCCGGATAGCTTTTCCCTGCGAAGTTGGGCGCGCGCGCTGCCCGGGCTGCAGCAGCCCTTGTGGAATTCGGTCATCATCGCGCTGATGGCCACAAGCATTGCGGTAATCATCACGCTTGCCTGTTTGGAACAGGAGGTCCGATCAGGTCGCGATGGCGGTTCACGCGCCATGTTGTTTGTATATTTGCCGCTATTGGTGCCGCAAACCGGTTTTGTTTTTGGCCTGCAAATTTTCTTTCTTTGGCTGGGACTGGATGCAACCCTGTTTGCGCTGGTTTTTGTCCATCTCATTTTTGTGTTGCCTTATGTGTTCTTGTCTTTTTCCGATCCGTGGCGCGCATTTGACCCGCGTTTTGCAAGCGTGGCGCACGGGCTTGGGTCGGGTCTTAACCGCACCTTCTGGCATATCCGATTGCCAATGCTATTGCGCCCGGCACTTGTTGCCTTTGCGGTTGGATTTGCCGTATCCATTGGCCAGTATTTGCCGACTGTTTTAATCGGGGCAGGGCGCTTGCCCACTATTACAAGCGAGGCGGTAGCACTTTCTTCCGGTGGCGATCGACGTGTAATTGGCGTATATGCTTTTTTACAAATGGCCATGCCGTTTGTCGTGTTTTTGGTGGCTGGCCTTGTGCCGATGCTGCTTTTTCGAAATCGCCGCGATCTGAAAGTGAATTAATGTCCAAAGCCGCGCCTTTCAACGATGGCCTGCAATTGGTCGATGTGGAAATATCGCTGCAAGGTGCACCATTGATTTCTGTTTCTGCAACTATCGGCGAGGGCGAAGTTTTAACCGTGATGGGAGCATCCGGTTCAGGAAAATCGACCTTGCTTGCCTATTTGGGCGGGTTTCTTGACCCTGCATTTGAAGCAAGCGGGCAGGTGTATCTGAAAGGAAAAGATGTTATTCAATTGCCCGCCGAGGCACGCCAAATGGGCATATTGTTTCAAGACCCGCTCTTGTTTCCCCACATGTCGGTTGGTGGGAACCTGCTATTCGCCGTTCCCCAAAGCATCAAGGGCAAAGCTGGGCGAAAAGCACTTGTTCTGGAGGCTTTGGAAAATGCCGGTCTTGCCGATTATTTTAACCGTGATCCGGCAACGCTCTCCGGTGGGCAAAAGGCCAGAATTGCGTTGATGCGGGTTTTATTGGCGAAACCTCGGGCCTTGCTGCTGGATGAACCATTTTCCAAACTGGATGCAGGACGGCGCGACCATATTCGCCAATTTGTTTTCAACGAGGCGCGCGCGCGTAAATTGCCAATATTGTTAGTAACCCATGACCAGGCCGATGCCGATGCGGCCGGTGGTGAGATTTTCCATTTGAGCGGTGAATAGCGGCTTCGCATTACACAATAACCGCCACGCCATCCCTGGCCGATTTTGCCGCTGCTTCTGCAAGCATTAGCGCGATTAATCCGTCATTTCCATAGGGCAATGCTGCCCTATCATTTCGCGACATTTAAACGATGGCAGATATCTCACCCGCACCGCCATGACGAGGATAAATTCCCTGAAATGACCTATCTGGAAGAAACCAATTACCATCGCCTCAACCCTGAGCAGGGCTTTGGTTTTCAGCGTGTTTTTACCGAAGATGGCGAACTGGATGAAACTATGGCGGTGGAAAATGGCGATGTGGCGCTGGTGCCGAAAGGTCATCACCCCTATGGCTATGAAATGTGCTATCTCAATTTAATGGCCGACCTCTTGCGCGAATGGCGCTTTCAAAACCACCCGCAACATGACCGGAATTTCCAGCGTGACAAATAAGGGGTGTTATAAGTGGTATTATCTTGCGTTGTGAGTTGATACTGAGCCGTTCTTGGTTTAAGGGAGTTTTCATGTGGTTTTTAAGCAGGAATTTCATGATTGACGAGGCTTGATTACCTATACATTCAAAGCCTTAAAATTTGTCAAACCCAGCACCCGTAGCTCAGCTGGATAGAGTGCTGCCCTCCGAAGGCAGAGGTCGCGCGTTCGAATCGCGCCGGGTGCACCAAATTTCTCTTTTTTTTTACAATATGTTGAAGACTTGGCTGTTTCAAGGCGGTTAGCGCAATTTGCGCGGGTCATCACGGATTTTCCATCTTGG
>JAJRQF010000116.1 GCA_024280375.1 Alphaproteobacteria bacterium | reverse complement strand
CTGCATCATCATAAACAGTAATTGCCGAGCGAGGCTCAATTGCATTGGGTGACAGGCGGTTGTTTACAATGTCAATTTCAGTGACATGAGCCGCACCAGCAAGGCCTGCATCAGTTGCTGCTTCATCGCCAATTTCCCAATCAAAGCTCATATTACTGGGTGCATTGTCATGAATTTGCAACGAATTACCATCCATCGCATTTCCTGGACTTACAACAGCTGACAAAACCTCATAATCGACAATGACAGCCTCTGCGGCAAGTCTGGCCTGCTCGATTGTATCAGCAACAACAATGACAACGGCATCGCCCACATAGCGTACTTTTTCAGTTGCCAACGCGGACCATGCGCCCATGTTCATGCCGCTGCCGTCTTTCGACGTTATCGCCCAACCGGCAATAAGGTTGCCAATGCCATCACCGGTTAACTGCTTGCCATCAAGCACGGTTGCCACGCCGGGCATGGCCTCAGCGGCTGATTTATCTATGCCGTTGATTTTTGCATGGGCATGGGGCGAACGAACAAAAGCGGCATAATGCATGCCCTCTACTTTAATATCGTCCGTATATTTTCCCTTGCCGGTGATAAATCTCTTATCTTCCTTGCGCAATACGCGTGCGCCTATACCTTCTGCTCCCATGGGGTTTTCTCCTCCGGTAATTTCTTTTTTGCCAGCCATAATTTTATTGATTGTTTAAGCTGGCGTTGAATATTCAACTGTTACGCACTTGCCATTTTGTCAGAGGCCGCCTGAATGCTTTTAACGATATTGTGATAGCCGGTGCAGCGGCAGATATTGCCCTCAAGCTCGGCACGAATTGTCGCCTCGTCCAGATTACCGCCATGGCGTTCAATCATATCAACCGCTGACATAATCATGCCCGGTGTACAAAATCCGCATTGCAGACCGTGGTTTTCATGGAAGGCTGTTTGTACAGGGTGCAGTTCGCCGCCTGTTGCCAACCCTTCAATGGTGGTGACCTCACAACCATCGGCCTGAACCGCAAGCAAGGTGCAGGATTTAACCGCTTTGCCATCGACATGCACAACGCATGCGCCACATTGGGAGGTATCACACCCCACATGAGTGCCGGTTAATTTCAGATTTTCTCTAATAAATTCAACGAGTAATGTCCGGTCCTCGATATCTCCTGATACCTCTTTACCGTTCACTTTCATGGATATTGCCGTCATATTTTTCTCCCAATAAACGGATATGGCGATCCCGTGAACCGGGATTTTTGCCATGCAATTTGTTTGCCTGTTTTTGATGATATAAGTGTAAGGCGCAAATCCATTTGTTGGCAAGTGTTTAATGCGTTTGACAATAATCAAGTAGTAGAATTTTTGTGATCCCCACTCACGCAAAACTCATGCTAAACTACACCGAGTATTTTATTCGGGGGGAAAAATGATACTCGAAATCTATAACTCGTTTCGCGCCATGCCATTGTGGGTGCAGGCCTGGGTGGCGCTGATATTGGCGCCGGTTAATATGGCGAGCCTTTATTTCTATAGCGAACCAGCCGGATTATGGATCGCATTTCTGGCTAATATCGCCATGATGATGAACCTGCCGGTAATGCTATATGATCGCGGCTTTTCCAAAATGATGGCAATTCCGCACCTCGTTCCGTGGACTATTCTTGTCCTGTGGATATTCTTTTACCGACCGGAAGCTGCAGGCAATTACGATATTTATCTCACGATATTATTGACCGTCGATACAATCTCGCTGTTGTTTGATTTTCCCGATGCGATCAAATGGCTGAATGGCGAGCGCACACCTGCGGGGAAGTGATTAGCCTTTAATCAAACAAGTCATGCATCAAAAACCTTCAATTGCTTTTCTGTATCGGCAATGTATTCAACCAAAGCTACACTCATTCCATGGGCGGCAACGCCTATTCCCCAACCGATTGCTGGCCAAAGTACCCATAAATCTTCAGGACTTTTGGCTAAATTGATCGAAATAAGTAGAGCCATAACGAAAAGGTAGGTAAAAAGATGAATCCAGAATGATAGTTTAAACTGCAGGTTGTTTTTTGCCTGTTTGAAATCTTCTGTTCTATCCATTTCTTCAACAGCATCGATCATAAAAACGGTAGCATCGACGCCAAAAGCAGCCGCAAGAGATTGTGCCGAATCAGGCGCAGCAACGCCGCCGTTTTCAACTCTTTGAATGGTTCTTATGCTGATGCCAGATAAATCTGCAAGGTGTTCCTGAGACCAGCAACGTTCTTTCCGCCAGTTTTTAATTTTGTCCGCGTCAAGTTTGTTTCTCATCTATGAAACCTATTTATCTAAATTTGCACAAGTTAGATCGTAGTATCAAATCCATCGACCTGCCACGTCAAAGATATGACACTATTATGACAATGGGCGAAGCAGATAATTATTACTTAGGGTGCAACACTACCTTGGTGTTCATGGGAATTTTGTTATAAAGCTCGACAACCTGTTCATTGACCAGCCGCACACATCCATTGGATACCGCTAAACCAATTGTACGCGGATTATTGGTGCCGTGAATACGCAGGAACGTATCACCTTTCTTTTTGGTGAATAAATATAGCGCTCTTGCTCCCAGCGGATTTCTAATCCCACCCGGCATGCCTTTGGCGAATTTTTTGTAGACCTTCGGCTCACGTTTGATCATGTCTTTTGTCGGTGTCCAGGAAGGCCATTCTTTCTTTGCACCGATAAAAAATGTTCCTGGCTCATAGAGGCCTTTGCGGCCGATGCCGACTGAATACCGGATAGCCTTGCGATAGGGCAAGGTATAATATAGCGCAAATTCATTGGGGAACACATGAATTTCTCCGGCCTTGAGACGCCTTGTCCATAGGCGCACAATACGCGGCTGATGCCGTTTGGGCAGAACGTATCTTTTGCGGGTGCTGTGTTTTTTTCGTTTGGTTTTTGCAAAGCCCGGCGTGATGCCGACAGCTCCTGCAAATAAACCTGATGCTAAAAACCCGCGGCGGTTCAACATAATGTATTCCTTATGATATTTCCGTTTTTTTCAATAATTCCAAATGCCGCAACATTCGCTTCTTGTCAAAACAAATAGGCGTGAAATTGATTAAGATAAATCCTTGCCGTTAAACCGATAGACCTGCCCCTCGCCCAACATGAGTGCGTAAAATTCGCGCCCCTCAAACAGGCCGCCAAAGGCTTTATGAAACACATTTAACCCGCCAGTATAGGCGCCAAAACTCGGCATTATCAGCCTTTTGTCGCTTGCCACAAAACAACGACGGCGAATGGACCGCCCCTTGATGCGGATTTTAGCAGAGGGGTGCAAATGGCCTGAAACTTCACCGGGTCGCGCGCCAATTTGCGGTTCGTGGCAAAAATGCAGGCTGCCGATTGATAGGCTTTCCGCCACCTGTCCGGCCAGATCAACCGGTGGTTCCGGGTCGTGATTGCCGGAAATCCAGATCCAGTCGAGGCTTTTGCACATCGCGCCCAATTGTTGGCGCTGGGCAAGTGGTAATCTTAATGAGGCATCATTATCGTGGAAAGCATCGCCCAATGAAATCACCGTTTTGGGTCGCCAGTAATCAATCGATTTTTGCAGGCGCGCAAGTGTTGCCTTGGTATCGTATGGCGGCAGCATTTGCCCGCGACGCGCAAAGGACGAGCCTTTTTCCAAATGCAGATCAGCAACAATCAGGCATTTTTCCGCTTCCCACCAAATGATTCCGGCAGGATCGGCCAGCAACTCATTGCCCGCCAGTTCAAATGGGCAGGTTCCATTTTCCTCTATTGTTTTTGGTGCGGCAATTGCCATCAGATCTTTCAGATTGGGCGAATCAGTCATTTTTTAAGGTACTTTAAATTTAGCCAATTGGAATAAAAATACTGCCGCATGATACTCCTTCACACCTGTGCCAAGCATACTGCCTACCAGAAAAATAAAAAATCACTGCATCGTCATCCTTGGCCACCGTGCCAAGGATCCACACAACTTTCAAACGATACGTGAATTCAACGGGTTGTGTAAAATATAGTAGATCCTTGGCACGGTGGCCAAGGATGACGATGTGATAGGTTTAATTGGTAAGCCAAACTGTCTTGAGTTGCAGTCAAGTATAAAACTCACGACATGGCTTTTTCTATCAGATTTTCAGCAGCCTCGGCCAACAGCATTTCATTGGCATCACCTGGAATAGTTTCGCGACCAATATCCAGCATAATCGGCACCGCCATCGGTGAAATTTCGGCAAGTGGTTTATGCACGATATGGCCTTTAATGCGGGCCAACATATCGCCAAGCCGCCGCACGTCCAACAGGCCGGATGCGGCATCGGCCCGGGTTGCCTGCATCAAGATATGATCAGGTTCATGCTCGCGCAGCACGTCATAAATCAGATCAGAGGATATGGTCATCTGCCGCCCGGTTTTTTCCTTGCCCGGATGGCGCTTTTCAATCAGGCCTGAAATTAGCGCACAATTTCTAAAGGTACGCTTCAACATATATGAATCCGCCAGCCAGCTTTCCAAATCATCGCCCAGCATATCCTCGTCATAAAGATCGGCAAAAGATAGTTCTCCATTGGCCACCATCTGCCCCATATCGCGCAGGCCCCAGACGGCGATTGCGTAATCGGTGGCGACAAATCCAGTGGGTCTCGCGTGGGCGCGTTCCAGTCTGCGGGTCAACAACATGCCGAGAGTCTGGTGCGCCAGCCTGCCCTCAAACGGATAGGCGATCATGTAATAGCGCCCGCCCCGCTCATCAACCGGGAAGGTTTCAATCAGCAATTGATCCCGCTTTGGCAGCAGCGATTTCTGCTGCTGAATTTGCAGCCACTCCGAGACTTGCGGCGGTAATTTTTTCCAGCGTTTTGGGTCGGCAATCATCGAACGCACTTGATCGGCCAGATAGGTGGAGAGCGGAAATTTGCCACCCATATAGGCGGGAATTTTCGGGTCGGTATTTTGCGCTGAAGTGACGATGCATTCATTCTCGCGAATACCCTCAAAGCGCAATACTTTTCCTGCGAACAAAAAAGTATCGCCCCGCACCATTTGTTCGAGAAAATATTCCTCAACCTTGCCAAGCACCCGGCCGCCGCGGGCAGAACCACCCTTGCCGCGCCATTTGGTCAGCCGCACAGCAAGCGTGGGCGCTTCGACAATGGTGCCGACATTCAGGCGATATTGCTGGGCAAATTTCGGATGGGTGACCCGCCACAGACCTTCGGCATTTTTGCGAATTTTGGCGTAGCGCTCATAGTTTTTAAGCGCATAGCCCCCGGTTGCCACAAACTGCAATATGCGCTCGAACGTCTCACGCTCAAGGCCGGCATAGGGGGTCGCAGAGGTAATTTCTCTATAGAGCTCATCCTCGTCGAACGGCTCGGCGCAGGCCATGCCCAAAACATGTTGCGCCAGCACATCAAGTGCGCCTTCAATCAATGGCGGGGTATCTTGCGCGCCTAAATAATTAGCATCCAGTGCCGCCTGACATTCCAACACTTCAAAGCGATTGGCCGGCACCAAAATGGCGGTCGAGGGTTCATCCATGCGGTGATTTGAGCGGCCAATACGCTGGGCCAAACGGCTTGCGCCCTTTGGTGCGCCCACGTGAACCACCAGATCAACCTCACCCCAGTCAATGCCCAGATCAAGGGTTGAGGTTGCGACAATGGCTTTCAGCGAATTGGTTTCCATTGCGGCTTCGACCCGGCGGCGCTGGCCCACATCGAGCGAACCGTGATGCAGCGCAATCGGCAGATTATCCTCGTTAATGCGCCATAATTCCTGAAACACCAGTTCGGCCTGTGAGCGGGTATTGACGAAAATTAAGGTAGTCTGATGCTGCTTAATCGCCTCATATACATCGCCAATTGCATAGCGGGCCGAATGGCCAGACCAGGGCACCCGCTCTTTGGAATCCAAAATAGTGATTTGCGGCTTTGCCCCCTCGCCCACCTGAATGAGATCGGCCTGATTTTCAGGAACCTCATTGAGTGGAAAGCCTTCACCCCCCTCTGTCACCTTCGGCGACATCTCCCCCTCAAGGGGGGAGATTATCCGTTTCAAGTCGCTTGTATTTTTATATCCTTGCGATACCAGCCAGCGGCAAAGTTCATCCGGCTCGGCAACCGTGGCAGAAAGCCCGATCGACACCGCGTCGGGCCGCAACGAACGTAGGCGGGCCAGCCCAAGGGAAAGCAAATGCCCGCGTTTGGAAATAACCAGCGAATGCAATTCATCCAGCACAATATAGGCAAGATCGGAAAAAAACCGCGCCGCATCTTTCGATGCCAAAAGCAGCGCCAATTGTTCCGGTGTGGTGAGCAAAATATCCGGCGGCATAAGCTTTTGGCGTTGCCTGCGATGGCCGGGTGTATCGCCGGTGCGGGTTTCCAGCGTTACGGCCAAGCCCATTTCGGCAATCGGGGTTTCCAGATTGCGTTTGATGTCAACCGCGAGGGCTTTCAACGGCGAGATATAAAGTGTGTGAATGCCCCGATGGGCCTCGCCCTTTTTGCGCGGCGGGCGGGCGGCCAAATCAGTGAGTGATGGCAAAAATCCGGCAAGTGTTTTGCCCGCCCCGGTGGGGGCAATCAGCAGCGTAGATCGCCCGTTAGCCGCCTTTTCCAGAAGATCAAGCTGGTGCGGGCGCGGTTGCCAGCCACGCTTTTTGAACCATGCCTCAAATTGGACTGGCAGAATTTCTGAAATCATCGGGTCAGCGGCACTCATCGGCCGCAACTTAATGCGTGATTAAGCAAACGTCTATATTTAGGTGACACCCACCAAGGGAGAAGAACCCATCTTAACCCGTCTTAACCACAAACCTTAAATTAAATTGGTTAGGCATTGCCGATCAAAATACCGACAGCGAATACCAATGCGCCACCAAACACGATCTGCAATGCGGCACGCAAAAACGGCGTATCCATATAGCGGGATTGTATCCACGCAATCGCCCACAACTCAATGATTACAATGAAGCCTGCAATGCTGGTTGCGGTCCAAAAATCGTTGATCAAATAAGGAAGCGCGTGGCCAAGGCCACCGACCGTGGTCATTATGCCGGAGGCAAAACCGCGTTTGATCGGCGATCCGCGACCGGTCAGTTTGCCATCATCCGACAAGGCCTCGGTAAAGCCCATCGATATGCCCGCGCCAATGGAAGCGGCCAATCCGATCAAAAAAGTGTTCCATGTATTATGGGTGGCAAAAGCTGCGGCAAAAACCGGCGCAAGGGTTGAAACCGAACCATCCATCAGCCCGGCCAGACCCGGTTGCACATAGGTTAGAACAAATTGCTTGTGCTCTTCTTCTTTTTCCTCATCAACCGCATCACTGGCATCGAAATCAGATGAAAGTCTTGAGGCCAATGATACATGCGATTTTTCGGCCAAGGCCAAATCGCCGAGTAATTTACGTATATCGGCATCGGTCGTTCTTTTTGCCGCTTCTGAATAATAATTATAGGCCTGCGATTCCATCAACACGGCCTGCTTTCGCACGTTTTCCAGCCCCAATGGACGCACCAGCCAATCAGGCTTGCGTTCGTAAAAACCCTTCACATGCTCACGGCGAATAAGCGGAATATTATCACCAAATTTTCGCTGATGCATCTCGATCAGTAGTCGCCGGTGTTCGCTTTCCTCTTCCGTCATTTCATCAAATATTTTGGCCGATGCGGGGTACTTTTCGCGCAGCCCTTCCGCATAGGAGGCATAAATCCGACTGTCATCTTCTTCAGCAGAAATCGCCAGCGCGAGTATTTCCTGCTCACTCAAATCATCAAAATGACGTTTGCCAAAAGGGATATATCTTGAAATCATGAAACACCATTTAGATTAGAACGATTCTAATCTGCTAGATAACCCCCTAATTGTAACGGGTCAAGCCATAAGCGGAAGTGCACGAGCGGAATCTACACAACTATCTCGCCAAATTTTGATGTTGAAACATATTCCAGACATCACAAATACTATATGTCATAAAACTATTGGTTCGAATGCGGGAAAGGCTTCAATGTCTGCATATAACAATTTGATTGACCGGCTGGCGAAATGGATTGCTGATCGACTGGAGGCAACATCTTCGGGCTATAAACCCTATACGCCTTCGGACCCGCAAACTCTGCTTGCCTGCCTCAAGCCCGGCGATGTGTTGCTGATTGAGGGCAATCAGAAAATTTCAGCCGGGATCAAATACCTCACCCAATCCACATGGTCTCACGCAGCACTTTATGTGGGTGATAGATTTGAGGGAAAAAAGTCCGAAACAGGCGACCAAGACAGGCTAATTGAGGTCAATCTGGGCGATGGCTGTGTCAGCGTACCGATTTCGAAATATCAGACCTATAATACCAGAATTTGCCGCGCCGAAGGGCTAAGTGAGGACGAACGGGCTCAAGTTGTGACGTTTATGATCGGCAAGCTCGGGGTTAAATATGATCTGCGCAATATCTTTGATCTTGCCCGATATTTATTGCCCACCCCGCCGGTGCCGGTGCGCTGGCGCAGGCGCATGTTGTCGCTTGGTTCGGGCGAACCCACCAAAGCCATTTGCTCATCGCTGATCGCCCAGGCTTTTCAATCGGTCGCCTATCCAATATTGCCGGAAGTTACGCTTGCACCCGGCCGCACATCGGCTAAATCCACCTATTCACGACGTGAAATTTTGCATATTCGCCATCATTCCCTGTTTATGCCGCGTGATTTTGATCTCTCGCCTTATTTTTCCATCATCAAGCCAACAATTGAAAAAGGCTTTGACCACAATAAACTGAACTGGGGAAAGCCGCATATTGAAGTGGCGGCGGAAGAAAATTTGGATAAATAGATTTAATGACGACAGACCAAACACCTTCACTGAAAAGTAACTTCATCATTGCCATTGATGGGCCTGCGGCATCGGGCAAGGGAACGCTTGCCCGGCGGTTGGCGCGGGCCTTTAATTTACCACATCTGGATACGGGACTCACTTACCGCGCTGTGGCGGCGGAATTGCTCGCCCAAAACTTAGCTTTGGATGATGAGGCGATGGCTAGCGAAATTGCTGCCAATATTGAGCTTGGCAACCTCGACAAAGATATTCTTTCCGATCATAAAACTGGTGAGGCGGCATCGAAAATAGCGGTAATGCCGGGGGTGCGCAAAGCACTTGTTGAAGCCCAGCGTAATTTTGCGAGTAAGGCGCCCGGTGCGGTGCTCGATGGCCGCGATATTGGCACGGTTGTGTGCCCTGATGCTGATCTTAAATTATTTGTATCAGCCTCGCCGGAAGTCCGCGCCAAGCGCCGCCACGAGGAACTAATAAGCAAGGGAAAACCTTCCGACTATCCTGAAATTTTGAGCGATTTAAGAATTCGCGATGAACGCGATGCCTCGCGCACCGACAGTCCGATGAAAAAGGCTTGCGATGCCCTCTTGCTAGATACGTCAAAAATGGATATAGAGACGGCGTTTCTTGCTGCCAAAAAATGGGCCAATGCGGCCCTGGCAGCAAAAAGCAAAGATTAGTACGGGTGCAATCCGGGAGATTGTGCCCTTTGGCGTTTGGAATAAACGCTTCGGGGTGCACCGGTTATCGGTCGGCTGATCTTACCAAACCGTTTGAAAATGATCATTCGCGCCGAATACGCTTTATCAGCAAATGCCTTTTTATTAAGGCAAGATCATTTACAAACATGTGTAATTCTAACCAGTGGCGCGTAAGTCGATGACGCCGTTTGCTTGTAGGGCATCATTCGACACTCAGGAGTATTAATGTCAGACATGAATCCAAACACAGAAGACTTTGCAGCTCTTCTGGAAGAATCTTTTGCCACCCAGGACTTCGCTGAAGGCTCTGTGGTAAAAGGCACCATCGTAGGCTTTGAAAAAGACCTGGTGGTGATCGATGTGGGCCTCAAGGTTGAAGGCCGCATTGCAATGAAAGAATTTGGTGCAAAAGCCAAAGACGGCTCGATGAAAGTTGGCGATACGGTTGAAGTTTATCTCGACCGGGTTGAAAACGCCCTTGGCGAAGCCGTCTTGTCCCGCGACAAGGCACGCCGTGAAGAGAGCTGGATTAAACTCGAAGTTAAATTCGAAGCCGGTGAAAAAGTTGAAGGCATCATTTTCAGCCAGGTTAAAGGCGGCTTTACAGTTGACCTTGATGGCGCGACAGCCTTCCTGCCCCGTTCACAGGTTGATATTCGCCCCATTCGTGACATTTCACCTTTGATGAATAATCCGCAACCTTTCCAGATTTTGAAAATGGATCGCCGTCGCGGCAATATTGTTGTTTCACGTCGTACCGTGCTTGAAGAGAGCCGTGCGGAGCAGCGTTCAGAAATCGTTCAAAACCTTGAAGAAGGTCAGACAGTCGAAGGTGTTGTTAAAAACATCACCGATTATGGTGCATTCGTCGATCTCGGCGGCATTGATGGCCTTTTGCATGTGACTGATATGGCATGGCGCCGGGTCAATCATCCTTCCGACATTTTGACAATTGGCGAAACTGTCAAGGTTCAGATCGTTCGGGTCAATCAGGAAACACATCGTATTTCCCTTGGCATGAAACAGCTTGAAAGCGATCCTTGGGAGTCAATTGGCGAGAAATATCCGCTGGATGCCAAAATTACTGGCCGCGTAACCAACATCACCGATTACGGTGCATTTGTTGAACTTGAACCTGGTATTGAAGGTTTGATCCACGTTTCAGAAATGTCATGGACCAAGAAAAATATACATCCTGGTAAAATTGTTTCGACAAGCCAGGAAGTTGAAGTTGTGGTTCTCGATGTTGATCCGGCCAAACGCCGTATTTCACTTGGCCTGAAACAGGGCCTTGCCAATCCATGGGATTCATTTGCAGAGCAATATCCTGCCGGCACCGAAGTTGAAGGTGAAGTCAAGAACAAGACAGAGTTTGGATTGTTCATTGGCCTTGATGGCGACGTCGACGGCATGGTTCATTTGTCTGATCTTGACTGGAACCGCCCTGGCGATGAGGTTATCGAAGAGTACAATAAGGGCGACATGGTAAAAGCCGTTGTGCTTGATGTTGATACCGATAAAGAGCGTATCTCGCTTGGTGTTAAACAGCTGGGCGGCGACCCAATGGAAGGCGCAAGTGCTGCAACTGGTGGCGGTGTTCGCAAGAATGCAATTGTTACCTGTGAGGTTATGGCGATTACTGATGGTGGTCTTGAGGTTCAAATCGCTGACAGCGAAATGACAGCATTCATCAAACGCTTCGACCTTTCGCGCGACCGTGACGAGCAACGCCCTGAGCGTTTCTCGGTTGGGCAGAAACTGGATGCACGCGTTACCATGTTTGACAAGAAAAACCGTAAAATCGGCTTGTCGATCAAGGCGCTTGAGATTGCAGAAGAAAAAGAAGCCGTTAAACAATACGGTTCATCTGATTCAGGCGCATCGCTCGGCGACATCCTTGGTGCTGCATTGAAACAGCAGGACGACGAATAGTCTAACCTGCGTTACAAATTGCGAAAATTACCAAATGGCCGGTGCATTGCGCACGGGCCATTTTGTTTTATTGCCCTTAAAAAACACACATATAGCTTGTATTTTTCCTATCATGGGTTACTGGCATGGATTACTGGCATGGGTTACTGATCTGATGGCACCCTCCAATATGAAAGTGTTTGCGCATGTCTGCTGCAATAGATGAAATTCTAGACCGCCGCCGTTTGAGAAAACGCCTTACTTTCTGGCGGGTGATGGCCTTAATAGGCTTTGCCGGTGTAATCATTGCATCGCTTGCAGCGGCTGGGTTTGGCACGTCTTTGTCGGACAAATCATCCGACCATATCGCAAGAATTTCCATATCCGGCTTTATTACAGAAAATCAACAACTGATTGATTTAATCACCAAGGCGCGCAAGGACAAAAAGGTCAAAGGCGTCATCATCAAAATGGATTCGCCCGGTGGCGCAACCGTTGGCGGTGAAGCAATTTATGAGGCAGTGCGCGCGCTCGCCAAAGCCAAACCAACCGTCACATCAGTTGGCGGGCTTGCGGCATCCGCCGGTTACATGATTGCGGTTGGCACCGACCACATTGTTGCCCGGCGTTCATCGCTGGTCGGCTCCATTGGCGTGTTGTTCCAATACCCTGATGCATCTAAATTGCTGGATACAATTGGCGTTAAGATGGAGGAAATTAAATCATCCCCGCTTAAAGCCGAACCATCGCCCTTTCACCCGGCCCAAGAAGATGCAAAAGAGGTATTACGCGATCTGATCAAAGACAGCTTTGGCTGGTTCCGTGGTCTGGTTAAAGAGCGACGCAATTATAGTGACAGCGAAGTTGATATAGTTGCAACGGGTCGCATTTTTTCTGGCGCACAGGGTGTTGCCAATAAATTAATAGATGAAATCGGCGGCGAAGAAGTCGCTCGTTCATGGCTGTCTGAGAAAAAGGGCCTGAGCAAAAAATTAAAGACGGTCGACTGGAAACCGCCGACAGATACTCTCGGGCTTTATACTTCTATGGCAAAAGCATTGGGTTTTGGAGAAAATGGCGGCATTTTTGCTGTTTCATCGGAGTTGTCAAATTTGCGTAAATTGGCTCAAGAGCGTATATTTCTTGACGGTTTGCTTTCAGTTTGGCACGCTTCAGGTCTTAAATCGATCAAGGAGGGGGAAATTCGTTGATCAAGTCAGAACTAGTACAAAAAATTGCCGATAATAACCCACACCTTTACCAAAGGGATGTGGAAAATATCGTCAATGCAATTCTCAATGAAATTACAGAGGCCCTTGCCGGTGGCAACAGGGTTGAGCTGCGCGGCTTTGGCGCATTTTCTGTAAAAAACCGACCAGCGCGAACGGGTAGAAACCCCAGAACAGGCGCAAAAGTTGAGGTTGAGGAAAAATGGGTTCCATTTTTCAAGACCGGTAAAGAATTGCGCGAACGATTGAACGCTGACTAGAGCAAGTGTTCAGGAATATATATTGCCAATGCGGATTGGGTTGATACCTCGCTGCCGCATAGCATGGTTTTTCGTGCGCTAAATATGTTTACATAATTGCATGGGCCATTAGCTGGGCAGCAGGTGCTTTAACCAATCAGGCACTTTCCAGTTTATTTCGCTCACGGCTGCTCGAGGCTCATCTAACGGCTCAAGTTTTGCGCTTCGCCTAGATCAAGTTCGGGCTCAACGTGCAACTTGTGCCGCGCCTCGGCCTCCGCCAGGGCGGTGCATAAGCACCGGGCCAGTTCCGCCCTCAAATTGATTTTATCAATTTGCACATCGGGCTCCAATCGTGGCCTGACAGCTTCCACCAAGTAAACATGAAACAATCAATCTGTGACTACCCTTGATTTTGGCAATAAACTTTGCCATCTAACAGCGTAACAATCCCGGGGATTTTCCAATAAACATTTTCGGGTAGAATATTGAGATCGGGCCGGATTTGAAATTCTGGCATGCTCGCTCTCGCTTGATGAATAAGGGGATTTTTGATTTGGCTCGTATCTTATCACTTCTGGTTCTTGTACCGGTCGCTATAGTGTTGATTTCATTCTCGGTTGCCAATCGTGGGATTGTTCAAATTTCATTTGACCCAACCGGTGCTGCCGATCCGGTATTCGCGCTTAATCTACCTTTATTCGTGGTCATTTTTGCCAGCCTGACAATTGGACTGATTGCCGGAGGTGTTGGCACCTGGTTTACGCAAAGCAAGCACCGCAGGCTGGCGCGTGCCAAAAAGCAGGAAGCAGCCAAATGGCAGTATGAAGCGGAAAAACAAAAAGAAAACCAACAGGAACAAGCGCCCTTTGCAACAACGAAAACCGGCAGTTCGTTCCCCGTTGTGCCCTCTTCAAAAGCGGCCTGAGCTTAATTGAAACGCAACTGCAATCAGCTTGCGGTAGCGCAGGCGGTGTTTACCGCATCGAGTAATTTATCCGCCAGCTCTTCAATCTGATCATCTTCAATAATAAATGGTGGCGCGATCAATACATGATCCCCCAGTTTCCCATCAATCGTGCCGCCCATCGGGTAGCACATCAGGCCAATTTCAAAGGCGGCCTTTTTGATCTTTTTATTGATTGCATATGATGGATCAAACGGCTCTTTGGTTTCGCGGTTTTTCACCAGTTCAAGCCCTAAAAACAGCCCCCTCCCTCTTATGTCGCCCACATGAGAGTGCTGACCAAAGCGCTGCTCGAGCGCCTGGCGCAGCTTATCGCCCTTATCCAACACATTGGTAATCAGATCACGTTCAATTATCGCTTTAACCACAGCAAGTGAACCGGCGGCAACCGTTGGGTGCCCCATATAAGTATGGCCGTGTTGGAAAAAGCCGGAACCATCTTCAATGGCTGAATAGATTTTGCCCGAGCACATCATCGCGCCAATCGGCATATAGCCGGCGCCCAGCCCCTTGGCGATGCACAAAATATCAGGCGTTATGCCCTCCTGCTCGCTGGCAAACAAAGTGCCGGTGCGCCCCATGCCGCACATTACTTCATCGAGAATGAGCAATACACCATATTTATCGCAAATCTCGCGCACCCGTTTGAAATAGCCATCAACCGCAGGAACTGCGCCCAGTGTGGCACCGACCACCGGCTCGGCAATAAAGGCCATAACGGTTTCAGGCCCAAGGCGGATCAGTTCTTCATCCAGCTTATTCGCCACCCGTTGACCGTATTCATATTCGCTTTCATCGTCGTGCTGATCTCGATAGGCGTAGCAGGCTGGAATATGAAAAGTCTCAATCATCAGCGGGTCAAATGGCTCACGCCGCCACATATTGCCACCGATTGCCAGCGCTCCAAGCGTATTACCGTGATAGGATTGCATACGGGTGATCACCCGGTTCCGCGCACCCTGACCAATTTCCAGATAATATTGACGCGCAAGTTTAAGGGCAGCCTCCACGGCTTCAGACCCACCGGAAACCAGATAAACCCGCTCAATGCCATCAGGTGCGTGTTTGATCAGCAAATCGCACAGTTCTTCCGCCGGTTTTGAGGTGAAAAAACCTGTATGGGCAAAAGCAATTTTGTCCAACTGGGCCTTGATGGCCTCTGTTACGTCCTTGTCGCTGTGCCCAAGGCAGGATACGGCTGCACCGCCGCAGCCATCGAGATATTTCTTTCCGTTTACATCATAAACATAGCAACCTTCGCCATGCGATATTTCGGGCGGTACAATTTTTGTATGGCGAGAGAAAACATGGCCCATAAGGTCACCCGTATTAAATCAGAATTACAAGTTTGGATTCTGGCTCGCTAACATTGAATGCAGATTCTAGTTTCGGATGACGAAAACCGATTGCTTGGCATGGCGCACAACACGCGCCGCATTTGGCCCAAGCAGATAGTCGCGTAATTTGGGCCTATGTGAACCTATAAGGATAACATCCGCATCGACTTTGTTCGCAGCTTCAATTATTTCCTCATAAACATTACCAAAGCTAATTATGTGCTGCACATTATGGCCTTTTGGAACATGCTTTGCAGTAAACTCATGCAAGGCCACTTTGGTATTTTTCAAAGCGTCTTCTTCATATCCATCAGGAAAGAACGAACCCACAACCCCAACACCAAAATTTGGAACAACGCAAATAACATTGAGCGTATCGCCATCATCCAAAAGCTCCAATGCACCTTGCATCACAGCTTCAGAAGTTTCTGGATCACCGAGGTCGATGGTAGCTAGTATATTTGAAAAGAAGCTCATGCTGTTTCTCCTTTAGCATCGGCTTTGTTGCCCAACGGCACGCGCCTACGCCGTTGCAACATATATATATATCCCAACAGCAACAGAGCCGGTATATAAAGCAACTGTTTGGTTGGTTGATTTGCAGGAACCAAGACCGTCTTGATTACCTGATCAAAATCGAAACCAGCTATCTGCGCTTTAGAATCATAGGTTGCACCGTCAACAACAGTCTTTCCATCGTTTTCAATCACCTCCAACCCGAAAGCTTCCAGTCTTTTTGCACCGGTTTCCTCATTACCGACATTGATCACCATCGTCAGCGTTACGGGATCCCCGACATCATCTAAAGTATCCACCAAGACCCGCATTGTACTACCAGGCTTTGCCTGCCCCATTGCTTCAACCAATTTAGATGGTTGCGTCTCTATATAGGGTGCAGAAATCATATCCATCCAGAAACCGGGCCTGAACAAAGTGAAGGCGATTAGAATTAGCACCAGTGATTCCCAAATCCTTGATTTGGCGATGAAGAAACCTTGTGTCCCGGCGGTAAATATTAATATAGCCGCAGTGGCGACAATGAACACAAACACACCTTCCAAAGCAGTCACATCAATTAACAATATATCAGTGTTGAAAATAAACAGGAACGGTAGCAAAGCGGTTCTTAGTGAATAGAAAAACGCTGTGAAACCGGTTCTAATTGGATCACCACCTGAAATTGCCGCAGCCGCAAAAGACGCTAAACCTACCGGTGGTGTTACATCGGCCATGATGCCAAAATAAAACACAAACAAATGCACTGCGATTAAAGGAACAATCAGCCCGTTTTGTTGACCTAGTGCAACAATAACCGGCGCTAACAAAGATGAAACCACAATATAATTGGCCGTTGTTGGCAGGCCCATACCGAGTATCAAACTAAGAATCGCGGTGAATATTAAAATAAGCAGAATGTTGCCTTGGCTTAGAAACTCGACCAATGCCGCCAGCACAGCACCAACACCGGTTTGTGAGACTGCGCCAACAATAATACCGGCAGCAGCAGTAGCAATGCCGATACCAATCATGTTTCGAGCGCCAGTAATAAGCCCATCTATCAGTTCGTTAAAACCACGAGCCCAGGTTCCAGCCTGATCTTCATTTCTGAAAATTGCAAAAACCTTGCGCTGGGTAAGCAAAATGAAAATCATTAGCGCGGTTGCCCAAAATGCAGACAATGAAGGAGATAAACGCTCCACCATCAAACACCAGATTAGAACGCCAACTGGTAGAAGAAAATGCAAGCCGGATTTTATCGTCATGCCCGGATCAGGCAATTTTATCACTGGTTCATTCGGGTCATCAAGTTCCAGTTCTGGATATGCAGAACAGAATTTGGCCAGATAAATATATGCTGCGACCAAGAGGGAACCAACAACCCAAATAGTATAACTACCGGCGGTATTTCCAATCAGATCAGACAGATAGAAAATGGCGAATGCTGCGATTACAGTGTAGCCTAATATCTCACCAGATGTTGAAACAAATTTCATGGCGTTGGATTCGCTACTTTTGCGGATCAACCCCATTACGATTATCGCAACGGCAAGTGCAAATAATGTACCCAGCAATTTCACCGGGCTTGAGCCCATCAACTGAAACATTTCGTAGAGGTAATAAACAGCACTTGCGAGCGCCATAATTACGGCCATTGTTACACCAAATGACAGCAACGCCCATTTAAGAGGTTTGGTCTTTGACGCACGTTCAATGCCAGCCATGCCAAGTTTGGCAGCTTCCAGATGCACAATATAGACAAGTGCAATATAGGAGATAATAGCCGGAAGAAATGCGTGTTTAACCACTTCAAAGTATGAGATGCCGATATACTCAACCATCAAGAACGCAGCGGCACCCATAACAGGAGGCATTATTTGCCCGTTAACAGATGAGGCAACCTCAACCGCCCCTGCTTTCTCTGCGGTAAAACCAACCCGGCGCATCATTGGAATTGTAAAAGTGCCGGTTGTAACCACATTGGCAATTGATGAGCCAGAAATTAGTCCGGTCATGCCAGATGCAACAACGGCGGCTTTTGCAGGCCCGCCACTCATATGCCCCATCAATGAAAACGCAACTTTAATAAAATAATTGCCCGCACCTGCTTTATCGAGCAAGGCGCCAAAAAGCACGAATAAGAAAACCAAATCGGTGGAAACACCCAAGGCAATACCGAATACACCTTCTGATGAAAGCCATTGATGGTAGGCAACAGCATTAAAACTTGCGCCTTTCCAAGCTAAAAAGCCCGGCGCGTATGGCCCCAAAAACGTATAACCCAAAAAGACAATTGCAACGATTGCCAAGGGTGGCCCTAGCGCCCTTCTGGTTGCTTCCAATAAAAACAACATACCAACAACGGCAACGACTACGTCAGGCATATTAGGGTTATTGGGCCGATCTGACAATTGCGTACCAGTAATTGATTTAATCAGGCTGGTATCAAACAAAAAGAGGTATAGCGCACAAGAAGCTGCTCCTATCGCTAAAACCCAATCAATAGCCGGTATGTGTTTTCGTGGTGAATTCGTAAATGCAGGATAAACCAAATATGCAAGGAAGATTGCAAAAGCCAAATGAATTGGACGCGCCTCGCGACTGGAAAACACACCAATACCAAATGTATATGGCAATGGGGATGCTATCCAAACCTGAAACAAAGCCCAAACCAACGCAGTTCCGGCTATTAACAGGGCAACTTGCCTGTTGACCGGCGAACGCCCTCCGGTATCAGATGATGCAACCAGATCGTCTAGCTCTTCATTGCTCAGCTTTGTATCCGCACTAGAATCAGCCATTTGTCCTCCCGACATCGCAGTAAATCTGCATTTTGGTTTTATTATTTATTGCTCACGATTATTTTCAAGCAGCCACCGGACATTTCCATTGTTGACAGCTTGCAAAAAACCGGAAAACAAAGGGCGCAAATAAAACTTGCGCCCTTAAATTCAGATGAATTACATCCAACCCTTTTCTTTGTAATATTTAATCGCACCTTCGTGCAAAGGAGCAGAAAGATTGTTTTTGATCATGTCGGCTTCTTTCAGATTAGCAAATGCAGGGTGCATTTTCTTAAATCTTTTGAAGTTATCAAATACCGATTTTACAATCTGGTAAATCACCTCAGGTGAGGTTTTAGTTGATGAAACAAATGTAGCACCAACACCAAAGGTTTCAGTATCTTCTGGCGTGCCGGTATACATCCCACCTGGAATTGTGGTCATGGAATAATAGTCAGCGCCAGCAGCAAGTTCCTTGATCTTGTCATTGTTAACATTGATCAATTTTGCTTCGCAGGAAGTTGTTGCTTCCTTGATTGTACCTGCTGGATGCCCAACGGTAAATACGATTGCATCAATCTTGTTATCGCAAAGCGCGGCGGCCTGCTCAGAAGACTTGAGTTCGGCAGCCAATGCAAAATCACCAACTTTCCAACCCATTTTTTCCATAACCACTCCAAAGGTGGCGCGTGCGCCAGAGCCTGGGTTACCTAGATTTACACGCTTGCCTTTGAGATCTTCGAATGTGTTGATTCCGGAATCCATTCTGGCAACAACGGTAAATGGTTCAGGATGCACAGAAAATACGGCCCTCAATTCTTCAAATTTCCCATCCGGAAAAGTTTTCGGCGACGTGCCATTGTACGCATGGTACTGCCAATCAGATTGGGCAACTCCCAAATCAAGGTCTCCAGCGCGAATACCATTGATATTTGCAACAGAACCACCTGTTGTATGCGTACACTTAATATTGTGATCTTTTGTTCCACGATTAACCAGCCGGCAGATTGCGCCACCAACTTGATAATACACACCAGTTTGGCCACCGGTACCAATTGTAATAAATTGCTGCTTTGCGCCGTGTGATTCGGCAAAAGCTGCAGCCGACATGCCCAGAATGCCAATAGCGGCAACTGCACCGGTCAACATGGATTTGCTTATTTTCATAGTATTTTCTCCCTAATATGACGTAAGGTCACCTACGTTCAATTTACAACTATATGTTTTTTTGCGCCATTGGCTATTAATATTTTTCAACTTTGATCTTGATATTTGCAAATGATCTTTAAAATTTCTGATAAAGTTGGTAATTTCAGAAATAGCCGCGTAGGATTAAATGGATTATATACCAATTTAGGAGATTTTAAGGGTGGAACTTCGACAGTTAAAAACCCTGGTCGCAATTGCTGATTTTGGATCATTTGTTAGCGCGGCTGATGCGGTCAGTCTAACCCAGTCTGCGGTCAGCCTTCAAATAAGCAACCTGGAGCAAGAACTTGGGTGCCCGCTATTTGACCGGCGAACAAGGCCGCCGGTACTGAATGAAAAGGGGCTGGCTCTGGTCGAGCACGCGAGAAAAATCGCGGAACTTTGTGATCACATATCAACAATAGCCGATGGACGCGATCTTGCTGGCACCATAACGCTTGGCGCGGTTCCCACCAGCCAGCTTGGATTATTGCCGATAGCACTCTCGAAAATTCGCGTGCAATATCCAAAACTGCGCATTCGATTGATTAGCGGATTATCCGCTGAACTTGCCGGGCGAACCAGGACCGGTGAAATTGATGCCGCTCTGGTGACTGAGCCTGCCATACTGGCTGATGGATTGAGCAGCCATACTATTGCTGTTGAACCACTTGGCTTGATTGTGCCAATTGATCTGGAAGAGGAAGACGCTCGCGATATTCTAAAAGAGCAGCCCTATATTCAGTTTAATAAAAACGCCTGGGCCGGACAGCAGATTTTGCAGCATCTGCTCGATCTGGGCATCAAAACTCCAATGACTATGGAAATAGATTCACTTGAGGCAATATACAGACTGGTTGCGCAAGGTCTTGGTGTGTCTATTATTCCATTAAATGGCGCGACGGAATCAATGTTGTCCGGGGTAAAAACCATCATCTTGAAAGACCCCCCATTGTTTCGGACTTTGGTTGTTGTTGAGCGCTCTACAAATCCGCGCGCCGCCCTTGTCGCCGGCATTGTCGATATTTTACGGAAATCCGGCGAGGGCGGTCATATCGACGACGCGATACCTAGTAACGCACGTCAGGTACTTTAAAAACGCTAATGTAAACCTGCAAGATTTCTTGCTTTTTGTTTGATTGTTTTATGATTAGGATGACCTCTGCTGGCGCGAAAAACACAACCTCGCGATTCTTAAATAAAGTGGCCCCCATGAAACAAGACGCTAATTCGAACGCAAAAATAAAGTCTGACAGAACCGCTGATACCGCCTCATCTGGTCCACTGGCTGATCTGAAAATTCTTGATCTGTCACGCATTCTTGCAGGCCCAACCTGCACCCAATTACTTGGTGATATGGGCGCGGATGTGATCAAAATTGAACGCCCCGGTGCCGGTGATGACACCAGAAAATGGGGCCCACCCTACGTTGAGGGAAATGATGGAAGCCCCACCAAAGAAAGCGCCTATTATTTATCATCCAACCGAAACAAGCGCTCGGTTGCGATTGACATTTCGAGCGCTGAAGGGGCTGACCAGATAAGAAAACTTGCCGCGCACGCAGATGTGCTGGTGGAAAATTTCAAGCAGGGCGGATTGGCAAAATATGGACTATCTTACGAGGACCTTAGGGAAGAGTTTCCTGCCCTTGTTTATTGCTCAATAACCGGCTTTGGCCAAACAGGCCCTAATGCCCACCGGGCGGGGTATGACCTTTTAGCCCAAGGTTTTGGCGGCATCATGGCGCTTACCGGTGAAGCCGATGGTGAGCCTATGAAAGTCGGTGTCGGGATTTCCGATGTGATGACCGGCATGTATGCAGCAACCGCCATTCTGGCAGCCCTTCGCCACCGCGATGCAACAGGTGACGGCCAACATATCGATTTGGCCCTTGTCGATACCCAATTATCCTGGATGGTCAATGAGGGCGTCAATTATCTATTATCCGGCGAGGAACCCATTCGCCGTGGCAACCAACACCCCAATATCGTGCCCTATCAGGTGTTTGAAGTCGCAGACGGTCATGTGGTTATCGCCGTTGGTAATGACCAGCAATTTGAGCGGTTTTGTGGATTAATTGGTGCAAACGAATTGGCGGAAAACCCAATTTATTCAACCAACCCGCAACGGCTAGCGAATCGCGAAACCTTGCTGCCGCAACTTGCCAGAATACTGAAATCACACACAAAAGAAGAGTTGCTTTCCGGCATGGAAGGGCTCGGTATTCCCGGCGGGCCGATTAATAATCTTTCAGAGGCATTCACCTCATCGCAAGCAAAGGCCCGCGATATGATTGTCTCTATGCCCTATCCGCAGGCCAAAGCCGGGGAAATCAAACTAATCGGCAATCCGATAAAATTTTCCAAAACGCCCATCACCTATAACAGGCCACCGCCCACCTGTGGCGAACATACGAACGAAGTGTTTGATGAATGGCTGGGCGCTAACAACACAACTAAACGAGCCAAGGATTAGAACTGATGTTTGCTCTCACCCCCGAACAGATTTTATTGCAGGATGTGGCGCGCAAAATGGCGCATTCGGAAATTAAGCCGCGCGCCGCCGAGGTAGATCGCAGCGAAGAATACCCTTGGGACAATGTTAAAAAACTCGCTGATGCGGGCTTTATGGGCATGACCATTCCGCGAGAATATGGCGGTTTGGGATTAAGGTATATTGATGCCGTATTGGTGATCGAACAAATGGCCAAAGTCTGCGGTGTGACAGCGCGCATTGTGGTTGAGGCCAATATGGGCGGTGTTGGCGCCATTATGGCTTATGGCAGTGAAGCGCAAAAAAAGCTCGCGGCAGAACTTGTTCTTGCCGGCGACAAACCGGCAATCTGTATTACGGAACCCGGGGCCGGTAGTGCTGCAACAGAAATGACCACCACCGCAATAAAGCACGGTGATCACTACGTCATCAACGGTATCAAGCACTGGATTACCGGTGGCGGGGTTTCAAAACTGCATTTGATCTTTGCCCGCGTCATGGAAGATGGCAAAAATTTGGGCATTGCCGGGTTTATTGCCGTTAGAGGCGAGGCCGAAGGCCTGTCGATTGGCCGTCGCGAGCCTGCCATGGGCCTGCGCGGCATTCCTGAAACCGAAATTATTTTTGACAACCTTATTGTGCCAGAAGAAATGGCGGTTATCCCGCCGGAGGGCATCAAGCGCGGATTTGCCGGGCTTATGCAGGCTTATAATGGCCAGCGGGTTGGGGCTGCAACTGTTGCCCATGGCATTGCCACAGGCGCCTTTGAACTGGCGCTTGAATATACCAAAACCCGCGAGCAATTCAGCCGACCAATTGCCGAATTTCAAGGTCTGCAATGGATGTTGGCCGATATGTCCATCGGACTTGCTGCCTCACAGGCGCTGATTTACAAAGCCGCTACCAGCGGTGGCGAAGGTGGGTTCCCCGACATGCAGCAGGCGGCGCAGGCAAAAATACTTGCCGCCGAAACCGCCATTAAAGTTACCAATGATGCCTTGCAACTGCATGGTTCGGCCGGCTATTCGCGCAATCTGCCGCTGGAACGAATGGCACGTGATGCCAGAATGTTCACCATTGGTGGCGGCACAGCGCAGGTGCTTAGCACCCAAGTTGCCAGCACACTGCTCAATATGAAACTGCCACAAACAAGAGACGGATTTTCGCGCCTCCACAACCGCTAAAATTCGAAATTTCACCAGAATAATGGAATTACCACGATGGCCACCACCGTTGAAATAATAGCTGAAGCGCTTTACCAATCCGGATGCCGCTTTGCCTTTGGCATACCCGGCGGTGAAGTGCTTTCCATGATGGATGCACTGCAAAATTCCGGCATTGAGTTTAATCTCTGCAAGCACGAAAACGCCGGTGGATATATGGCGGAAGGCACGCATCACGCAACCGGCGCGCCGGGCATTTTATTGTCAACAATCGGGCCGGGTCTGGTCAATGCGG
>JAJRQF010000115.1 GCA_024280375.1 Alphaproteobacteria bacterium | reverse complement strand
TGCCGAGAGCAAAGACCTTTTTGTGATGCGTTTTGAAGTTGAATTGATTCGTTTGAGCAGCAATTTTCGGTTGTTTTTGAGTTTTGCGATGGCCAACCGTTTCGACTTCAGCTCTTTCACCGCTTTATTGGTTTTTATCTGGAGCTTTTTGCTGTTGCGGCGTTCGAAAACCGCCTGCTTTCGAAGTTTGGCAACGGTGTTTTTATTCCGGCTTGCAACAGATTTAAGCCCGGTGGCCGTTTCAAACGCAGATGAAGCCATATTGTAAATCGCACCACCAACAAACATTGAAACATTCAACGTGAGTGAGATAAGCAAGGCAATGACCAGAATGCTGTATTTAATCATGTGCTGACCTTGTTTTCGTGGTTTCGTTACCTGCTTTGAATGTAAAATTTTGGTTTTTTTGAGAGGCTATTAGCCTTTTCACCCCATACGCGCGCGCGCGGTCTCGCCAAAAGCCTCAAATAATACCCGGTTGACCGGGTTGGGCTGTGGGTATTACTCCGCCCGCTTCACATGCTCCGCCAGCAAAGCATTGATGCGCGATTGCCAGCCTTTTCCACTCGCTTTAAAATGCTCGACTATCTCAGCATCAAGGCGAATGGATACCGGCATTTTGGGGGTTTGTAAAAATGGTCTGCCGCGGCGGGCTTTGGCAAGTTGCTCCGGTGTTGCTTCCCAACTATCAGGGTCATTTTCGATGGCCTTGGTAATGGCCGCATCTTCATTTTTAGTTGGCATTTTGAGCTTTTTCATAAGCCACAACCTCTCTTTTATTAGCTTTGCGAAAGCTGATAATTCGGACGCTATTGTCCCGCTGTGTCCACACAAGGGCATATAGACGGGACGATACCGGTGCATAAGAAAGGTGACGGGTTTCGTTGTCACGCAGCTGATCAAGTGTCAGGGCACAATCCCAATCAAGGTGAAATCGACGCCATGACGGGCAAGGTTTAATTCACGTTTCGCCTCATCCCATTCATATTCGAGTTCGCTATTCATGTGTTAATGTATATACGTTAATGCGATTTGTCAAATCGGCTACTCCCCCCGCACGGCCTCGCCAAAAGCCTCAAATAGCGCCCGGTTGACCGGGTTGGTCTGCGGGTCATATTCCGCATGCCATTGCACCCCAAGGGCAAAGCCCGGCGCATCGGCAATGCTGATTGCCTCTACCGTTGTATCTTCTGCAACCCCTTCGACGATAACTCGCTCGCCCGGTTGCAAAACGCCTTGCCCGTGTAATGAGTTTACTCTTATCAGGTCTTTCCCGTAAATTTGCGCGAACTTGCCATCGGAAATAAGGCGCACTTCATGCCGGTCGGCAAACACCACTTCCGGGTCCGGGTGCACTTCGCCGGTTTCAAGCCGTGGCATACGGTGGTTCATGCGGCCGGGAATATCGCGAATTTCCGGGTGCAGCGAGCCACCAAAGGCGACGTTCATTTCCTGCATACCACGGCAAATCCCAAAAAGCGGAATGCCCCGCTCGACACAGGTGCGGGTAAGGCGCAATGACAGCGCATCGCGGTCCTCATCATAGGGCTCATAGGCCGGGTTTGGCTCGGTGTTAAATTCTGATGGGTGCACATTGGCCCGCGCCCCGGTCAGCAATATGCCGTCAACCGTCTCAAGCAATGCTTCAATATCGGTAATATCCGGCGCACCGGCAAATATAAGCGGCAGCGCTCCAATCACATCGGCAATGGCGCGCAGATTGCTTTCGCCCGCAAGCTGGGTATTGAAGCGGTCGTCAATGCGATAATAATTACCGATGACCCCAATAACGGGCTTGGTCATGTTTGAACCTTTGATAATGTGATTTTGCAAAAGTAATTCATGCGCGCGATTATTTGTGCAGTCAAGAATTGTCGTGGAAAAGCAGCGGAAGGCTTGTCCACCGCGCACCATGTTAGTCCCCAAGTAAATTTGAAATAAAAAGCCAACTTATACCGCGTTGAAGGCGCGTGTAAAATTTGGCAGCACAATCATCGGCTAAAACAATTGAGCCAATTGCTCATTTTAGACAAGTAAATGAGTTAACAAATCATTAATTAATACCCTAGGTCGCCACATTTGCGTTGCTAAATTGCCTTAATTCGGCCATATTTTCCCCAATGGCAGGAAAAGCGGCGTTATATCGTTGCATTGAAATGATTTTACGCGTGCACCAATAAAAGGTGCCAAAAATATAATCGCGTTGATGGGGGGGAATCCATGAATTTGAATACGAAATTATCTCCGGTAAAAACCCGGTATCGTAAGCTGTTATCTTCAACCGCAATTATTAGTGCAGCATTTTTTGGTATGATGATGCCGCAACAGGCAAATGCATTTTGGTTTCCTATCAATGAATGCGGCCCGGCTGTCGGTGGTGTTGTGGTCTGCAATGGCGATGGAACACCAGCATCCGATGTTAACCCCTATACGAATGGAATTCGATACGACGAAATGGGTAACCTCAACTTAACAATTGACGGCACCACAATTCCAATCACCGTGGTGGCGCCGTTTGCCCAAGGAGTTTATGCAAGCGTGTTAGGTGGAACGCTGACGATTAACACTTTGGGAAATGTTTCAATTGCCGTCGGTGGCCCCACGAGCAAAGGTCATACGGGAATTTATGGGAGAATCTCAGGTGAAGATGCAGGAATAATAAACATAAATACAGATGCAAATATTGCCGTGAATGCTAGTTATGGACGCGGAATTTACACATCTGCAGGAATTGGTATCGCCAATATCAATCTGTCCGGTGGTTCGATAACAGCAAACCTCTCAAATGCCAGCGGTATTTGGGTCGAGGCACAGCGGCAAGACGGCATACAGCCATTCCTCGGCAAAATTGCCGATATCAATGTAGCTGGCAACATTGAGGTAAAAGGTGCAAATGGCTACGGCATATATTTAACCGCATCTGATTTCCCAGGCGGCGCTCCTCAAAACCCCACAGCAAGCATAAACATCATGCAGGGTGGGCGGGTTTTCGCTATCCTTGATGAAGCGATCGGCGAAGGCGCAATAGCAGAGGAGTCAGTCTCAATCGACACCACGCTGACCATTGCTGGTGAAGTTGCGCGGCCATCCTCTGCCCAAACGGTAATTGGGCTTGATACCGGCGATGATACGGTAATCTTGCAACCAACCGCATCTGTAACCGGAATTATTGATGGTGGTGCCAATACTGATACATTTAAGCTTGAAGGCGGTGCAGGCACCAGCGGTACGCTCGATCTTGACAATTCTCCAGTCGTCAATTTCGAGATGTTTGAAAAGAACGGTGCCGGTCAATGGGAAGTAAAGGGTGATGGCACAGCAATCGTTGGCGATTTTTCTGTCAACGACGGTCATCTCAAGGTCAATGGCGATCTCGGCAATGCCAATTTCAGCATCGCAGATGGCGCTACGTTGAGCGGCTCTGGTTCATTCGGCTCACTCACCTTGCAAGGAACACTGGCACCGGGCAATTCCATCGGCACGCTCAATCTTGCGGGCAGCGTTACAATTTCCGCAACTTCAACCTACGAAGCTGAAGTGGCTTCAAATGGCACTTCAGACTTGATCAATGTTGGCGTTACAGCCACCATCAACGGCGGTAAGGTAAAAGCAATATTGCAAGACCCGGCAGGCAACTATACCGATGGCCAAAAATTCACCATTCTCACCGCCGCCGGTGGTGTAACCGGCACCTATGACAGCGTGTCAGACGATTCTGCACTTGTGAACTTTGCGTTGAGCTATAATGCAAACAATGTATTTTTGACGCTGAGCACCAGTGCGAACTTTGCCGCATTTGCCAACACCTATAACCAAAAACAAGTTGCCGGAGCGCTCACCAATTTCACAGCGGCAAGCGATACTGAGGCTTACAATGCATTATTGGCGCTCAATTCAACTGATTTGACCAATGCGATGGATCGTATTCAGGGCGAAATATACGCAAGCGGACAGGCAGGAGCCGCCGAGGCCGGTGAAGGCTTCAACAGATTGATGACAGGCGTTAATGGCGCCGCCAGCGGTTCAGGTTCAAGCACCTATTCTTATTCTGGCAGCATTGAAAAAGATTCTGATGCTATTTCCCGTCGGATTGCCAATGCCAACGCTGACGCAAAAGTCAGTGTAGATGGCACAATCTCCACATCTTACGGCGCGCCGGTCGCTCCGGTTGATAGTTTTACTCCACCGTCCTATGCATTTTGGATGGGCGGCTATGGTGCCTATGCCAGGGTTGATGGCGATGGTAATGGCGCAGAATGGAAATCCAGAACCGGCGGTCTTGGCGCAGGGGTCGAATATGATTTGAGTGCCTTGAATGGCATGTCAGCAATTGTTGGTTTGGCCGGTGGTTATTCTCGCAGTGATATTAACATCAGCGCACGCGGCCAATCGGCGGACGTTAATTCCTACCATGTAGGGCTTTACGCTCGCTCGGCCAAAGCCAGATTTTCCCAGGGGTTCGCCGCCAATGGTGCGGTATCCTACGCATGGCAGAAATTTGATTCTTCTCGCACCATCGCATTTGGTACTCTCAACCGCACTGCAAACGCCGATTATAATGGCAACACCTTCGCGGGTTCTGCCGAATTGCGTTATAATATTGCCTTGGGCGGTGGCTCGAACTTATCAGCGGGAAAAGTGCTGGCGCCATTTGTACGCTATCAGGGCACCTATACCCACCAGGACGGGTTCACTGAAACTGGCGCAGGCGGGTTGAACCTCACCGGTGCATCTTCAAACTATAATGCAGCTTCAATCATCGCCGGCATTTCAATTGGCGGAGAGCACATGCTCGAAAATGGGGCATTTCAAGGAGAGATAACAATCGCCTATGAGCGTGCGGTTGGTGATGTATTGCCGACAGCTAGCCTTTCTTTGGCGGGTTCACCTACCCGCTTTAATGTAAACGGCCCGTTAGAAGATCGTGACCGTCTGCGGCTTGGCGCAAATGCAGACTTTAACGTTTCTGAAAACACCAGTTTTGGTGTGGATGTTGTTTCTTTGCTGTCGAAAGACCGGGTTGAATATTCTGCCAAAGCCGCATTTAAAATGCGGTTCTAACAATCGACATAACGCCGATTTGCATTGAAAGTACGATTTAGAAATTCTAGCTGTTCTATTGCTCTGGCAGTTCAGGAGATATCTAATGCAGCTCAACGCTGACTTTGAAATACGTGCCGCGATGCATGGCGCGCAAATTCCGTGGAAACCCTCTCCAATGGCCGGTGTAGAACGCCGTATGCTCGACCGTTTGGGCGATGAGGTGGCAAGGGCGACCACCATCGTGCGCTATGCACCGGGCAGTCATTTCTCAGCCCATGTGCATACAGGTGGCGAAGAATTTGTCGTGCTGGAGGGTGTATTTCAAGATGAGCATGGCGATTATCCGGCGGGAAGCTATATTCGAAACCCGCCACAATCGTCTCACACGCCGGGGTCTGATCTTGGTTGCACCATATTCGTCAAGCTCTGGCAGTTTGATTTAAATGATCGAACGGAAGTAAAACTCGATACAAACTCAATGCAGTTTGTAAAGGATGTGGCACGCAAGGGTGTTGAGACAATGCATTTGCATAAGGATGAACATGAGGAGGTTTTGCTGGAGCGCTGGGCGGCGGGCAGCGAAATTGATCTGCATTCACCAAACGGCCTGGAAATATTGCTGCTTGATGGCAGGTTTGAGGAGGGTGGAGAGCATTTTGCTCCTCAATCGTGGCTACGCTTGCCAAAAGAAGGGCATTCAAGCGCCATTGCCGGCCCTGAAGGCGCTCGAGTGTGGATAAAACGCGGGCATTTAGCGAGTGTGCCAGTTCCACCCAAAGGGTAAATTGAATCCCGTTTATAAATGGTAGAAATCTGGAGGTCTAAAAAACGGCTCCATATAGAAGTCTAATAGCAATCAGCGTCAGGATGGTTTTCAAGCCGATGCGAAAGAATTTCTCCGGCAGGCGCAACAATAATTTTTTACCTGTCCATGTTCCCAAAAAGCCAAACAGCAGCAAACCGGCCAGAAGTGGAATATATTGCCCGAATGCAAACCCCAAAAACCCGAATACAATTATTTTTAGCGAATGCTGAATAGACATAAGCATGGCGTGGGTCGCGACCACCTGTTCACGTTTTTTGCTTGATGCGGCCACAAAGGGTGCAATCAGCGGCCCGGTCGCACCAACAAACATGGTGAGAAAACTGCTGATGATACCCACATTAAAGAATGCAAGGTTACCCGGCCGCCGGGCGCTGAACTTTGGCGCCCAGGTAGAATAAAGAATAAACAGCGCCAATACGAATTGCAAAATGGGTGTTGGCAGTGAGACAACAAATTTGCCTCCAATCAACGCACCTATAAGAGTGCCGGCCAAAAATACCGGAATAACGCGACCAATAATATGTTTGGCCATTAATGTTGCGCGTCCAATGTTTGATCCGATTTGCACAACACCATGAAGCGGTATCAAAATAGGCGCGGGTAGATACAATGCCATTACCGCCAGTACCAAACCGCCGCCGCCAATGCCCATTGAGGCGGAAATAAAGCTGCCGGCGAACGAAACAGCACATAATAACGCGAATATCGATGGTTGAATTGTCGAACCATCGGTGAGGAGTTGGAGCAAAGCCTCTAGTTTTTCTAGTTGCATGTGGTCACTTTAAAAAATGCAGACACCTTTTCTATATAGGATTCGCCAATATGCCAATAATGTAACAATTAACGGAGTTCGATTAATTCAAAGTCATACAAACCCTAATAGTCCTATGCAGCCGAATCAAAGCACCTGTATTTGGTTAAAGCTTTTGCGCATATTTCCAGATGCTTCGGCGAAAGATGTGCATATCGAAGGGTCATTTGCAATGTCCTGTGGCCCAGGAAGTCTTGAATACGTTTTATGTCTACCCCGGATTGCGCCAGTCTGGAAGCGCAGGTGTGTCGAAGAATATGCGGCACTACAAGCCGGTCATTTGCCATTCCGGATCGAGACTTTGCTTCATTCCAGGCGCGTAAAAATTTGTAGTATTTAATATGCATAAACGGCCCAGAAAGTCCGGCGTTTTTCAAGCTTGCTAGAACTGTATCGACTTGTTGTGTAGTTGGAATGGTTCGGGGTTTCTTAGATTTTGTTTCCCAAAATGTAATTGTATGCTCAAAACAGTCTGACCAGGACATGTTGAGCGCCTCACCAATTCGAGCGCCAGTGTCAACCAAAAACATTGCTAACAGTTTGTAGTCATTATGAATATCGCCCAATGCCACTAACAGCGCATCTTCCTCAGACAGGCTTAGAAATCTAATTCTGTTATTGTTTTCCGGCAGTTTCGTAAACTCTGGCAATCGTTCGAGTTTGCCATTTTTATGGTGCTTTCTTAATAACTTAGAAAGCAGAGATAGTTTTCTGTTTATTGTCGAATTTCGATTACCTTTTTTTCGAAATGCAATTATCAGCTGGTCCAGCAACTCATTATTGTAGGATCGGAGATCCTGCCTTCTCATGATTTCATATATCTCATGTGCATAGGCGTGACATGATTCCTTGTGTTTGTTTTTTTCCCAAAGAAGATCGCTATAAGCCAGCCATAACTCCAATATGTCATCGAATTGAACAGGTTCTTTTTGCGTGGGCGGTCTACAATGTCCCTCACTTGTCAAATTATTCAATGATTCTAGTAGTATAGATTTATGCTCGAATGGTTTTTTCATTGTATTTTCCTCGTTTTACCGCCGAAATATGACGGTTGAAAGTTTAAATACATTCTATTCGTGCAATAGTTGTTAATCGCGGACATGAAAAAACGCTGATTGGATATAGTAATCCAGTCAGTGATAAAATTCTAAGCTACTAACTTACCTCGCGTAACTGTTTTTTATTACTTAGGGTAAGAGTTGCAAGTAAGTTTGCATTGCAACAGATGCTGAATCAGATTCAGTACAGTGTAACAATGCAAATTGTTGCGCAAACAACATGCGTGCGAATTTAAAAATTACATAATTCACATAACTTGTTTGGTTGCTACCAAGGGGATCAGGTACAGACCCCCTTGGATATTATTTTCTAATGAGGCGCTAAGTTAGAATGAGCGCACTACGCGAAGGCGGAATTCTTTGTATTTACCTTCACCGAATACTGCTTCAGGTCGAATGGATAGACCAGAGACAGGGTTCCAGTGTGTGCCAACGCTGAAAAGACCAGCATTTTTAAAGTCAGCATCGGTATAGCCACCCCAAACGGTAAGCTGTGAGTTCAATGTGTATGCTATTGAAGCACCCCACTGCCACTGAGTGCGCGCAGCAGCATAAGCTGCTGGAGACAAATAACCCGTTACATAACGTGTACTGCCATTATCACCAGAATACCAAGCGTGAATGAGGAGGTTTTCGATTGCGGTAATGTCAGCTGACACTTTCCAAGCAAGCTCGTTTGCAGATGAGTCATAAATGACTGTACCGGCAACACGACCGAAGCTAGCTGCCGAGTATGATGCACCAAAGTATGCGTCATATGGATCAGCAGCAGTTGAAATTGCAGCCGTGCTTGTTGAATCCTGAACACCGATGGTAGCGGAGAAACCGTTAGCAGCGAATGTATAATCAAGGAAAATAGCCTGATCGTAGTTGTAATAACCATCTGTGTCAGCGCCGTGTGACAATCCATAACCATGGTTGGTTGTGAAGAATGTGTCGGAATAACCAAGACGAAGACCGCCAAGCTGGATCAATGCACGATCGACAACAGCATTAGCATCGCCACCACCAGATGCATTGCCACCCTGAATACGAAGCTGTGAGCGAAGTGTGCCCCAATCAGTTTCGTTACGAGCATCAATGTTCAAGCGACCACGATATCGCCACTCAGTAGTTTTTGCAGCAGGCGTGGATGCTACAGAATATATATCTGCACCGCCAACTGTACCAATCAGTGTACCACCTGAAGGTACAGCAGAACCGGTTGCTACAGATGTTGTACTATATGTAGTCGTTCCAGGACCACCATTATCACGATAAACGAAATCTGTACGGACATAGCCGCCAATTCTCATGCAGGTTTCAGTTCCAGGAATGTAGAAAAAGCCTTCACCATAGGTATCGCAGACTTTTACATATTCCATTGGCTCTGGTTCAGCAGCGAAAACAGCATCAGCAGCATTGGCGCCGGATACTGTCATCATCGCAGCCGCAGAGCCGAGAAGAAGGGATTTAAGTTTCATGTTCTGATCTCCAGTCAAATATGGAGCCAGGTGCGTTTATGAAAGATACACGTTAGGCCGCAAATTCAGCTGAATATGGATAAGCCTGGAACTTTATCCCGGTTATTCGCCCTATGACCAATATAAGAATGTCAACAAGACCAATGAGGTATGCAGGGCGTGCTGGGGATAGTTGTTGTTCGCTGAGTTCGTGGACGCTATGTCTCTGCAGCGTCTAATTTCGCACCCTCGAAATATTCCATCGAATTGAATAGAATGCGAACTGCTGCCCGATCAGGTTTTGCACCTTACAAATGTCGGGGCCCGACAAGTAGTGGCTGCTATAGCAATATGAATGTGCCAATTCATCGAACTCATGCTTTTGAGCCGGGTTCGCAGTTCAACTCTGATTCTGTTTCAAAATGAGTCACATGTGGACAAGAATTCGCAGATTTGGTATTTTGATCACGCAATTTAAGTGATTGTTAACCGCATTTTACCGGTTGAAGGCGAAAACCGTGTCATTTGTGCAACAGACAAAAATGGAATGACAAATTGGCGGGGATTTCGATAAAAACCCTTTGCGTTCGATGCGTGGGTGAATATTGTGCACTCAGGACAAGGCGCAAACATGAAACGTGTCTGACCTAATTCAACGGACCTTGTGTCCAATCTAATGGACTACAAGTCCTGACAATATGTTTATTGACTGGAGATCAGAACATGAAACTTAAGAGCCTTCTTCTCGGTTCTGCTGCTGCAATGATGGCAGTATCTGGCGTAACCGCTGCAAACGCTGCTGATGCTGTATTTGCTGCTGAGCCTGAACCAATGGAATATGTAAAAGTCTGCGATACTTATGGTAAAGGCTTTTTCTACATTCCTGGAACTGAAACTTGCTTGAAATTCAGCGGTTATGTCCGTTCAGAATTTATCTACAACGATAATGGTGCAGGTGCAGAATCTACTGATTGGCGCTGGCGCGCTCGTTTGAACATCGACGCTCGTAACGAAACTGATTGGGGCACACTTCGCTCACAGCTTCGTATTCAGGGTGACGGACGTGGCGGTGCAGATGCAAATGCTGTAATCGATCGTGCATTGATCAGCCTCGGCGGTCTTCGTCTCGGTTATTCCGACACATTCTTCACGACTAACCATGGTTATGGTTGGCAGTATGCAGCTAACGATGGTTATTACGATTATGACCAGGCTGTATTCCTTGATTACACATTCGCTGCTAACGGGTTCTCCGCTACCATCGGTGTTCAGGATTCAACAAGCGTTGCTGCTGCACCATCTGGTTCAGATCCATATGACGCATATTTTGGTGCATCTTATGCTGGTTCATGGGGTCGTGTTGCTGGTACAGCCATCTATGACTCATCTGTAAACGAACTGGCCTGGAAAGTGTCAGCTGACATTACTGCAATCGAAAACGTTGGCATCCACGCTTGGTATTCTGGCGATAATGGTGCAACTCGTTATGTAACTGGTTATACTGCAGCAACTGTCGAATGGCAGTGGGGCGTAGACGTTTCCTATAAAGTGAGCTCACAGTTCACCGTATGGGCCGGTTATACCGATGCTGACTTTGTTGATGCTGGTACATTCGGTGTAGGCGCTCACTGGAACCCAATTTCTGGACTGTCTATCCGTCCTGAAGCTGAGTTCGGTGAAGGCGGTTCTACACAGGTTCGCCTGCGTATCGTACGTTCTTTCTAATCAGTTAACCTGATTTGAAATATGGAAAACCCGGTAGGCGACTACCGGGTTTTTTGTTGTCTTGATTTTAGGTTCATTGAAAGCCAATCTATTCACCAGCGATTTGCGTCAAATTACGTACTGAGAGAACTTTCTTCCTTGACTTGCCGCGGTTTACCAAGCAACTAGCAAATATTCCCAAATCCATTGGACTTCTAAAATGACACTTGCTCAAAACTTCGTAGAAAAATACGCGCTGACATTTCCCGGACAGGGAAGTCAGGCCGTTGGCATGGGTAAAGCAATTGCCGAAGAATTTCCGCAGGCCATGGCAATTTTTGACGAGGTCGATGAGGCGCTTGGTGAAAAATTGTCGTCAATAATTTGGGATGGCCCTATAGAAACACTGACATTAACATCGAATGCCCAACCAGCTTTAATGGCTGTGAGCCTCGCTGTTTTGCGTGCGATGGAATCCAGAGGCTTTAATGTAACCGATGCCAAATTTGTTGCGGGCCATTCGCTGGGAGAATATTCAGCATTGGCCGCATCCAGTGCAATTTCGGTTGCAGATACTGCCAAATTACTGCGCATTCGTGGTAATGCAATGCAAGATGCGGTGCCGGTTGGTGTTGGAGCCATGGCTGCAATTATTGGTCTGGATGGTGATGTCCTCAAAACCCTTTGCGAAAAGCATACGTCTGATGAAGCCTCAGCTCAGATCGCCAATGATAATGGCGGTGGGCAATTGGTTATTTCAGGCCACAGACAGGCAATTGATCGAGTATGTGAAGATGCCAAGGAAGCAGGAGCCAAGCGTGCACTGATTTTGCCTGTTTCTGCTCCCTTTCATTCTATATTAATGCAACCTGCAGCAGCTGCCATGCGTGAGGCCCTTGAAAACGTCGAAATAATTGCTCCATCAGTGCCATTGATTGCCAATGTACTGGCGGCGCCGGTGAGCGATCCAGTGAAAATTCGAACCCATCTTGTCGAACAGGTAACGGGTCAGGTACGCTGGAATGAGAGTATTTCATATTTGGCTGCTCATGACGTTGAAGGCCTGTTGGAAATTGGAGCGGGAAAAGTCTTGACCGGGCTTGCCCGCCGAATAGATAGAAGCCTGACCGGTAAAGCAGTTAACACGCCAGACGATATCAGCGCACTGTTTGGGTAAACCCAAAATTTAGAGGAATTTACAAATCATGTTTGATTTGAACGGTAAAACCGCATTTATCACCGGCGCTTCCGGTGGAATAGGCGAATCAATCGCCAGAATGATGCATGCTCAAGGCGCGAAAGTCGGCCTACATGGCACGAGGGTTGAGAAACTTGAAGCGCTTGCCAAAGATTTAGGCGAGGGCGCTTATATATTTGCAGCAAACCTGTCAGATCGCGATGAAGTTGCGGGCCTGATCAAGCGCGTCGAAGAAGAAATGGGCGATATTGATATTTTAGTCAACAATGCCGGCATTACCAAAGATGGTCTATTCGTCCGCATGTCCGATGAAAACTGGGATGCTGTTTTGGAGATCAATCTGACCGCCGCATTCCGCCTCACCAGAGACGCAGCCTATCCCATGATGCGCCGCCGCAAGGGCCGAATTATCAATATCACCTCCGTTGTGGGTGTCACTGGCAATCCGGGGCAAGCCAATTACTGCGCCTCCAAAGCCGGTATTATCGGCATGTCGAAATCTTTGGCGATGGAAATTGCCAGCCGTGGTGTAACAGTAAACTGCATCGCGCCGGGTTTTATTGAAACCCCGATGACCGATGCGCTGAATGACAAGCAAAAAGAAGCAATTTTGGCAAGTGTTCCGGCAAAACGCCTCGGCACCGGAGATGAAATTGCCAGCGCCGTTGTTTGGTTGGCGGCAGACGAAACCGCCTACGTGACCGGTCAAACCATTCACGTGAATGGCGGCATGGCGATGATCTAAATCATCTGCAGCTTTGCCACGTGCGATAATATTAAAGCACTTCACCTATTGGTTCGGTTGGAGCATCAAGTGAGCGCACGTGTTTACGCGCAAGCGAACGGAATACTAAAGTGAGCGCATGTGTTTAAACTCAAGTCGCACGTGTTTACGCGCAAGACTTGAGCACGTAACTACGCAAGCGAACGGAATACTAAAGTAAGCGCACGTGTTTAAACTCAAGTCGCACGTGTTTACGCGCAAGACTTGAGCATATAACTACGCAAGCGAACGACAAATAAAGCGCTCACGCAAATGGCGCTGCCATTGCTCCGCGAGAGCGCTTCGCGCTTCACCTATCGGTTCAGTTGGAGCATCAAGTGAGCGCACGTGTTTACGCGCAAGCGAACGACTATTAAAAGTAAGCGCACGTGTTTAAAACTCAAGTCGCACGTTGACTCCGGACTTGATCCGGGGGAAGCGCAAGACTTGAGCATATAACTATGCAAGCGAACGACTATTAAAAGTGAGCGCATATTTAGTGATTCAAAATACTCCCCACCGTCGTCATCCTCGGCCCCCGAGCCGAGGATCCAGTAGATCATCAGTTTGCTGGCTCTTGGATTGTGTTCTGTGAACGCTGCAGGAATGACTTCACCTATATCCATTCAATGTGTCGCAATCTCTCTGGATCCTCGGGTCACGCCCAAGGATGGCAATGGAGGGAATAGGTGATTTTTTGACTCGCTCAAATCTTGCGCTTCCCCCGAATCAAGTCCGGGGTCAACGTGCGATTTGAATTGACCGCAAGCAAACGATGGCCCAGACGGCCCAATGTTTAAACAAAATCTACCTATATTTTTCTTCTTCCGCATAAAATTCATCAAAGCCTACAATGGTTTGTAGCTCATCGAAGCCCATTGGCGGGGCAGGTGGCGTGCCCGTTTTGAGCGCTGCAAAAGCTGCCTGCATTGCTTTGATGGAGGCCATCAACCCGGTAAACGGATAGGTGGCGATTGAAAATCCCAGTTCTTCCAATTCGGCGGGAGCAAGGAAAGGTGTTAGACCACCTTCCAGCATATTGGCCATTTTTGGGCCTTCCACTTCGACGCAAATACGTTGCATTTCTGCAATGCTGCGCGGCGCTTCAATAAATGTCATATCCGCGCCAATTTCGCGAAATGCCTGCGCCCGCGCAATCGCCTCATCAAGGCTATGTGTGCCGCGCGCATCCGTTCGTGCAAGAATCAGAATATCCGCCCCTTCATTGCGCGCATTAACGGCAGCACTGATTCGCGCCTCGGCCTCCTGCCGGTCCACAACCTGCTTGCCTTTTGTATGGCCGCATCTTTTAGGCGCTTGCTGATCTTCAATCATTACACAGGCCATGCCCGCATTGGCATAAGCATTGACCGTTCGTTTGACGTTGACAGCATTCCCGTGGCCGGTATCTCCATCACCGATGATCGGAATTGATGTGACATTAGCAATATTTCTGGCCTGATCGATCATCTCAGAAACTGAAATTTGCCCGGTGTCGGGAAGCCCAAGCCTAGCCGCTGACACACCGAATCCACTCATAAATGCGAGCGGAAAATCGGCCTGTTCGATCAGTTTTGCTGAAAGTGCATCATGGCAACAGGGTGTTATGATGAGATTTTCCTGGGTAAACAGGTTTCGAAGGGTGTTTGTTTTTGTATTCATAGGATTTCTGAGCTGGTGAGTTTTAATGTAATTTGTGAATTTGTCGGCTGTTTAACTTGATTTCTAATCAATTTGCACGGTTTAAGTGGAAAACTACATTTTTTGTCGCGAATCTTTTCATTTGAATCCATCATTAAACTTGATCTGTTGAGACTTGCCCATTAACTAGGGGCTGACTGATTTGTAACCATCAAGGAATACCTCATGAGTGATACCGTCGAAGGCGTAAAGAAAATTGTTATTGAACATCTTGGCGTTGATGCCGATAAGGTTATTGAAAGCGCCAGCTTCATTGACGACCTTGGCGCTGACAGCCTGGATACCGTAGAATTGGTAATGGCGTTTGAAGAAGAATTTGGCGTTGAAATTCCTGACGATGCCGCAGAAACCATTTTGACCGTTGGCGATGCTTGCAAGTTTATCGACGCAAACAAAAGCTGATTTTTATACCAGGTGACTAGCCTGGCATCATTTTTTGGCACGTTCGCGTGCCAAAAAACTATGTGGCGGATTTATTTATGAGACGTGTAGTTGTCACCGGCATCGGCATGGTTTCCCCATTGGGGTGCGGTGCAGATATTACCTGGTCGCGTATTCTGGATGGCAAATCTGCCACAAAACGCATAACCAGTTTTGAAGTTGATGACCTGGCAGCCCAAATTGCTTGCCAGATACCGCTTGGCGATGGTTCTGATGGCAGCTTTAATCCAGATGACTGGATGCTGCCAAAAGAACAACGCAAGGTTGATCCATTCATTCTCTATTCTGTTGCTGCGGCCACACAGGCATTGGACGATGCTGACTGGCATCCAGAATCCTACGAAGATCAAATTACCACCGGTGTGATGATCGGCTCTGGCATTGGCGGCTTGCAGGGAATTCAGCAAACGGCCCTGGTACTGGAAGAGCGTGGCCCGCGTAGGGTTTCGCCGTTTTTCATTCCCGGTCGTTTGATCAATCTTTGTTCCGGCCATGTTTCTATTCAACATGGTCTTAAGGGGCCAAATCACTCTGTTGTAACGGCTTGTTCAACCGGCGCCCATGCGATTGGCGATGCCGGCCGGATGATTATGCTGGGTGATGCCGATGTCATGGTTGCAGGCGGGGCAGAATCCCCCGTGTGCCGCATTGCCATTGCCGGATTTGCCGCCTGTAAGGCGCTTTCTACCCAGCACAATGAAACACCCGAAAAAGCGTCGCGCCCCTATGATATCGACCGTGATGGTTTTGTCATGGGCGAGGGGGCAGGCGTTGTTGTGCTCGAAGAACTTGAGCATGCACGTGCTCGTGGTGCCAAAATATATGGCGAATTAATTGGCTATGGCATGTCGGGTGATGCATTTCACATCACCGCCCCATCTGCCGATGGCGATGGAGCCTATCGTTGCATGACCTCGGCTCTTAAAAAGGCCGGTGTCACCCCGGATCAGTTGGATTATGTAAATGCCCACGGCACATCAACCATGGCAGATACGATTGAGCTTGGCGCGGTTGAGCGCGTTGTTGGCGATGCAGCGTCTAGTATTTCAATGTCATCGACAAAATCGGCTATCGGCCATTTGCTTGGTGCAGCAGGTTCGGTTGAGGCAATATTCTCGCTTTTGGCAATTCGCGATAACATCGTGCCGCCAACACTCAATCTGGACAATCCAGCCGTTGAAACTGCGATAGATCTGGTGCCGCATAAAGCGGTTGAAAAGCAGGTAGATGTGGCACTTTCAAATTCGTTTGGCTTTGGCGGGACAAATGCATCACTGGTGTTTCGTCGGCTACAGGACTGACAAAATCCTTGAAAACAGGCTTCGTTCTGAGGGTTTCACGCAGCAGGCAATGACATAAAAACGACCAGTTGGTTGTGAATGAATGTTAGCAAGTGGATTAATTTCCTGATTTAGCCATAATCATAACCGATTCTGTATTCCAGAATATTCAATCCAGAACAGAAGTACATAATCGTGAATACCAGCAATCCTGACTATTTGACCCCGGTGCCAGATATATCCGCAAGCCAGTTTGGCCATGCAAACGATGATGCGCCGCTAAATGATCCTGTCTTTGTACCCGACGATGTCGATAAGGCATCCAGACGTTCGGGCAAGGCGCGCAACAAGGCCGTGGTGTTTTTCAACTTTTTAATGTCAAGCACGGTATTGACCATCGTCTTGATTGGGGTTGCAATTTACCTCGGCAAGCAGAGCTTTGACGCGCCGGGACCTCTGAAAGATGATACCACTGTTGCAATCTCCAAGGGCTCGGGATTAGACACAATCACCAGCATGCTGGTGCGAAAAAATGTTATAGGGCAACCACTTCTGTTTAAGATGGGTGTTCGCGCCTACAAGGTACAACGAAATTTGAAAGCTGGCGAATATGCTTTCAGCCCGGCCATGAGTATGCGTGAGGTCATGGAAACCTTGACCAAGGGCAAGGCAATTCTTCATGCATTCACCGCCCCTGAAGGGCTAACCTCCATTCAGATTTTTCGCCGCCTGGCAAATAACGCGACACTAACGGGTGAAATGCCTGCGGTTCCTGCTGAAGGCACCCTATTGCCCGAAACCTATAGTTTTCAGCGTGGCGATACCCGCGAGAAAATTGTCAAACAAATGATGGATGGGCAAAAGAAGGTTTTGGACGAGATTTGGAAAAGCCGCGATCCAAACCTGCCGATTTCCACGCCGAGCGAGTTGGTAACACTTGCATCAATCGTTGAAAAAGAAACCGGAGTTGGCAGCGAAAGACCATTGGTGGCATCAATTTTCATTAATCGGCTTAACAAAGGTATGCGGTTGCAGTCTGACCCGACCATAATTTATGGTATTTTTGGTGGGGCGGGCAAACCAAAAGATCGGCCGATTTACCGTTCAGATATTAGAAAACCGACGCCCTATAATACCTATACAATTCCTGCACTGCCGCCCGGGCCAATTGCAAATCCTGGCCGCGCGGCGATGGAAGCTGTTGCTCGTCCGGCAAAATCGGATTTCCTGTTTTTTGTGGCCGATGGCACCGGAGGTCATGTTTTTGCAAAAACACTGAAAGAACATGAAAATAATGTTGTAAAGTGGCGCAAAATTGAAAAACAGCGGGCTGCGAAAGCGGCAAAAGCAGCAAAAGATGAGGCTGCCGCACCGAAAGAATAAAAGTTCAGACTGGGGGATTATTGTCTAATTTGAATCTGCAAAGCATGACGGGCTATGCCGATGCATCCGGTCGTCAGGGCGACACCGATTGGCATTGGCAAATCAAATCTGTCAACGGCAAGGGGCTGGATGTGCGATTGCGCATGCCGCCAGGTTTTGAACCTCTCGAGGTTGAGGTTCGCAAACAGTTTTCCAACCGTTTCAAGCGTGGAAACATGCAAGTGGGCCTGAACGTCGAGCGCGAGAGTGCCGCCGGTATTCCAACGATCAATCAAGCCGCACTGGATGCGGTTATTGCGGCGGCCGAGCAGGTCTCAAAGCGCATTGGTCAGCCTGTGCAAAATGTCGAGGGGCTTTTGTCCCTGCGCGGGGTACTGGAAAACTCAGATGCAAAAATCAGCGAGGAAGAGCAGGGCGCTTTGAATACCGCCGTCTTGGCCGGTCTTCAATCGGCACTCGATGCGCTGCAGATCAGCCGCGAAGGCGAGGGTGCCGCAATGGGCCGCGTGCTGGTCGATAATCTCGACCAGATTGAAGCGCTGACAAAACAGGCAGAGGAAAATCCCGCCCGCTCCGTTGAGGCCATTCAAGCGCGGCTTGGCGAACAGGTGGCTCTTCTAATGCAAAGCGCCAATAATCTCGATGCGGACCGTCTGCACCAAGAGGCGGCTTTTTTGGCCACCAAGGCCGATATTCGCGAGGAGATAGACCGCCTTTTTGCCCATGTGGAAGCGGTGCGTGAATTGTTGAATGCCGGGGGGCCAGTGGGGCGAAAGCTAGAATTTCTGGCGCAGGAATTTAATCGCGAGTCCAATACCCTGTGTTCAAAATCCAATGCGCGCGATGTAACCGCGATCGGGCTTGAATTAAAGGTCGTAATAGACCAGTTTCGTGAACAGATACAGAATCTCGAATAGGGGGCTTGTTTGTCAATTCCAACCATTCCGATTGAACGCCGTGGCTTGATGTTTGTGTTGTCCTCACCTTCCGGGGCGGGGAAATCAACCATTTGCCGCAACCTGTTACGCGATGAGCCAGAACTTGAAATGTCGGTTTCCGTCACCACTCGCAAACGCCGCGGCAACGAGGTTGATGGAACAGATTACCGGTTTATTTCTGAACGCGAATTTGCCGGTATTCAAAAAGCTGATGGGTTGCTGGAATCGGCAAAAGTACACGGAAATTACTACGGCACGCCACGAGAACCGGTAGAGCAGGCAATGGCCGAGGGCCGCGATATGTTGTTTGATATTGATTATCAGGGCGCGCTGCAATTGTTTGAAAAAGTCCGCACAGATGTGGTGTCTGTCTTTATTTTACCGCCATCGATGGCGGAGTTGCGTTCAAGACTGGAGCGCCGTGCCGAAGATGCGCCCGAGGTGATTGATCAGCGTTTGCATAATTCCCGCAAGGAGATCGAGCACTGGGGCGAATATGATTTTGTTGTCATCAATGATGACCTCGGCAAGGCATTTTCTGAAGTGCGTGCAATTTTGACTGCTGAACGGCTGCGCCGCGATCGCCGCCCTGGTCTGCATGATTTTGTCGCTACTTTGTTGGGTTAGCCGTGAGCTATTGGGTTTCAGATTGATTGTGAAGGTGAGCGAAGAGCGAACGGGAAACAAAGTGAGCGAAGAGCGAACCGGTGCTTGTGCACCGCGCCAGCGCAGGCCCGAACAAAGTGAGGAATAGCCGTGAGCTATAAATTATGAGCGAAGTTTTATTTTATCATCTGTCGGAACACACCTTGGAACGCGCCTTGCCGGGCTTGCTGGAAAAATGTCTGGAGCGCGAGTGGAAAGTGGTTGTGCAGTTAGGCAGCGAGAAGCGCCGCGATAGCCTCGATACCCATTTATGGGCCTATCGTGATGATAGTTTTCTGCCCCATGCGGCGGAGGGTTCCCTGCCAAAGGATGATGATGTGGCAGACCAACCGATTTGGCTGACCACCGCAGCGGATAATCCCAATCACGCAAATGTGCGCTTTATGGTCGATGGAGCGGAGTCGCCGGACCTTTCATCTTACACCCGCGCCATCTATATGTTTGATGGTCACGACAATGATGCTGTGGCACAGGCGCGCCTGCGCTGGAAGGCGGAGAAAGAGGCTGGCCATCAGATAACCTACTGGCAGCAGAATATTAATGGCGGCTGGGAGAAGAAAGCTTAAATCGCACGTAGAGCACCAAGTGAGCGCACGTGTTTACGCGCAAGCGAACGGAAAACTAAAGTGAGCGCACGTGTTTACGCGCAAGCGAACGGAATACTAAAGTGAGCGCACGTGTTTACGCGCAAGCGAACGGGATACTAAAGTGAGCGCACGTGTTTACGCGCAAGCGAACGGGATACTAAAGTGAGCGCACGTGTTTACGCGCAAGCGAACGGGATACAAAAGTGAGCGCAAATTTAGTGATTCAAATCTTGCGCTTCGCGTTGCTTAACGTGCGAATTGAATTAACGCGCCTCGCAGGCCCGAACAAAGTGAGGAATAGCCGTGAGTGACAGTAATAATCAAGATTTCGAAGCCCGGCGTGTCGCCGCGCGCAAGGAAGTTAATGCACTGGACAAGGGTGCATTGGGTAGCGAGCCCAAACGCGAAGGCTTTTTTAATATGGTCTATGATCGGGCCGAGGGTGATGGCGCGCAAGTACCGTGGGCAGACCTTGCCCCCAAGCCGCAATTGGCAGAATGGTTGACGGCTAATCCTGCAACGAACAGTTCCATGCGCGCGGCAGATGTTGCCTGCGGATTGGGTGATCACGCGGTTGCAATGGCTGAGGCCGGTTATGATACGGTTGGTTTTGATATTGCCAATACGGCGATTGATTGGGCAAAGGAACGCTTTCCAGATAGCGGTGTAAATTTTACCCATGGCGATCTGTTTGACCTGCCGAAAGACTGGGTTGGCGGTTTTGATCTGGTCTATGAATGCTATACAATTCAGGCGGTGCCGGAGGCCATGCATGAGGGTATTTCAAAGGCTATTGCCTCGCTTGTGGCTCCGGGTGGCACGCTTTTGACCATCGCCCGCACGCGGGAAGAGGGTGAGGAAGCCAATGGCCCGCCTTGGCATCTAAAGCCCTCGGAGTATAATATTTTCAAGAGCTTAGGTTTCGAACTTGATTCTGAATCTAATTACGTAGTCACCCGCGCTGATAAATCCATTCCACATGTTTTTCAGGTTTGGAAAAAAGCTTAAATCGCACGTAGAGCGTAGCGATGCGCAAGATTTAAGCCAATAAAATGAGTAATCGCACGTAGAGCGTAGCGATGCGCAAGATTTAAGCCAATAAAAAGAGTAATCGCACGCTTTGATTTCGCTCACGGCAACACTTCGCTTCGCTCAGGCCTGCGCGGGCGCGGCCTGACCGGCCGGACACCTCTTCGGTGTCTTACTCGCGCAAGCGAACGCTTAAACAAAGAGAGCGCACGTGTTTACGCGCAAGCGAACGATTAAACAAAGCGATGCGCATATTTAGTGATTCAAATCTTGCGCTTTGCGTTGCTCAACGTGCGATTTGAATTGACGCGCAATCGAATGAAATTAAAAGTGAGCACTAAACACAGCCGATGCCAGTAATTGCGTCTATTGGTTGTTGACTTGCTCTGTTGCACCGAAATATGGTTGGCTCAGTTTATTCAATCAAGGGCAGAACCAATGACATTCAGCAAGTCACTTTTTTCAGCAATCATATTGACCGCGGCTGTTGCTACAAGCAGCACGAGCGCATTCGCCAAGACCTATAATTCTAAAGTCCGGTCTGGAAAAACTGTCCAACTGTTCAATTTTTCAGTTTTTGATCCAAGAGATTGCGGTGCTATGGCCTACCCGAAGGTTGAGTACAAAAAACCTGCGCATGGCACCATCACGATAAAGAAATTTCGCGGGAAACTGCCCGGGAAAGGCCATTGCAAAGGAAAAGTAGCAAAAGGCATGGCGGTTTATTATAAATCCAAACGCGGATATCGGGGTGCCGACAAGGCAAAGGTTTATTTCAGCTTCCCGCGCGGTGTTGACGGTACTGGCTATACAAGTGTTCGCGTATTTAACTTCAACATTAATGTAAAATAACAACCGCCTCACTTTGCCGGGTAAAGTGGCGACCTGCCACCCCATTCCATTTGATGGAGGAGTAGTTTGCTGCGCGTTCATAAATAATTTGTTGCTGATATTTTCCGCTGGTTCCAACCCTCTCCCTTTCAGGGGGGGGGTGGCTGAGCGCAGCGAAGTCGGGAGGGGGTAATACAGGTGACAATAATCTGCTCCCGCTTGCAATTACACCCACCCAGCGCCATCATAGGTTGAAACATATTTGAGCAAAGCAATTTCATTGGCCATTAAACTAAATTTCATTACTCCCGAAGGACTTGAATTCTGGCTACAAGGCAAGTCTGCCGAATGGGCGCAGGTAATTGCTGCGCGTACCGCATTGCGGGTTTTGCCTTTGGCAGGGACGGTCTATCAAAGTGATGTATTAAATGAGGCTGAGAAAAACAGATTAACGCTTTCAGTTTACCGTTCGTGTTTTATTATTTTGGCAGTCGGCAAATGGTCAACTAATGAGTTTGGTGCTGCTATATCGGAAGCAACCAAAGCAGCAACAGTTGCCCTATATGCCGCAGATTCCAAAGATAAATTTAATATTTCCGCTGCCAATGTTATTCATACGGTGCAAATCGCAATCACCACATTCCTAGCTAAAGAAGTAAATCCAATTGATACCGCGCGCGCAGCAATTAATACGGTTGGAAATTTTGCTTCTAATTATGAACTTTACGGTGCTACTTATGCATCTAATAATTCAGAAATTGTTCCAAACGGAATCGTGGATATTTGGAACACCATTTCGCATGATGCCAATTGGCTGGCTTCGCGCCCAGTAAATAGCAGTGCAGCAGAACTGCTTATGAACACCCGTCTTTGGCCGGATGGCGAGCCTGATTGGATGTATGATCAGAGAGTGGAATTGAACCGCATTTTGATACGCCAATCCAAACATCACCAAGTCTGGATCAACTGGTACAGTAACGTCCTCAACGGCAAATCTTTTTTCGATCTTTCCGCCGTTCGCGAAAAAGAACTAACCCTAAATATTGCCAGTCGACCTAACAAATTCTGGGAACAAGACTTTGCGAAAATCAGCAAAGATATTTCCGAGTGGCTGGCAGAAGCCCGTATCTGGGATGCCGGAGATGCAGAACAGCGGCAATTGGATGACGAAGAGCAAGAGACCGCTTCAGTTCCGCCAATAAAGTCTGCCAGTGTGCAGCCGGTTTGGGTTAATGGTCGCCTTGTTCAATCAACCGCACCGATGCATGCGGAATTAAAGGATGAATTACTGGCGGCATTTGCTCAGGCATTACGAAATGAAATTGCAGCTCTTGCGAATGCGGCTCAACAGTCAAATTTTGACAAACGTGGTTTAGCTTTATTGGCTGAGACTGCAAACTTGATGCCAGATACAAAACCGGATGCAGTATTATTGTTCCAGCTTATTTTCCGTGAGGCACAACTTTCGGATCAGATTGATTTGATCAATGACCAGTGGCCGACAACTTTATCAACCAGATATTGTACATTATTGAGGCAACTGCGTGACTATCTGGATCGGTTTTCTGAAAGACGGCAGTTTAACCGTGATAAACTGGAAACTGATCTTGAGAATATTGACTTTGATGATCTTGATCAGGATGTTTCAGATTTTGGCAATGTTCTTCGAAGCGATGACGTAAATATTATTGTGGATGTATCTATTCCAGATGCTTTGGATTCAATTGGTGCTGTACCGGAAAATCTGCAATCAATTGAAATGCCACCGGTGGTGACAGGCCGATTAACCCAAATAGTTAAGGCCGCCGACCAGATAGAAAGTGTCAACAATATTTCGCGCGAGATATTAAATGGGGCTGGTGTAGAAAATGCTGCAAGATTGGGTGAAACCGGAAAAGCAGCTTATATTCAAGGCATAGAGGATCATTATGTTGATGCTTCTTACGAAGCGGGTCGTGAGGATGCGAAGAAAGCGGCCAAATTGGCCAATCGTGGTGCAATGGGCTTTGCAGCAGGGAAATCAATTCGGAACAGGTTGGGCAAGAAATATCCGAAGTTTTTTGGGTGGATGAAACGCGATGATGATTGATTGCTGAATTAGTTGCATCCACCCCCCACGCCGTCATTCCGGCCAAGTGGAGCGCGAGCCGGAACCTATTACAATTCTCTGTAAGCTGATTGGTATAATGGATCCCGGATATTATCCCTTCGCCAGCACCCGTGGATTACTTACCTTACACGGGGATGGCGGTGGAGAGACAAAGGCCGAAAACCCACCGCTTTTCCTATAGCATTTCACTCTTTCCTCGTATATTACGTTAACGTAATAGTGAGGGAGAGTGAGTTGAAAAAAATTTGGAAATGGTCATTGCGTTCTGTTGGTGCGCTGGTGGTTTTGGGTGCCGGCGCCGGGCTATATTACAAGGATAATATTGTTCGACTTTTGAATGTGAATTCGCTGTTTGAGGCGGAAAATATAGTACGCAATTTCTCCCATATGAAAGATATTTTTTACTTCGAACCGGTGCCAAATAAAAGCACCGCGCCTGCCGAGGGTGAATGGGCAGAAGCGCTTTCGCCCATGCCAGAAACCTATAATTTCAAAGATAAGTCCGGCAAGATAGAGGAGCGGTTGGCAGACTTTCAAACCACATCTTTGCTGGTGTTGCACAAGGGCCAAATTGTGCATGAGGCATATTATCTAAATACAATAAAAGAAGACCGCCGTATTTCCTGGTCGATGGCAAAATCGGTGCTTTCCGCGATGTTTGGTATCGCGGTAGGCGAGGGGAAAATCGCCTCATTGCAGGACCCGGTGGACAAATATGTACCGGCCCTGAAGGAAAGCGCCTACAAGGGTGTGACCATTCGCAATGTGCTGAACATGGCGTCGGGCGTTAAATTCAACGAGAATTATCTCGATTTTGATAGTGATATCAAACGTATGGGCCGGGTGCTGGCATTGGGTGGGTCGATGGATGAGTTTACCGCATCAATAAAAGAACGCGAGCGCGAGCAGGGCAGTAAACGCCAATATGTCTCCATTGATACCCATGTGCTGGGCATGGTTTTGCGGGCGGCAACCGGTAAATCTCTGCCTGATTATCTGGGTGAAAAAATCTGGTCAAAAATCGGTTCCGGCGAAGATTTCTATTATCTTACAGATGGTTTTGGCGTGGCCTTTGCGCTTGGCGGGCTGAACATGCGCACCCGCGATTATGCGCGTTTTGGTCAATTGTTTTTAAACAAAGGCAAATGGGGCGATGAACAGATTGTGCCGGAAGAATGGGTGGCTGAATCAACCAAAGTGAGCGCGCCGCATTCTTCGATTGATGATGACGTTCTGCAATATGGCTATCAGTGGTGGATGCCGCCAGTAACCGATGAGGAATATTTTGCCGTTGGAATTTACGGGCAGTATATTTATATCAATCCAAAGGCTGAAATTGTTGTGGTAAAAACCGCCGCCAATCGAGAGTTTCGTGCTGATGGAGAAAAAGGCCGCTCGATCAAGCAGGAGAATATTGCAATTTTTCGCGCTATTGCCGAGCATTACAGCGATTGGAAATATCCAGGATCGTAGGTCCTGACCCCGAGGTAAAATAATGCGCAGAATATTTCTACTACTATTGCTCACCGGTTCGCTGCTGGGTATCGGCTATCCCTGGTATGTGAGCAATTTTACCGGCGAAAAACTGACCAAACTGGTATTATTCGAGCGCGGCAAGAGCTGGAAGCCGGTTCAGGTGGAGCTGGATGAGCTGCTTTTTCCGGTCGGTGTAAAAGTACGACTTGTGGTTGATGCGCCTTCGGAAAAACTATCAGAAACCGGTCGATTTTCGCTAAAAGTACGCGGGCCACGCGGCCTTTCATATCGGGAAATATTGGAGTTTTCGCTGAAACCGGTGGGCGATGGCGCAGTAGACGGCACCACACAAGAGCTTTGGCAATTTGCGGATAATCTGCAATTCATTGCAAGTAAGCCCTATGTCTTTGCGCTTGAAACGCTGGGAAAAAACCCCTTGAGCATCAAATCGGCCGAGTTGCATTTAACCGCCAATATTGGAGAATATGATGCAAAACTATTGCCTGTTGCGACCGTTTTAATGGGCGTTGGTGGATTTGGTTTCGTGCTTTTGATGCTGCGCGGATGGCGACGCAAAAGAGCTGGGAATAAGCCCCGATGGGGACGAAAAGACAAGTGAACCAATTTGCATTAGTTCAAGGTAATTTGGTTGCAAAAGCGAGGAAATTCGAGCCGCCGCTTATGTGGCGCGCGCTTGCAGGCTAAATGCGCAGCATTGAATTGGCCGCGAAAGCCAAAAGCTATCCTTCGCCTTTTAACCGCGCACCAAACTGGGCATAGGAATGATCTTTACGGTTGCGCAATTCGTCTGCAATTTCAGGGCTTTGTGCGTAGTCAAAAGTAACGCCAGTGCCTTCGATAATGCGGTTCATAAAGTTGAAAATCGCACAGATCTGTATGGCATCATATAGGGCACGCTCGCTCCATCCGGTGGCAAATACCGCGGCAGCATCCGCCTTCACCAGTTTGGCGGGCAGGTGGGTCAGTTTGCGCACATAATGCAATATGGGTTTTAGCTTTTTATCCACCGGCGCGCTGTCAATATTGCTCACAAGTGCGTCGATCATGGTCTCGCTGATGCCGAATTTCGATGCGATAATCTTGTGCGAACCAAAGCAGAATGTGCAGGCATTGAGGCCTGAAACGTAAGCCGCAATCAATTCACGTTCGCCAATCGTCAGCGGGCTTTCACCCCGCAGCAACAATTCGTGATATTCCAAAATCGGCCCAACCATGTCGGGGAACTTTTTGAACACATCACCAAGATGCGGGGTGTCGGGAAGGCTCGGGAAAAGCGCCATATCAGCTTTCGTAATGGTCCCTCACCAGCCGGTCGAGCAGGCGAACCCCGAAGCCTGAACCCCACGAGCGATTAATCTCGTTTTGCGGAGACCCCATTGCAGTGCCCGCCACATCAAGATGCGCCCAGGGAACATCGTTGACAAATCTTTGCAGGAATTGGGCCGCCGTGATTGAGCCGGCCAACCGTCCGCCGATATTCTTCATGTCGGCATTTTTGGAATCAATCAATTTGTCATAATCATCGCTCATCGGCATGCGCCACACTTTTTCATCCGTCGCCTGACCTGCACCAAAAAGCTGATCCGCCAATTCGTCATTGTTGGAAAACAGACCCGCATGGTGATGCCCAAGCGCAACGAGTATCGCGCCGGTAAGGGTCGCCAGATTGATCATGAATTTTGGTTTGAAACGGTCCTGACAATACCAAAGCGCATCGGCCAGAACCAACCGACCTTCCGCATCGGTGTTTAAGACTTCAATGGTTTTCCCTGACATGGATTTCACGATATCGCCCGGGCGCTGGGCTTTGCCATCCACGGCGTTTTCAACAAGCCCGATAATGCCAACCACATTGGCCTTGGCCTTGCGGGCGGCAAGTGCGTGCATAAGGCCGGTCACCGCAGCCGCTCCGCCCATATCGCCCTTCATATCTTCCATGCCACCGGCGGGTTTGATCGAAATGCCGCCGGTATCGAAAGTGACACCCTTGCCAACAAAGGCAATCGGTTGATCTTTCTTTTTGCCGCCGTTCCACTGCATTACTGCCATGAAAGGCGGAAGCTCGGAACCCTGTGCAACGCCCAATAAGGTGCGCATGCCAAGTTTGGACATTTGTTTTTGATCAAGAATTTCCACTTCAACGCCAAGTTTCCCAAGCGCTTCGGCGCGTTTGGCAAATTCCTTGGGGGTGAGAATATTGGCAGGCTCGTTAACCAGATCACGGGCCAGCAGCACGCCATCGGCAACACCACTTGCTGATTTCCAAACCTTGCTGGCCGCCGATGTTTCGCCAACTGCAATGCTCATTTTCAAAGCTGGCTTCGGCTTATCTGATTTGGAATCGCCAGAATCGCTTTTGCCAGAACTGGTTTTGCCAGTGCTGGTTTTATAATTATCAAATTTATAGGCGGCAAGTTTTGCGCCATAGGCGAAATCAGCCGCATTTTCTGCAGAAACTGTAGCCGTGCTGCCCGGAAGATCTGCGATTACAGTGACTTCGCCAAATGAGCCGGCGGCCTTAAATGCCTTGCCACCAAGCCGCAACCAGTCGTGATCAGTCAGGCTTTCGGCATCGCCAACACCCAAAATAACCACCCGTTGCAGCGAGGTGCCAGCGGGATTGATACACTCTAATGTGGCCCTGGCCTTGCCGGAAAAGTCTGCAATTTTAGTGATTTTATTAAGAGATTTTACCAGTGCCGAATCAATTGAGGCAGCAAATTTTCCCTTGGCGTTGCACAAAACGATAATATTACCTTTTGCAGGTTGCTCAAGTTTGGTAAAAGTGATTACGGGAAGTGCGGCCATGGAAACTCCGTTCGATGCTGGCAAGAATTTGATTCGACATATAATTTAGCGCTCGATAACAAATGGCAATGTCTTTCTTACGAATTTGTTAACCAAATTTATTTGCCGTTTTTTTGCCATTAGCGTTCATTAATGAGAACTTGGCAAACGACGATTATAAATGGTTAATACAATTACCGATAACTTTGCAAATTGGTCAGCATTCAATTTCTGGCCTGACCGCTGAATAGAAAGAGGAATACGGGTCTGTTTGTGTTGAAAGTGCTGGTCAATTTATGACGCCAAAACTGATAGAACGGTATATTTTTAAGCGGGCATTGTTTGCAACTATCATTGCAACCCTGTCGCTGACCGGTGTTGTCTGGGTGGTAAAGGCATTTCAGGGCGTCGATTTGATAACAACCAAGGGGCAAAGCGTATTGCTTTACCTCTATATGACCACGCTTGGTGTGCCGACCCTCATTTCTGTTATCCTGCCAATTGCCATGTTGCTTGGGGTTATGAACTGCATCAATGGCATGAACAATGACAGCGAATTAGTCGTCATCAATGCATCAGGTGCATCGCAAAGCATTATTATGCGTCCATTATTGGCGCTTGGCCTTTTAACCGCAATTGTGGTGATGACAATTGCACTTTATTTTGGTCCGTCTAGCCTTGCTCAATTGCGGACATTTGTCACCTTGGTTCGGTCTGATCTTATATCTGTCATTATTAAGGATGGTGAATTTAGTAAAATTGGCGATAATCTTACATTTCATATTGCCGAGCGATCAAATGGTGGCCTGCTAAAGGGGGTGTTTGTTCAAGATGAACGAAACGAGAAAGAGAAATTCACCTACATCGCAACTGAGGGATCAATCATAAAGCAGGACGGCAACGCCTATATGTTGCTGAGAGATGGCGAAATTCAACGGGCATCGCGAAAAACCGGCGACATCTCGGTCATCAAATTTGATTCCTATGCATTTGATTTGTCCAGTCTTTCCGGATCAAAAAATTCAGGCTCAAGCCTGGAGGAAACATCAACAATGGGGCTGTTATACCCCGATAAAAATTCATCAAATTACAAAAAGCGACCAGGTGCCATGCGCGCGGAGTTTCACAACCGCGCCACATCCGGTTTTTATCCTTTTGCTTTTATTCTGATTGTTTTGGCAATATCGGGGAGGGCGCGGTCTACCCGCCAGGGCTATGAGGCGGCGATTACCGCAGCATTTTTTCTATGTGTTGCGCTAAGAGGTGGCAGTATTGTCGCGGTAAACGGCTCGCGCAGCGACCAGGACCTGATGGCATTGATTTATATCCTGCCGATTATCGGTATCCTCATTCCATCAACTTATCTGTTTTTTGGCAAGCAGATGACGCTTCCCAAATTTATACAAAACGGGCTTGATCAAATTCAATATAGTGTTGAGAATACCTACACCCGGTGGGTTGATTGGTACATTCAATGGCGCAGAAGGCGTACAGAGGTCTCGCCATGATAGGCCATACGCTCGGCATATACTTCACCAAAATATTCCTGAAAAATGTCTTTTTGATATTTCTTCTCATATTGGTATTGATCGTCGCCGTGGATTTGACCGACCAGGCGCGGCGCATGTCCCGGTATCCTGATGCGCTGATGTCAGATTTTCTTATGATTTCCCTGGCCAAGGCACCAGGGTTCGCCGAGCGAATATTGCCCTTCGCAACCTTGTTTGGCTGTATCGCAACTTTAATTGTTTTGAACAAAAAGCTGGAATTGGTGGTGGCCCGCGCAGCCGGTGTCTCCGTGTGGCAGTTTTTATCACCGGCATTGATGGCAGCCATTGCATTGGGGTTGTTTTCAATGATGGTCTACAATCCATTTTCTTTGCAGGCTAAAGAGTATGGAAAGTCCATCGAAGCGCGGGTTTATGGACAAAAGTCGAAAAACGAGAGCGACCGCGCCAGTAATCTGTGGCTCAGACAATACAGCGCTGAAGGCGACATGATAATTCATGCGGCGATTTCCCGCGATGAGGGACGCACGCTAAATGGCATCACAGCCCATAGATTCGATAAGGATGGTCGTCACTTAGAGCGGTTTGACGCGAGTTCTGCTCGCTACCTGGAAGGCCAGTCGGGCGGTTCAGCGGCATGGCTGTTTAAGGATGTGAGCATAAGTGTTGCAGGCGAAAGCCCTTTTCAAATGAAAGAGTACCGAATTGAATCAAATTTGACCGCTAGCCAATTAAGTAACGCCTCAACAAGTGCGGCCGACGTTTCATTTTGGAAGCTGCCGCAGCGCATTCAATCAGCAGAAATTGCCGGTACGATATCAAATTCTTTCAAGATGCAATACCACTCACTATTGGCCCGGCCACTACTATTTGTTGCAATGGTGTTGATTGCCGCAACCGTGTCACTGAAATTTGTTCGCTTTGGACAAAATAGTAAGGTTATTTTGACTGGCATCCTGGCTGGCTTCGTGCTTTATGTGGTATCAGAATTAGTAGTTGGTTTTGGCAGGAACGGCATCGTGCCACCTTGGGTGGCGGCATGGTCGCCGGCAACAGTAGCGACGTTGATTGGTTTGACAGTTATTTTGCATCAGGAGGACGGATAATGCGACGTCCTGGTATCGAGTATCTGATGCGAGTGCAGCTTTCCACGGTTAGGAAAAAGCTTGCACTCGGCGTCTCGATTGTGGCTGTCTGTAGTACAGGCTTTCAATCGCTAACGCCTGCCTATTCGCAATCCGTTGAAACCGGACTGCTGGGTAAGGTGAAAAACGACCCCAATGCACAAATGTTGCTGCAGGCTGATCAGCTGATTTACGACAATGACGCTGAAAAAGTTACCGCTGAAGGCAGCGTTCAGATTGACTATAATGGCTACAAACTCGTTGCCCAAAGTGTTTCATATAATCAGAAAACCAAGCGTATTGTGGCAAATGGCAATGTCGAGATTTTGGAACCTAGCGGCAACCGCATAGTCGCGGACACCATTGATATTACTGATGATTTTGGTAGCGGATTTTTAAATGCGCTGCGTGTCGACACCGCAGATGATACCCGGTTTGCGGCTGAAAGCGCTGAACGTTTCGACGGTGAAAAGACTGTATTTAATCATGGCGTTTATACAGCCTGCAAAGCCTGTAAAGAAAATCCGGACAAGCCTCCTTTGTGGCAAATCAAGGCAAAAACGGTTGTTTTGAACAGTAAGACAAAAACCGTAACCTACCGCCATGCGCGATTTGAACTGTTTGGTTTACCGATCGCTTATTTGCCGTATTTCAGCCATGCCGACCCTTCGACCAAGCGGAAAAGCGGGTTTCTGTTGCCGGAATACGGGTATGATGAGAAACTCGGCTATAGCCTCAGAGTTCCGTATTTTTGGGCAACTGGCGCCAGCCATGATCTAACCATTGGTGAAACCTGGTATTCAAAGCAGGGTTTTTTAACCGATCTTGAATGGCGTCACCAGCTGGACAATGGATATTATACATTCAAGGCGGCTGGCATAAGCCAGCAAAAAATGTCGGAATTTACAACTCTACCAGACAATTTGGAAAAAGAGCGCGGTATGATCGCGACCACGGGGAGATTTAATATCAATCCGCGTTGGTCTATTGGCTGGAATGCCATGATTCAGAGCGATCGAACTTTCTCCAGATCCTATAATATCCAGGGATTTAGTTCACAATTTGTTACCAATGAAGTCTATTTGAGAGGGCTTGCCGGCCGCAATTATTTTGATTTGAGCGCCTATCAATTTCTGGTTCAGGATACACCGACAGCATTCCAGCAGCAAGATGAACAGGCACGTGTTCACCCGGTGCTTGATTATAACTACGTTAAATCCGAACCGGTATATGGTGGTCAATTATCCTATAATGCAAATCTGACAAGTATTTCTCGCACCGACCCAAGTACCATTACGCCGACAAGTGGCGACACCCGTTTCCACGGTATCGATGGCACCTCAACCAGAGGCAGCCTGGACGTGGAATGGAAGCGTCGCTTTACCACCACAAATGGTATGAATTTTACGCCTTCTCTTTCCTTTGAGGGCAGTGCCACATTCATTCAGCCTGACGGCAAGAGTGCTGCGCCCGTTACAAATAACAATTCTTATCGGGCTGTACCTTCGTTCGGATTGGAATATCGCTGGCCGTTTTTGGCAACGGTTAATGGTAATAGCCATATTCTTGAGCCGATTGCGCAAGTTTTTGTACGCCCGGATGTGGGGTCTGTCGCCGCATTGCCAAATGAAGATGCGCAAAGCCTTGTTTTTGATACGACCACCTTGTTTAGACGCAGTAAGTTTTCAGGATATGATAGGCTTGAAGGCGGGGTTCGGGCGAATGTCGGTCTGCGTTACTCTGCATTGTTTAGTAATGGAGTGAGCGCCAGCGCATTGGTTGGGCAGTCTTTTCATCTTGCCGGGAGAAATCCCTATGCAAGACAAGATGATGTGGTCAATACGGGTCAGGAATCAGGACTGGAAACGGATGCATCTGATATTGTTGCAATGGCGGGCATCAAATTTAACAGCCGTTTTGCCCTTGAAGCTCGAGGACGGTTCGATACTGCAAACTTAAGCCCGGCAAGACTTGAAGCCAGTGGCCGGTTCTCTGCTGACTGGTTATCGCTTTCAGCCGGATATGCGTTTATTGGTGCGCAGCCGGATTATGGATTTGACGTAAAAAGAGAACAGGCAAATATTTCAGGTTCTGTTAAGCTGACCGACTATTGGAAAGCTTTTGGTGCCGCGCAGTTTGATGTTCACAACAATCAACTGATCAGCAATAGTTTTGGAATATCATATAATGACGAGTGCTTTTCGTTGTCATTGGGTTTTTCTGAAACCAGAGACAGATATACCAGTGATGTATCAGGTCAACGGATTTTATTGAAAATCGGAATTAGAACAATCGGTTCCGTCGATCATAGTCAAAGCCTGAATGAGTTTACCAGCTTTTAAGACCACCAATTGGCGCTTGCTTCAAGTGGGATTGTGATAAATCTGACAGAGTGTAATAATAGTTGTCAAAACAATCATAAATTTGCAAATATGGCGCAACCGGGGCTTGGTTTGATTTGCAATATGTGCAGTTTGTTTGTTGCGTAGCCTTGAAAACCATCACATTTGCCAAACAATAATGGGATATTGAAATTGACTGATATATTGGCCATCACCAAATCTGGCGGGTTGTTAAAGTTTGTTGAAAAATGCTTTCGGGCATTCGCATTGCTGATCACGATCGCACTTGCGTCTGTTTTGATGCAGTCTAATTCTGCTAATGCCGCCAGCAAAATCAAATATCTGGTAAATGGCGAGCCGATAACCACCTACGATATTGCAAAGCGTGCTGCCTTTTTCAGGCTTCGCCGCATCAAGGGAAATTCGACCAAACTTGCAACGGAAGAGTTGATTGAAGAAGCAATAAAAATGCAAATGGCCAAGCGGTTGAAAATGATCGTTTCCGAAAAAGAGGTGAATGCAGCTTTTGTTCGCTTCGCCAAAGGCAATCGGATGTCAAAATCCCAACTGGGCAGTGTGCTTAACCGGTCAGGGGTTACCGGGCGCGGGTTTAAGAAATTCATTCGAGCCCAGATGAGCTGGCAGCGGGTAATGGCTGCGAAATTGCGGGCAGAAACCAACCAAAGCGCAACGCAGGATATTTTTGCCAAGCTGCATGCACAGGGCGGCAAAAAACCAACGTCGACTGAATACACTCTACAGCAAGTGATCTTCGTTGTGCCCAAGGCTAAGCGCCGGCGGTTGATGGCCAAGCGCCGCAGGGATGCACGGGCATTTCGTGCCAGATTTGACAACTGTGGTAACACAATTCAATTCGCAAAAGGATTGCGTGACGTAACGGTTCGCTCGTTAGGCAGAGTTTTGAAAGAGCAACTGCCGCCGGATTGGAAGAAATTCGTGCTGGCAACACCAGAAGGCAAGGCAACCAAAATTCGCGATACCGCTCGTGGCGTCGAATTTTTGGCGGTTTGCAAAGCCACAACCATATCTGATGATCGGGTGGCGCAAATCAACTTCCAGCTGGATCAGTCAAAAGCCAAAAGCAAATCAGTATCCGGGGCTGAAAAGAAGTTCATCAAAGAATTGCGCGATAAAGCGATAATTACCAAGCGTTAAAGCTTGTCTCCTAAAAGTGGGCACCGGTTTTAGGAATAAAGACATGCGATAGCAAACAAAGCTTGTCTCCTAAAAGTGGGCACCGGTTTTAGGAATAAAGACATGCGATAGCAAACAAAGCTTGTCTCCTAAAAGCATGCCCTCGGACTTGATCCATTGGTGGGCACCGGTTTTAGGAATAAAGACATGCGATAAAAAATAGCTAAAGCTTATCGGATGAGAACGATTGAATGCGATATGCTTTAGGTGCAATCCTGACTTTACCCTCGAAAGATGAGGCCTGGCAATTTTGTTATCTCTGCCATTTTAAAGGTGCTAATCGGTGAACCTATCTTCTGATACCGAGTTGCCAATTGCCGTTACAATTGGTGAACCAGCGGGCATTGGGCCTGACGTCATTTTATCCTCATGGGCCGGGCGAAATCTGGCCGGGGCAGCAAAACCACTCAGTCCATTTTATGTGCTGGGTGATGCAGCGCTTTTGCAGGGCAGGGCGCGCGCGCTCGGACTTAACGTGCCTATACGCATTGCAGAACCGGGTGAAACAGCAAGTATTTTTAGCGAGGCTTTGCCGATTGTGCCTTTGACAAACCCATTGAGCGATGTGGCAGGTAAGGCAGACCCGGCCAATGGCGCGGGGGTGATTGAAGCCATTGTTTCAGCCGTTGATCACATGAAATCGGGACAGGCGCGAGCGATGGTAACCGCCCCAATCAACAAAAAGTCGCTCTATGATGCGGGCTTTGCTCATCCGGGCCATACGGAATTTCTGGCAACACTGGCGGAAGGTTGGGGTAAGGGCGAAGAAGTGCAACCGGTTATGATGCTGGCTGGCCCAAGGTTGCGGGCGGTTCCGGTGACCATCCACATTCCGCTGGCAGATGTGGCGCGAACGCTCACCACCGAAAATATCGTTGAAATTGCGACAATTACCGCCAATGAACTGAAGCATCGCTTCGGGATAAAAAATCCGCGTTTGGCAATCAGCGGGCTAAACCCTCATGCGGGCGAAGAGGGCGCGATGGGGGCGGAAGATGCAGAAATTGTAGCCCCGGCAATCGCTGAATTGAGATCCAGGGGCATTGATGCCTTTGGCCCGTTGCCTGCCGATACCATGTTTCATCAGCGTGCCCGCAAAACTTACGATGTGGCGATCTGCATGTATCACGATCAGGCGCTTATTCCAGCCAAGGCATTGGATTTCGACCAAACCGTTAATGTGACGCTTGGCCTGCCATTTGTCCGTACATCGCCTGACCACGGCACGGCATTTGATATTGCTGGCAAGGGCGGAGCCGATCCATCAAGCATGATTGCTGCCATTCAACTGGCCGATGAAATGTCGGCATCACGATGATCGACGATCTTCCGCCATTGCGCGATGTCATTGCCAAACATGAACTCAATGCGAAAAAGTCTTTGGGGCAGAATTTCCTGCTTGATTTCAATATCATTCAAAAAATTGCACTCACCAGCGGGCAGTTAGACGGCGTAACCGTCATCGAAATTGGACCCGGGCCGGGCGGTCTAACCCGGGCATTGCTTGCCGGAGGGGCAAAAAAAGTTATCGCCATTGAGCGCGATGATCGATGCCTGCCAGCGCTTGCAGAAATTGCTGAATATTATCCGGGCCAACTTGAGGTGGTTGAGGGTGATGCGTTGAAAATTGAATGTGCTGATTTGGCCGATGGCCCAACCCGCATTATCGCCAATTTACCCTATAATGTGGCAACCCCGCTTTTAACCGGATGGCTTACGGGGGATGATTGGCCTCCGTTCTATTCGGCCATGTCGCTGATGTTTCAAAAAGAAGTGGCGATGCGCATTGTCGCGCGCCCCGGCGACAAGGCCTATGGGCGGCTGGCAGTTTTAACCGGCTGGCGCTGCAAGGCTGATATTGCCTTTAATCTCGATCCACAGAACTTCACGCCTGCACCAAAGGTCACGTCGTCGGTAGTAACGTTCACACCGCGCGCCAAGCCCTTGCCGGTTAAGGTGAAATCGCTTGAGGCGGTTACCCGTGCAGCCTTCGGTCAGCGGCGCAAAATGTTGCGCCAAAGCTTGAAGCCGCTTGGTGGCGCAGCCCTGCTTGAACGCGCAGGCATTGCAGGTACAAGACGGGCAGAAGAGTTGGACATTGAGGAATTTGTCGCATTGGCTAATGGGTTGAGTAGGTCTGAGTAATCTCTTCACCCCCGCCAACTTGTTAACCCCAGTACATTTTCCATCATGCCAAAGTCGCGGTCATTGTGTAAAAGCATGGCGCCATTTTCTATGCACCAGGTGGCGATAACCACATCAATTGTGCCGCGAATTGTTATGCCGCTTTGGCGCAATTTACGATAATTGGCGGCTGCAATCGGGGCAATCTCCGGGCCGCAGAGGGATTGCGCTTTCAGCGGTGAAAGTATGGCTTCAACCAACTGTAAATGAGGCCCGGCCTTTAATCCTTGCAGCACTTCCACCAAAATAAGGTCGCCCAGAATGATTTCTGACCGACTTGTCAGGTGTTCCAGTAAGTCCGTTTCCGGTGATTTTCGATTGGCAAAATAGTCAATCCAGACCGAGGTATCGACCATAACCATCAATCGGCACGCCGCATGGCATCAAGATCGCCTTCCCAGTTAATTTTTCCGCGAAGTTCAAGAATGCGGTTCTGGTCGCGTTTTATTTTCACCAGCAAACGCAGCGCTTCCTCTACGATGGCTTTTTTGGTCTTGTTTTGAGAATGCTTCATCGCTTCCGCCAAAAGTTCGTCGTCGATATCGATATTCGTGCGCATGATTTTATCCAGTGTGTATGATTTTTAATATTATACACATTATTCGATTTCCCACAAACTGCCCCTTGCATTGAAGCGCATTCTCAAGCAATAAGCCCCGATGCTTCATATTAATAATCTCACCTATAGAATGATGGGTCGTTTGCTCATCGAAGATGCCACACTTGCGGTAGCACCGGGGGCCAAGGTTGGCTTTGTTGGGCGCAATGGCACCGGCAAAACCACCCTGTTTCATCTGATCACCGGCGATTATTCGCCCGAGGCTGGCTCGATTAAATTGCGCCGAAATATGCGCATTGGTCAGGTGGCGCAGGAAGCACCCGGCAATGAAATCAGCCTGATTGATACGGTGCTGGCCGCTGATGTTGAGCGCACCGAATTGCTGGCCGAGGCGGAAACCGCAACGGACCCGCATCGGATTGCAGAAATTCACGAACGGCTGGGCGATATTCGCGCCCATTCGGCCGAAGCGCGTGCAGGCTCCATCCTCAATGGTTTGGGCTTTGATGCGGAAGCGCAACTGCGTCCCTGTTCCGATTTTTCCGGCGGTTGGCGGATGCGTGTAGCACTCGCGGCGGTGTTGTTTTCCGAGCCTGATTTATTGTTGCTGGATGAGCCGACCAACTATCTCGATCTTGAGGGTACTTTATGGCTGGAAAGCTATATCACCCGCTATCCCTATACGGTTATCATGATTTCCCATGACCGTGATTTGTTGAACCGCACGGCGACTTCAATCGTTCATTTGGAAGAGTGTCAATTGACCTCCTACAAGGGGGATTACGATTTTTTCGAAAAAACCCGCTCGGAAAAAATGCTGCTGCAGTCCAAAATGAAAGTGAAGCAGGACGCCAAGCGCAAGCATATGGAAGCCTATATTGATCGCTTTCGTTACAAGGCATCGAAGGCGCGTCAGGCCCAAAGCCGTATTAAAGCGCTGGAAAAAATGCAGGTCATCGCAGCGGTCAGTGAAGCCCGTGTAGCACCGATCTCCTTCCCAAATCCGAAGCGTGAAGCCGCATCTCCTATCATCAATATGGAAAATGTCGCCGTTGGCTATGAACCGGGAAAAGCCATTTTATCGGGGCTGGACCTGCGCATAGATGCCGACGACCGCATTGCGCTTTTGGGGGCCAATGGTAACGGTAAATCGACCTTTGCCAAATTGATCGCCAACCGGCTTGAGGTGCAATCGGGCAAGATAAGCCGCGCCGATAAAATGCGCATTGCAATGTTTGCGCAGCACCAAATGGATGATCTCATTCCCAATGATACGGCCTATGACCATGTGCGTGCGCTCATGGTTGGCGAACCGGAAAGCAAGGTACGTGCCCGCGTGGCGCAGCTGGGCCTTGGTATCGACAAAATGGAAACCAAGGCTAGCGATCTTTCCGGCGGTGAAAAGGCGCGGCTTTTGCTCGGGCTGGCGACCTTCCATGCGCCGCATCTGTTGATCCTTGATGAACCGACCAACCATCTGGATATTGATAGCCGCGAGGCGCTGATTATGGCGCTCAATGCCTATAAGGGCGCGGTGATTTTGATCTCCCATGACCGCTCGCTGGTGGAAGCCAGCGCGGAACGCCTATGGCTGGTCAATGAGGGAACAGTTTTACCCTATGACGGTGATCTGGATGATTATCGAAAGCTGGTTTTGCGCGGTCCGGTTATGCCTGAAGCCGTTGTGGCGGAAGGCGAGGAGGCACCAAAGAAAAGCAATCTTTCCGGTAAGGAACGGCGCAAACTTGCCGCCGCACGCCGCATTGAACTTGCGCCATTGCGTAAGAAAATCAAGGCCTTGGAAGCAAAAATTGAATCAGCACAAAAGGAGCTGGTGACAATTGGCGAAAAAATGAGCACGCCAGCGGTGTTGCAGGATTCCGACAAGATGGTCGAGCTTTCAAAACAACGTGGCGTGATTGATAAATCAATCGAGACGCTGGAAGCCGACTGGATGGTTTTGTCAGAACAATATGAGACCGAAAAGGTTGATTTTTGAGGGTTATTTGGGTGCTCGTTACTTCTGATAAAATCGATTTTTCGTTTGTCCCAATAGACCGAAAGCGGTCCTTCGTTCAAATTACAGCGAGTGGCTGCTTCGAGCCCAAACAACCAGAATTCTTCAACGCCGCGAATGACGGCTATATCTCGTTGCAGAGCACAAAGTGAGTGTCTGTAACTTTGGAATTCATTTTTCGATGAATTGTTTTCATCGGCTCCGTTCCTGCTTCGATGTAGTCCCAAGCATTAAGCGACGCTTGATAATCTAGAAAACATATCTCAATAATTATGCCGACATTGGGGAAACGTGCATCATAGCCTTCGTGATATGCTCGTTCCCACAAGCGCCAAGAGTGCAAATACCCTTTTAGTCTGAGGTGTTCACAGAAATCATCAAACACCAATTTGAATGATGGCAGGTCTGTTCCTTCGCGAAGGTTGAACGCGCCAAACATTGAACTGAGCTCAGTGTGTTGATGATCCATCATTGCTCCAAATTAAATATCTTGTCATTTTCAAAAACCTTTGGCTACTCAAATCAAACCTGCTGAATTTGCAAAGGGGTCCCAGTTCGGGTCCTTGTGCCATTCGTACTCACAGCCCTTGGATATTTTTTCCGCCACGTCCATTCCATATAAATCGGCCATAACAGCCAAAGCCATATCCATTCCTGCTGAAACACCGGAAGACGTAAAAAACTTGCCGTCTTCTATCCATCTTGCCTTTTTCACCCATTCGACGTGCGGTGCAAGGTGAACCGTTTTAGTGAAATCGAGTTTGTTGGTAGTCGCTTTTCTGCCATCCAGAACACCCGTCATCCCTAACAGCACAGTGCCAGTGCAGACAGCCATCACCCGTTCTGCGTTTGCAGATGTCTCTCGGATCCACTCCATCAGCTCTAAGTCTTGGCTTTCTATCAATGCTGAATCACCACCGGGGATGAGCAACATATCGTAATCGTTCTTTTCAGATAGGATATTGTCCACCACGACCCTCTGACCGTGGACACTTGGCACTGGATCACTTCCTTTTGCCACCGTTATGATTTCAATTTCATTTCCAAAACCACCCAGCATTTCGATCGGGCCAAAGTAATCAAGAGTTTCAAAACCAGGAAAAACCAGCGCTGCGAGTGTTCTCATATCAAGGGTTTCCTGTAATCAAGTTTTGAGCTGAGTACATTCAGGATGATCTTTGACAAACCGTTCCGTGGATGCCGGGTTTTTGATCAAGTGCTGTGCTGGACGTATTGGCCGGCGAAGAAGTTCGCCGCCGCAATTTGGGCAAATTCCATGAAAGACATTATCAGCGCAGTCTTTACAGAATGTGCATTCGAACGAGCAACTGCGCGCGTCACGACTGCCTGGTGGTAGGTCCACGTCACAACATTCGCAATTGGGTTTTAATTTTAACATCAGCCTCTCCTTCTCGAGTATTACTGGTAGACTAACATCAATTATATTGGCATAAATGACAATATGCCCTCTTATTATGCCAAACTAGCTGACCACGTGCCCGACAGAATAGCAGATCGAATGCCAGATCAATTGAATGTTCTTTTCATTGTATACTCAAACATTGTGCTTCTTGATCTCGTTGGCCCGCTTCAGGTTTTTTCCCATGCGCGTAAAAACACCTTGTCTGATCCCGCCTACCAAACGAATATTGCTTCCTTTGACGGCGGTAATATTAAAACCAATACGATCTTGAAGATCGATACTGATCCCATCGCAAATTGGCTTGTGAAGCACCAAAACACATCGATTCATACGCTAGTGGTCATCGGTGGTGACGGGGCAACTGCCGCGTCCCAAGATCAGTCTTTTGTAGATCAAGTAAGGCAATTGGCTGATCTATCAATGCGGGTTTGTTCGGTTTGTTCCGGCGCACTTGTTCTTGCAGCTGCCGGGTTGCTGGATGGTCGTCGTGCGGTAACGCATTGGGAAGATTGTGATCAACTTGCGGCGCAGTATCCAGCAGTAAACGTGGAAGTTGACCCGATTTACATTAAAGATGGGAATATTTGGACCTCTGCGGGCATCACCGCTGGTATCGATATGGCCTTGGCAATCATCGAAGAAGACTTGGGCAAGCCTGCTACTATTGAAATGGCGCGTTCGCTCGTTACGCCCATGGTTCGATCTGGCGGGCAATCTCAGTTCAGTCCAAAGCTAGACCGGCAGGCCCGCGATGCTGAAGGGCGGTTTTCTTCATTGCACGATTGGATTATCGATAACATTCAGCAAAAGATTTCGGTTGATGATATGGCCGAAGAGTGCGGCATGAGTTCGCGGAATTTTTCACGGCGATACACAGAAATCATGGGTGCATCACCGGCAAAGGCTATCGAGGCAATTCGGATAGATGTGGCACGTGAGCTTTTGACGACGACCAAAAAAAGCGTAAAAATGGTTGCAGCGATTTGCGGCTTTCAAGACGATGAACGCATGAGACGCGCTTTCTTGCGGCATATTAAAACGCCGCCGTCTCAATATAGAGCGCAATTTCAGTTGCGTTGAGCCTACTAAAATTACTGTAGCTGGTAATAGGCGAAAAAATGAGCACGCCAGCGGTGTTGCAGGATTCCGACAAGATGGTCGAGCTTTCAAAACAACGTGGCGTGATTGATAAATCAATCGAGACGCTGGAATCCGACTGGATGGTTTTGTCAGAACAATATGAAACTGAAAAAGTTGATTTTTAGGGGTTGGGTAAACGGCTGCATCGAGCCCAAACTTACATATTTGAGGATGTCTCGATTAGAACAAATTGATGGATGGGAGAACGGTATTTCTGGCCCAATGGGGGACTCAATTAAATCCTATTTTTCCTTGAGATTGCAATCAAGAACGTACTCTAATTCAACCTGTTTATTGATCTTGGCAAGGTTAAGCCCCTGAGCACGTGCCTGCCGTTGAAAGGCTTTGTACAATGCACTCCTAAGTTCTTTGTCGATATCAACATCATGAATCGTCAGTTTCTCTGGGAAATGTTCGCCGCTATCCTTATTCGACGCCGTTTTCTGGTCAATATTTGATCGGCCAAATATACTATCCCACCCCTCTTTATAGGCTGGTGTGGATACACTGGAAAAATGGCTGATGGACGATTGCGATGCCGACTTCGGTGCCGCATCTGTTTTCTCTACTGAGGTGGTGTCAGCAGATTTTGTAGCCTCATTCGTTCCTTTGGTCTTTGCCTCGGTTTTCTCTGTTTTAACCTTTTTGGGCCCGGAGGATTTTTTTTCCTGCACTTTAACTTCGCTCATATTCTTGTCATTTCGTTCAATAGAATGCCTTGCTGTCCTCTAACATTTTTATTTCGATATTCACAAGTTGATTGATGAATTGATGCCGGCAGAAATTGTTTGGATAGCCGTTAT
>JAJRQF010000114.1 GCA_024280375.1 Alphaproteobacteria bacterium | reverse complement strand
TTCGCCAGGCGAAATCGAAAAACCATTTTGGGCGGTTTACTTTCTGTTGCACTTTCCCTGGGGTCGCCCCCGCCGGGCGTTACCCGGCACCGTGTTTCCATGGAGCCCGGACTTTCCTCCCCGCACCATCTTTCGACATTGTGCAGAGCGACCGTCCGGCCAGCTGGCAAAAGACACATAGGAAGAACACACCAAGCGGTCAATCAATAACCGCTTGTTTTCAATTTCCCGGCAAAAGAATACTATGCTGCAATAATTCAGTTTTCTACAACACATCGACATCACTATTAAGGAAATCACTTTGAACTCGCCAGCAAAACTCCCAACAAAAATTACTATGCTGTTGGCGGCACTAATTGCGTTTGTATTGCAGGCAAGCATTTCGGAAGCGTCAATTTCAATCAAATCAAAAACTCATTATTATCAGATCAACGGTTCAACAACCGGAGAACTAAAAGCCCAAATGAGGAAAAAAGGGCCTAACGGCCATTGGGCCTATGCGGTCTGGTTCATCGACTGGGATAATGAGGGGTGTGATGTCTCCGTAAAAATCAACTACATTTATCCCAGTTGGGCGAATATCGACAAAGCCCCAAATTCTGTTCAACTGATATGGCGCAAGATGATTAGAGCGTTGAAAAAGCACGAAAAAAACCATGCAAGAAATGGAATTATGGCAGGTCGTGCAATCGACAAAAGCAGTTGCAAAAACCCTGACGCAACAATCCGCAAATGGTCTTCAATAGACCAGGAATATGACAGCAGCACCAATCATGGAAAAACCGAGGGTGTTGTGCTACCTTAATCAAAGGTTTCATAAAGAAGATTGATATCCATAAATATGCGCAATATTAATTTGCAAAAAGTCCTGTTGCGTGTATTCCGACACACCGGTTTCTTCACAAATACGTTATATGATGTTTATCAAAGGCCAGAGTTATAGTTTTCTGCCAAACTTTATTGGCAGATAGCTTTATGATAATTTCAAACTCCAGCCACAATTCACCCCGGGGGCAAAGGGGGGCGGATTTCCTTTTAGGGCTCAGTAGCCTGACGAACTTGGGAGCATGACAATGACTTATACACAAAAGATAGCAGCCAGAATTGCTGCATTATGCCTAAGCCTTATATTAATGTGCGGCGCGGCATTTGCCGCCACCGGCAAGCAAATTGCACTGGTAATTGGAAACAGCAATTACGATCATATTATCCGGCTTCCAAACACCATTAACGATGCAAAATTGATTTCCAAAACCCTGCGCAAAGCCGGCTTCGAAGTGGTTGAAGGCATTGATCTCAACAAAACCGAGATGGCAGCAACCATCGATCAGTTTACCGAAAAAGCCTATAACGCCGAACTGGCTGTGGTTTATTTTGCTGGTCACGGCTTGCAGGTTGACGGGAAAAACTACCTCATGCCAATTGATGCGGTGCTAAATTCACCTGCCCATTTGCAAACCCGCGCCTTTGACGTGGATCAACTAATTGCAGCTCTTCCGGTAGATCCGGGCATTGGTGTCGTCATTCTTGATGCCTGCCGTAATAACCCGCTGGCAAGAAAATTTGCATCCAGTTTGCCCGTCAGTCGTTCTGTTACAGTAAGTTCTGGTTTTGCGCCGGTTCAAACCAAATCCACAGGTAGCGGCACAGGCGGAATTCTTATTGCCTATGCAACCGACCCAGGATCAGTTGCGCTTGATGGCAATGGTATTAACAGCCCTTACACTGCCGCATTGGCAAAACACCTCACAACCCCCGGCGTTTCATTGCAAAGCGCGTTAACCCGGGTACGCGGTGATGTTACCAAAGCCACCAAAGGTCAACAGCGCCCCTGGCACAATGCATCTCTTGGCCGTGAAGTTTTCCTTGGCGGAGAAACCCGGGTCGCAACCCTGACCAAAATCTCGCCGGCCAATTTAGAAGAGAACCAGTCGAGTGCAACGCTTGTATTGGTACCCGCACCAACCAAAGCACAAACCATTCAACCTCAGCTTCGCAAAGTCATAGAACCTGTAGCAAAAACCAGCGAAAGCGATACCAGCAAATGGGCCGTTGAAAGACGTTTCTGGGATGAGGTATCCAAGCGCAATACAATCGCGCATTATCAGGCCTATCTGAATCAATATCCAAATGGGCAATTCAACACCATTGCTGATCTCAACATTCGATCGCTGCTTGAAAAGAAAATCAGCAACTCCAATGGGCGCAATACTGTTGCTACAAATCAGCCAAACATTCAGGTTGCGGCGATTGCCAACCCTGCACCTGGGTCGAATGTCACGTCGACCACGCGTGCAGTTAAGGTATTGCCAGAATCGCTTCTCTCAACCGTTGGAACCAGAGATACGGAAGCTGCAATTAACCTCAATCGCAATCAACGTACCGATCTTCAATTGCGCCTTACCGCACTTGGTTACAACACAAGAGGCGCCGATGGCAAACTTGGCCCCAACTCACGCCGCGCGATCGGTACATGGCAGCAACGCCTGGAAATTCCTGCAACAACCTATCTCACCAATGAGCAATGGGCACATCTTCAGCAGGAATCAAACCCGCTCATGGCCGCAATTTATGCCGAGCGTACCCGCATCACCAGAACTGTAGCTCCAATTGCCAAGAAACGCAGGATTATCAAGAAGCGTCGGATTCGCAAAGCCAAGCGCAGGGTAAGACCACGCCGTACAGTCCGCCGTGAGCGTTATGTAGAGCCGAATTACCGTGAAGAACGCCGTTACCGCGAACGCGAACGTCGCCGCAGAAACAACAATGCAGCAGCAGGCGCTATCATCGGTGGTATTGTCGGAGGGGTTATCGCCTGCAAAGTAACCCACACCTGCTGAACAATCGCAACAAGTTCATCAAATAAAAAAGGCCCGGATATTTCCGGGCCATTTTGTTCGTATCTCTGAACAGTCTACCCGGCCGCAACTTTGCCGCCACGCGCCTGCCGCATCAACCGCTTGACCTTCTGGCAATATTTAGCGCTGACCGGGTTCATCCGTTTGGAGTAAAGCCCAGCATTATATTTAAGGATCATCCCGCAAACGGTGCCACCGCCGCGATCTTGAGCCTTTTTCAAATACTTCATTCCATATTTTATGTTGTTTTCAGGAATATAAAGCTGATTGATCGTGCCCTTGTACCCCATACCGCGCGCGGTTGCGGGTTTAATCTGCATCAGGCCAATTTCGCCAACACGGCCAAGCGCATTTACCCTGAAACTGCTTTCAGTATAAATTATTGCGCGCGCCAATTCGTAATCTACGCCATTGATTTTTGCATGTTTTCGAATGATCGAATTGTATAATATGGCCCGGCGGGCAAATGGCAGATTTGCCTGCTTGCGCCGAAGTGCTGGAGACAGCGTTGCTATTTCGCGGCCCGTCACCCCATCAATTTTTGGGTTGGCCACAATATCCAACTCAAGGTCACCATCATACAAAGCCCGATGATAAGGCCGATCGAGTGGTCTTGGCAGCTGTTTAATTGCCGCAAACTGTTGTGCGACGGCGGCACTTTCAGATGCGGAAATTTTGGAGGTCGTCGAAGACCGGTCGGCGAGAGAGAATGAAGAACTCGAACCTTCAGAATTTTGTGCCTGACATCCGCCAAGTGCTGCAAGCGCAATTGCTGCGCCTGCAATCCCAAATGTAAGGTTTATCGTTCTCATTGCTAATTCTATTCTATCGCAACCTTCATAGTCTTCGACGACTGATAGTCTTTAATTGTGGCGCAATCAAACCCTGCCCCGCATTATTTTGCGAACCTTGCCACAATAGCGCTTCGAAATAGGGTTCATTCGCTTGGCACCATGCCCCGCATTATACTTCAATATTGCACCACAGGTTGAACCACCACCGAGCTTGTATGCCTTGCCGAGATAGCGCATGCCATATTTGATATTGGTTTCCGGGTTATACAATCCTTTGGTCGAACCGCGATATCCCATGCCGCGAGCCGTAGATTTGCGCAATTGCATCAAGCCAATTTCACCAACACCGCCGCGGGCGCTGGCCTTAAACCCACTTTCAACCTGAACAACCGCCCGGGCGAGCTTATAGGGAACGCCATAAGCCCTTGCATAGCGCCGAATAAGCCGGTCATAGGAATTTCGCCTCACCCGGCTGCCCTTGAGTTTGCCGCGTTTAGCAAACAACCGCCGCGATTTTTTGGTTTTGCGGTTGATTTTTTTAAGCTTTTTACGGCTGGCATTTTTCGATTTAGCAGGCCTTGATAAAGCAACCATACCAGTTGCAGAACTTACGGTAATAGCTGCATCTTCGCTCACCAATCTTGGTTGCGGGCTTGTGCTTGTACTGGTTATCCGTTTCGTTGCCGTTTTCAGGCTTTTGCCAGATTGGGCATTCAGATGTGTAGATGAACCAGTTTGGGAGGACTGGCAGCCACCGAGCATCAGCAGGCCAAAGGTCATCGTCGCGGCGATTGCCACGTTTTGAAAATTTTTCATGTTGTACTCTTTGCTAATTCAACTGTTTAATCAGCCCACACAGGGTGGCGCCGATGGGCCGCAGTTTAGCCTCCATAGCCACCAAAATGTGGCGGGATTGATCAATTGGTATTGCAGAAATGAAACATATTGAAAGGCGATAAATCGTGCTTTTTCAAAGGCTTCCAAGCGTTATTTTGACGCATGATTCAAAAGCGATTTAAAGGCGATTCCGGCAGATCACCCAACAGTTTATGCAGTGTCGCCAGGGTGGAGTAATCAGCTACTCCATCCACCTTCTGTTGTCTAAAATGCCGTTGAAAAGCGGTTACGCAAGCCATGATATATTCATCATATTGCCCTGTAATATCAATAGCATAACCATAGAGCGCCAGCATTGATTGCAGGGCTTCAACCGGTTCACCCGCATCACCGCGCTGCAGATAGCGGCCCGAAGTAATTTTTTCCGGCTGAACCCAATGGCCAATGCCGGCGCGAAAAAGCCTTTCCCAGGGAAAACGTTCGCCAGGATCCTCCTTGCGGGTTGGGGCCACATCGGAGTGCGCTAAAACGTTTTGCGGTGGAATATGCAGTCTGTTGCCACAATCCAGACACAATTTCACCACCGCATTGATCTGAACTTCGGGGAAATCCCGATAGCCAAATTCATGCCCCGGATTGACAATTTCAATGCCGATTGAACGCGAATTGATATCGTCCTCCCCCTTCCAGCAGCTCTTGCCCGCATGCCAGGTGCGGCGCTCCTCCCGTACCAATTGGGTGATCTTGCCCGCCTCATCGACAAAATAATGGCATGAAACACCGCTTTCAGGATTGCGCAGCCACTCAAGCGCGGCCTTGCCACTTTCCATGCCCGTATAATGCAGAATAATCATATCAAGCGGCTTGCCGCTGGCGCGATCTCCAAAGTTTTTCGTGCTGCAAACAGCATCAACACAACCCGCATCCGGGTCAAATTCAGGCGCCGACAAGGGGTTTCCGCTCCAGCTCAATTTGCTCCCACGCGGCATTGATACAGGCAAGCCGGTCGTTAGCGATGGCAATAAATTCCTTAGGCACCCCGCGTGCAATCAAGCGGTCAGGGTGGTTTTCCGTAACTCGCTTGCGATAATGAGCCTTAAGCTTGTCAAAATCCCATTCGGGGTCTGCCTCCAGCAGAAAATACGGATCACGATCCTTCAGTGACACATGTCGCATCTTAATTCGCTCGAAGGTTTGTTCATCAAACTCAAAAACCATCGCCACATGCTCAATGAATTCAAGTTCCTTTTCATGTAAAATATCGTCGGCCTTGGCAATATGAAAAAGCCCGTCAAGCACATCGCGCAAGACTTCCGGGTCCTCAGGAAACAAAGCTTTTACCTGCCGCGCATAGGCATCAAAACCGGCAATATCTGTTCGGGCCAGATTGTACAGCCGCGCCACATTATTCATTTCAGCATCCGGCACATCAAAAATTTGGCGAAAAGCGTCCACTTCCTCCTCAGTAACAACACCATCGGCTTTGGCCATTTTAGCCGAAAGCGCAATAATCGCGATTGAAAACGCCACTTGTTTGCGGGTTTTAGCATCACCGACAAAAACTGTGCGCACCTTTTCAACCAGCGAAGAGAGCACTTCGCTGGTGGAGTTGGTGAGAAAATCTCCAATTTCAGTCCAGATTGACATGGGCAATATCTATGTGAGTCGCAAAATTTAGGCGAGGCATAGCAAAATCAGATAATAAATGCAGCCCCAAGAACACAATAGCACATCCAGTGAGGCGGGAAAATGGCGGGTATTAACGCAAATTATATTCCTCACAAACTGGCAGCGCCCCTCGCCGCTTGATCATATTGGCCGGAAAATGCACTCAGCACAGCTTTATTATGCAGATAAATTCCACCAGATTATATGAGATAAATTTGACAAATTCCCTCCAAAATCCTCATGCTACAAAAATAATTCGTTTCCATTGGATATGTTTAGAACTGGCGCAATTCTATATCGAAAGTTTTTTCAGAAAGTAATCCACGCATGTTACCTGTTATCCAACCGCTAAAACCAAGAGATTCACAAGAGCATTCCAGAACCGCAACACCACTTGAATTGTTTTTTGATCTTGTCTCAGTCATCGCCATCGCAGCCGCAGCAGCCGGGCTTCACCACTCAATTATTGAAGCCCATGCCCTGCAAGGTATTATCACATTCGTAATGGCATTCTTCGCCATTTGGTGGGCGTGGATGAACTACACTTGGTTTGCCTCAGCCTATGACAATGATGACACGCTTTTTCGGCTGCTGACAATTTTAATCATGAGTGGCTCATTGACAATGGCGGCGGGCATTGGCCCGTTATTTAAATCTTTTGACCTGAAATTGGTCGTTATCGGCTACGTGATCATGCGGCTGGGCATGATCGCCCTTTGGTTGCGAGCCGCCAAAAACGATCCGGACAGGCGCTCGACTGCCCTAACCTATGCGGGTGGTATCGGCATTGTGCAAGTATTTTGGATCAGCTACTTTTTACTCCAGCCAATGACCCCCGCTTTGGCATATGGGCTATATTTCTTTCTTGTTGTGCTGGAACTGTTGGTGCCAGTGATTGCCGAAAGGAAAAATAGAAGTCCCTGGCATCGCCACCATATTATTGAGCGTTATGGTCTTTTGAACATAATAGTGCTGGGTGAAACGCTTTTAGCCGGCGGTTTGGCATTGCAACAAATTGCGGGCGGCTCGACAAACATAGCTTTCCTTCAGATCGCACTGTCATCTCTCGTCATCGTGTTCTCCATGTGGTGGCTTTATTTCTCGCAGGAAGACCACCTTGTATCGGACGACTTCAATCGCGCACTTGTGTGGGGTTACGGCCATGTAGTTATATTTGCATCAGGTGCAGCAGTCGGCGCTGGTCTTGCAGCCTATGTTGATATCGTCGCTGGCAACGCAAAAGTGTCATTGCTGGTGGGTGAATACGCAGTCGCGATACCGGTTGCGATGTTTATGCTCGGACTTTGGTTTGTACGCGATCGCTTCTATAGTGATCGCGCGGTACACTTTGTCCTGCCAATATTTTCGGCTCTAGTTCTTCTGGCACCGTTCATCCCTTTTGCGTTGGAAACCATCGCTTCTGTGACCGCCCTAAGCGTTGTTGTAAGAAGTCGTCAGGCGAGGTCAAATGTTCAAACATCTGAATAATCAGACCGTTTGAAAACTCACAAACTGGCAGCCCCCCTCGCCGCCTGATCATATTGGCCGGAAAGCGCCCGCAGCATCGCGGCGATGCGGCTCACCTCCTCATCTTGCAGCCCCATGGATTTGATACTTGAAATCAACAATGCCTCGCGCACATCACGGTAGCGGGTGCACGCACTTGCCCCCTCATCGGTAATGGCAACGGTCTTTTCCTTACCGCGCTTACCGCTTTTGACCAGACCAAGCCCGACCAGTTTTTTCACCGCGTAGGTGACCACGTGGGTATCTTCGATATTCAACACCAGACAAATATCCGACAGGGTTTTTTCCCGCTCGCGGTGATTGACCGAATGCAGGATCAACACATCCACCGGCGCCATACCCGCATAGCCAATGGCCGTCATGCATCGCACCATCCAGCGTGAAAAAGCATTATTGACCACGGTGAGCGCAAACTCCATTTCAGACATAGCCGGCATCGCCCCGCTGGCCAAATGAGAGGCCGAAACAACCGGGCCAATGTCCAGCGTAGCGGGTGCGTTCTTGTCGCTTGGTTTGCTCATTTCACGGCCTTCAAAAATACTTTGATATTTTTATTGACAATTTATCGATAAATTGTTGATGTTTGTCAAATGAAATTGCCGCCATTCTATTTGAACTACGGCAAATGGTACTGTGAATGCGAGCGAAGAGCGAGCCGCCCTCCGTGCCAGATTCGGGGCAAGGTCAATAATTTGGTGTCAAACCAAATTGCCAGACCGCGAACAATCAAATGAGCGCACGTGGGACAAAGTCCCTCGCAAGCGAATGACATAAGTATTGGCCGGATGGCCAAGCGGAAAAATAAGGAACAAATATCATGAACAGCAAATGGGATTTCTGGATCGACCGCGGCGGCACATTTACCGATATTGTCGGCTGTGCGCCAGATGGCTCGCTTCACCCGCATAAATTGCTGTCTGAAAATCCGGAAGCTTATGCGGACGCGGCCATTCAGGGCATTCGTGATATTCTTGGCGTTGCCAATAATGAACAATTGCCGTCAGAGAAAATCGGCGCGGTTAAAATGGGCACCACGGTTGCAACCAATGCGCTTTTAGAGCGCAAGGGCGATGCGACGGCACTGCTGATCACCAAAGGGTTTCGCGATGGATTGCGCATTGGCTATCAGGCCCGCCCCGATATTTTTGCCAAGGAAATCATCCTGCCCGAGCAGTTGAATTCCAAAGTCGTTGAGGTGGATGAACGGGTGCTGGCCGATGGCACGATCAACCAGCCGCTGGATGTCGCAGCCGTTACATCCAGCCTGCAAGCGCTTAAAGGCGAGGGTTTTGACAGCATCGCCATTTGTTTGATGCACGCCTGGAAATACCCCGAACACGAGCAGAAAATTGCAACAATTGCCCGCGCCATGGGCTTTGCACAAGTCTCTGTCAGCCACGAGGTTTCACCACTGGTCAAGCTGATAGGCCGTGGTGATACAACCGTGGTTGATGCCTATTTATCGCCCATCCTGCGGCGCTATGTGGACCAGGTGGCGAATGAGTTGAGTGGTGGCTCTTCCCCTCATCCTGAGCCTGTCGAAGGGCAAGGGGAAGCTGGCTCGCAATCCCCCAAACTGATGTTCATGCAATCCTCCGGCGGGCTCACCTCGGCTGATATGTTTCAGGGCAAAGACGCGATCCTTTCCGGGCCCGCAGGTGGCGTTGTCGGCGCAGTTGAAACCTCCGCCATGGCAGGCCATGAAAAGGTGATCGGCTTTGATATGGGCGGCACCTCCACCGATGTTTCCCACTATAACGGCACCTATGAGCGAGCCTTTGAAACCGAAGTTGCGGGCGTTCGTATGCGCGCGCCAATGATGCAAATTCACACGGTCGCCGCCGGTGGTGGCTCCATTTTACATTATGAGGCCGGGCGCTTTCAGGTCGGGCCAGACAGTGCGGGCGCAAACCCCGGCCCCGCCTGCTATCGCCGTGGCGGGCCACTTACGGTCACCGATGCCAATGTCATGGTTGGCAAATTAAAGCCTGAATTTTTCCCGGCGATTTTTGGCCCCAACCAAGACCAAAAACTTGATGTGGACGTGGTGCGCGAGAAATTCGAGGTACTCGCCAGCGAAATTGGCATTAATCGTTCTGCCAGCGGTGCTGGCGGGAGTCAGTCGCCGGAAGAAATCGCCAATGGTTTCCTGAAAATAGCGGTTGAAAATATGGCCAATGCGATCAAGAAAATTTCCGTTCAGCGCGGTTATGATGTGACCGAATATGCCCTCACCTGCTTTGGTGGTGCGGGCGGTCAGCATGCATGCAGCGTTGCCGATACGCTCGGCATGGAAATTGTGCTGGTGCATCCGTTTTCCGGCATATTATCGGCCTATGGCATGGGGCTGGCCCGGGTTTCTGCCAACCGCACAACCGCCATGGTGGTGCCGTTTGAAGATGCTAAACTCAATGAAATCAAAACGCTAGAAGAAAAACTCACCAAAGGCGTGATGCAGGAATTGCTGGCGCAGGATTGTGCCAAGAAAAATATCTCCACCTGCACGGTGGCGCATTTGCGCTATGATGGCACCGATACCAGCCTGCATATCAATTTTGATCATGGCTCGATTGACCGGGCCATTGCTGATTTTGAAAAGACCCACCGGGCGCAATTCGGCTTCCTGTTTGAAAACAAACCAATCGTTATCGAGGCGTTGGAAGTTCAGGGCGATGAGGGCGATACCGGCGCATTAAACGAGCCGGAACTGAAACTCACCGACGAGCAAGCCACGCCCTCAAAGACCACCACATTCTATGCGGGCGATAAAATGCGCGATGCGGGTATTTACTTGCGTGAAAATCTCGCCCCCGGCAATCGCTTGAACGGCCCGGCGCTGATTATCGAAACCCACCAGACCATCGTGGTGGAACAGGGCTGGCAGGCCAAACTCAACGCCCGCAATCACATCGTGCTTACCCGTGTGGAGGCGCTTGATCGTGCATCCGCCATTGGCACCAGCGCCGACCCGGTGATGCTGGAAGTGTTCAACAATCTCTTCATGTCAATTGCCGAACAGATGGGCGTTACCCTGCAAAATACCGCCTATTCGGTCAACATCAAAGAACGGTTGGATTTCTCCTGCGCGGTCTTTGCAGCAGATGGTACGCTGGTTGCCAATGCGCCGCATATGCCGGTGCATCTGGGCTCGATGGACCGCTCTGTCGAGACCATCATCAAGCTGAATGAGGGCGACATTCACCCCGGCGATGTGTTCGTATTAAACGCGCCCTATAATGGCGGCACCCACCTGCCCGACATCACCATCGTCACCCCGGTTTTTGACGAGGACGAAAAAGCCATTCAGTTCTATGTCGCATCGCGCGGCCACCACGCTGATATTGGCGGCATGGCACCGGGTTCTGCCACCCCGCGCGCCACCCATGTGGACGAAGAAGGCGTCTTGATCGACAATTTCAAACTGGTAGATCGCGGCATTATTCGCGAAAAAGAAATGATCGAAGTGCTGACCGATCATCCGTGGCCCGCACGAAACCCTTCACAAAATATGGCCGATATGCGCGCCCAAATCGCCGCCAACGAAAAAGGCGTGGTCGAGCTGCGCAAAATGGTCGCCCATTTCAGCGAAGATGTGGTCGAGGCCTATATGGGCCACGTGCAGGACAATGCGGAAGAGAGCGTGCGCCGCGTCATCGATGCACTTTCCGATTGCGCCTATGATTATGAAACGGATTCCGGCCAGGTGATTAAGCTCAAAATCACCGTGGATAAGCAAAACCGTCAGGCAACGGTCGATTTTACCGGCACATCGGATGCGTGGAAGAATAATTTTAACGCGCCAGAGCCGGTCACCCGCGCCGCCGTGCTCTATGTTTTCCGCCTCATGGTCGAGGGCGATATTCCGATGAATGCCGGCTGCTTAAAACCCATCACCATCATTGTGCCGCAGGGTTCTATGCTGCGCCCGGTCTACCCTTCCGCCGTGGTCGCCGGAAATACCGAGACCAGCCAGCATGTCACCAATTGCCTGTTGATGGCGCTGGGGGCCGAGGCCAACAGCCAGGGCACCATGAACAATCTCACCTATGGCAATGCGCGTTATCAAAATTACGAAACGATTTGTGCCGGCGCGCCTGCGGGAAAAATGAATTCCGGTCGTGGTTTTAAGGGCGCATCCGGGGTGCATGTGCATATGACCAACACAAGAATGACCGACCCGGAAATTCTGGAAATGCGCTTTCCAATCGTGGTCGAAGAATTCTCCATTCGCAAAGGCTCTGGCGGGAGCGGAAAATTCCCCGGCGGCGATGGCACAAGGCGCGTATTGCGCTTTATGGAAGATATGGAATGCGCCATTTTATCCAGCCACCGCAAGCGCCCGCCCGCAGGCCTTGGCAAGGGCGGCGATGGCGAGGTTGGCAAAACCGAAATCCGCCGCTTAAACGGCACGCTGGAAGAACTCGAATATTGCGACCAAACCAGCGTGGTCGCTGGCGAGGCGGTGATTGTAACAACGCCGAGTGGCGGGGGGTATGAGTGAGGTGGATTTAAAATGGTAATCGCGATCCATTTTAATCAATTTTTTTATCATTCCCACCACCGCCGCCGTCATCCCCGCGCAGGCGGGGATCCACGCGACCGTCAATTGGTTCGAAGAATCCATATATTCAAGCCAAAACGGACAGCCATTTTGCCCGAAAAGATGTGTCATGGACATGGCTGGCATTTGAAAATTGCGGTCAGGCTACAAAGCTAGTTAATTAGAAAAAGCCGCCAGGTTTTCACTGCCAGCTAGAAAAATTTCAATATATCCACTGCGCTGGAATGCGCCCGGTAAAGGCCTCACCCTTTTTAATCACCCCGGTCTTTTCAACCCAGCCAACAAGGCCACGAATGTTTTTCGCCTCACGGGAAAAACCAAGGGCTAAATCCTCACGCCCTTCGTAATGCGCAGCAATGGCGCGACCGGAAACCTTACAGGGGCCATTATTGCCATCAATGCGAATGGTTGCACCACCCTCAAACATTAAAATCGTGCGCGGCGGCAAAAATGAAAGATTATCAATGCCGCCCATCAAAATATTACAGCCAATCCATTCAGGCCGGATCACCGGAATATCCAGCCGCTGCGCCACAATCGCCAGCTCAGCGGCTGAAAGCATGGACAATTGACGCTCATTCCGCATTTCCGTACCACGCGGATACCACGGTTCCCGCCCGCCAGAATTGCGGCTTATTCCTTCGTGATAATCACCGGTAATACCCTCAAATGTGAGTGTTAATACGTCCACTTCGTGTGAGGTAAAATCATCGCCCTCAGCCCGGTAAAGTGCTTCCGCTTTGCCTTCAACTTTTTTTGACGGTGTGATTTCCATCAATCAAATTCTTTCAAATCGCAACGTATTACGGTCAAACTTATATGAGTAACCCGGCTTTCCGGTTTACAAATCCGGTTTAAAAACCATCAGCCAGAATATAGCCACAACAGCCGGAAAAGCCAGTGACCCGAGCGCTATCCACCATTTATCCATTTTCCAGTATTCTGATGGCAGCTCCTCGCCATTCGCCACCGCGCACCGGGCTAATTTACGCATTTTTATCTGCATCCAGACAACCGGCAGCCAGCACGCGCCGGTGAAAAAATACAACACCAATGCCCAAAAAATCCAGCCCTCGGCAAATTCCAGATCAAGCATGATGGCCATTGCCACGCCGCTTGCAAGTTGTACCATGACCGCAGGTGTCGTAAACAACCAATCGGCAATCACCACATGACGTGTTACAAAAGCGATGTCAGAAAGATTTCCACGCCGATTGGCCATGAACATATAAAATGCCGTACCAATGCCAGTGCCAAATAAAATGGTCGAACTTATAATATGAATCCATTTAAGCAGTAGAAAATCCATACGAATTGATAGGCTGAACTTTCCATACATGACAGAAAATTCTCACCATCAGCCTATTTTTCAACCCATCTTTGGCAAATCATGGGCCCAATTGCCGCCCGTCATGCACAAGCATTATGCCAACCGGCCCTTCAGCCGCGATAGTGTCATCGTTAAAGGTCGATTGGATATCAAACTTCACTGGCTAGTGAAGATGTTTGCGCCACTATTTGCCATCACCAAAACGCTTGTCCCAAAGGCCGGATCAAATATCGAAACCGTGGTCAATTTCGCCAGCAAACCAGACAGCGCATATTTTTGCCTTGAGCGAGAATTCAGCTTTCCTGACGGCCAGAATTACAATTTCTTTTCCTGCATGGAACCGGTCGGGGGAAACGAAGTGGTGGAATGGACCTCAAGCGGCATTGGCTGGCGCGCTGCATATTCCTATGATGGCGACCAGGTGATTTTGCAACACCGTGGCTATTGCATCAAGATTTTTGGCAGGCCCATCCCCCTGCCCTTTACGCTATTGTTTGGCCGGGCAAATGCCGAAGAACGCGCCATATCTGACATTGAATTTTCCATGTTCATGAACATAACCCACCCGCTTTTTGGCGAGTTATATTCCTATGGCGGCACGTTTGAAATTACAGAAATGTCACTTGATGCATAATATCCTCATCCTCGGCGGCTACGGCAATTTTGGCAAACGCATCGCCAGGGCACTGGTGGCGAAAGGTCTTGGCATCATCATCGCCGGGCGCAATCGGCAAAAAGCCGAATGCTTGGCAAGCGCGCTTGGCGAACGGGCAAAAGTGGCGATCTTTGATGTTCACACGGCGCTTGATGAGCAATTGCAACGGCTCAAACCCAGCGTGGTAATCAACACATGCGGGCCGTTTCAAGGGGCTGATTATGCGGTCGCCAAAGCCTGTATTGCCAATAAAGCCCACTATATTGACCTTGCAGATGGCCGCGATTTCGTCACCAATATCAGCCAATTAGACGATGAGGCGAAAGCCAGAAATATATGCGTCATCAGCGGCGCAAGCACCGTGCCGGGGCTTTCATCCGCCGTGCTCGAACATTACAAATCCGACTTCTCCAAAATCACCCGGCTCAAATATGGCATCAGCCCCGGACAAAAGGCCGAACGCGGTCTGGCCACCACCAAGGGCATTTTAAGCTATGTGGGCAAACAGCTTCAGCCATTTGCCAGCGCGACCAAACACCCGCACGGCTGGCAGGATATTTACCGGCAGGATTATCCGGGCCTTGGCAAGCGCTGGATGGCCAATTGCGATATTCCCGATCTTGATCTTCTGCCCCAACATTACGGCATCAAAAAAATTCAGTTCTCCGCCGGGCTTGAATTATCACCGCTGCATTTGGGGCTCTGGGGGCTTTCATGGATTGTCCGTTTGGGCATCCCTTTACCGCTAAAACGGCTGGCAAACCCGATGCTGAAAATCAGCAATTGGTTCGATATTTTTGGCAGCGCTGACGGTGGTATGCATATGATCATTTCTGGAAAAGGACACGCGGGCGAAAACCTGACCCGCACATGGTTTATCATCGCCAAAGATGGATATGGCCCGCATATTCCAACCGTTCCGGCAATTGTTCTGGCCGAAAAACTGGCAAGGGGCGAGCCGCTCCCTGCCGGTGCAATGGCCTGTATTGGACTTGTCTCGCTTGAGGAATATCTGGCCGAGCTGCAAGATTTCGGCGTTGAGGTGATTGAGGCTTGATTTAAGCTGACAACCGGGTTCAAAGTCCGAACAAACCTGAAAAACACGAGAGTTCCCATGCATCCCAATTTGAATTTCCGCAAAGCCCCTGAAAAGCTCAATATAGATTTTGCCCGCAATCGCAGTTTTGGCTCATTGGTAATCAATGCCGAAAACGGCCCGCTGCTCGCCCACATCCCTTTTTTACTTTCCGAAGATGGCACATATATGGAAGCGCATCTGGTGCGCTCCAACCCCATATTGAAACTGCTTGAAACTCCGCAAAATGTGGTAATTTCCATTGTCGGCGCCGACAGCTATATCTCGCCAGACTGGTATGAGGTCGATGATCAGGTGCCAACCTGGAACTATGTGGCAGTACATCTGCGCGGAAAAATGCAGCGCCTGCCCCAAGACAAACTATCGGGCATTTTAGAACGCATTTCCAATCAGTTTGAAACAAGGCTTACGCCTAAGCAGCCGTGGAAAATGGATAAGGTTTCACCGCCCGTTTTAGAGAAAATGCAACGCATGATCGTGCCAATTTCAATGCGGGTGACCACCATTGACGGAACCTGGAAACTGGCACAAAACAAACCGGATGAGGTGCGCATAGCCGCCGCTACTCAAGTAGACGCGCACGGCATTGGGCATGAAATCAAGCAGCTTGCGAGCCTGATGCGCAAGCCACCCTGCTGAAGTGACAACGTCAATAATTAGCCCTAAGCTGTGTGTTATCGCAGGTAGTAATCGAGAGAATAAACGTGCCAGTAAACACATCACGCATTTCAGGCTTTCACAAGCTTTCCCGCCTTGAACGGCTTGCAAAAATTGCCGATTTAACCGGGCTTTCGAAAGAGGAAAAAGCAGCTTTTTCAGCCGCAAGTGCACCCCTTGGCGAGACCGCAGATCACCTTTGTGAGAACGTCATTGGCACGATGAACATTCCCTTTGGCATTGCCACAAACCTCATCATAGATGGCGAAGATGTGCTGGTGCCAATGGCAACGGAGGAATCCTCCGTCATTGCAGCGGTCTGCAATGGGGCGCGCCAGTGCCGCGATACGGGCGGTATTTTCACCAGCAAAGATGAGAACTGCATGATCGGGCAAATCCAGATTTCTGGCCTTGAAAACCCGTTTGCCGCCCGCGCTGCCCTGTTTGAAAACATAAGCGAAATCAAAACCATATGCGATGAATGTGACACATTACTTGTGCAGCTTGGCGGCGGGTTTCGCGATCTTGAAGTGCGGGTACTGGACACAAATCCACCCATTGTTGTTGCCCATATTATTGTCGATTGCCGCGATGCTATGGGGGCCAACACGGTCAATACGATGGTTGAAAAACTGGCCGACAAAGTCGAGCAATGGACCGGCGGCAAGGTCGAATTGCGCATTCTCTCCAATCTCGCCGACCGCAGGCTGGTGCGCGCCCGCGCAACATTTCCCGCAAGCACTATAGGAGGCGCAAAGACCCGCGATGCGATCATCCGCGCCGGGCGTTTTGCTGTGGCAGACCCCTACCGCGCCACCACCCACAACAAGGGCATTATGAATGGCATATCTGCCGTGGTACTGGCATCAGGCAATGATACCAGAGCGGTAGAGGCTGGTGCCCATGCCTATGCGGCGCGTTCCGGTCAATATTCCGCCCTCACCCGCTGGGAAAAAGACAATGAGGGCAATCTTACCGGCACGCTAGAATTACCCATGCCGATTGGCATTGTCGGCGGCGCCACCAGGGTGCACCCAAGCGCACAAATGGCAATGAAAATCATGAATATCAGTTCCGCCGACCGTCTGGCGAGCATTATTGCAGCCGTTGGTCTGGTGCAAAATTTCTCGGCGCTTAAGGCGCTGGCAACCGAGGGCATCCAACGCGGCCATATGAGCCTGCACGCCAATAATGTGGCGCTGGCTGCCGGTGCCGTGGGTGCAGAGATTGAAATATTAGCGATAAAAATGGTTGAAGCAAAAAACGTGCGTGTTGAATTTGCCGAGCAGATTTTAGTCGAAATGCGAAATGGTTAAAAGCGGCTGCGACTACAGCGCCTTCTCAAAGCGCCAGCAATCAAGCAGAAAAGCATCGCCCAATGTATCCAATTCGTGGGTTTCGGTCTCGATCAGCTCCCACCCGCACTTCCGGTAAAAAGCGGCAGCGCGGTCATTACCCACCGCACAAATAAGCCATGAATGCGAATAGCCGTCGGCCCTAATTCGGGCTTCCGCATCATCAATCAGCAGTTTCGCCAATCCCGTTCCCTGCGCCATCGTGGACACGTAGAGCTGGTATAATTCGCCCTCTCTGGTGATTGAAAAACCCTGAACCGCACCCAACCCACCAATCCTGATTTGCGCGACAAGATCACCTGTACGTTGAATAAAACTATCCAGTGTTCGCAGTTTCACCAGTTCCGCAGGTACAATTGCACCATGCGCGCTGTGCCATGCGATATGCCAAAGGCTGGCAATATTTTCCACATCCGATGTTTGGCAATTGCGAATTTCATCCATCAGTGAATTATATTTGCAGAATTCAAAACAGTAAACTGAATTAACCAAAGGATGAATGAAAAATTTTCATCTGCAAAAAAGCCTCACTACAACCGAATATCCATGCAATATTGGCCCAGTGGCTCCTACCAATCTAATGGAATAGGTGAATGAATAAATACATCAAAATCATCGAGGTTGGGCCACGCGATGGATTGCAGAATGAGTCAATTGAAACCTCGATCAGCTGGAAGGTCGAACTTGTCGACCACCTTACCGCAACCGGTTTGAAGCAAATAGAAGTCGGTAGTTTTGTATCGCCAAAACGGGTGCCGCAAATGGCCGGTTCCACCAAAGTATTCGACGGCATCAAGAAGAAAAACGGCACGTCCTATTCAGCTCTCGTTCCAAACCTGAAAGGCCTGCATTTAGCATTGGAAGCCAGGGCCAGCGAGGTAGCCGTTTTTATCTCGGCCACCGAAGGTTTCAGCCGCAGCAACCTCAATTGCACAATTGCTGAAAGTCTTGCCACTATTACAGAGATTATTGCCGTTGCCGACCACGCAAAATGCCCGGTGCGCGGCTATATTTCCTGCATTACCCATTGCCCGTTTGATGGCCGGGTCAACCCGCTGCATGTGGCATCGCTCTGCGAACGTTTATTGGATATCGGGTGCTATGAAATCTCGCTCGGCGATACAATCGGCAAGGCCAGTGCCGACAATATTTCGACCCTGCTGGACACCGTATGCGCCAAAATATCGGCAGAAAATCTGGCCGGGCATTTCCACGATACAAATGACAATGCGCTGGCCAATGTGGCTACAAGCCTTGCCTTTGGCGTTCAAACATTCGATGCGTCTATTGCGGGCCTGGGCGGCTGCCCTTTTGCCCCCGGCGCACCGGGAAATCTTGATACCGGCAAGCTGGTTCGATTTCTCGAAGACAAGGGCTTTGATACCCGAATAAATATGCAAATGCTTGCAAAGGCTGAGGCATTTGTGAGCAACAAAATCAATTCAAAAAATCATCAACCGTATGGCCGCAATTAATGCAGTAATTCTGATCAACCATTTAAAGGCTGTCAGATTGATCATTTTCAAAAACTTTGCCCCCAATACTGCTCCGATAAAAATCGCCGGAATGAACATCAAATTCAACAGCAGTGTATCGGTGGTTATCAGCCCCAGATTGGCCGAAAACGGCACCTTAAAAATATTCAACAGCAAAAAATACCAGCTTCTTGTGCCGACAAAGCTTTGTTTCGTCAGCCCCATTTGTAAAAGAAAAACCCCGAAAACCGGCCCGGCCGCATTGGCGATCATTGTTACCACACCGGCAATAATGCCGACAAGATAAGTCCACATACCATTCGATGTGAAACTCTGCTTGTGATTTTCAAGCACCAGCCCCATCACCACCATGGCCAGAATAATCGCCCCAATTACCTTTTCAAAAATCTCATAAGGAATAATGTCAACAAGCAGATAGCCGATAAATATGCCAATAGCTGTCATCGGCAGGATTTTGAACAATATCGACCAATTGCAATCTCGTCGGTAATAAATAACAGCAAATATGTCGGCGACAATCAACATTGGCAGCAATACGCCGGGCGATGCCTTGCCGGGAAACGCCATCGCCATCAGTAAAACGGCCAAAATTCCGACGCCACCAACTGAGGTTTTGGAAAACCCCACCAGCAGAGCGGTGAGTGTAACACAGGCAATTGCAAAATTTGATAGGTCCATCAACATTTATTGAATCACAAAATCTCCAGAAAACAGATTAGAATGAGAAAATTCGAATCGCTTATTATCAAACCAAGGCCTGCTGAGTATCAGGTTTCAGGCAAAACATGCAAAACCCTAAATGGAATACAATCTGGATCACCGGCGCAAGTTCGGGCATTGGCATGGAACTTGTTAAACAGCTGGCAGCAACCAGCGCCAATATCGCCATATCTGCCCGTTCCAAAGACAAACTACAATCGCTTGCCGATGATTATACGAACGTTCACGCCTACCCGCTCGACGTATCGAATGCCAAGGCCATGGCAGAATGTGCCGCCCACATTGAGGCTAATCTTGGCCCGATTGATTTGGCCATTTTCAATGCAGGTGTAAGCGCCGCAAGCACCACGGCAAAGCCAGCGGCGGAAACCTTCCGCACGATTATTGAGACCAATTATCTTGGCGTTACCAATGGCCTGTCAGCAATTGTTCCAAAAATGAGCGAGCGCGGCCAAGGCCATATAGCATGGGTCGCTTCAATTGCCGGATATAACGGTCTGCCCGGTGCAGGCGCTTACAATGCTTCCAAGGCTGCACTGGTTTCACTGGCGGAGGCAAGCAAATTGGAACTTGCACCCAAGGGAATTGATATAACAATCATCAATCCCGGCTTTGTACGCACGCCGATGACTGAAAAAAACAAGTTTCCGATGCCACTTTTGGTCGAACCCGATGTGGCGGCCCGAAAAACCATTGCCGGAATACGCGCCAAAAAATACGAAGTGAATTTCCCCAAACCGCTCGTCTGGTTTGTAAAATTCTTACGCCTTATGCCCTATCCGGTTTTCTTCTGGATTGTAAAAAACGGGTTGATGCCTAAGAGCAAAAAATAGCCTTATATCTTCTCCGGCAGATCAATAAATTCCGGTGCACGCTTTTGCTGTTTTGCCGCCATGGTTTCCATAATCTCCTCCGGGTGCAGCATCGCCATGTTCCACACCCCGATATAATCCAGCGTATCAGCGGTCGAATGATCGCGCGCATAGGTGATAATCCGCTTGCTGCCCATTATTGCATTGGGGGCTTTTGAGGCAATTTCGCCAGCCACCTCCATAACACCCGCAAGCAGGCTCGTCTGATCATCAAAGACCTGATTAACCAGCCCGTGTTGCAATGCCTCAGATGCGGTAAGTTTGCGGCCCGTATAGGCAAGTTCGCGCACTACCCCTTCCGGCATCAATTTAACAATACGCGGAAATGTGCCCACATCGGCGGTCATGCCAATATTGATCTCCTGAATGGTAAAATAGGCATTACTGGTTGCATATCGAAGATCGCAAGCGGTGGCCAAATCGACACCACCACCAATACAGCCGCCCTGAATGGCCGCAAGCACTGGAATGCGGCATTGTTCAAGCGCAGAAAACGTATCCTGCAATTCTTTCACAAGTCCCAAAAACCGCGCCGCCCTTTGCATTCGGGTTTTGGCGCTGCCATCATCGGCCAACTCGCCTGCCAACATCATCAAATCTATACCACCGGTAAAATGCGGCCCGGTCGATGAAATAACAATCACCCGGGCAGATGCCTCAGCATCAATCTTGCGAATGATTTCCGGCAGCTCGGTCCAAAATTCGCGGATCATTGAATTGCGCTTTTCCGGCCGCTTCATCACCAGATGGGCAATTTTGTTTTCAATCGATACGTCGAAACAAATATGGGTCAAAAGCTTCTCCACCGGGGAATGTGTTGATTTTCAAAAATGCAGTTGTCAGACTTCGGTAACAACCTTATCAGGATAATAAAAAGGATTGTACCCAATCAAAAATGGGTAAATCTCATTAATATATGACAGGGAGCATCAGTGTGAAGAATAAGTCAAATCGGCTTGGGTTTGATACCCGCGCCATCCATGCGGGCCAGGAACCTGACCCCCTGACCGGTGCAATCATTGCGCCTGTTTATACCGCTTCCACCTTTGTCCAGGATGGTATTGGCGAAAACAAAGGCTATATTTATTCACGCCCCGCAAACCCAACCCGCCTGTCGTTAGAGGCGTGCGTTGCCGACCTTGAATCGGCTGAAACTGCCTTTGCTTTTCCAACCGGCCTTGCAGCGGCCGCGACAATTCTGGAACTGCTGGATGCGGGATCGCATATTGTTGCCCATGACGATCTATATGGCGGAGTTTATCGCCTTTTGGCCGATCTTCGTCCGAAAACCAGCGGACATAAGGTAACTTTTGTTGATTTTTCCAATGCCGATGCGGTTAAAGCTGCAAGCACCAATGATACAGCGATGCTTTGGTTTGAGACCCCCTCAAACCCACTCACCAAAATCGTCGATATTAGGTCGATTGTCGAAATCGCCAATACGGTTGATGCGCTCACCGTTTGTGACAATACGTTTTCATCACCCGTATGCCAACGGCCGCTGGAGCTGGGCGTAAGCATTGTCATGCATTCTGCAACCAAGTTTCTTAACGGTCATTCAGATTTGCTGGCGGGCATTGCAGCCGTTTCCCCAACAGCCCCCGAGGGCATTGCCGATCGAATGCGCTATCTGCAAAACGCAGTTGGCTCTGTTCTAAGCCCCAATGACAGCGCTTTGCTTTTACGTTCGCTGAAAACTCTGCCCATTCGAATGCAGCGGCATTGCGAAAACGCAACCAGAATTGCCAATTTCCTGTCAGAAAACAAAACCCGCCTGGGGCTTGAAACCGTGCTTTATCCAGGACTGCCGGATCATCCCGGCCATGCGGTCGCCAAACAGCAGATGAACGGATTTGGTGCCGTAGTCAGCCTGCTGGTTGAAGGCGGGCAAGAGCGTGCGGATAAATTACTGCAACGCACCAATCTGTTTCAATTTGCTGTTAGCCTTGGCGGCGTGGAAAGCCTGATACAACATCCGGCATCATTAACCCATGCCACCGTACCTGTGGAACGCCGGGAAGCTGTCGGCGTGGTCGACAATCTGGTTCGCCTTTCGGTCGGTATCGAGGCCTGCGATGATCTGATCGCCGACCTTGAACAGGCTTTGCTCGCCTGAATCATGACCGGCCTTTAGGGTCAGAACCCAGATCACGATAAAGATTGCGCGAGCGGGTTATATTGCCCGCTCCCATCATTGGTTTATATATCACATGTTGCTAATATATAAATGCAGCAACTCGTCACTTTGAAGCCAGCACCAGTTTTATTGATCTATGCGGTATTTCTTGGGCACGAAAAATACGTAATCCTGACGGGATTTTTGAATATGGCAAGCATGGCAATATTCAACTTCTTCCGGCTGATCTCCGACCGTATCACCAAACATAGAACCATCCGGCAATACCATTACATAACGCCAGTCCGCCGTTTCCGGGCTTTTGCCTTTGGCCAGTTTTTCCATAATAAATATGGCGCCCGGATAGGTCTTTTTCTGTGATGTGACTGTAATTGTATCCTTTGCAAACACAGTCCCAACAGGATAGGCCCCACCTTTTTTCAACTTGCCATAATTCGTCACCAACCTGTTGGCGTAATTATTGACGTATCGCTGCCCGTGGGTCGCCGATATATAGGGCTGATTATTATACTGTTTCCAGCTTTGGTAATTCTTGATTATTGGCAGTTTTGAAAGATCATAGCCTCCGGCCATTCGTTCTTTTAGCTCATCATAAACCTTGTTAATTTCACTCTTTTCCAGGATAGCCGGATTTTTAATCGCCAGATGTGCCCCGGGAACTTCCTGTGCTTCCGCATTGAACGCAAGCAGGACAAAGGCAATGGCAAATAGGGAGTATATGGTTTGTTTCAACATCGGATAATTGCTCCAATCAGGTATGCAAATCGCATATTTGGTGCAATTTTGAACGCGCAATTCATTGCTGTCGAGACACAATGGTGTGACGTAATGTGAAACTACTCGTGATTGAATTTTCAGTACAGATTACCAGATTAGCGCAAACTTATTTGGCTTCACCTTTCCCGCGCGCAGCGGTAAGCGCTTCTGAGAGGGTTTCACGATCGCCGACATGATTGGCCAACAACAAAATCAACCGCGCGTTCAACCCATCGCTCTCATCCTTACTCAAGCCCTCATGGGCTTTTAGCAATTCACTGTAGAAGCCATCCGGGTCATTGATATTCGCAGATAAATTCAATTTTGCCATTATAAAAACCCCTATATCTTGCCAACAGCCCGATTAACCGCATCACGCACGGCCTGTTCGTCATAGCTTATCCAGCGCGCTGCAATATGCTGGTCTGGTCGCATTAAATAAACCGCACAATCGCGTTCGCCCAAATAGCGTGCTTTAAGCTCTTCCGATCGCCCGTCACCGCAAGAAAGCGGCAATCGTTCAACCGGAATACCATTCACATTCAGACTTTTTGGCCCATCCGTATTTATGGTCAGCAATTGAAAGCGGCTACCGAGTTTTTGCAGCAGCCAATCATCGCCCACCGGTGCATCGCTGGCAGAAGCGCCCGGCCTGGTGCGGCCTGGTAATCCATCCGCGTCCGGGCCATTAAGCGGAGAAGCATCATAGGTTGCCGGCACTGAAAGCCTGCCGGTATTGACCAGCGGGCGGGCAAATTCGTAACTGCTTGCAAGTTTTAACACGGCATCGCGAAAGATCTTGCTGATCTCGGATTTTGGTGTGATGAAATCCGTCGAACGTGTTGAATTTAAAATGTTTTCTTCCGCAGCAAAAACCCGCTCATCATTATAACTGTCAAGCAGGCTTTCCGGTGCCTTGCCCTCCATTACCAGCTTCAGCTTCCAGATCAGGTTGTCACTATCCTGCAAGCCGGAATTGGCCCCGCGCGCGCCAAAAGGCGAAACCTGATGCGCCGCATCACCGGCAAACAATACTCGATTATGGCGAAAATCTTGCATCCGTCGACACTGAAATGTGTAGACGGAAACCCATTCCAGCTCGAATTTGGCATCTTCACCGAACATCGATTTCAAGCGCCGGGAGACATTCTCCTCCCTCGCCTCCTCTTCCTTGTCGATGTCCCAGCCAAGTTGAAAGTCAACCCGCCACACATTGTCCGGTTGGCTGTGCAGCAGAACCGACTGGCCCGGATTAAACGGCGGATTAAACCAGAACCGCCGCTCGGCAGGAAAATCCGCTTTCATGACAATATCGGCAATGAGGAAATTGTCCTCAAATACCTGACCGACAAATTCCAGATCCATCATCGCACGCACCGGCGAATTGGCCCCGTCACAAGGGATCAGCCAATCGGAACATATCGAATAATTACCTTCCGGCGTTTCAATCGTAATGCCCACCTCATTTTCTCGCGGATCAACCGCAACAACCTTGTTATTGCCGCGCAATTCAATCGGCTTGCCTTCTTTTTGCAATTGGCGAAGGCGGTTGATCAGATATTCCTCAAAATAATATTGCGGCAGATTAATAAAGGCCGGTCGCTGATGACCACCTTCCGGCAGAAGGTCAAATTCGTAGATATTTTGCACATCAACAAAAACCTTGCCCAGGTTCCATTGAACACCCTTGTCGACAAATTCATTGCCACAGCCAAGCCGGTCGAGAATTTCCAGCGGCCGCTTGGCAAAGCAAATGGCGCGCGATCCCCATGAGACCTTGTCGTTATCATCCAGCACCAAAACGGGCACATCGCTTTGCGCGAGTTCAATGGCGGCAGCCAACCCCACCGGCCCGGCACCCACCACAACAACCGGATGGCGAACAGGCGCTGCTGCATCCTGGTCGGGTGAACGAGCGTAGGAATAGAGCGGCGTTTCAAAGATTTTGGGCATTTTCTATCCCGCCTTAAACTTGCAAATACCCAAATTATGGCCTATATTATGGCCAGAACTGGAGCCTGTCATGAACATCACCGTCGCTGAAATGAAAGCCAATGTTTCCGAAATCCTTCGCAAAGCAGCGAATGGAGAGGAAATAGCGATCACCAAGCACGGCAAGCCATATGTGAAAATCATTGCCGAAAAACCGGCGAAGAAGAAATCCTTGCATGGAGCCATGAAGGGTAAAATTTGGATGGCGGATGACTTTGATGAGCTGGGCCCTGAATGGGATGAATACATCAAGTGAGTGATACTGGTTATCTGATTGATACTCATATCTTGCTCTGGGATTTGAATGACGACAACAAACTGAAAGAACGGCACTTTCGGTTAATGACAGGCGATGTCAATAAGTTCATAAGCATTGTCTCGATTTGGGAAATTGCCATTAAAATTGGTATTGGCAAACTGATAATGCCCCCAGGTTTGCTAAAGGATATTGAAAACAGCGATATCTCCATCTTACCTATCCTCCCAGAACACGCGCTCGCGGTCTCCCACCTGCCCCATCATCACCGCGATCCATTTGACCGAATGTTGGTGGCGCAGGCGCAAATGGAAAATTTAACAATCATGACCATGGATAAAAACATCCGCCTTTATGATGTGGTAGTAATTTAGCAGCAATTCTCATACTATAAAATAGGAGGACAGTTAGCCCTTGAGAATCCACTGGCCTTTGCATTGGTCAAGCATTCAACCGGACCATTTAATCCAAACAACTGAACAAAGAATACCCAGACAGCCAAGAAGACAAATGCAACCAAGACATGCAAAATTGAGCGCGCCCATTTTGAACGCAAAACTGTTTCTTTTTCTGACCACGGTCCAATTCTGAGTCGCTCAAGCTGTTCCATTTTTAACACTGGAAAAGTCAAAATAACTTTTGCTTGGAAATAAAACATTCTGAGAAAAGCAACCCCGGTAATTGCCATCAGTATCACTGATATTACGGCAGCCCAAATCGGCATCTAGCTCTGCAAAGCCTCCCACATTTCAATATCTCGCGCCGCCGTCCAGATTTTTGGTGTGTCCATATCGCGGGCCTCATCATAGGCACGCGAAACATTGAACGGCAGGCAATGCTCATAGATCGCGTAATCGCCAAATTTCGGATCACAGACCTCGCGGCATGCATCCCATGCTTCTTTCAACGAACCGCCTCTAAGAGCCACACGGGCCACCGATTTATAGGTCGTGGTGACAAAATCTTCGGTCGAATCCAGCGCTGCATTGACCATTTTTCGCCCAACCAGCGCATCACCGCGCCCCGGCGCAATGGCATCCACTTCCCATGCTCGAATTTCATTCAAAGTATCAGGCCAATCATGAAAATGCCCATCGCCGCAATAGCAGGCCGATTTATACTCAACGATATCACCGGTAAACATGACATTTTCATCACCCACATAGGCAACGATATCGCCGGCCGTATGTGCCCTGCCCATAAACATCAAATCGACCCGTCGATTACCCAGATAAACGCTCATACGGTCGTTGAAAGTTGTGGTTGGCCAGGTAAGCCCCGGAATGGATTCGTGACCTTGAAACAACCGCGGAAAACGCTCAAATTCGCTATCCCAGTCCTCTTGGCCGCGTTCAACCACCATCGAACGGGCTTTTTCAGACATGATAATTTCTGGCGCATTATAAGCAGATGCCCCAAGCACCCGTACCGCATGATAATGCGATAAAACCACATGCTTGATCGGCTTATCGGTCACGCCCCGGATTTTTTCGATCACCACATTGGCAAGCCGTGGCGTTGCCTGCGCATCAATAATCATCACGCTATCATCGCCAATAATCACCCCGGTATTGGGATCACCCTCGGCGGTAAAGGCCCATAAATCTTTACCAATTTCAGTAAATGAAATCTCTTTCTCGTCCATATCTGCCTGAGACGCGAATTTCTTTGCCATGCTTAAAACCTTAAATTTAGTTGCAAATGAAACTTAAATGATTTCACCCCATATGTGAACCATCTTTTCCAAAATTCTGGTAAAAATCTATTCGCCAACTGACGCGTGCAAAAACGCATATCAGGTTCAAGATTTTGAGGCCATATTCACACTATGACAAAATTAACACAGGTATTAACCTAAGGGCTGCAAAAACCATGAACACACTACCAAATTAGTTACAAATATATTAAAAGAATACAGGAACTAATTATTAATTGGTTCCAGCTGGGGTTTGTTGGGTTTTTTTATAATGCAAAGCAATTTTTATAGGAGCATATTAGCCACGATTGTTGGCACTTCTTTGCTGACAATCGGGATAAGCTCGGCCTTTGCTTCCGCATACCAGGACTCGTTTGCCAATCGCATTGCAAATCCACGTGATCCGGGAAGTCTTACAGAATTTATCAACATTGCTGTTGAAGCTGGCCAGTACGACCAGGCGCTTTCCACAATCGAGCAGCATTTAATCACCTTTCCCCGTGATGCACAGGCCAGATTGGTCGCCGGTCGCTTGTACAATCATGTGGGGTCCTATGACCTTGCTTTGCGCCAGATTGAATACGCTCTTGAAATTGGAACGCTCAACCTCAGGGAAATTGGGCAAGCTGAAAAGCTCCGCGAGCGAATCGGCAAAAACATCGGCGGCGTTAGCGGCTACATTTCGTTTACTGCGGGTGCTGATGTCATCCAGACCAACTTTTCCAGCTCAGCGGCCATTTCAGACCGGACAGATTTTAATCCCTATGGAGAAATTTACGGGGTTCTGCGCCGTAACCTAGAAACGCCCACCGACGATGCGATCATGATTTCAATCCGGGCCCGGGCATCCCGCCTGTTCGGCGATTTTGATCTCAGCGGCGGCGGTGGAGTTTTTACTGCACCTTCGGGCCGCTTGAGCCTATCCTGGGAAAAAGGCCTGCCGAATTCGGGAATTTCCTCATTACGCATGTCGCTGTCACTCTATGGAGATTATAACAGCTTCCAAAAGAACGCCGCTATTCAGGAATATGGTATTTTTTCCAAATTCACCGTACAGCCGACGGTCGACACTACGGTTTTTGCCAATTTCGGCCTTGCTGACCTTTCCGCCTCCGATCTGTTATTTACAGATTACCGCGTTCGGGCCCAGGCGGGCGGTGCCTATCGGCTAAGCGCGGCACATGCGATTGGTGCAACGATCAGAACCCAATTCGATTATACATATGGCGGCACTTCTATTGGCCGCTCAGTTGATGGTGAGTTCAGTTATGCAGGTTTGATAGTTTCCAAACCAGACGGTATTAGCTGGACCCATCGCGCCAGTATTGGTGGCGGTCATATTCAACTGCCCGATTTAAACGCTACACCCGGGACCACTTTTGACGGAAATTTTTGGCAATTACGCTGGGATCACACGTTTGAACTCAATGAATCCAATCGGGTCGACCTAACTTCTTTTTACCGGCAGCTCACACTTGATGATCGAAGCCGCAACCAGACATCCTACGGAGTTGGACTAAGTTACACCTATACTTTCCGTTAACTGGAGCAAATTACCATGTACATGCCCAAATATCTGGCCTTCATTGGATCCACAGTTTTTGCCTTGGCAGTAATGCCAAATCTGGCATCTGCTGAAGTTGTCGGCACCATGACGGCTCTTCAGACCCAAATTGCCGGTAACAATGGTAAAAATCTGTCAGTCGGCTCAAAAATATCACTTGGCGACAGTCTATCGAGCAATAAAACCGGGCTCGGCATGATAGTATTTGCCGACGAATCAAGTGCAAAAATCGGACCTAACTCGAAACTTGTTATTGATGAATTTGTTTATCAACCGGGAAGAAACAGGGGTAAGGTCGCGGTTAACATGAACAGTGGTTTGGTCCGGTTTTACGGTGGGCAAATTTCAAAATCCGGAAAAATGCAGGTCACCACACCGCATATTGTATTGGGTATTCGCGGCGGTATTTTAGATACCAGAGTAACCAGGGCTTTCACCAAATCAATTTTACGGGCAGGCAGAATGTCGTGTAGTGTTAACGGCAAAACACGTATCATAACCAAGCCCGGCTTTGCCTGTATTTCCGACGGTAAAACTCTTAAAATTGAAATGTCCAAAGATGATGACATGGACCTGCTGGACAGTCGCGACATGGTTGCCGGCAATGGTATTCCCGGGCGCAAGGGTCAAGGCTTGAGAGCAAGAGCAAATTGCATAGATGGCAGCAAGGATGCGACAGGCTTTTGCAAATCCTCAAATGGTTCGCTTCCAGGTTTAACCGGCGATCCTGAACGAAGAAACAATCCTATTATTCCGCTTGGTTCGCAAAAACAGCAAGAGGTAATCATCGTCGAGAACCCCACACCGGTAGTTAATCCAACACTCACTCAAACAACCCCAGCGGCAATAGCTGCAGCAACCGACCCGGCAATTACCGGAACAACAGCAACGGCATGCCCAACGGCTCCACCAATTCCAGCTGCGTGTCTATAGAATCTGACATTAATTTTGCCCCGATCCCTTCGGTATAATGATATGGCCGATTGCATACAATATTAAACATACCGAAAGGGTCGCATGACAAATCCACCAGCCAAGAAACGTGGCGTAAAAGTTATAGACAATATTTTTGGTAAGCTTCTTCGGCATCTCGTTTTTGCACTTGTCAGGCCCTATTACGATTTATTCTACAATGTCAGCTGTTCCAACAAGGAACAATTGCAGGACCTTACCGGCGCAATTATACTGGCAAACCATGTCAGCCGCAACGACCCACCTTTGATAATGACATCGCTCTATACGGTGACGCGAATTCGCCCAACGGCCTACTATCTTGAATATGAACACTGGCTACAAAAATATCCCATGATGCTGTTTGGCACCATTCCGATGAGCAGCCCAAAAGATTGGACGCCTGAACGCCGGGAGGCCCAAAAGCTTATAACACTCGATATTATGAAACGGGTTTTGCAGAACGATAATTCGATTCTCATATTTCCTGCCGGGAGTATTAGAAAGGGCGAAAAAGAAGAAATCCCTCCCTATCTTACCGGCGCCTATGACATGGTCGAGGCGCTTCCAGATCATCCGGTTGTTCTGCTGAAGGTCGATGGGTTGGGCAAAAGTCAATATCGCATTTATGATCAATTCTGGTCATTTATCGGCATCACCAAAGGCCGTCGCCACGCCAAAATTGAACTGGAAGTTTTTCACCAATTTCCTCGCTTTAAAAACAAGGAAACCTTCAATAAGTTCCTCGAAGACTATTTCAACGGCGTGGATACTGCTGATAACTTGCTGCCCCCTGCAACACCAGACACAGCCCCGAATAATGACCCAGATGCTCTTGATACGTAGAAACTGATCCATGCGGTTTTCGAGAATTCGCTACGCCCCTATTGTATTGGCCCTGCTACTGTTTACTGGCCATATAATTTTTGAAAACCCGCTTTCCTATTTGCGTGGCAAAACTTTTGACGCCTACCAAACCCTCGCCCCCCGCCCCGGTAGCGAAAACGAAAGCCCGATCAAGCTTGTTGTAATTGACGATGTAACATTGGCCAAATATGGCCGCTGGCCCTGGAACCGGAGCGTGGTCGCTGATCTGGTAAAAGGCATAAAGGATCAGGGTGCTGCGGTTGTCGGACTGGATCTATTATTTCCAGAGCCAGATACCGCACCAAACGGGCTTAAGGGCGATGATGAACTGGCAAAAGCACTTGGAATTATGCCCACCGTCCTGGCGGCCAGCCTAGGCAATGAGTTTACCAACACCAATATTCATCCGAAAGCCGACCCTTCCATTGTTGGCATCGTGCCGAAGAGCTTGCCCGGTTTTACCGGCGTTATTGCCTCGCTTGCCAAGTTCAACCAGAGCGCATCAGCGCTTGGCATTATCCGCGCTACTCCCGATAAAGACGGTGTCTTGCGCGAGCTGCCGCTGGTCTGGCTGCAATCGACCGGTGGGGGCTATCAAATGTGGCCGTCATTTGCACTGGAGCTTATAAGGCTCTACGCGGGTGCTGGAAATTATGCAGTTCGCATGGGCGGCGATGGATTTGATGCGCTTAAAATTGGTGCCGCCATATTGCCCTTACAGCCACAGGGGCAAATAATTCTTTGGGAACGCAAAGGTGGCATTGCCAAAATTTCAGCACTCAAAATACTGGACGGTGGCCGTGAACCTACGCTAAAAAATGCCATCGTCATTATATCCAATAATGCGGTCGGCCTGGATCAGTTCCATACCACGCCTTCAAAAACCCAACGGCTGGGCAGTGAGGTCCATGCGCTAATAGCGGAGCAGTTGCTGGTCGGCGCATTTTTATCCAAGCCTGAAAACGGATTGCCGATTGAACGACTTTGGTTTCTGGTATCGGCTTTGTTGATAATTCTATCATCAAGATTTGTATTTCGCAGTTTCATTCTATCTATACCGCTGGTGACATTGATCGTGTCCGCACCACTGATCGCAGGGTTTAATGCCTATCTTTGGTGGGGTGAACTCTATGAATCAGTCCAGCCGGCGATTGGCCTGTTTATGGTCATCACCATGGAAGCTTATTCGCTATACAAAACCACCGAGCAGCGGCGGTCAGTTCTGGTGCAGCAATTTTCACAATTCATGTCGCCAACAGTTGTCAAACAGCTTATGGAACAGGACAGCGAAGCATTGTTAACTGGCGAAAAGCGCGAAATCACCGTTTTGCTAATGGATATGCGGAATTTCACCTCAACCACCCAGGATTTATCCGCGGACCAGATGTTTGATTTAATCAATCATCTGCTTTCCATCGCCAATGATCAAATTTTTAAGTATGATGGCACCGTCGATAAATTTATGGGCGACGCGGTGCTTGCCTTCTGGAATGCACCAATTGACCAACCTGACCATGCCGATAAGGGGCTGGCAGCAGCTGAAGCCATTATTGCCTCAATACATGCGAAAAACCCCGAACTGGTGAAGCGCGGCCTGCCGCCGCTGCAAATTGGTGCGGCGCTCGAAACTGGCGTCTGCACAGTTGGCAATTATGGTTCATCCCTGCGCTTCGACTATACCGCCATCGGCAGCGCCATGAATATGGCGGCAAGGCTGGAGGCAGCCACAAAAACCGTCGGAGTACCGCTGGTTGTTGGCCCTGGCTTTAAAGAAAAAACCACGCGGAACCTGCATCTTGTCGATAAAATTCCGCTAAAAGGCTTTACCGAAAATGTGCCCGTTTACACAACGACCAAATATGCAAAAGAGGTTGGGTTGGTGTAAGTAAAACCGCCTCAACACTCTACACATATGTTGACTTCCACATATTTGTGTTTAATGCTATTGTATGAATGCTCAAGAGCTGAAAAAATTTCTAAAGAAAAATGGGTGCACCTTTGAAAACCACAGGGGTGGAAGTGGACATTTGACAGTTCGCAGAGCTGGACGAAAATCTCAATTGCCAATGCATGGCAATAAAAAGGAACTTGGCAAAGGTCTCGTAAACAAGATTTTAAAAGACCTAGACTTAAGAGGTTAATGACATGCGCTACGAGTTAAACTTTAGCAAAGATGGAAACAGCTGGCTTATTACAAGCCCAGACTTCCCTGAATTGACTACATTTTGCGAAGATATTGATGATGCAAGCCAATACGGTTTAAAGGCGGTTGAAGAAGCAATAGCAGCGCGAATTTTTGATAATACAGATGTTCCGTTGCCTTCCTCAAAAGACCAGAGTTCTGGTAGTTTCATTGAAATATCTTCACTGACAGCACTAAAATTGGGGCTTTACGCTTCTTTGAGAAACTTGGGTATTTCACGCGCAGAATTGCAGCGTCGAATGGGGGTAAAAAATCGGGAAACCGTTGATCGACTATTTAGGCTCGACCACAATTCACGCCTGGACCAAATTGAAGCTGCCTATAAAGCAATCAACGTACCCATCAAAATTGAAATACCAATTCCTGAAGCTGCTTGAAAAATTTCAATAAACCGTCGTTTCAAAATCAGCCGGAAGCGCCACTTCCAGAATTTCCAGATCGTCTGAATAATCAAATATAGTATGTTTGGTGCCTGCGGGCACAACGAATGAATCGCTCGCGGCAAGCACTTCTGCCGCGCCCTCTTCAATCCGCAATTTCATCTCACCCTCAAGCACAAAATTAAAGATCATCGGGCAATCATGGCTGGTAGTAATCGGTGCGCGGTTGCCTTTAACCCGGGCAACTTTCACATCCGCCACACCTTCTGTAGCCGCGTTGATTTCCAGATCACGCGCCTCAAACCCGGCCAGCCGCCAGGGCGCCCATTGTGCTTTTGCAGCCTGATGATTGACGAATTTCTGACCCGTATATTCCCGTTCAGGCCTAAGCTCTGGCGTTGGCAATTCCATCTCGTGGTCAAGATAGGTAATATGTTCAGACGGCACCGAGACTTCAATCACCTCAAGCCCTTCAGATGATTCCAGCACCCGGTGGCGGATTTCTGGCGGCTGCATAAAACAGTCTCCGGCATGAAGCGTAATCGGCGGGCCATTGTCCTCATAGAGCACTTTCACCCAGCCCTTGTAGCAATAAATCAGCTGAAAAAGCACCTTGTGATAATGCACATTATCCGGCACCGGGCCTGCATCAGGAATGCTGATTTGCGAGGCAATCACGTGCCCGCCGAGCCTTCCAGGAATGAGATCGCGATACCGCATTCCCGCCCGCCCGGTAATAATTTCCGCATTTGCATTATTCTTGGTAATCACCAATGATTGCGCCACCTCCGGCACCACCATAGGCGGGTCAAGTTCGACAAACTCAATCCTTGTGCCGTTTGGTGCAATCAAATCGCCCTCACCGCGAGAGGCGGCCAGCGGATTATCGCATAACAGCCGCAGGGTTCCCGGCCCCTCTTTTGAACCGCGCACCAGATGCACCCGCAAACCATAGCCGCTTATTACCGCATTGGTTGGGTCGTCGGCTGGAAAAATTGCGTCCAACTGAAAACCAAGCCGTTCCTGATAAAAGCTCAGCGTATCGGCAATTTCCCCACATCCAAGTACGATTTCGGCCGCCTTAATCTGGCTTGGCACACTGGTAAACATTTAAAAATTCTCCAAATTTATCTTAGGCTCGAATGACATCATTTCGCCAAGCCAAACCTACCCTGCCATCACGCCACTATCGGCCATGTCTTTGCGTGCCGCATCAAGCGAGCCCATCATATCAATGGCACGACATGCCTCTTCCAATACGACCGATTTAAAACCGAGATTAGCCGCATCAACAGCCGAAAACCGCACGCAAAAATCAAGCGCCAGCCCAACACAATAAACCCGTTCGAACCCACGTTCGCGCAAATAGCCTGTTAGGCCGGTTGGCGTTTTGTGGTCGTTTTCAAAGAAGGCCGAATAGGAATCAATTTCCTTGCGGTAACCCTTTCGCACAATCATCGCCGCATGCGGCAGATCAAGTCTCTCATGAAGTTCCGCCCCATTGCTCGCCTGAATACAATGGTCCGGCCAAAGGGTTTGCGCCCCGTAAGACATGGTAATTTCAGTAAACGGCTCCAGCCCCTCATGGCTGGATGCAAAGGACGAATGCCCTTGCGGATGCCAATCCTGGGTGATCACCACATTGTCAAACTTTTGACCCAGCTGGTTGATCAACGGCACCACTTCCTCGCCACCTGGAACCGCCAGATTACCACCGGTGCAAAAGTCATTTTGCACATCAATCACCAAAAGCACATCGCTCGCTCCGGGGGTCATTTCAATCATTTAATTTCTTTCTGCAATTCACCAACAAGTATCAGCATTGTGAATTATCAACACCAATTGTTCAAGCTTTAGGTCGTGTTGAAATTCGGTAATAGCCTAATTGGGATGGTTCGGTTAGATTCAACCAAACCCGTGACACAATGAAGGAAAGTTCCATGACCGACAACCGCCCCAACGGCGAAGACTGTATCAAAGCCCTCGGTGATCTGATTGCCTTTGATACGACCTCGGCAAATTCCAATCTGCAATTAATCGAATTTATCAAAAGCCAGTTGGAAGCTCTCGGCATTGAAAGCCGCCTCACCTTCAACGAGGAAAAAACCAAGGCCAATCTTTGGGCAACCATTGGCCCGGCGGAAAAAGGCGGCATCGTGCTTTCCGGCCACACCGATGTGGTGCCGGTTGCCGGTCAGGACTGGTCGAGCGACCCGTTTAAACTCGAACAGCGCGGCGATAAACTATACGGTCGCGGCACCTGCGATATGAAGGGCTTTGTTGCCTGCGCCCTTGCCCATGCAGGCGACATGGCAAAACGGAATTTAAAAACTCCGATCCATTTTGCCTTCTCCTATGATGAGGAAGTTGGCTGCACCGGCGTTAAGGGGCTGATTGCCGACATTGTCGAAAACCAACCCCTGCCAATTGCTGTTATTGTTGGGGAGCCAACATCGATGCAATTAATCGGTGGCAATAAGGGCGGCCGCAGTTTCAGAACCGTGGTGCGCGGCCTTGATGGTCATTCAAGCCGCCCGGAACTTGGTGCCAACGCGATAGTTGCAGCCGCCCGAATCGTCGGGTTTTTGGATGATTTGCACCAAAGATTACGCGATGAGGCAGACCCGGATAACGGCTTCGCGCCGCCCAATACAACGCTCGATATTGGCGTTATCAATGGCGGCACTGCCAATAATATCATCCCCGCCCAATGTGCTTTTAATTGGGGTTTTCGCATGATCCCGACCGACGATATTGACGGTCTGGAAAAAGAGGTGATGGATTTTATCGCCAATGAAATTGAACCGGCACTAAAGGCCATATCACCGGAATGCGGTGTCACCTCCAGCAGATTATTTGACGTGCCAGCCCTGTTGACGGATGAGGATTCCCCGGCTGAAACCCTGCTGCGCCACCTGACCGGCCTCAACCAGTCCATGCGGGTGTCCTATGGAACAGAAGCAGGACGCTTCCAAAAGGCCGGAATTCCCGGCGTGATTTTCGGCCCCGGCAGTATTGGGCAGGCCCATTTACCGGATGAATTTATCGAAATATCCCAAATGAACGAATGCAGCGATTTCATTGGAAAACTGGTTGATTGGGCTGAAGACAAGGGGTTTTGATGCCCCTTGCCTAAACCCGGTTATTGCCGTCCAAATGCGGCTTCATCTTCCGCAGCCGGTGCTTCTTTCTTGGACTTCGAACGCGCTAGTACCAGCGCTCCAATGGCTGCCACAATCAGGACTCCACTGATCAGCGGGCGGTAAAATACCCAGGCAATAGCGATTGTGATGAGCGACAAAAACAGCGCCACCAACAGGGCGATTAAGCTGGTGCCGCCTCTGACAATACTGCCAAACAGCGGTACAATATCAGCCAGAACAGACAATATTCGAACAATCATTTTCAGCCCGCTAAACATCATCATAAAGCCCGCAAAACGCATAACCCATGTGAGTGTCGTATTAGCGGCTTCTGCTGCATCAAACATTTCTGCAGCAGACTTAACGCCAGTGCGCAGCATAGAAATCGATCCACCAACTTTAGTCGCGTAAGGCGCAAAACTATTCCCCGATTGCGCCGCAATAATGCTCACATCACCGGGATAGACCACTTCCATCTGGACCCGTAAATCACCAACCTTGTCTTGGGCTTTCGAGCCAATAAACATGACGCCGCCTACGACGCGCGCTTTACCGGCGATCTTTTTCTTAATCCGGTTTTCCTCAGCGAGGTCGTATTTCTCGGCACCACCAATATTGCCAATCTGGCCTGATGTCAGTTTGAACGCACCAAGTGACACATTTTCAGCATTCCAGCTTTCCGTTTCAAAAATCATTGAAGCCGGATTTTCATGCCCATCAGCGTATTCAAATTTGTTGGAATCAACCAGGTTTTCCGACCAGTCCTTCTTATAGGAATAGGTGGATTTGGTTTCATTGCCGCCGCCTGCTTTCCTGGTGGTTACAGATTTTTTTGTCTCATGCCATTGCAGCATTTCCACCTTACGGCGCAGCACGATTGCATTAAGGCTCACACCAAAAATCGGGTCTTCCAACACATCTTTTGTACTGGTTTTGCCAGATACATGCACCAGTTTGCCCGCATTTGCCGGATCAACATTGGAACTGGAAATCGAAACAACAGCGCCCGCCCCCTCCTGCAACATTTTATGCGTATCGACGGCACGACCCTCATTCCAGAACAAAACGGCAAAGGCACTCAAGAATAACATGAGCCCTGCAATCGTTCCAACGGCGCTGTTTTTTAACCGTGTAAACCAGGATTTGCTGGAGGTTTGTGTATAATTATCAGACATGAGTTCCCCATTTTCTAAATTATGCCAATTCAGTACCACACAATAATCAGCACCAGTGTGACAAAGCGCACCTGAAGAAATAAAGCAAGATTGAGGAAATTATTCTCCGCCCATCACGCCTGAGATTTCATCCATTCACCAAGCGCAGAAATTTGGTCATCAGACATTTTAATGCCGAGCTTGCTGCGCCGCCAAAGCACATCTTCTGCGGTTTGGGCCCATTCTTTTTCCCGCATGTAGTTCACTTCTATTTCACTCAAGCCGCAACCAAAATCCTTGCCCATATCAATCAGGGATTTTGCACCATTCAGCATTAATTTGGTATCAGAACCATAGGCCCGGCACATCCGCCGGGCTTGAGGTTTTTCCAAAAACGGAAAGTCGGCAAGTGTTTCAGTTACAAGCTCATCAAAGCCCTCAACCGGGAAATAGCCTCCGGGCAATGTTGCGCCTTCTGTCCATGCGGGCTTTTTAGTGCCCAGCAAGTCTTCGATATTTTCAACCACCGCCTCAGACAAAACCCGGTAGGTGGTAATTTTGCCGCCAAAAATGTTTAAAACCGGCGCCTGCCCCGCCTCGCCATCCTGACGCAACACATAATCGCGGGTGGCTTCCTGCGCCATGCTTGCGCCATCATCATAGAGCGGGCGCACACCTGAATAGGTCCAGACCACATTTTCTTCAAGCACCGGTTCTGCAAAATACTCGTTGGCACAATCGCACAAATAAGATATTTCTTCCCTGCTGGCTTTCACATTGCCCGGATCACCTTCATAATCGCGATCGGTGGTTCCAATCAGCGTATAATCATCGCGGTAAGGAATGGCAAAAATGATACGATCATCCTTGTTTTGAAAAAAGTAGCTCCGGTCATGATCAAACAGTTTTTTCACCACGATATGGCTGCCCTGTACCAACCGCACATTGTGGCTGTCATTTTTACCCAAAGAGGTCGACAACACATCATCAACCCAGGGACCGGCCGCATTAACAATCAGGCTTGCAGTAACAATTTTTTCATCGCCACTATCGACATTCTCCAGCGTAATTTCCCAATGATCGCCCTTTTTATCGGCCCGTTTGCAGCGCGTCCGCACCATAATATCAGCCCCACGCTCGGCCGCATCACGGGCATTCAGCATCACCAGCCGACTATCATCCACCCAGCAATCTGAAAACTCGAAAGCCTTTTTAAACAGTGGCTTCAGTGGTTTTCCTGTTTCATGGGTTGCAAGATTGATGGTTTTCGTCGCCGGCAGTTTATGCCGCCCGCCAATATAGTCATAGACAAACAGGCCAAGGCGCAAAAACCAGGCAGGGCGAAGCCCCTTGTGATGGGGCAAAATCAACCGCACAGGCTCAACAATATGCGGCGCCATTGCCCAAAGAACTTCCCGCTCTTTCAAGGCTTTGCGCACCAGCATAAACTCGTAATGCTCAAGATAACGAAGGCCGCCATGTATAAGTTTGGTAGAGCTGGATGAGGTCGCCCAGCCAAGATCTTTCATCTCACAAAGGCCGGTAGAAAACCCGCGTCCAACCGCATCGCGGGCAATTCCACACCCATTGACACCGCCACCGATGACAAATACGTCATAATCAACAGACACAGAAACACCTATTTAAAGCACAAAATATTGCTGCAATGGGTTTGAAATGAATATAAACGAAAGTCAATATGAAAGATACTGAACCCACGGAATCCCCGTTCTCAAAACGCCTGTTTTCCGGGCTGAATGTGGTGGTCACGGGCGCCGGGCGCGGCATTGGCGCGGCGATTGCTGAAGAATTTGTCAGCCACGGGGCCAATCTTTTTGCTCATATGGGCGTATCGGAAAATTCGGCCAATGCCCACACATTTTCTGCCGATAAAAATTCGCAAGCATGCACGGCTGCCTATGCTGATCTTTCCACCGATCAGGGCATTGCAGAGCTTGCTACTGAAATTTCCGCAAAATTTTCCAAAGTGGATATTCTCGTCAACAATGCAGGCACCATGTTCGGCCGTGTATTGGCCGATGATATGAGCGGCGCGCATTATGACAAGGTTATGGATCTTAATGCCCGCTCGGTTGTGGTGCTTACGACTGCCCTGCTTCCATTGTTAAAAAAATCAGCCAACGGGTCGATCATTAACACCACATCGATTTCAGCCACGACAGGCGGAAGCCCCGGTTCATCCATTTATAGCGCCTCAAAGGCATTTGTCTCAACCTATACCAGAAGCCTTGCACGCGAACTGGCACCGCATAATATCCGGGTTAATGCGCTTTCTCCCGGCACAATTGATACGGACTTTCACACACGCTATTCATCGAAGGAAAAACTTGAGGCGACCGCCAGGGCAATTCCACTTGGACGGCTTGGCATCCCGCAGGATTGTGCACCCGCCTGCCTGTTTTTCGCCTCCCACAAGTTAAGTGGCTATATCACCGGTCAGATTTTGGAAATCAATGGAGGCCAATTGATGGGATAACTTTTTAGCCCATCAACCCCATTTTCCCCGCCAGAGCAGCTATCACCGCTACCCGCTCGGCGTTATTTTCAGCAATTGAACCATCCGTATGCAAAAGGTTGTTTTCAAATCCCACCCGCACTTTTCCGCCCAAAGCCAATGCGGCGGCCAGTGAGCGGGTTTCGCCGACCCCAAAGGCACAAATCGCCCAGTTGCAGCTTTCACGCAGGCCCAAATCATCCAACTTTGCCAGAAAGGGCAGAAGTGATGCAGGGTCACTTTGCTGGTCCTTCGTGTAGCGCCCCAGCGGAAACAACAATTCATGGGCGTCACCCGGCACGATGCCGCGCGTTAAATAATTTGCAAATTTCTCAATGCCCGCAACATCATAGATAATGTGCTGCACCGCCACCTCATTTTTCAGCAGTTCGGCAAAAAGCGCCGCTGCATTTTTCTCTTCGCTTTTATCCGGTATCATCTCGCCCAGTGCAATACTGACCGCCCTGGGCATCACCGCCCGCACCACATCGCGCTGTTGTTGCGGCGAATATCGGCCAACCGCCTCGGTTGTGATCTGCACCAGCATTTGCCCGCTCGTTGCCCTATCAATCGCAGCAATGGCTTCACGGTAAAGCGGCGCATCCAGCACATGTTTTTGATCTTTATCGCGCACATGAATATGGATTGCACCGGCACCGACCTCCAGGCAGTCAACCGCATTCCACGCCAGCTGATCAATCGTTACCGGTAGTGCTGGATGATCATCCATTGTCCGGCGCGCGCCATTGGGCGCCACCATTATCAAAGGCAAATCAGGCAAAGAATTATCCTTTTCCTCTAAAAAATATCAACCAACACTGTCGAGGATATTGCAGATAAATTCAAGCAGCCTATGCTGCAATTTTATCCTGACCCCAATCAAACGGCCGGAACCAAACTCCAATGCCCGAACCAACCAACAACAACCTTATTGCTCATTTTGTTGCAAATATAGACCAGCCGGAAAAACCAAGCATTTACACTAAGGATGATGAGGTGATCTCCTATGGCGGATTGTTTTCCATCGCATCAAAATATGCCAATGCGTTCGTTTCATTGGGCGTTCGGCCCGGCGATCGCATTGCGGTGCAGATTGAAAAATCACCCGATGCGCTTTGCCTTTACCTCGGTTGTCTCATGTGCGGCGGCGTTTATCTACCACTTAACAACGCCTATACCCCGGTCGAAGTCTCCTATTTCCTTAGTGATGCGGAGCCACATATTTTCATCTCAGACCCAAAAGACGAAGCGCTGCTTGCCGATGTCTGCACAAAGGCCAGTGTGGTGCATCAATTGACCCTCGATCAAAAAGGCAAAGGGTCGCTTGCAAATATAACCAACGAACAGGCGGGCGAGTTTGACATCATCCACCGCGAAAGCGGTGATCTTGCGGCTATTCTTTATACATCCGGCACCACCGGGCGCTCCAAGGGGGCGATGCTCACCCATGGCAACCTGCTTTCTAATACGCAAGCTCTGCTGGACATATGGAAAATTACCGCTAACGATATATTGCTGCACGCCCTGCCGATATTTCATACCCACGGGCTTTTTGTCGCCACCAGCACCAGCCTCTTATCCGGCGGCGCAATGGTTTTCCTGCCGAAATTTGATGCGGATGAATTAATCCGCCAATTACCCCGCTGCACCACATTAATGGGGGTTCCAACTTTCTATTCCCGCCTGCTTTCAAAACCGGAATTCGACCGCGATCTGGTGGTCAATATGCGGCTTTTCATTTCCGGCTCGGCCCCGCTTTCCGCCGATACCCATAATGAATTTAGTAAGCGCACCGGCCATGCCATCTTAGAGCGTTACGGCATGACTGAAACCAATATGAATACCTCAAATCCCTATGACGGCGAGCGCCGGGCTGGAACCGTTGGTTTTCCCCTGCCCGGTGTTGAATTGAAAATCACCAATCCGGAAACGGCAAAAGAACTACCAAAGGGTGAAACCGGCATTATCGAGGTGCGCGGGCCAAACGTATTTGCCGGCTATTGGCGCAATGCGGAAAAAACCGCAGAAGAATTGCGCGTGGATGGATTTTTCATCACTGGCGATATGGCCCGGATTGATGAAGATGGCTATATTTCCATTGTCGGGCGCTCAAAAGACTTAATCATTTCCGGTGGCTTGAACATTTATCCTGCCGAAGTTGAAACCGTGCTTGATGCCATGCCCGAGATTGCCGAAAGTGCGATTATCGGCGTTCCAGATCCAGATTTTGGCGAAAGCGTTGTCGCGATTATTGCCCGACGCGAGGGTAAAAACATCAGCCAGGCTGAAATAATTTCGGAGGCCAGACAATTGCTGGCAAAATTCAAAGTGCCAAAGCGGGTAATCTTTATCGACGCACTGCCGCGCAATACAATGGGCAAAATTCAAAAGAACCAGATGCGCGAAGAATATAAAGACCTTTTTCAGCAAATAGATTAGGGTCAGAACCTATTGTTGACGCTGCTTGCCGCCTTCAATAGGGTCATAAAAAATTCCAACAATGGTGAACATTACATGCAATATGCCAGACCGGTTGAACTGAAACAGGCGCTTGAACTACTTGCCAACGGCCAGTGGGATATTCTGGCAGGTGGCACAGATTTTTACCCCGCCCTTGGCGAAAATGCGCCAAAAAACGATATTCTCGACATCACATCAATCGCCACTTTGAACGGCGTTACCGAAAAGCTCGATCACTGGCGCATTGGCGCGCTGACCACGTGGGCCGATATTGCTGTTCTTGCCCTGCCCGATTGCTTTAATGCCCTGAAACAGGCGGCCATCGAAGTCGGTTCAAAGCAAATACAGAACCGCGCCACAATAGCCGGCAATCTTTGCAATGCATCGCCCGCTGCCGATGGTGTGCCCGCTCTGCTGGTGCTGGATGCAGAAATTGAACTGATGGGCAAGAACGGCACCCGGCAAATGCCGCTTTCTGAATTCATTTCTGGCAACCGCCAAACATCCCTTGCCGATGACGAACTGCTCAGCGCCATCATCATTCCGCGCATGTCGGCAACCGGAAATTCCGCATTTCACAAACTTGGCTCCCGACGCTACATGGTCATCTCCATCGTCATGTCAGCGGTGCGCTTGCTTAAAGGCCCGCTCGGCGAAGTGATGACCGCATCCGTTTCAGTTGGTGCCTGCTCGGCCAAAGCCCGGCGCATTCCAGAACTTGAACGAAAGCTGATCGCGCAACCCTTTGATAAATCGCTTTGCGATCTGGTTAGCGCTGATCAATTTGCCCATCTGACGCCCATTGATGACATACGCGCACCGGCTGATTATCGACAATCGGCCATGCAGGAAAGCGTGCGCCGGGCAATTCTTTCCGCTGTGGAGGCGCAATAATGGATATTTCAACCACCCCCATCCGGTTTCTGCTCAATGGCGAAGATGTCACCGTTAATGCGCACCCATCGACACGCTTATCCCATGTGCTGCGCCACGAATTGGGCCAGACCGGCACCAAGGTCGGTTGCGATGCGGGCGATTGCGGTGCCTGCACTGTCACCCTCGACGGCAAGCAGGTTTGCTCCTGTCTCGTACCGGTTGCCCATGCGGCCAATCTGCCGGTAACCACAGTTGAAGGTCTGTCTGACCAACAAATTTTGTCGCGCCTGCAACAATGTTTTCTGCAACATGGTGCGGCCCAGTGCGGCATTTGCACCCCCGGCATGTTGATGAGTGCAGTTGATCTGTTGGACAACAACCCGGAACCAACCCGCGAAGATGTTGAAAATGCCCTTTCCGGCGTGTTGTGCCGCTGCACCGGCTATTCAAAAATCATTGATGCGGTGATGGATGTGGCGAGTTTCAACACCGAGCCCGAAGACCCGGCAGCCGGTCACGCTGTTGGTGCCAGCATCAACCGGATTGATGGGTTGGAAAAGATCGCCGGAAGCGAAAAATTTGGTGATGACCTTTTGCCGGAAAATGCAATTGCTGTGCGCATTGTGCGCTCGCCCTTCCACCATGCCAGTTTCCAAATCGGCGATACGGCTAATTTCATCGCTGAAAACCCCGGCATACTTGCGATCTATACGGCCAGCGACATTCCGGGCGACAACCACTTTGGCGTTATCCCTCCATTTTTTGACCAACCCGTGCTGGCGGAAAAAATCAGCCTGTTTCGTGGTGAGGCCATCGCCATTATTGCCGGCGAGGTAGAGGCCATTACAGCCCTTGATTTGGAGACATTCCCGGTCACCTGGCAGGAATTACCTGCAATCATGACATCCAATGAAGCGCTTGAAAACGGTGCCGCCCAAATTCACCGTGACCGCAAAAGTAACATTCTGATCGAAGGTCGGGTGGTGTGCGGTGATGCGGATGCGGGCCTAAAACAGGCGGCCCACCGGGTAAAAGCATCCTTCTCGACGCCCTTTGTTGAACACGCCTATATTGAGCCGGAAGCCGGATATGCGGTGCGCATTGGCGATCGGATCAGGATTTACGGTGGCACCCAGTCACCCCATATGGATTTGGAATCAACTGCCAAAATCATGGGGTTGGACAAACGGCAGATCCAGATAATCCCAAGCGCCTGCGGTGGTGGCTTTGGATCAAAGATCGACATTTCCATCCAGCCTTTTATTGCGCTTGCCGCCTGGCATTTAAAACGACCCGCCACGATTTGCTACACGCGTTCGGAATCCATGCGCTCAACCACCAAACGCCATCCCTCACAAACCACTGTCGAAATTGGCTGTGATGAAAATGGCATTTTAACCGGCATGAGCTATGAGGGAATTTTCAATACTGGCGCCTATGCAAGCTGGGGCCCAACGGTTGCAAACCGAGTGCCAATCCACGCCTCCGGCCCCTATTTGATGCCCAATTACCGGGCAAGCGGCACTGCCGTCCATACCAATTGCGTGCCCTCCGGTGCGTTTCGCGGTTTTGGCATTCCCCAGGCAACCATTGCCCAGGAATGCGCCTTTGATGAACTGGCCGATAAAGTGGGCATCGACCGGCTCGAGTTCCGGCTAAAAAATGCGCTTAGGAACAATCAACCAACAGTTACCGGGCAGATATTTGAAAAGGGCGTCGGCATTGTTGAATGTCTGGAAGCATTGAAGCCCGTATGGGAAAGGGCCCGCAAAGCGGCCGCTGACTACAATGCCAACCCGGAAAACCCCAATCTTCGCAAGGGCGGTGGCATTGGCACCTGCTGGTATGGTTGCGGCAATACCTCCATATCAAATCCATCCACCATCAAGATGGGCATCAGGTCAGACGGCCTGATTATCCTGCATCAGGGGGCCGTTGATATTGGCCAGGGCTCAAGCACGGTGATTGTGCAAATTGCCGCCGATGCTTTGGGGGTTCAGGCACTCGATATACTCATCGGCGGGGCAGATACCGACCACACGCCCGATGCGGGCAAAACCTCCGGCTCACGCCAAACAGTGATTTCTGGCAATGCGGCAAGGCTTTCCGGCCTTGCCCTGCGCGAACAAATTCTGCGCCACGCCAATGTTTCAGAAAATGCTGAAATCATTTTGGGCGACGGCACACTTTTATTGAAAGATGGGGAAGCCAGCCACCAGATTGAGCTTGGAACACTTGATCCTGATGAAAATGGCTATGTCTTTTGCGCAGAAGAAACCTATGACCCGCCAACAACCCCATTGGACGAAAACGGTCAGGGCAACCCTTACGCGGTCTACGGCTATGGCGCGCAATTGATGCAATTAACCGTCGATATTGGTCTTGGCACCGTAAAGCTTGATCGCCTTACAGCTGCCCATGATGTGGGCAAGGCAATCAACCCGAAACTGGTTGAAGGGCAAATTGAGGGTGGCTCGGCGCAAGGCATCGGGATGGCCCTGATGGAAGAATTTGTACCGGGTATTACTGAAAATCTGCATGATTATCTCATTCCGACAATTGGCGATATGCCAAAAGTCGATAGTATCATTATCGAGGTCGAAGATGCAGAAGGCCCCTATGGGGCAAAAGGGCTTGGCGAACATGTGCTCATTCCAACGGCACCAGCAATTTTAAATGCCATTCGCGATGCAACCGGCGTATCGGTGCGCGATCTTCCGGCAACTCCAGCGCGGGTTTACGCGGCCATTCATTCAAAATAGGCATCAGCAGCTTTCGAGCGAATAAAGCTTGTCTCCTAAAAGCATGCCCTCGGACTTGATCCGTTGGTGGGAACCGGTTTTGAGGATAAGGACATGCGTCAACAATGAAAGCTTGTCTCTGAAATGTAGAAACCGGTTTTGGGAATAAAGACACGCGACAATAAAAAAAGGGCATGAAGTACAATTGCTTCATGCCCTTTTTTGCTGTTTTTGAGCGCGTCATGTTTACATGGAAGCGGTCAGGCTGCGAAGAGCAGCCCGATGCGGATGCATCGCTCCCGCGAAGGCTGGTGCACAGCACCAAAATGCCGTGAGCGAAAGAAATTAGAGCGATTCTATCCAAAGATGAATCGCTCTAGAACGCACCTATTCCTTCGGCGCATCCTTTTTCTTTGAACCGGCGGCATCTTCCAAATTGGTCGGCGCAAAGACATTGCCAAAGGTATTCACACCCGGACTTTTGGATTTAAGGCCGTTTTTGTCTTTAGCAGAGCCCGCAGCATCTTCAAGATTATTAGGTGCAAAGACGTTACCAAAAGTTTTGGCACCTGGGCTCTTGGGCTTAGCCCCAACTTTTTCCTCATTGAAAATATCAGGTCCCTTCATTTTCTTCTGCAAACGCTTATCTTTCAAGCGTTGCTGAAGTGCCTGAATGCGCAGTTCCTGAGCTGCCCGTTTTTCTTTCAACAAGACCGATTTTGCAGGCTCCGGATCATAGACCTGAGAGATAGCAACAGTTGCAACAACACCCGCGACAAATAATGCAAAGACAACCGCGGCAGGGTTTCCAGCAAAGAAACTTGGCGCCTTAAAGCCACTTGTCACAGCACCAACAGGTGCACCATTAGCAACTGCCAATTGTGCCCGTCTGGTCCGAACCTCATTTAGAAGAGCAAAGAACACGGTCAAACAGACAATGATAAATGCCAATGCTGAAATCGAAGGATCAATACCGTATCGAACCTTTTGCGACAGAATAATCGTCAATGTAGCAAATTTCTGATGGGTAAATATCGAAGTATTATAATTCTCAAACGAAGCCAAAAATGCCAACACCGCCGAAGATGCCATAGCCGGAAACAGGAATGGCAGTTGAATTTTTCTGAAAGCCTGTAGATGGCTGGCACCCAAATCAAGCGCCGCCTCAGTCAATCCGATATCGTAGCGCTGTAAGCGCGCCACAAATACCAGCATGCAATAGGAAGCAATAAAGGTAGATTGCCCAAGCACGGTTAGAAAAATACCATTGGCTAAAAAACTGTCAGGCGACAGGCCGAGTATCCGATTAATTTCTGCCCAGAAAACCAGGGTGGAAATCCCGATCACCACACCCGGCACCAGAATTGGCGCAATAATGAGCGTGTAATAGGTTGCCCGCAATTTTGGCCAGATTTGGGTCAATATCAACGCGCCGGCAAGGCCCATTGAAACAGACAATATGACCGTAAAGAAACCCACATAAAGCGAGTTTTTTAGGCCTTCCAGAATGCGATCATCGGCAAACAGCTTCGAAAACCATTCAAATGAAAATATCTCCCACGGAGAAATCTGCGGAAATGACGCCGAGTTAAAGGCCGTTATCCCCATCAGAACCAAAGGCCCGAGCAGATAGGTGAAGAACATCAATAAATAGAGCGACATTCCAATGCGGATAAGAAGTGGTTGATCCCTCATTTGCCAATATCCCCCATGTTCACTTTAAACAAGCGCATGACGGTCAAAACAATGACCAAACACGCTCCCAACAACACGATCGCGTAGGATGATGCCTGCGTCCAGTTACTACCGGTGTTGAACCACTGGTAAACCAGTTGGGTAAACCACAAACTTGAAGGCCCGCCGAGAATTTGCGGTGCGGCCAATGCACCGGCTGACAACATGAAGACCATAGTACAACCAGATGCAATACCGGGTTTAGCGTAGGGAATTACCACGCGTCTGTGAATGGTTACCCACGATGCTCCCATATCCCGAGCCGCTTCAATCTGGTTGCGATCAAGGCTCTCGATAACATTGTACATCGGGAAAATCATCAACAGAATATAGGCATAGCCAAGCCCGGCATAGAGCGCCACGTTGGCCCGAATAAAGTCAATTGGACTATCAATGACACTGAAAAGTATCAGGAATTCGTTGATGACACCACTATCGCCAAATATAATTCTGAACGCAAAGGCGCGAAGAATTTCGTTGATCCAATAAGGAATAATCAGCAACAGAACAAGGATACGGATGAAGCCGCCACCCTTGGTTTGCCCCAAAAAGTAAGCAATTGGATAACACAACATCAGATCGATTACTGTAACAAACGCTGCAGCAATGAGCGTTCGCACAAAAACCAGCAGATCGACTTTATTATAGCCATCCTCATTCCCCGGCGCACCAAATACCAGATACTTATAATTCTCAAGTGTATGGTGATCTTTCGGGCCACCCATTTCCGGCGGCGGCAAATTCGGATGGAACGACAGGTCGAACATATAAAGCTGAGGCAGGATGATCAGCATGACCGTCCAGAACAAAACCAGGATAAGCAACATCCACCCCATCAGGGTGCCGTTCCTTCTGAAGTAATCTTTCATAAATCCATTCATGACGATCACTCACTCGCCAGTTCGCCGACGGGCACAATGACCGCCTGATTGGCATCAAAACTAATCTTCAAATTGGATCCGGCATCAAACAGCTGCGCTTCCCCTCGATTGGTCAGCGCCATTTTCATTTCCTTGCCCTCGGTACCCTCAAGGAAGACATTATAGCTTTGGCCCTCAAACTCAGAGTGATGAACCTCAGCCATTATCCGCGTATCGGAGGCTTCTTTATCCGTTAGGCTCAACCCTTCCGGTCGAATGAACATCATCGCATCATCGCCAACGCTCAATTTACCTTGAGCACCGGTTGCAATGCGGCCACGTAAAGCGCCGGTTCGGTTGGAATCAATGACTGCCTGACCATCGATAATCTTGGAAATCTTGCCACGGAAACAATTGTTTTCGCCCACGAATGAGGCCACAAATGCTGTTGATGGATCATCGTAAATAGACTTGCCATCGGCAATCTGATCAATAATACCGGCTTTCATAACCGCCACACTATCAGACATGGTCAGCGCTTCACCCTGGTCATGGGTGATGTAAATAAATGTAATGCCGACGCGTTTTTGAATTTCTCGAAGCTCTGTACGCATATGTTGGCGCAACTTCAAATCCAATGCTGAAAGAGGCTCGTCAAGCAACAATACATCAGGTTCAGCACAAAGTGCACGGGCAATCGCCACCCGCTGCTTTTGGCCACCCGACAATTCAGAAGGCAGTTTGTCACCCTGGTCTGAAAGCGCAATCATATCCAACAGCTCGTCTGCCCGTTTACGCCTCTCGCCAGCACTGGCACCGCGAACTTCCATAGAAAATGCAATATTTTCCCAGACTTTCATCAACGGAAAGAGTGCAAGATTTTGGAAGATCAATGCAGTCGGCCGCTCATTTGGGCCTTTGCCGATCATGTTCTCGCCACCGATTAAGATGTTGCCATCGCTTGGCTCAAGAAACCCGGAAACCGCCCGTAAAATCGTAGTTTTACCACAACCCGAAGGCCCCAAAAACGAGAAGAAATCGCCGCCTTTAATATTTACATTCGCTTCACGAACGGCAACAAAATCGCCAAACTTGATCCACATATCCTGCAAATCAACGCTTACACCAGAACTCATTGAGACCTCCCCAGATCAGGCCCATTTCGAGCCGGCTATTTTGCAATTATTTAGCGCAAAACCGCATTTAATTTCAAATTCACCTCACAAAATAGAAAGGCAATCTCCGGGCAAACCTGCCCAGAGACATTGTTGAAGAATGTGCAAATCAAAAAGCTTATGAGCTTTTAAACTTGTTTACATATTCTGTACGCACTTTCGCATACCATGGAGCCTGTGGTGGCCATGGGTTAAGGTTGGAAAGAGCGTCCCCTGGATAAGCTTCTGCAAAGTTCTTTTTGTAGTTTGCATTAGCAGCCTGATCAGCACCAAGAACAGGTGAATTATAACCATGTTTATTGATGGCTTCGCCAGCAGGCTTGGACTCATAGGCATATTCAAGGAATGCATAAATTTCGTCAGTGTTCTTCGCACCGATCGGCATTGAAATACCATCAACCCATGCCATAGCACCTTCTTTAGGTGCCTGATACTGTACAGGCTCACCGGCAGTCTTGAGTGACAATGGTGGACCATCCCAAGCCTGACCAACAATAACGCCCTCTTTGAGAAGACCGTTTTTCTGGCTATCCGCATCATTCCAAAGAAGTTTGAGGTTAGCTTTGCGGGCAATACACCAATCAGTAACTTTCTGCCAAATCGGACGCATAGCAGCTTCTGATTCATAAGCTCCCCACATTGCGCCTTTATCCAATTCGCCGATTGATTCCATATAAAGACCTGCACACAGCATGCCGGAATGCGGACGAATCATGGTTTTGCCAGCATTGGCTTCTGACCAGATATCACCGTAACTAGGAACGCCACCTTCAGGAGCCCAAAGATCAGTACGCCAGGCAACACCTTCAGTACCCCAGATATGAGGAACCCAGTGAATACCCTTGCCATTAAAGTTCCAGCCATCGGAGCCGATTTTAGCCATTGCAGGATTGACCTTGTCAATCTTTACGCGTGCCATATCAAAAGGTTGCAGCAATTCAAGTGGACCCCACTCGAGGTTCTGGTTGTTGGTTGGTGAGACAAGATCAAAACCCTGGCCTTTATTGGCCTTCATTTTGTTGATGATCTCTTCATTCGAACCAATGCCGGTGAAGTTGATTTTAATGCCGGTTTTTTCTTTAAACCCGGCAATGAAACCTTCTGGCAGATAGTCTGACCACATTAAAATGTTAATTTCGCCTGCCGCACGCGCATTGCGAATAAACATTGGACTGGTCAATGCTACTGCACCAGCTGCTGCACCGCCCTTAATCACCGTACGACGGCTAAAGTCTTTAGCAGCCTGCAGTGTTGAGTTGGTTTTTTGTTTCATTAAGTATTCTCCCTTTTTAACCTTCAACAAGGTTCGTAAGAATTCGAATGGTTTCGAATTCGAATAAGTCTGAACGATTTAACACACAATTTCAACGTGTTTATGGCACTTTGCGCGTGCATTAAAATATGATCGCCTCCTCGCCGTGAACTGTCACGCGCATATTGTTTTCTTATTGCGCAAGCCAAGAGTTATAGTCACGGACTCTACCGCACTATACGGTGGTCAATGCATATTGGAAGGCCTTATTGAAAAATAAATTGGGTCCAGATCATTAAAGAATAAGAGTCCAGAATATAACGATTGCAGAAATCAGTTTTATTCCATCACTTTAAATTGAATTATTTCGACAAAATTCCGAGTGAATTCAAACAAATTTTGCCGCCTCACAAAGGTTGGCAAGTTTAGTCATCGCCAATTCTCGCCCCAAAATTGCCAACCCGCAATCGGGAGCCGCCAACAACCGGTCGTGATCAATATGGTTCAATGCCTGCTTCAGCCGCGTTTTAATACCTTCGACCGTCTCCACACGACTGTCGGCAATCGCCACAGCACCAAATATAACGCTTGTGCGGGTAAATTTTTCCAGCAATGCAAGATCGTTATATCGGTGTGCATCCTCAAGCGATACCTGATTAATCGTTGATGCATCAATTGCGTCAGCCAACAAAAAATAGCTGGATGGCTCTGCTTTTTTGTAGTCCGCATCATCAAGCTTTTCAGGATACCCGCAGCACATATGCATAACGCGGGTTACCTCATCCGGAACCCCGTGAAAACACCGGTCGAGACATTCCATGCCAAAATCAAGCGCCCTTGCCACATTGCGCGCAAAAACCGGTTCATCCACCTGAATATAGCGACACCCGGCATCAGCCAGTGCCCGAATTTCAAAGTTTAGCGCATCGGCCAAATCACGCGCCAATTGTTTCTCGTCATCGTAGAAACTGTTTGCCGTTGTATCCATAATAGTCATCGGGCCGGGCACGGTAATTTTCACCGGGCGGTCGGTAAAACCCTGCGCAATTTCAAAATCACGATTGAGAAAATTATTACCCTTTGGTGTGATTTTCCCGAAAATTGATGGAAGCTCCGCCTCATAGGCACCATCACGCAATACCCTTTTGGTCAGGTTTTGAAAATCAAAACCGTTCAGATGTCGGCAATGATAGTGAATATAATTTTCACGCCGCTGTTCCCCGTCGCTTGGAATATCAATGCCGGCGGCAACCTGATCGCTTACGGCCGCATTTGTTGCACGTATAAACAATGCCTCATCTTCATCACTATAGCTTTCCAATGCAGCACTGGCCTGCCGGGTAACATCGCCCGCCGAGGCGCTCAATCCGCCCTGTTGCTGAAACCAGTCAACAATCGGCACATAGTTCGGTTTCGGGTAGGCCCCGATACAAGTCGTTGGAATAGCCATTGGTCCACCTTTCAGATCAAATCCAGAACTCAAATCAAGTAGAATTCCATCAAAACAACAATACAAATAACGTCAATAAATGTCGCAAAATAATCATTGAATAATTCTTCGCAATGGTGAATATGCTGTTCAAAGGTTTGGCCCACAAACGGGCCGGGATCAATTAAATACACCAGTTTAAGGATGCTGTTTTGCCAAAGCTGATTAAATGCATTTCCCCTGTTGATGGTTCTATTTACAAAGAACATCCAGTTGCAACTACCCGAGAAATTCACGAAAAACTTTCCAATGCCCATTCAGCATTACCGGCATGGAAAGCACTTTCTGTTGCAGAACGGGCAGAATTTTGCACCAAAGCGGTTGATGCAATGCTGGAAATGGCCGATGAGATCGGGCCGGAGCTTGCCTGGCAAATGGGCCGCCCTATTCGTTATGCAGCCGGAGAACTCGGCGGCTTTGAAGAGCGTGCCCGTTATATGATTGAAGTGGCCGCTGAAAAGCTCGCAGATGTGGACCCGGGCGAAAAATCTGGTTTCAAACGCTATATCCGCCGCGAACCGCTTGGCACTATTCTTACCATAGCGCCGTGGAATTTCCCTTATTTGACAACCGTAAACTCGGTCATTCCGGCATTGATGGCCGGCAATGCGGTTGTGCTCAAACACGCCTCCCACACTTTGGCGGTCGGCGATCGTTTTCAACAGGCCTTTGATGCGGCAGGTATTCCCGAAGGCATATTCACCAATATAGTTATGGATCACCGCCAGACCGGCGAAGTGATCGGCGGCGGTTTTGTCGACATGGTTTGTTTCACCGGCTCGGTCGATGCTGGCCGTCAAATGGAAGAATTGGCGGTTGGCCATTTCATTCCGGTCGGCCTTGAACTTGGCGGCAAAGACCCCGCCTATGTGCGCGCTGACTGCGATCTGGAACACGCAATTGAAAATCTCGCCGACGGCGTTTTCTTCAATTCCGGTCAATCTTGCTGCGGGATTGAACGTATTTACGTCCATGAGGATGTTTATGACGCATTCGTCGAAGGCATGGTGAAAGTCGCTAATTCCTATGTGCTTGGCGATCCGCTGGATGAGGCAACCACCCTTGGGCCGATGATCAAGCCGCAGGCGGCAGATTTTGTCCGCAAACAGATAAATGAGGCAATCGCAGCCGGTGCCACGCCGCATATTGATCCGGCCGATTTCCCGCTTGCCAGCCCGGGTTCCGCCTATATGGCCCCGCAAATTATGACCGAAGTTGACCACACCATGTCAATCATGCGCGAAGAAAGCTTTGGCCCGGTGGTTGGCATTATGAAGGTTGCCAATGATGAAGACGCGATAAACCTGATGAACGATTCTGACCTTGGACTGACGGCGGCAATCTGGACCCAGGATGTCGATGCGGCTGAAAGAATTGGCGACCGATTGGAAACCGGAACGGTCTTTATGAACCGTTGCGATTATCTCGATCCGGCACTTGCCTGGACCGGTGTTAAAAACACCGGGCGCGGCTGCACATTGTCGGCACTTGGCTATGAATCGCTCACCCGTCCAAAGAGCTTTCATCTTCGTACTGACACAAAATAAATAATCATCACTTCAGGAACACACAGGAACATCCATGAGCATTTCCGCTAACTGGTCTTACCCGACCTCCATTCGTTTTGGCGCTGGTCGAATTTCCGAACTTGGCGATGCCTGCAAATCTGCTGGAATCTCAAAGCCATTATTTGTCACAGATCCGGGCATTGTATCTCTGCCGATCACCAAAAAAGCACTCGATGTGCTTGCCGGTGCTGGTCTGGAAACCGGGGTATTTTCCGATGTGCAACCAAACCCAACCGCCCGCAATGTTGAAGATGGCCTGAAGGTCATGCGCGATGGTGGCCATGATGGCGTTGTTGCATTTGGTGGCGGCTCTGCACTTGATGCGGCAAAAACCATTGCCTTTATGCTGGGCCAAACCCGCCCAATGTGGGATTTTGAAGATGTCGGCGACTGGTGGACCCGTGCCGACCCGGATGGCATTGCCCCAATCGTCGCCGTACCAACTACCGCTGGCACCGGCTCTGAAGTTGGCCGCGCCGGTGTTATCACCAATGAAGAGACCGAAACAAAAAAGGTCATCTTCCACCCGAAAATGCTACCGGCAGAGGTTATTTGTGACGCCGAACTAACCGTTGGCCTGCCGCCGAACTTCACCGCTGGCACCGGCATGGATGCGTTCATTCATTGTCTTGAGGCCTATTGTGCGCCTTCCTATCACCCGATGTCAGAAGGTATTGCGGTTGAGGGAATGCGTCTGGTCAAGGAATATCTGCCGCGCGCCTATAAGGATGGCAGCGATATCGAAGCCCGCGGCCATATGCTTTCAGCCGCCGCTATGGGTGCAGTTGCCTTCCAAAAGGGCCTTGGCGGCATTCACTCGCTTTCCCACCCGGTTGGCGCGGTCTACCACACACCACACGGCCTCACCAATTCGATCTTCATGCCCTATATGCTGATGCATAATCGCCCGGCAATTGAAGACAAAATTGAACGCCTCACCCATTGGCTGGGTATTAAAGGCAGCTTTTCCGGCTTCATGGATTGGGTGCTGGAATCAAGGCAAAGCCTTGGCATTCCTCACACAATTAAGGAAATCAATGTCGGCAACAATCAATTTACCCGGCTGGCTGAAATGGCGGTGGTTGATCCAACCGCCAGCGGTAACCCGGTCAAGCTTGAAGTCGCCGATTGCGTGAGGTTGTACGAACAGGCCTATGAGGGCAAAGTCGGGTAAACTCAAGTTGCACGTTGAGCATCGCGAAGCGCAAAACTTGAGTATCAAAATTGCCCGAATGGCCGTGAGGAAAACAAACTTGAACGATTCTATCTAAAAATGAGTCGCTCTATTGCGCGGCAATCTTGATGTCCAGCAGCCCTGAATCAATTCGCCGCCGCAGGTGATTGATAACCTGCTGTTTGTCGGCGCAGGCAAACAGCCTGCCCTTGCACAAACCATCAAGTCGGGCGATATCGTCCCACATTTCGCTGGTTGCGAGGCCAGCAAATCTCAGCATCCTGGAGCCAAGAAATCCAATATCAACCGGTGTCTGCTCTTTCATCACCCGCTCACCCGAAAGGCCAACATAGCGCATCGTATAAAACGTCTGATAAGGCAGCGCGCCGGGCTTGCCCATTGCATCTTCTCCAGCAACCTCTTCAACCATCGACTTGGTTGCAAATGACTGATGGTCACCAAAATCAAGGAATACCGCCCCGCGGTTATCGACCTGACTTCGTCGCCCGTCAAAAAACTCGGAAAGATCCTGCCGGGCAATCAACATGCGGCGTAAATATTCAGCAATTTGCGGATCTTTGTTAAACGGCTCACCTTTCAATACAATTTCAGGATCTTTGCGCATATCGTAAGGGGAATGGGGATACATCGTCTGGACCAACAAAAATAATGGCCGGTTGTCACCTTCTTTTTTGTCAGCGATAATCTTTTCAGCCGCCTGGTAATAAAACCGGTCACGCATCTTGTAGTCCGATGCGCCAATAGCGTATTTATCGTAAATTTCCTGAAAACCGACCGAGGTTAAAAATGGCCCCTCATTCACAAAATTCTGCTCAAACGGCATGATTGCAACGGTACGATAGCCGCAATCGGACAACAGTTCGGGCAATGCCCCACGCACTTTGCCCTCAAGCTCAATTGTCAAATATGGGCTGCGCCAGCCAAATTCGGTAGCCGGCAACCCGGTCAGGAACGAAAGATTGGAAATCCATGTGCCGCCGCCGAAAGTTTCGACAATAAGCGGCTGCAACGGGCCATTGGCCTTTGCCATACGTTGATTGAGTTCTTTACCGTTTTTCAATTGCGGAAACTTGGCCGGGTCAGCCTGGGTTTCACTTAATACAACGAATATATCGGGCGCATTGGCCCCGCAGGTTACAGCTTTTGAGAATAGCTTTTGCGGCTTTACAGCAGCAAGACGGCGTTCCATTTCTCCGTCGCTGAACATATATTGCAAGTCGAGCAGCGAGACAAAAAACGCCGATACATGCCGGCCCTGCAGATAGTAAACATAGCGCCCTTCACGCGCTTCACTTGGGTAAGTGACAGGCAACAGCAATGCCGGAAGCAAAATACCGGCCATCAATCGACGTGTTTTAATCTCGATTTTCCGGTCGTAAATAAAAAGCACAATCGAAGCGACAACAATAACAGCGGCAAATACCAGCGCCGGTACAACCAGGCGAGCATAGGTGCCAAGCAAAAATTCCGCCGCCTGCGGGTCACTACCGACAAACACAAGGTCATAAAAATGCAGCGAAAAGCCCTTCATCTTGAATTTAATCAGCGAAATAACCGTAACAAGTCCAACCAGCATAAATGCTGTATAGAGTGAAAATGCCGGGCGTTTTGACAGGGCAAACAACAGTGCCGAAATCAGGGCGACAATCAAAACGGCAAACGGCAATGCGGCCCAATAATTTTCCAGATTATAAAGGGCAAAAACAGCACCAAAACTGGCGATCAGCATGACGATCGGCCGGCGCGAAAAGGCGACAAGTTTTCGGAGCAAATCTTTCGAATGTAATCTTGCTGGCTGGGATTTTAACATCTGGGCAATTTATGCCGTCCCACTCCTGCCAACAAGCATTTCTACCAGAACTGGTTAATCCCGCAAATTGCCCGTTCCCGATAATCAGCAAAAACAAACAAAGAGCAAACCTCCCAAAATCATTTTGAATTTCTTGACCCAGATCAAAACTTCGAACATTTCACACTGATACAAAACTGGATGTCAGGAGATGGTTTCCTGACCTTGGCAAAGAATCGCCAGAATATAATTGGCCTTGGATAGATATAAAGTTCCGGTCAATTTTTCGAAGGACTAATAAAATGAACAAAACAACTGGAGAAAAACCAGCCGTATCCCGCAGAACTTTCATCGCTAGCACCGCAGCAGTGGGTGCCGGAATTATGGTGGCCGATGCAGCCCTGAGCAAAGCAAAAGCCGCAAGTCACGGCGCAAAGAAAGCATTGAGCGAAGCAGAAATTGCCGCTCTGCCACGCGTAAAACAGGAAATGGTTGCCCCACCATTCTTGCCAAAACATGATCAGGTGGCAAAAGGCGGCCCAAAGGTTGTTGAAGTTCGCTTTGTGATCGAAGAAAAGAAAATGGTCCTCGATGATGATGGCGCTGAAATCTGGGCCTTGACCTTCAATGGTTCTGTACCCGGACCAATGATTGTTGTTCATCAAGATGACTATATTGAATTAACTCTGGTCAATCCTGATACCAACGCCATGGAACACAATATCGACTTCCACGCCTCAACCGGCGCACTTGGCGGTGGCGGATTAACCCATGTTTCCCCCGGCGAAGAATGCATGTTGCGTTTCCGTGCGACAAAACCCGGTGTGTTCGTTTATCACTGTGCCCCGGGCGGCGCGATGATCCCTTACCATGTCACCCACGGCATGAATGGCGCCATCATGGTGCTGCCGCGCGCGGGCCTGCAGGACAAGGATGGCAACTCGCTTAAATATGACAAGGCCTACTTCATTGGTGAACAGGACTATTACCTGAAAAAAGATGAGGATGACGAATACATCAAATACGATACCGCCGGTGAAGATTACGCCGATTATATGGAAACGATGGCGACCCTGATACCAAGCCATATCGTATTCAACGGCGCTGTGGGCGCATTGACCGGTGAAAATTCACTCAAAGCCACTGTCGGTGACGCTGTTTTGATCATTCACTCGCAGGCCAACTATGACACCCGCCCTCACCTTATCGGTGGTCACGGCGACTATGTTTGGGCAAGTGGTTCATTTGGTGACGACCCACAAACAGGTATGGAAACATGGCCAATTTGCGGTGGAGCAGCAGGTGCTGCAATTTACACGTTCCGTCAGCCGGGCGTTTACGCCTATGTGAATCACAACCTTATTGAGGCTGTACTGAAGGGTGCAACTGCAATCTTCGAGGTCGATGGCAAGTGGAATAATGAATTGATGAAACAGGTCAAAAAACCGACCGCAATCGAAGCCTAACTAAAATGCCTTCCCGGTACTGGCAAATAATAGCGCCAGTACCGCAAGGGCACTAGTTATACAATTGGGAGATTGTAATGAAAAACTCTAAACTATTCTCGATTATTGCTGCCGGTACTTTGTTATTGACCGCATCGACCGCTTTCGCGGAAGGTGATGTTGCCAAAGGCAAGAAAGTCGCGAAAAAATGCGTCGCCTGTCACACTTTGAAAGAAGGTGGCAAAAACCGTCTAGGGCCAAATCTGTTTGGAATTCTAAACAAAAAATCTGCCACCAACCCGACCTATAAATATTCAAAAGCGATGGCCAATTCTGGCCTAACCTGGGATGAGCATACATTCCTTGAATATATCACCAAGCCAAGAAAGGTGGTCAAGGGAACCAAAATGAGCTTCCCCGGCATCAAGAAAGCGGCAAAACGCGCTGACCTGCTGGCCTATTTCAAAACCCTTCGCAGTGGTGAAGATCACGACGATATTATGGGTAATGTTGAAGCAGGCAAACGGGTAGCCAAGAAAACCTGCACGGTTTGCCATTCATTTGATAAGGGCGGCAAGGTTGTATATGGGCCAAACCTGTTTGGCATTTATGGCAAGAAAGCCGCATCTGTTGAAGGCTATAAATATTCTGACGCGTTGAAAAATTCAGGTCTCGTCTGGAATGATAAGAACCTCGCGGCATTTGCCTCCAATCCCGAGCAATTTGTTAAAGGCACAACGGCAAGGTTCCCTGGTTTGAAATCAACCAAGGATGCAGCCGATATCCTTGCCTATATCAAAACACTCAAATAGATCGAAAAGCAGAAATAGCGCCATGAACCGCAATTCTGTACTCACACTTGCCGCATTTGCACTCATTGCATTTGCGGCATTTTACTGGACGAAAATATCCAAAATCTGGTCGCCACCCTACCAATTGCCCGGTCTGGAAATGGTGACCGTAAGGCCGGGCGATTACAGCCTCACCATATTGGTGCCCAATGTGCTGGAACGGGTTTATTACACCAAGCCTGTCAAAATAAACCGGCCCTTTCAAATAGGTCGATATGAAATTACCGTCGATCAATGGAATACCTGCTTTAAGGACGGCGGCTGTACGCACCCGGCCAAACGCAGAAAATACCAAAAAGGCAATCATCCTGTCACCCGCGTTTCCTGGGCAGATGCAATGGATTTCACCAATTGGCTTTCAAATCAAACCGGCGAAACCTACCGCCTGCCCACGGAAGAAGAATGGGGCTATTTCGCCAATTCAGGCAAAGACTACACAGTTGATACAATTGAGAAATTAATCGCCGACCGACAAATGTTGAAAACAACGCCCCTGAGCCTGTTTCGCAAAACCCGAAAAGTCGGCTCAATTGACAAAAATGACTGGGGCATTACCGATTTAACCGGCCCGGTTTGGGAATGGACGATGACCTGCCGCTTCCCTTCTGACGATGCCAATCGCAAAGAATGGACAATTGAACAATTGCGCGACCCCAAGCTCTGCCCCAACCGCATTGTGCAAGGTGAAGAACGCGCCCATGTCCCCTACTTCTTTGATGAGGTTTATACCGGCGGCTGCGGCACCGGCGCACCGGTCGATAATATCGGCTTTCGTGTACTGAAAGAATTGAGCTGAAATTCACCCCATAGCTCGTAATCGAGCCATCGCGACAATACCAAATGCGGGTCCAAGTGCCATTACAGCCAATATTGCAGGCCAACCAAATAAATTGGCCAGAATTGGAACCATCTGCACGGTAACAAAGGTCAAGGCAAAACCAAGCGCGATTTGAAACGTCATCAGACTACCTGCCTGATCTGGTGAAGAAGCATCCGCCACAATCGCTGAAAACTGCGCAGAATCCGGAATGATGGTAATGCCCCAGATCACCACAATCACAAATGTTATCCACGGTGCACCACCAAATGAAAGCGCGGTTGCAAGGGCAGCCGTGCCACTCAACACCATGGCAATGATAGTGACTTCCGCCTTGCCTATATTATCGGCGAGCTTTCCTGCAAACAGGCAGGCAAAAGCACCAGAACCAATCGCCACGAATGCCGTGACGCGCGATAGCCATTCAGCATCCGCCAGCGGCAATGTGGCTGAATAGGAGACGGATGTTGCAACCGCAATCCACGCCCACATGGCATAAAGTTCCCACATGTGGCCAAAATATCCGGCATAGGCCAGCCGGACCCTTTTGTTGGTCCACGCGGATAAAATCACCCGAGGATTAAACTTAGCGGCACTCATATGATGCGGGCCGAGTTTAACCAGCAGGCAAACCAATCCAGCGGCGATTGATGCCAATGACGCAAAGGTGACGGTTAAGCGCCAATCCGCGCCACCAAGCAAAACAATGAGATGGGGAGAAGCAGAGCCAAGCGTCAGCGCCCCAACCAGTGCGCCCACCAGAAAGCCGCGATCCTTTTTGCCCCAGCCAATGGCAATCTTCATGCCGGTTGGGTAGACACCTGCAAGCAATGCACCGGTGAGCACCCGTGCAATAATGGCAATGGTGCTACCGGGCGTAACAACCACCAATACAAAATTAATGACCCCCGCAGCAATGGCAGAAACGGCAAATACCTTGCGCGGATCATAGCGATCGGCCAACCCGAATATCGCCGACAGCAATGCACCAATGACAAAGCCTGCTTGAACACCGCTTGATAGGGCCGCTTGACGAAATGCGGAAAATTCAACTTCCCGCACCATTTCGGGCAATACTGCGGCAGAAATAAACCAAAGGCTTAAGGCCGACACTTCAGCAATCAGCAGCAATGTGACGGACCGCGCTTTCATAGCCCGCGAACAAATTCAACCAGCGCCAACCGCTGCATTTTGCTCAAGGCAGAAAACTTTGCCCGTGCGCGCCTCGCCTCACCCCCATGCCATAAAATAGCTTCAGTAATGGTGCGGGCGCGTCCATCGTGTAAAAAGAATTTATTACCGTTGATCTCTTCGGCATTACCAATGCCCCAAAGCGGTTGAGTGCGCCATTCCCACCCGCTGGCCTGTGCAACCGGGCGATGGTCGGCAAGCCCCGCCCCCATATCGTGCAAGAGAAAGTCAGAATATGGGTAGATGGTTCCCGCCTTGGCCTTGCCGTCTGCATCTTTAATTGTGATCTTGTATGATTCACGATGGCAGGAAATGCAGCCGGTTTCCGAGAATAATTTTTCACCAATGCGCTCGGTTCCAAACTTCATTCCGGCCCCGCTTTGGTAGGCACGAAAACGGCTGACAAATTGGGTGGTCAACCGCAATTCATCATCAGAAATTTCAATTTTTTCCGCATTTGCCGGTTTGGAATTGGTCGCTAAACAATCAGCACTATCGTCATTGCAGCCCTGCCCGGTCTGCGGCAACAGACTGGAACTTATACCGATATCTTGCGCGAAGGCGGCCGCAACCTGCTGCCGCAAGTTAGGTTGGGTCGCTTTCCAGCCAAATCGCCCGAGTACGGTTTTTCCGCTTACCACATCACGCACCAGATTTGCCCGGCCAGAAACACCGTCTTTATTTTTGTCTCTTGGGTCTTCAGCGGATAAAATATCCTCATCTCTGATGGCCGCCAGCAAGCCAATACCATGCAACGGCTGGGCAATACGCGCCGAGATCTGCACGTTATTATGCAACGGGCCTTTTTTCAAATTATCGAGCGAATAAACCGGCCGGTGCAGGATAACCACCTCACCATCATCCAGCTTATAGGGCTTGTCACGATATTCGACCAGCAACCGCCCCTCACCCACACCATCAATGGCCTTGTCCTGCAATTGACGGCCATAGCGAGGGTCTGCGACGGAAGCATATTCCTCAAGCGCCAGCCCCATTCTTTGCGCTTCATTTTGCGGTGCAATAGAAAACCGCAGCACGAAGGAAGGATCGCTTTGCCCGTCAATAGGAGGCTGCCCACGCCCATTATTTATATGGCAGGCAGCACAGGAACCGGCGTTGTAAAGCGGGCCCAGCTTAACTTGTCCGGCAATTGGCAATTGCCACTGCCTGTAAAACAGCGCTTCTCCCGTTGCGGTTTGAGGGCTGACCAGAGCTGAGGCTAACAGGAGAAAAAGCATTTTTGCATCCGACAATTGACCAATGAAGTCATATCCCATTCCGGCCAATTGTCACTTCAATCTTTGGTTAGCCAATCAAAAGCTCACCCCTGCACGACGTCTTGCCGCTGGGAGCCAAGGCCTTCAATGCCCAATTCCATCACATCACCGGGTTTCAGATATACCGGCGGTTTTTGCCCCATACCAACGCCCGGCGGTGTACCGGTAGAAATTATGTCGCCTGGATGCAGTGACATCAATTGGCTGAGGTACGAGACCAGAAAGGCTACTTGATAGACCATGGTTTTGGTGGAACCATCCTGATAGCGATGGCCGTTCACATCGCACCACATGGCAAGATTGTTCGGTTCCGGCACTTCATCTTTTGTCACCAGATAGGGGCCGGTCGGGCCAAACGTATCGCAGGATTTGCCCTTGGTCCATTGGCCTGAACGCTTGGCTTGAAAATCACGCTCTGAGAGATCATTGCAAACACAATATCCAGCCACATAATCAAGCGCATCTTCTTCGCTGACATATTTGGCCGTTTTACCGATGATAACCCCAAGTTCAACTTCCCAATCGGTCGCAACTGAACCGCGCGGGATTTCAACAATATCATTCGGCCCAACAATGGCTGAGCTTGCCTTCATGAACAAAATTGGCTCCGGCGGAACCTCCATACCGGTTTCCGCCGCATGATCAGAATAGTTCAATCCAATACACATTAACTTTCCGGTGCCGGCGACACAGGGCCCTAAACGCGGCGAGCCTTCAACTAACGGCAGTGATTTCACATCAATTGCGCCAAGCTTAGCCAACGCATCTGGTGAGATGTTTTCACCCGCAAGGTCATCAATATGGGCTGAAAGGTCACGGATATTTCCATCACCGTCCAAAAGGCCGGGCTTCTCGCTGCCCGTATCGCCAAAACGCAACAATTTCATGATCTTATCCTCTTTAAATGATTCAACTTATTAGAACAATTACAGTGACCAGCCACCGTCGATAATATGAGTTTGCCCGCTGGTGAAAGCGGATTCATCGCTTGCCAGATAAATCGCCAATGCGGCAATTTCTTCCGCTGTACCAAGTCGGCCCATTGGCTGGCGTGCAATAAAGGCCGCACGGGCCGTATCATAATCACCCTGCGCCTTGATACGATCTTCCAGCGAGGGCGATTGAATGGTGCCCGGGCAAATCGCGTTACAGCGCACACCGGTAGTGATGTAATCTGCCGCGACCGCTTTTGTCAGCCCGATAACGGCCGCCTTTGTAGTTGCATAGATAAACCGGTTTTGAACGCCCTTGATGCTGGATGCAGCCGACGACATATTGACAATCGACCCTGCACCCTTTTCCAGCATACCCGGCAAAAAAGCCCGGATGGTATGGAACATCGATTTAACATTCAAATCAAAGCCCATGTCCCATTCATCATTGCTCGCATCCAATATCGTTCCATGATGAACAAAGCCGGCGCAATTGAACAAAATATCCACAGCTCCAAGCTTTTCAGCCAGGGCTGAAATAGCATTCGGATTGCGCGCATCCAATTGTGCAATCTCGATATTTTCAGATAGGTCGGGAAGATCGGCCAAAAGCTCTTCATTCAGATCTGTGGCAATAATTTTTGCCCCCTCATTTGCCATAGCAAGAGTAGTGGCGCGGCCAATTCCCTGCCCGGCAGCTGTTACAAATGCGGTTTTGCCGCTTAATCGTCCCATACCAAATCTCCATATTCACCATGCCATTTGCAGCATTGAAATTAGTTGCGCATTTTACAAAGCAGCATAGGATGAAGATCAACCATTTTACCACAAATTTTTATGCAAATTCAGGCAAAATATGAACCACAATGACCTTTCGGCAATGAACACTGTTGTTACCTTTGGCAAGGCAACCTATTGAACTCCGCCCCCGTCAGCCGACACCCAAAACAACAAAGTCAGGAATTGCGCGGGATCGCCCTGATTACCGGCACATTTATGGCTTTTGCGGTGCTCGATGCGGCGGCCAAATATGCGGCCATGACCGTTGCGCCACTATTTCTGGTGTGGTTGAGATTTCTGGTTCAGGCGGCCCTTATTCTGGTTCTAACCCGCCCCTCACAGTGGAAAGCAATTGTCACCTTTAAACGACCGGCAATGCAGATTTTACGTTCGCTGTTTCTTGTCGGCGCAACCATTTTCAATTTCTTTGCCCTGCGCGAATTGCAGCTTACTCAAACCGTCTCCATCCTTTTTTGCGCGCCATTTGTCGTCACCATTTTGGGCGTTGTACTGCTGAAAGAAAAGGTCGGGCTGCATAGATGGGGGGCAATTATTGTTGGATTTTGCGGAGTGTTGATCATATTCCGGCCCGGTATTACCGATCTGCCAATCGAGGTAATATATTCGTTTATCACCATGCTTTGCTATTCAGCCTACACCTTGACCACCCGCATGTTGGCGCCAACCGAGACCACCACTTCTATGGTCTATTTCCCAGCCCTGTTTGTATCCATTATTATGATACCCTTCGCACTTCCCCATGCGGCAATGCCATCCAATGACGCAATCATCGCCATTTTAGTTGCGGGCATTATCGGGGCGCTTGGCCATTGGTTTCATACAGCAGCCCACAAATATGCCCCCGCATCAACACTTGCGCCCTATATGTATATCGAGATTATCTGGATGATTATTCTGGGCTACATCCTGTTTAGCGATGTCCCGGATATTTATACGCTTGTTGGTGCTTTGGTCATATGCGCGTCCGGGCTTTATCTGTTACACCGCGAACGTCAAAACCAATCAGGCTGAGTTTTCTCGAAGTCGTTTAACAAATTCACCGACGCTTTGCCCGGCCCGGCCGCCAGCCTGCGATGCGGTTTCATTTACATGGGAGATTATTCCATCATCATAAATCGAGCGGGCATCGCCAATGCGTGCGCTTTCAGCAGCAACCGTTGCAGCGGCAATATTGCGTTGGTCCAGTGCTGCAAGTCGGGTTAGCCCGGCCCCATCCGCGCCACCGCCCGCATCATGAAAAATTCCGGCTAACCCATCCACCTGCAGGGCCATTGCAGGCATACCGCCAACCAAGCCACCATGCGAACCGGTGATGATAATGCGCCCTTTATCCTCTGGTTTTACCAGCGAGGCTGAATCAATCAGCATCACATCCACCTCGCCCTTTTCGCCCGCGAGCAATATTCGTGCTTCCTCATAGCTACCCGGATCAATCTGCATTTCTTTGGCCTTTATAAGCAGATGCGCAGCCTCACGGCAGGCTTGTCCGCTTGTTACTCCGAGCGCAGCAGCTGGCGAATTAGCGCGAGAAATAATACCGCGCGCAAACATATCATTGGCATCACCAATACGGGCCGACATCGTATCAATTGAGCAAGCCGCCATGCCACATTTTTCAAGATAGGCGAGCGATGCAATACCCGCCTCATCCTTGCCAATGCCCGCATCATTCAAAATCACCGCCCGGCACCCTGCGCGGGCCACCAGCCATGCGGGATATTCCCCTCCATGCGAACCACAGACAAGCACTTTGCCACGGCAGGTGTCGTCAAGTTTGGTTGCGCTATTAATGATTGCAATTTCATTTTCAACATCAGGCACTTGCAATTTTCCCGTCATTCTCAAAACAAATGGATTTAGCAGGAAATTCAATTCCTGAGCTCTTGAACCCCCAATACTATTGGTGCACCTTGTTCAAACGCAAATAAAAACATAAACCGGATTTTTATCCCTATAATAGCGAATAATTCATGCGAATAAACACCACAAGAAGCAATGTCGATACCGACAGGCTCATTCAACAATATGCCCAAATGCGCCGCATTCGCGCCTTTGAGGAAACCGCCATTGCCGCCTCAAAAGAAGGTTTGGTAAAGGGCGCAATCCACCCGTCAATCGGGCAGGAAGCCATAGCCGTTGGCGTTTGCGGTAATCTTGAAACCGATGATGTATTGCTTTCCACCCATCGCGGCCACGGCCACACTATGGTCAAAGGGGCCGTGCCAGTTGAGATGATGTGCGAATTGTTCGGCAAACAAGGCGGTATTTGCAAGGGCAAAGGCGGTTCGATGCATATTGCCGATTTCCGCGTTGGCATGTTGGGTTCAAACGGCGTTGTCGGTGCCAATATCACCATTGCCGCCGGTGCAGCGCACGCAATCAAGCTGAAGAAAAGCAATCAGATTGTTTGCTGTATTTTTGGCGATGGCGCGATTAATCGCGGGCCGTTTTTGGAAGGGCTAAACTGGGCTGGCGTTTTTGATTTGCCGATTTTGTTTGTCTGCGAAGACAATGGCTTTGCCGCAACCACCCGCACAAAAACCATGACATCGGGTGCTGGCCCCGCAGCGCGGGCCGAAAGCCTTGGCATCCCTGCTACCGAAATTGACGGCAATGATGTGGCAGTGGTTGACGATGTTGCGCGCGAATTAATCGACGGCATTCGCGCTGGCGGCGGCCCGCGTTTTCTGGTGGCAAAAACCTATCGTTTAACCGGCCATACGGCGGCTGATCCGGCCGCCTACCGTGATAGCGCCGAGGTTGATGCCAAATGGCAGGGTGATCCGATAAAGCGTTGTCTTGATTCAATTTTACAAACCGGCATCGAAGACGATGTACCCGAATATGAAGCCAATAAATGTCTGGAGGAAATCCGCCAGGCTTATGAGGTGGCCAAGAATGCCCCCTGGCCGGATATTGGCGAAGCCTTTAGCGATGTTCAGGATAGCGACCTCGACACAACGGGGGCAAACCAATGAGCCAGATGACCTATTTAGAAGCCGGTAAGCGGGCGCTGGCCGAAGAAATGCGCCGCGACGAAATGGTCTGGGCGATTGGCGAAGACCTTGGCCGTGGCGGAGTTTTTGGCCAATATATCGGCCTTGCAGACGAGTTTGGGCGAGAGCGTATTTCTGATGCACCAATTTCTGAAGCCGCCATTATGGGCGGGGCCGTGGGCGCTGCAATGATGGGCACCAGACCGGTGGTTGAAATGCGGTTTTCAGACTTTGCCCTTTGCGCCATTGACGAGCTGGTCAATCAGGCAGCCAAAGCAAGATTTATGTTTGGCGGGCAGAAAAAAGTGCCGCTTGTGGTGCGCGAACCGATCGGCATGTGGCGTTCATCCGCCGCCCAGCATTCGCAATCGCTGGAATCCTGGTACACCCATATTCCGGGCCTTGTGGTGGTTGCCCCTTCCACGCCGGAAGACACCTATGGCCTGTTCAAAACTTCCATTCGTAATGATGACCCGGTTGTTTTCATGGAACATAAAAACCTTTGGGGACTTACGGGCAATGTCAGCGACGAGGAAGATTTCACCATTCCGCTTGGCAAGGCGCGCATTGCACGCGAAGGCAGCGACATCACCATTGTTTCATGGTCAGCAACAGTTCATGTGGCCGTGGAAGCAGCCGATACTCTGGCAAGTGAAGGAACGTCAGTCGAAGTGATCGACCTTCGCACCCTTTGGCCCTGGGACAAGGAGGCCGTATTTGCCTCGGTTGAAAAAACCGGACGCCTGCTGGTCGCCCACGAGGCGGTAAGTGTTTCCGGTTTTGGCGCGGAAATTGTCGCAAGCGTCGCCGAAGAAATGTTTTCATCCCTGAAAGGGCCGATCAAACGCCTCGGCGCACCGCGTTCACCGGTATCATATTCACCACCGCTTGAAGATCAGGTGCGCGTGACCGCCAATAATATCGCCGCAGCCGTTCGGGCAATGGGCTAATAATTCATACCGTCATCCCGTCCTGTGATGAGATGACGAACAGAGGGTTACACAAAATGACTGACAACAAAAACACCACAATGACCGGTGGTGAAGCCATCGCCCGAACTCTTCGCGCCTGCGGTGTTGGCCCGATGTTTGGCATGGGCGGATTTCAGCTGCTGCCGTTTTACGATGCGGTCAGACGGCTCAACATGAACCACAACCTGATCAATGACGAGCGTTGCGGCATGTTTGCAGCCGATGCATATGCCAAGGTTTCCGGTCGCGTTGGTGTGGTTGATGCGACCCTTGGACCGGGCGCAACCAACCTGCTCACCGGCCTTGTGGAAGCTTTGAATGCGGGCACTCCGATTGTTGCAATTGTCGCCGATAGTCACCGCGATCACTCGTGGAAAAACATGACCCAGGAAACCCGGCAGGTTGAAATGCTGCGCCCTGCCTGCAAGGAATTGCTCCGCGTTGAATCGATTGCCCGGATACCGGAAATCATCCGCCGCGCGTTTGCCGTTGCAACAAGTGGCCGTCCCGGCCCGGTGATTGTGGATATTCCAGAAGACATCAGCCACGACACCTATGATTTTGACCCGGAAGATTTCGCCGATACACCAGATGCATCTATTTCACCCGCCATTCGCTGCCGCCCGGATGCGGAAACTTTGGCGAGTGCGGTTGAGATGCTTTCAAAAGCCGCAAACCCGCTGATTTTGGCCGGTGGCGGTATTCATTTATCCGATGCGGCAGAAGTTTTGCAGGATTTTGCCGAAACCTGCTCCATTCCTGTTGCCCACACCATGACCGGCAAGGGCGCGATTGCCTGCAGTCACCCGCTTAATGCCGGATTGTTTGGCCGCTATGACCGCATTGCCAACGACTTGATCGAGCAATCCGATTGCCTGCTGGTGATTGGTTGCAAACTGGGCGAGATCGCTACCAAACGCTATACGGTTCCGCCAAAAGGCAAAACTATTATCCACGTCGATATTGTCGCCGAAGAATTTGAACGCACCACCCCGGCTGTGCTGAAACTATGGGGCGATGCCCGTGCAACCATCGCTGATCTGAAAGAGGCGATGGCCCCGAATGCAGACGCGATCAAATCCATGCGCGCGGAATACCTTGCTGAAATCCCGGCCAAAATGGAAAAATGGCGCAAATCGGTTGATGCAAGACTGAATTCAAATGAAAGCCCCATCAATATGGCGCGGCTGATGCATGAAATCAGCAACACCCTGCCCGAAGACGGCTTGCTGATTGCCGATGGCGGCTTTGCGGCCCATTGGGGCGGGTTGATATTTGACACAAAACGCGCCGGTCGCGGCTTTGTGCCCGACCGTGGCTTTGCCTCAATCGGCTATGGCCTGCCCGGCTCCATGGGCGCACAAATTGCCGGCGGTGATCGCCCGGTCATTGGCGTTACCGGCGATGGCGGCTTCAACATGGTGGTGGGAGAATTGGAAACAGCCAAACGCATGGGGCTGGGCCTAACTATTGTCATCGTCAACAATGCGGCATCCGGCTATGTGAAAGCCCTGCAACATTTGATGTATGGGGCAGGCAATTATCAATCCAGCGATCTGGTCGAAATGAACTATGCAAAAATTGCTGAGAGCTTTGGCTGTCACGGCATTCGGGTGGAAGACCCGAACGATATAGCAGCGGCCCTAAAGGAAGCGATGGCAGAAAAAACCCGCCCATCCGTGGTCGATGTTGTGGTCACCCGTGATCCTGCCCATATGTTACCGGCAGTCGACAACCGCACGGTTAAGGTTAAAAAAGGCGACCGGGTAGCTTAGTTTATTTCATCTTTCGATAGTCTTGGAGCGATTTATCTTTAGATGGAATCGCTCAAGTTTGTTTTCGCTCACGGCCATTTGGGCTTACGCAAGCCTGCGCGGTCGCGACATAGCTCAAGTTGCACGTTGAGCAACGCGAAGCGCAAAACTTGAGCCATTAGAGCCGGGCCACTCTTCGCGGCCTGATACGCTTCCATGTAAATGTGAAGCAGTCTAACCTCCCCTTTGAGGGGAGGTCGAAATTGCGCCAGCATATTTCGGGTGGGGTCGCATCCGGCGTATTTTCACGTTCCCATCAAACACCATATTCAGCCAAAACCTGCTCAGCTTCCTGCTGGCTGGTCTTGCCGGGGTTCATCAAATTATGTGGATCGGCCTCGGCCTTAAAGGCCATTTGCACCGGATCAATCACCTTCATTCCGCCCTCGGCAATGGTGTAAACATGGGCATCGAACACCCCGCAACCAAGTTCCTCAAACCGACCAGAGATTTCATATAACCGTTCCTTAGTGGTGAATTTCACCAGCGGCAGGGCAAACAATTGATAGTCCCCACGCTCGCGGGCAAATTCATGGTGCAGATAAAGCTCGTCGCCAAATTCCGCCATGATTTGTTCATCAATTGAAGCCTGATAGGGCTGCGGATAGGCAATCTGCAAATAGGTCCACGAACGATCCGATTGCAGCGCCATCAGCGTGGTATGGTTCCATGAACATTCATAAGCAGGCGTGATACCAGCAGATTTCAGATCTGCCTCATTGATCATTAAGGCGACCTCACCGCCATGGGCTTTGGCATCTTTTTTGAGTGGCTCAATCGTCTTTGGCCCAACCATGACGAAAACCGCATGCTTATCGGGCGGAAAATAATCCTTCAAATCGCGATAGAAGGGTGAAAACCTCTTATCAACCACCGAGATCAGATAAATATCATAATCTTCGCGACAAAGCGTTTCGCCAAAGCGCACCCCTTCTCCATAATCATCGAATAATATAATGCCATGATGCCAGTCTACGGCTGGCTGCAAGGCCAGCTCAAGCTCGGTAATAATCCCATTTGTGCCATAGGCATGGTGAGCCTTTTGAATATCAACGCCTTCAAGCGTGATGATTTTGGGCTCTTCCTCAAGTGTAACAATGCGCAGCGAACGAACATTGCCATCATCGCGCAACACCCCGTGGCGCACAGATCCAATGCCGCCGGAACCACCGGCAATAAAGCCGCCAATCGTTGCCTGCGAACGGGTCGAGGGCCACATCAATAGCTCCTGCCCTTGTTTATGGACCGCAATATCAAGATCTTCAATCAGCATGCCTGCCTCAACCCGCACAAAGCCATCGCCAATTTCTTTAATCTGGTTGACCTTGGTGATGTCCAGCACGATACCGCCAACCAGGGGCACCGCCTGCCCGTAATTGCCAGTGCCACCACCGCGCAGGGTCATCGGCACTTTCCATTTGGCGCATGCAGCAGCGACCTTGATAACTTCTGCCTCGCTAGCAGGCACCACCACCATATGGGCATGAGATTTTTTCAATATCTCGTTGAGAATCGGGCTGTACCAAAAATAATCGCGGGATTTCAGCTTAACCCGCTGCGGGTTGTCGATGATTTTGATCCCTTCAATATCGCCCTGAAACCCATCCCAGTTAATTTCCTTTACAGCCATTTTTAATGCTCCTCACCCATTCAATTCACGATAATCCGGCAGCTTTTCATCCAGCCAGCAACCGTTTCTGATGACAACCCGCGGAGTTTCGCCACGCGCGCTCAATTCGCCGCTTGAGCGGGCAGAAAACAACACCAGATCAGCCGGCGCATCTTTTGTAATCTCACCCTGCCATTTAAGCCCCATCGAATGGGCCGGATTTTTGGTCACAAGTGCCGCCCAGTCCCGCCCCGGCTCGTCCAGATGGCCAATCTGCGCCCCGAGATTTAAAACCGCCATCGGATCAAATTCACCAAAGGCGCAAAACCCGTCGCGAACATTATCTGCTCCAAACGAGACGACCGCTCCCTTATCGCTTAAATGGCCAACCGGGGTCATGCCGCGCAGCTGCGGCAGACCGTTGCTTTCCCGCCCCTGCAGATAAAGATTGGTCACCGGCAGCGATACGAAATGCAAGCCAGCCTCAAGCGAACGGTCGATAACCCGTTTGCGCCGTTCCTCATCATAGGAATTAAGCGCTACACAATGACCGCACAAAACCTTGTCGGTAAATTTGGTCGCAAGTGTAACCTTTGCTACCGCATTCAGCCCATCGAGCGAAGCATCCAGCCCCTCATCCACATGCAAATCAATATCCCAGCCTTGCGCGTTGGCATGTTCGAAAATCGGCGTTAAGCGGTTTTGCAAATCGCTTTGATCGTAGATAAACAGACCCAAAACACCCTGTTTTGCCGCCACTTCATAAATGCGTTTGCAAAATTCCGCCTCATCAAAATGAACGATATTGGCAAGCGGTGATAATTGCAGATCGACCCTGCCCGTATAAGACTGGATAAATTCGCTCATCACCCCCCAGATAAAATCAGAGGTATCGGGATTAAAGTCCACATGGCTGCGCATCGCCCGCACGCCACTGGCAAAGGCAGATTTTAGCGAAAACTCAACCCGCGCAGACAGGCTTTCCGCTGTCCAGCTTTTCTTGTTTTCCGCCATTGCGGCAATCGCATCAAGCAAATTGCAAGGGGGAAAATCGGTGAATGCCGTCACATGGGCCTTGTCCAGATGAGTGTGACAATCGACAAGCCCGGAATAGAGAATACCCTTATCCGCATCGATATATTCAACAGTGGTAGCGGGCATATTCCCAACCGGTGCAACACTCGCAATTTCACCATTTTCAATCAGAATATCGGCCTCGCACCAACCATTACTGCCCGGTTCAAGTGACGATAGCGCAGGCGGAATGCGCACATTACCAAGCACATAATGCTGATTGTTACCGGGAGATGGAAGCCAATGATCGCGCAATTGCTACACCCGTCGATCTAGATCATAGGCATGAACCTCATGCAGCATTTCAACAAACCGCTCGGCAACAAAATCAATTGCCGCCTTGCCGGTTTCGCGCGTCGCCTTTGTCGCATCACCGCAGGCCCCATTAGGGTTTAGATCGCCGACTTTCCAGCCCAGCTTTCCACCCGGCCCCAAGCCCAGATGCTTTGTATCTGCATTAAGCGCTTCAATATGCGATTTGAAATTCTGCGCCTTGCTCATATCGCATTTGCTTTCGTGCAAATGCAGCATCATTGATGTTTCCAGCTCTCCGGCGTGAATGCCGTGCTTGTTTTCATGTTCCGAAATCAGCCCTTCCGGCAGGCCAAGGCCAAACCAGTTGCAGGAAAATGTCAAAAGATCATGCTTCACCCGCAAATCCCGCGCCACAATATCCATCGGCGCCACCTGCCCGCCGTGGCTGTTGAAAAATACCAGCCGACGAATACCGGCAGTCGCAACGCATTCGCCAATCTCCATCCACATGGCAATCAGTGTTTGGGTCGAAAATGAAAGCGATCCCGGAAAATCCAGATGCTCGGTGCTTTTGCCAATTGGCATGGTCGGCAAAAACAACACCGGTACTGAAGCGCCAACCAGCAATTCAGCAGTTTTGGCAACCAACCCGCGATTAATGTCGGTATCAACAGAAAGCGGTAAATGAGGCCCATGTTGCTCAATCGCCCCGATAGGCAGCACGGCAACCGGGTCTTGTTTCGCCAGTTCAGCCAATTGCTGGCTTGTATGATTGGCCCAATAGAACCTGTCTGTCTCAAAAGTGCCCATGATCACGCAGCCTCGCTTTTAGCTTTTATCAGTTTCAATCGACCATCGACATAATCGCGGTCTTCCAGATGCTTGGCTGCCAGGATAAATGCTGAAATCTGATTTCGGTATATTTGCCCGGTATTGGTCGCAGGCAATTGACGCATATCAAATCCGGCCAGATTTCCCGGCACGCCACCGCTTATAGTTTCACCATTCCAACGCTCGCCAAAGGCCCCAAGCGCCAGATAGGTTGGCATGGCGACCTTGAATTTGGCAGATTGAAGTGAGGCAATCGACTGCCCGTTTATCTCAATTGAGACGGCTCTTGCGGCTGCCGCAGAATTACCCAGATCAATAGAATAACGAATATGCCGTGATGTGTGGGTAAATCCGCGCGGCAAAAAACCCGCATAATCCGTATCGGCAATTTCTTCCGGTCGCAAAATTCGCTTTGCATTGTTTTGCAAAATCGCCCCAAGCTCCGCTCCGCTCATGGTGACGAGATAGATCTGATCCGCATAGGGCATGACATCGAACCATTCACCTTGTGTGAGGCTACCCTGTTCTATGCCCGCAAGCGCTGTTGCACCGTTTAGCAGGCAAAAATCCACCCCATATTGCGCCTCAACCATACGAGCGTAAATCGCATCGCACATGAAATTCAACAGCGCGGATTCACCTGAATAACGATCAAGTTCAGCGGCCCCATAAGAAAGCGCATTGGTCGAAACCGTTGCGATTTCGCGGGTTAGACTGTCCTCAATCCGGCTGATTAAAGGCGTGACGTGAGCCTTTTCAAAGACTGCATCAAAATCATCATCGCTTTGCCCATTGGAAGCGCCTTTTTCCACAATCGGATGCAGGCAGACCGTGCCAATTTTGCAGTCTCGCTGTGCATCAAATGCAAGATTGATCTCGCCAATAAACCGCCCCTTGCCGCCTGCCTGCAACACCGGCACACCAGCAATAATGTTGATCTCATCAAGCGAGTTTTCATTAATGACTGTGTGGGTATGAGCACCCAGAATAAATGTGGGCTTTTTGCTGATTTCACGTGCCGCCTTGGCGAGGGCAAAATCGGCCTCGCCAATATCACGCACCGCAGAGGCCTTGCCGCTTTTATGTTCCCCGTCGCCATAGCCACAATGGGAAAGAATAAATACCACATCGACCAACGGGGCGAGTGCCGGCATAAGATTGTTAAGCACATCCACCGGGCTGGCAACAGCAAGGCCGGGGTCGCCCGGTTGTCCGACCTTGGTTTCCACCTTTGTGGTAAGGCCAATCATGCCAATGCGCAGGCCTTTAACAACCGCGATAGCGGCCGGAAAATAGTCCCGCCCCGGCTCCAGATGGCTGGAAGAATGCACATTGGCACTTAGAATCGGAAACTGAGAATCTTGCCGTATCCCCTTGGCCAGTAACAAAGATCCCCGATCAAACTCGTGATTGCCAAGCACTGAACAATCAACCCCGGCGGCGGAATAGACCCGGTACGCGGGGGATGCAATAAACTGCGCCTCATTCCAGCCAAGCAGCTCATCAAAGCCCGTACCCGTATGATCATCACCGATGGAAAGAAACAACACCGCCTCATTCTCGCTTGCCGCTTTTCGCGCATCCGAAACCCGTTTCACCATTTGCGAAAACCGGTGCGTTCCCTTTGTTTTGCCAGAAAGGTCGCTCAGATGATTGTGCAGATCATTGAAATGAAACACCCGCAAATGAACATCCTGTTTGCTCGAACCAGATGGCGGCAGATCATCATCGGTTAATGCGATTATGCTCGATACGGTTCCGGAAACACAATCACCATCGAGCAAATAAAGCTGCTCAATCCCGCCAAAAGCCTCCGACCGGGCAATGTGCAATGTACCCGCCACCAGATCGTCTTTCCGCCCTATGATTACACGCTCAGGCACGATTTTTCCTTTGCCAATATCACCGCGAAAGGCCCGCTAGATTTCGCGCTTAATGGCACTTTCATGCCACTTATGCAGAAAAAACCAGGAGAGGAATGACATGAACATGAAAATCAAAACCCCGGCGATCGAAATCAGCAGGATTGCCGCAAACATACGCGGCATTTTCAGCCGGTAGCTTGCCTCAAGAATTCTGAAGGCAAGGCCAGAACCAAAACCGCTTGAACCGGCAACAAACTCAGCCACAATCGCACCAATGAGCGAAAGACCACCGGCAATTTTCAGACCTCCAAGAAAGTAGGGAAGTGCTGCAGGAAGCCGTAAATATCGCAGTGTCTGCCAGCGCGATGCCCCATAAAGTTTCATCATATCGCGCAGATTATGATCGGCCGAGTTCAACCCCAATGTGGTATTGGAAAGAATGGGAAAAAAGGCGACGATCCAGGCGCAAATGAGCAAGCCGGCAAATTTTGAATCCACATAAATAAAGATCAGGGGCGCAATGGCGATAATTGGCGTGACCTGCAAAACCACCGCATAGGGAAAAAACGTCATTTCAATCCACTTGGATTGGGCAAACAACACCGCCAGCCCAACCCCGCCAACAATTGCAATTGCCAGCGCTGAAAAGGTGATTACCAGTGTGGTGCCAAGCGAGCCAATCAGGATAACCCGGTCGTTTATCAAGGCTTCAAGCACCTGCCCGGGGCGAGGGATGATATAGTGGGGAATTTCATTCCAAACGCAAAATCTGTCCCAGGCGAAAATTGTCAACACAATAACAATCAAAGGCAAAAGCCATCGGCCGATCTTCTCGCGTTTCAAGGCCTGCGCCTTGCGCATTTCCACCTCGTCAATTTCAACTTCTTCGATTGCTGCTTCAGCCATTACAGATGATCTCCCGTATCCATCGCCGAATGAAGCGCACTGGAAGCTTCGCGGCAATAGCCATTATAGGCGGTTGATGTTCGAAACGCGTCATCACGCGGATAGGGCGCCGCCACATCAATATCTTCAACCACCCTTCCAGGCCTTGCGGCCATAACCACAATACGGCTGGACAGATAGGCACTTTCAAACACCGAATGGGTGACAAAAATCACCGTCCAGTTAAATTTCTCCCACAAATCCAGAAGATCATTATTCAATTTAAACCGGGTAATTTCATCCAGTGCCGCAAATGGCTCATCCATCAGTAAAAGTTTTGGTCGGGTAATCAACGCACGCGCAATGGAAACCCGCATTTTCATACCGCCGGAAAGCTCTCGCGGATATGAGGCCGCAAAATCATGCAATCCCACCATGTCCAGCGCTTCTTCAACCCGCTCTTTCGCATCTTCGCGAGAAATGCCCTTCAACCGCAATGGCAACCATACGTTTTCAAAAACTGTTGCCCACTGCATGAGGGTTGGTTCCTGAAAAACAAACGAGATTTCGCAGTCAGGCCGGCCAAGCCTGTCGACGGTGGAGGTGGGCCAGTCTACCCGCCCGGTCGTAAGATTTCCCAGCCCCGCAATTATCTTTAATACGGTTGATTTTCCGCATCCAGATGGACCCAGAAGGCTGACAAAAGAGCCTTGCTTGATGTCCATTGTCATGCCGCGCAATGCAACTGTGCCATTCGAGAAAGTCTTGCCAATCTGCTGTATAGACAGCAAAGGTGCATCTTCCATAATATTCCCAACCTGATATATTTTGAAGGGCGGGCACCACAATTAGCGCCCGCACTTTTACCCGCTTTTTGCGGGTTTGTTTTTGTGACTGCCTATTGGGCCATCAATTTTTTCTTGATGTCGATGCCAAGACCTTTGTTGATATAGCTAAGGTCATAAACCTTGGTCACATCAATACCTGCTTCCACAACGCCGGCTTTCACCATGTCGTCATAAAACCGCTTGATGCGCTCAGCATTCATTGCGCCAATACCCATGGTTTCGCTGTCGCCTGAATCCACAATGCCGAACTTTTTAAGCTGCGCCACAGAAAATTTGATCTGCTCGTCACTCATATCCGGATTATCTTTCTGGATCAGCGCGTTAGCCGCCGAACGATCGCCATACATATAGTTGGTCCAGCCAAGAATCGAGCCTTCAACGAAGCATTTAACCGCTTCAGGCTTGTTTTTGACCGTATCTTCCATTGCGTCAATCAGGGTTGAATAGGTTTCAAAACCATAATCTGCCAGCAGGAAAACATTGGGTTCGAACCCGCCTTCTTTCATGATTGCAAATGGTTCAGAGGTCACATAACCCTGCTGTGCTGACTTTTTGTCAGCCAAAAAGGGTGCAGAATTGTAGGTATATGGCTTACGCTGCTCATCTTTAAAGCCAATGCTCTTCATCCACAAAAAGAATGAATGATAGCCGCCATTACCAACCATAAGATTTTTGACGGTTTTAAGGCTTTCCCATGTATCAAGCCCCTGGCCCGGATGGGTCATGAAAACCTGCGGCTCTTTTTGAAACATTGAGGCCAGAACCTTGACGGGTATCCCCTCTTTGATCGAGTTAAACGGCTGCAAAAGGTTACCATCCATCAGAAAGTCAAGCTTGCCGGCGAGCAACAAAGCACGATTATTCACATTTGGGCCGCCTGGAACGATCTCCACATCCAGACCGCATTTTTCGTATGTGCCATCGGCAACCGCCTGATAAAACCCACCATGCTCGGGTTGCGCAACCCAGTTGGTTCCAAATTTAACTTTCTCTAGCGCCTGTGCGGAAATAGATGCCGCAAGTACACCGGCTAATGCCACTCCTAAGGTTTTCAGTTTCATAAATTTACTCCCAGTTATTATTGAGGACGTAGGGAAACGAAAGTTTTGACCTGCCATCTCGCCAATCTTCCCTACCACTCTTGCAGTTCCCGATTATTTTCTCGGTTTCTTAAAAACAATATGACACTATTTTTAACTCTAGTTGCCAATTGGTTTGATCTCACCTTAACCTGTCGCAACGATTCATCAAGCATATGAGACAAACCATGTTGCAGCACAAAACTCCCGACACAATTCGCGCGCCCTTTGCCAACTATTCTCACGGCGTTGAAATTCCTGCCAATGCGCGTCTGCTTTTTTGCTCTGGTCAATTGGCCGTATCGCTCAACGATATTATTCCAGACAATACACTTGATCAGGCCAACCTTTGTTTTGATAATATTGAAAAAATCCTGCGGGCCAGCAATATGGAAATGAGCGACATTGTGCGCATCAATGCCTATGTCACGGCGCGTGAGCACATGGCGCCCTATATGGCGGCCCGTGATGCACGTTTTAAGACCCCGCCACCGGCTTCGACCTTGATGATTGTAACCGGATTTACCCGTGAAGAATTCACCGTTGAGATCGAAGCCATTGCTGCCAAAACAGATTGAATATACTTCCCTCATATCTTTGCCATCTTGGTCTCGACTTTCTTCAGAAATTTCTCCCGCTCTTCCTGACAAACCACATTCATTTCGTGTAATTGCAGCCAGGTGGATTTGCAGCGGCGATTGAACAATATGCGCAATCCGCGCAGAAACAGCCGTTTGCCAGGATTGCCAATCAGCGCCAGCCACCAAGCGGGCGAACCAGATGTGGTGACCACCACCAGACGTTTGATATGGGAAATTTTTGAGGTGGTCTTTGAGCCTTTTTTGGTCGCAACCTCGAAAGTAACCCCGGGCAGCCAAACCCGCTCAAACCAGCCTTTTAACATTGCCGGCGGGCCGTAATACCAGGTTGGAAACACAAAAACCAAACCGTCCGCCCAATGTAGATTATCAACGTGATCGCGAACCCGCTCGGTCAACAGTTCGGTATTGTCCAGATAGGCTTCGCGTTCTTCACGGGTTAAAATTGGTTGAAAATTTTCTGCATATAAATCAACCACTCGCAAAGAATGTCCCGCTTTAGTCAGCGAACTTTTTACGGTTTCAAAAATAGCCGCATTAAAACTGGTGGGAACAGGATGCGCGTAAACAACAAGCAAATTCATGCGAAAGACCTTAGGTTATCTCAAACCATCAATCCCCGCGGCTCCTGATGTCTGCCAGGCGCGTGGCAATTGCACCAAACCCGACCATCGAGTTATGTTAGTAATGCAATTCCCTTAAATAAGCGGAATGGCATGGGCAATGTCAAGTTCGCAAACCAAATATTATTCGGTTTTCAACCTCATACCTTCATTTAGGCGGCAATGGGCGGGTCCATATAAACATTGCAACCGCAATTAATATGCTGCTTTGAATGCCAATCGCCCAGAAGGGCGCACCCAACAAATACGCAGCCGGAGCCATCGGCGCCATCACCATTAGCGCCAGTTTTTTTGCTTTAGCCGAAACCGCGCCATGATCTCGCCAGTTCCTGATTGGAGGGCCAAAAATCCGGTGGTTCAACAACCAATTGTTCATTTTCTCTGAACCGCGGGCAAAGCAAAACGCCGCCAGCAATAAAAATGGCGTTGTTGGCAGCAAGGGCAAAATAATGCCAATAGCACCCAGCAAAAGAAAGATAATGCCGCCAAAAACCCAAAGGGCACGAATGAAGTGTCGGGTCATTGGGGCTTCATCCTATGAATTCCTGATTTTGGTTTGATACGCTAATATCGGAATTAATTGACATCAATCAATAGGCAATAAAGACCCATTCGATATAGAGCTTCACTTACAATCTTTAATTCGCCATTCTCGGACTATGTAACATAATACCTGCTCTCTAAATTTTACCCGATCTCGCCATCACAAGGAATAACATGTTTGCAAAACCATTTTGGTCATTGGGGTTTCGACCATTCTATCTGGGTGGGGCGCTGTTTGGTGCGATCCTTATCCCGCTCTGGCTGCTGCATTTAACCGGAAACATTTCGATCAGCGGTCCGTTTTCAGGTAGCTATTGGCATGCCCATGAGGTGATATTTGGTTTTGCAACGGCCATCATGACCGGTTTCCTGTTTACCGCGGTAAAAAACTGGACCGGTCACCCAACACCCACAGGCCAGCAGCTGGCCGCTCTGGCTGCAATCTGGTTGCTTGCCCGCATATTGCTGGTGATTGGTCCATCGGCTGCCGCAACCGTTGTTGATCTCGCATATTTACCGTTGATGGGCCTGGGGATCGGCATTCCCATCTATAAAAGCCGAAATCGGCGAAACTATCTGATTGTCGCGATTATTGGCGTGCTGTTCCTGATCAATCTCTACTTCCACGCAAAAGCCTGGGGCATCATCGACTTCGGCCCGGAACCAACATTGATTACCGGATTGAACCTTTTCGCCCTTTTGATCACCATTGTTGCCGGCCGGGTTGTGCCAATGTTCATCAACAATTCAGTACCCGGCGCAAATGCCGGCGGAATCAAATGGGTTGAAACATCAGTGATAGCAGGAATGATCATCTTGTTTCTGGTTGAAACCCTGCGCTCCACAATTCCAGATCTGTTTGATAATGGCGCAATTTCAAACACCTACATGGCATTCCTGATAGGGTTAACTCTTTTGCATTTGATCCGCCTGATTAAATGGAACCCGCACAAGACCCTGGCAAACCCGATGTTATGGATTATGCCTCTGTCATATTTCTGGCTCATCGCCAGCGTGGCATTCAGGGCTGTTAATCTGTTCAACCCGGAAATTGACGCAATCATTTCCACCCATCTACTGGGCATTGGCGCAATGGGCGGCATGATGCTTGCCATGATGACCAGAAGCGCCCTTGGTCACACGGGCCGCGAAATCAAGGCAGGTGTAATTGAGACAGCCTGTTTTGTCCTGATACAGATTGCGGTCATTGCGAGAATATCAGGCATATTCATTTCAACCGAGTTTTATTTGACCGTGCTGCAACTATCGGCCGCCGGCTGGGCAGCGGCTTTTGGGTTGTTTGTATTGCGCTATTGGCCAATTGTAACAGGGCAAAGGGTCTGAAAATGACGGCGTTCCTTGCAAGTCTGTCGATTTTTGTTTTGGCCCATTCCCTGCCCGGGCCAACCGGGTTGCGATTAGCCCTGATCAACCGGTTTGGCAAAAAAGCCTATATCATTGGATATTCAATCCTATCGACAATCCTGCTAGTATGGCTGATCTGGAGCGCACTCAATGCGCCCTATATTCCACTTTGGGACCCCAATGGTGCAACATCGCTGATACCTGTCATATTAATGCTGCCTGCCTGCCTGCTGTTTGCAAGCGCAATTCTGCATCCCAATCCCTTATCTTTGTCCTTTGTTCAAAACCCGATCATTAAAGCACAAGACATCACAAACCTCATTCGCCACCCTCTGCTTTGGGCTTTGTTCCTATGGGCTACAAGCCATACCATTGCCAATGGCGATCTGGTGGGGGTCATTATGTTTGGTGGTTTTGCAATCTTTAGTCTTGCGGGCATGAAAATTATGCAGCGCCGGGCAGAGCGAACATTACCGACCGAAGAGTTCAATTCAGCCATGGCCAGAACGAGCGGCCAATTCACCCTGCGGTTCAAAAGGGTAATGGGTTGGGCATTTACAACCGAACTGATTTCCGGTGCTTTATTATATTTAGCCCTGCTCCACCTTCATGAACCCGTTATTGGTGTTGACCCATTATTGCTCATTATGTTTTGGTGAAAGTCGCCATGACACCACACCCCGTCAAATCAGACCAAACCCTACCAGACAAAGCAGATGTCGTTATAATCGGCGGAGGAATAATAGGAGCCTCAACGGCCCTCGAACTGGCTGAACGCGGTATCAAGGTGGTTTTGTGCGAAAAAGGCATCATCGCCGGTGAACAGTCCAGCCGCAATTGGGGCTGGTGCCGCCAAATGGGACGCGACCCCCGCGAAATTCCTCTGGCCAAAATTTCGCTCGATCTTTGGGGCCAAATGAATGAACGGACCAATTGCGAAACCGGGTTTCGCCGGTGCGGCATCCTTTATCTTTGCCAAACGCAAGCAGAATTGGCCAATAGAGAGCATTGGCTTAAAAATCACGCGATCCCGCAGGGCCTTTCATCAACAATATTATCCAGCGATGAAACCGACAGGTTAACTCCTGGTTCCTCTTTACCCTGGTCGGGTGCCTTGTTCACCAAAGACGATGGCCGCGCTGAACCACAAATTGCCACGGCTGCGATAGCCAATGCGGCGCGCTCAAAAGGTGCACGCCTATTCACCAATTGCGCAGTACGCGGCATTGAACGATCCGCCGGCAGAATATCTGCGGTAATTACCGAAAATGGCATAATCAACTGCGATACAGTTGTTGTGGCGGGCGGAGCATGGTCGAGACGCTTTTGCACAAATGCAGGTATCGAGTTGCCTCAACTCACCGTTGTCAATTCAGCAATGCGCAGTGCCCCGCTAGACGCTCACCTGCCCCATACAATGGCCGGAGAGGAATTTGCCATCCGCAAACGCCTTGATGGCGGCTATACAATTGCCCACGGTATAATAAGCATTGCCGACATTGTGCCTGACAGTTTCAGATTAGCCGGCGCATTTTTGCCCGCCCTGAGAGAAGAGTTCAAAAACCTGAATTTTCGTGTTGGTGGCCGGTTCGTCGATGAAGCCAGACTTGCCCGTTTTTGGAATATGGATGAAACCTCGCCATTTGAAATAACCCGTATTCTTGACCCAAAACCATCTCACCGTCTGCTTGAACGGGCATATAACTCATTGGCCAAACGATTTCCTGTGTTCAACGATATACATATAGAAGAACGTTGGGCAGGTATTATCGATGTCACGCCAGATGCGGTTCCGGTAATATCGGCAGTAGCCGCCATCCCGGGCTTTTATCTCGCAACTGGATTTTCCGGCCACGGATTTGGCATTGGCCCAGGTGCGGGCAAACTTGCTGCCGACTTAATAACCGGAGCACCGCCTTGCGTCGACCCGCATCCCTTCAGATATGAACGGTTGGTCGATGGATCAAAATTTGAAATTTATTGAATCCGATGCATGACAATGCAAAACTGCGCATTGGCGCCCAGCTTTTCAAAAACCACCATTCTTAAATTCAATGCTCCAACTCTGATTAAGGTTGGCAATTGAGTTAATTTATTGTTTGGAACCGGTGATTTATCGTCGGATTTAGCAAGTTTTACACAAATCAAAAATAAAAGAGTCAATAATATTAACGATTTATGAAAAATATCATATATTTGTATATTAGAATGTTGACATATACAGATTATTGCGATTATATAGCCTCAGCATTCGCAAAGGGGTAACCCGAGATGCAAAAGTTGATGGGACTTTAAGTTAATCTAGGAAGGATAATTGAGATGAGAAATTTTGTAAAATCAGCAGTAGCTGCAAGTGTAATCGGGTTGAGCATCGCCACTTTGACAGCTGGTTCAGCCAGTGCATTCTGGGGTTGGAACAACAACGGTTACAACAACAACAATAACTACAATAGTGCTGGCAACGGCGCTGCAAACGGCAACTTTGGCTTTAACTTCGCTGCCAAGGGCAACGGCGCTGGCAACGGTTGGGGTAACAACGGTTGGAACAATAATGGTTCTAACAACGGTTGGAACAACAACGGAAACGGCAACGGCTCTTTTGGCTTTAACTTCTCCGGCAACGGCAACGCTGCAGGAAATGGCAACGGCTACAATGGTTATAACAACGGTTACCGCCCAACTGGTCCAGTAGCTCCAACTGCTGCTCCTATGGCTAAAGCACCAACTGCTCCAGCAGCACCAGTTGCTAAAGCACCAGCCGCAAACGCTCCTGCAGTTGCAGCAGCACCAGCCGCGCCAACTTATGTGCCACAAGGCTATCAGCCATATGCAAACTACAATAACGGTTCTGCAACAGGCAACGGTTCTGGCAACGGTTCGTTCACATTTGGCTTCTCCGGAAACAGCAACATGGCTGGCAACGGCAACGGCTGGAACAATAACGGCTACAACAATAGCAACAACTACAATGGAAACAGCAATGGTCGTGCAAACGGTTCGTTCACTTTTGGCTTCTCCGGTAACGGCAATGCTGCTGGAAACGGCAACGGCTGGGGCAACAACGGAAACGCTCCTTATGCTTACCGCCCTGTAGCACCAGTTGCTCCTACTGCACCTACTGCGAAACCAGCTGTTGCACCAACTGCAAATGCAGCCCCTGCTGCTAATGCTCCACAGGTTGCTGCTGCCAAGCCAGTTTATGCACCATACGGTGTTGCAAACAACGGTTACAACAACAGCTACAACACAAACAGCAATGGTCGTGCGAACGGTTCGTTCACCATGGGTTTCACCGGTAACGGTAATGCTGCTGGAAACGGCAACGGCTGGGGCAACAACAACGCTCCATATGCTAACCGTCCAGTTGCACCAGTTGCTCCTGCTGCACAGCCAAAAGGCTAATTTTTAATACTAATTTTTAACTGAATTCATCCGCCCGGTCAGCAATGATCGGGCGGATATTTTTATGCGCCCTCTTTTAAAAGCTTCCATTTTCAACTATTGCTTCCTGCTGCCTTCCAAGCCACCTCCCCCTTGATCAAATTAAAAGGACGCCCCCATGCAAGAACTCAATGGAAAAACCGCAGTAATCACCGGCGCAAGCCGCGGCATAGGCGCTGCCACCGCGCGTGAATTGGCAAATTGCGGTGTCAGCGTAATCCTTGCGGCACGCACACTTGTTGATACCAATGCAATTGCTGAAGAAATCAATCAGGCTGGCGGCAAAGCCATCGCAGTCCAATGCGATGTCAGCAATTATGATGAGGTTGCCGCGGCGATTTCAAAGTGCATCGAAGAATTTGGCCATATTGATATTCTCATCAACAATGCCGGTGTCATCGACCCGATTGCCAGAATTGCCGATTCCGATCCGCAAAAATGGAGCCAGGTTGTCGATATAAACGTCAAGGGCGTCTATTACGGGCTTCGCGCTGCAATCCCAGCGATGGAATCCCAGGGTTCCGGCGTGATTATCAATCTTAGTTCCGGTGCAGCAAACGGCGCGCTTGAGGGCTGGAGCCATTATTGCGCCACCAAGGCAGCCGTCTTGTCACTTACCCGTTGCACCGACAAGGAATGTCGCGAGAACGGTATTCGTGTCATCGGCCTTTCGCCTGGAACGGTTGCCACCGACATGCAGATAAAGATCAAAGCATCCGGCATTAATCCAGTCAGCCAACTCGACCCGTCGGCTCACATATCAGCCGAATGGTCGGCCCGCGCCATCGCCTGGCTTTGCACCGAGGCCGCCAGCGAATTTTGCGGTACAGATTTTTCCCTGAAGGATGAAGAAAACCGAAAAAAAGCCGGGCTAATTTAAAGCCCGGCCAGAATTGCCCACAATCTCCAGTGGGCGGCATGCGCAAATTGAGAGTTTTTCAATAGGGAGCGTTGATCATCCCAATTTTTGCGCATGATAAGATGTTGATAAAATGCACCTATTTGATCGTAATTGTCCCGTTCATACCGCGATCGTTATGATCATCAATATCGCAGATAATCGGAATATTATTGCCGGTTTGTATCGGCACAATATACCATTCCACCTGACGCATAGGGCCAACTTCAATTTCAGACACGGTGCCTTTGACTTCAGCAATCATTTTCCCGTCAAGCGAAGTGACCTCAACCTTTCTGGAATATACCTTGCCAACCAGCTCTGGTCCGGCAAATTCGTGCTTTTCATCATCCATATTTCGCAAGACAATCTTGTAGGCTGTCCCGGTTTGCAATTCGATATGCTCTGGCTTGAAATACATCACGCCTTGTTCAGTGCCCATCTCAATTATAATTTCCTTCGGGTCAGCACGGCTAAGATCGCCTTCCGCCAATGCACTTGTTGCAAAGAACACCGCAATCAACGGCAGAGATTTAATGAGTTTGTTCATATTTTAGTCCTCCTTTGTTGTGCTTTCCAGAAACTCGGTGCTGTGATCAGCAAGGCCGCCGCTTCTCAACCAATTGGACTGAAACACCAATTTTATTAAAAACCGCCAAAAAGCTATGAACCCAAGATGATGCATGGTTGGGGAAATTATAATGGACGATTGGTCAATCAATTTTGGCCGCAATGGGCGTAATAAAATTGGACCATGGTCGAGTTTTGAAATGAAATATTACGATCAATGCCAGCAAAGGTCGGAGAAATAGGCCGCCAGGTCATAAAACGCCCACACACCCGAAAAAGCCATCTTCCGACTCATGATCAGACGTTTTTGTAACTCAAAAAGAGCTAAGTGCTGTCAGCGGCATAAATATAGGGCAAAAAAATTCAAACGCCCTCACCCAACTTGATTTCCACGCTCAGTAATATCCCAAAACAATCCGGTCATATTACGCAATGCATCGCGCGAAATAGAGCCCAGAATATGCTCATTTGGCGCATGTTGCGAACAACCGCCATAGGAATGCGGCACCCAGATTGTCGGCAAACCAAGTATGTCGGTAAACGTATCATTCGGCAATGAGCCCGCTAAATTAGGTAATATATGCGGGGGCTTACCACTGGTTTGTTCTACTGATTTCACAACAAAATCCACCCACGGATGGTTCGGGTCCAATCGGGTTGCCTTGAAAAACCCTTTCTCTGATGGAGTTATCTCCACCTGCGAAAAACCATTTTCGTCTAAATGACGCCGCAGGGCCGGAATTATATCGTCAATATCGGTGCCAACCACATAGCGCAGCTGGCAGGTCGCAGAAGCATTTCCAGAAATTGCATTGACCGGCGCTTCGGGAACCCCGCTTTTCATCGCAAGTACGGCGAATGAATTCCAGCCAAATGCGCGCTCTGCCGGGTCGAGGCCCTCCTCCCCCCAGTCCTTGCTTATTTCCGGCCCGCCGCCGCCAACTGGCAGGCCATGCAGGGCCTTTCGAATTTCCGGCGTAAGGCTGGTCGGCCGCCATTCGGGAATATTGATTTGGCCGCGCTGATCGGTAATTGTCGCAATAGCATGGGCAAGAATTATCGCCGGGTCAGCCAGCAATCCACCCCAATTGCCCGAATGATTGGCACCTTCTCGTAAATTTACGTTCAGATCGAAATTAAGCCCGCCACGCGTACCCATAAATACGGTTGGAACATCGGGTTGCAATCGCGGTCCATCCGAGGCGATCAACACATCCGCTGCCAAACGCTCTTTGTGTTCAGTAAAAAACTCAGCCAATCCGGCTGAACCGGTTTCTTCTGATGTTTCAATGATGATTTTTACGTTGAAGCCCAGCGAACCCCGTTCCCGCAACACAAACGACAGGGCAGACAGGTTGATCAGATGCTGGCTTTTATTGTCGGCCGTGCCGCGCCCATAGATCTTTTCACCCTCCACCACCAGTTTGAACGGGTGCAAACCCTCACGCCACTGGTCGGTTTGGGCCCGAATAACATCGCCATGGCCATAGGTAAGAATGGTAAAATAGTCAGGATTTTCAATGCGTTCGCCCACGAGTATTGGGCCGCCCATATCGTCACTATTATCAAATATTTCAGTGACAAACCCCATATCCGCCAACAAAGGTGCCATCTCGTTGGTAAGATAGGTATAAAGCTCACCATGCTGATCAGGGTTCTGGCTCTCGGTTTCAATTGCCACCAAGCGGGCAAGGTCTTTTACGAATGAGCCATTATCGAAATATGTTTCTGCACGCGCTATGCAATCTGCTCTTTGAGGCAAGGGAATTGGCCTTATAAAAATCCGGATACATTGAGCACTACACCGTAAAGATCATTAAAATTCAACTGCTCAATTTTTATCCGGCATTTGCCAGCGCACCTTTCAGGGCCATCGCTTTATCGTGAGATATATTTTCCAGCATAGAAATTATCTTGGCTACCTTGTCTTTGTCACCAGACTTCACCCAGATCAAACCCGCATCGAGGAACTGTGTCGCAGCTTTTTCACTATCCCCGGCCTTGATGTAAATATTGCCAAGCTCGCCTCTTATATCCGCCTTGTCGGGGTATTGCGAAATCAAATCCAGATAGGCCTTTTCTGCACCCGCATCGCCCGCCCAATAGGCGCGCCGGGCATCAGCCCATTCTGTTTGAAACGTTTTTTTTTCAGTCGATTTTACAATTTTGACCTGCGGCACATCAGATTGAACCGGCTGAGTAACACTGCTTGAGGCTTCCACATCTTTTGCAGGCTCAGTAATTTTGGGAGCAACAGCAACAGGTTCAGCGATCTTTGCAACCTCAACCGGTTTTGCAGCGACGTCGTTTGCTACTTTGGCGGTTTCGCTCGGAGCCGGTGCCTCTGTCGAGGCTTTTGTTGGAGTTTCAGCTTTAGCAACGACCGAGGTGGTAACTTTGGCCTGCTCTTTAGTCACTACCGGTACATCTTCCTTCATCAGCAATACCGGCTTGTCAGCTTTCTTGGTAGGAACAGTAGACGCAACGTCTTT